>NZ_JBSHJJ010000001.1:326753-913392 GCF_053619415.1 Nocardiopsis sp. NPDC055551 | reverse complement strand
TACGACGACGACCACAGGGTGGGCAGCTTCGACCTCAAGTGGGGGAACTCCTCACGCAGAACGCGCGATGTGTACCCCTTGAACTGGTTGGCGACATATGACGCCGATGCCTTGGGGTCGTGCTTGACGAACAGGTGCACGTGGTCGGGCATCACCTCAACTGCGATGATCTCCCAACCGCGTTCATTCGCCTTGGACCTGATCAGTTCCTCTAGGCGCTGTGCCACGCGTCCAGCGAGTACCGGTCGGCGGTACTTCGAACACCACACGACGTGGAGTCCGAGGTCGTACACGCCACCGGAGAACCGGCGAACCTTGCGAGTCACAGACACGAGAGTAGTATACAGGTGACACAGGTCTACTTTCTGTGTCCTGTGGTGGACGCCGGACCGCCTAGCGGCGGTTCGGCTGCCCTTGTCCCGCTACGCGGGAAAATGGAATGAAAGGGCCGTCTCATCCGCACCGAGCGGACGAGGCGGCCCCGTACCGGTTCAGGGACCCGGGCGCAGGTGCAGCTCGGTGACCAGCGCGTCGCGGGGCAGATCCAGCACGTCCGCGATCGCCCCGGCCAAGGTGGTGGGGCGAATACAGGCCTCAGGGTCGTAGGGCCGATCGAAGTCCGCGCGCACCCGTCGCAGGGTTTCGGTGGCGGTCCCTCCGGGGTGGACAGAGGTGACCCGCACCCCGTGTTGGGCCTCCTCGGCGCGCAAGGCGCCGGCCAGCTCGCTCAGCCCCGCCTTGCTCGCGGCGAAGGCCGACCAGCGCGGCACCCCGTGTAGGCCGGGGGCGGCGTTGACCAGCACCACGTGGCCCTTGGCGGTGCGCAAGGCGGGCAGCACGAGGCGGACGAGTTCGGCGGCGGCGATCAGGTTGACAGCCAGCACCCGGTTCCACAGGGCGGCGGGGGAGTCGGCCACCGACGCCACCGGGGAGAGCCCCGCGCAGTGCACGAAGGCCGACAGCTCCCCGATCTCCTCGGTCAGCGGCTCCAGCGTCTCGGCCAGGGTCTGAGGGTGTTCGAGATCGGCGAGCACGGTCCGCACACCCGGTCGGGTTCGGGCCAGGTCGGCCAGACGGTCCAGGTCACGGCCCATCGCCACCACGTGGCGTTCGCGTCGCAGGAGTTCGTCGACCAGGGCGGCGCCGATGCCGCCGGTGGCTCCGCTCACCAGGACCGTGGGGGTGGGGGATCTCATGATGGGCATTGTCGCAGAGCGTGGCGTTAGGCTCGACGGAGTTTTCAGCCACGGAAAGGACCGCTGTGACCAGCGCCAAGGAACGAATGCTCGCCGGTGAGCCCTACCGGGTCGACGCCGAGTTGGCGGCCGAGGCCGTCCGGTGCCACAAGCTCATGGACGTCTTCAACTCCACCGCGTCCGACGACCATGAGGGGCGCGTCAAGGCGTTGGGCGACCTGCTCGGCGAAGTGGGTGAGAACGCCGCCGTGCGCCCGCCCCTGTACGTGGACTACGGCCACCGCATCACCCTGGGCGAGGGGGTGTTCGTCAACTTCGGCGCGGTGATGCTGGACGTGGCGCCGATCCGGATCGGCGCCCATACCCAGATGGGCCCCAACGTCCAACTGCTCACCCCCACCCACCCTCTCGATCCCGCCGAGCGCAAGGCCGGGTGGGAGTCCGCCGAGCCCATCACCATCGGTGAGAACGTGTGGCTGGGCGGTGGCGTGATCGTCTGCCCCGGTGTGACCATCGGCGACGACACCGTGGTGGGTGCCGGAGCGGTGGTCACCCGGGACCTGCCCGCCGGTGTGGTCGCCGTCGGCAACCCCGCCAGGGTGATCAAGCGGATCTGACCTCGGCGGGCTCGGGGAAATGTCGTACCCGCGCGGTACAACGGCGGAGTGAGGGCCAAGGTGTCACACCTTGGCGCACCACCTCCGAGGTGAAGAGGAACTTCCTCTTTCTGCTCCTGGACCGCGACCGTCCGGAAGCAGGGACCTCGATGCCTTTGGACGGTGGAAAGGGTGATCCGTCCCCCGGTGTGGCGCCACCGGGGGACGGGGTCGGAGGCGGCGGGGCTCAGCCCGCCACGTGCACGGGGTCGCCGTCGTCGGCGGAGGCGGTTTCCTGGGCGAACTGGGTGCGGTACAGCTCGCTGTAGCGACCACCGCGGGCGAGCAGCTCGGTGTGGGTTCCCCGTTCCGTGATCCGGCCGGCCTCCACCACCAGGATCGCGTCGGCGGCGCGGATGGTGGACAACCGGTGGGCGATCACCAGGGCGGTGCGCCCACGCAGGGCCTCGCTCAGGGCGGCCTGGACCGCGGCCTCGGAGGTGGAGTCCAGCGCCGAGGTGGCCTCGTCGAGGATGACGATCTCGGGGTCGGTCAGTAGTAGTCGGGCGATGGTCAGGCGTTGGCGTTCACCACCGGAGAAGCGGTAGCCGCGCTCGCCCACCACCGTGTCCAGACCGTCGGGCAGGGCGGCGACGAGGGTGTCCAGTCGTGCGCGGCGCAGGGCGTCCCAGACCTGTTCCTCGGTGGCCTGCGGTGCGCCCAGGGTGAGGTTGACGCGGATGGACTCGTGGAACAGGTGCCCGTCCTGGGTGACCATGCCCAGGGTGGCGCGGATGGAATCGAAGGTCAGGTCGCGTACGTCGGTGTCTCCCAGGCGTACCGAACCGGTGTCCACGTCGTACAGGCGCGGGGTTAGTTGGGCGATGGTGGACTTGCCCGCGCCGGAGGAGCCGACCAGTGCCACGGTCTGACCGGGTTCGACGTGGAAGGACACCCCGTGCAGGACGGGCCCGTGATCGGCCGGATCCAAGGTGGCGACCTCCTCCAGGGAGGCCAGGGAGACCTTGTCGGCGGTGGGGTAGGCGAAGGTGACGTCGTCGAACTCCAGGGAGACCGGGCCGGCCGGCAGGGGTCGGGCGTCGGGCTTTTCGTCCACCAGCGGTTTGAGGTCGAGTACCTCGAAGACACGGCTGAAGCTGACCAGGGCGCTCATGACCTCCACGCGGGCGCCGGCCAGTGCGGTGAGGGGTGCGTACAGACGGGTCAGGAGCATGCCCATGGACACCACGGTTCCGGCGTCCAGACGACCGCTGAGCGCGTAGAAGCCGCCCAGCCCGTAGACCAGGGCCAGGGCGATGGCCGAGACCAGGGTCAGGGCGGTGAAGAAGACCTCTTGGACCATGGCGGTGCGCACGCCGATGTCGCGAACCCGGGAGGCACGGCGGGCGAACTCCGCGGACTCCTCGGCGGGGCGCCCGAAGAGCTTGATCAGGGTGGCGCCGGGCGCGGAGAAGCGTTCGGTCATCTGGGTGCCCATGGCGGAGTTGTGCAGGGCGCGTTCGCGTTCGATCCTGGCCAGGCGGGCGCCCATGCGGCGGGCGGGGATGACGAAGACGGGCAGCAACAGCAGCGACAGCAGGGTGATCTGCCAGGACAGGGTGATCATCACGGCCAGGGCCAGGATGAGGGTGACCAGGTTGCTCATCACCCCGGAGAGCACGTCGCTGAAGGCGCGTTGGGCGCCGATGACGTCGTTGTTGAGGCGACTGACCAGCGCTCCGGTACGGGTGCGGGTGAAGAAGGCGACCGGCATGCGTTGGACGTGGTCGTAGACGGTGGTGCGCAGGTCCAGGATGAGTCCTTCGCCCACGCGGGAGGAGAGCCAACGCACGATGAGGGCCAGGACGGCCTCGGCGACGGCGATGGCGGCGATGAGACCGGCCAGGAGCAGGACGGGGCGCAGGGCGCCACCATCGATGATGGCGTTGACCACGCGTCCGGCCAGTAGTGGTGTGGCCACGGCCAAGGCGGCGGTGACCACGCTCAGGATCAGGAACCAGATGAGCGGGCGGGCGTGGGGGCGGGCGAAGCCGGCGATCCTACGTAGGACGGGCAAGGAGAAGGGCCGCTGGTCCTCCTTGGCGTGCATCGCGTGGTAGATGGAGTTCCACGCGGCCATTTCCATGCTCATGGGTCCGCCGATCGGTCGTGGGTTCGGGCTTCCCTGAACCGTAGAACCTCAACATTGATTGAGGTCAATCTATGCACGTGGCGTTCCTCATCATTCCCTTTACTTCTTTACTAAGGGAGGATTAGGGTCGTTTCAGGATGGACAGGGGAGTCCGAGTGGAGAAGATCTACCGCAACGAAGAGACGGCCCGAAGGATCCGGGACCGATACGAACAGGAACTGGAGCGGTGGCCGGTACCGGCCGAGCGGTGCCACCTGCCCACCCGGGAGGGTCAGACCTTCGTCCTGGTCACCGGACCCGAACAGGCACCGCCACTGGTACTGCTACACGGATCGGGGGCCAACGCCACCACCTGGCGCGCGGACATCGCGGCCTGGTCGGAGCACTTTCGGGTGCATGCGGTGGACCTGGTCGGCGAACCCGGGCTGAGTGCCCCCTCCCGCCCGGACCTGGCCACGGAGTCGAGCGCGCTGTGGCTCGACGACGTGCTCTCCGGGCTGGGCCTGGAGCGTGTGGCCCTGGCGGGGATGTCGCTGGGCGGGTGGACGGCGTTGGACTACGCGATCCGCCGCCCGGGACGTGTCTCGCGGCTGGTGGTGGTCTGCCCCGGAGGAGTGGGCGCACAGCGCCGATGGCGGATCCTGGGGGCCGGGCTGCTGATGCTGTTCGGTCGGCGTGGCAGGGTGGCCGCCACCAGCTACCTGACGGGACTGGACGGTCCCGCGGGCCGGACGATGCTGGAAGCGGTGCTGGACAACTTCTCCGGGTTCCGGCCTCGCACCGAGCGACTACCGATCTTCACCGACCAGGGACTACGTGCCCTGAGCATGCCGGTGTCGGTGATCGTGGGCGGGCGGGACCGGATGTTCGATTCGGCCGGTACCGCCCGCCGCATGCGTGCCCTGGCGCCGAAGGCCCAGGTGCGAGTGCTGCCCGGTGTGGGCCACGCCGTCCTGGAACAGACCGAACCGGTGTTGGGGTTCCTGCGCGCCTGAGCCGGGACGTTGCCCCCTCAGAAGAGGATGACGATCTTTCCGCGTGTGCGTCCGCGCTCGGCGCGCGCGTGGGCGTCGGCGATCGCCTTCAGGGGATAGCTCTGTTCGATGCGGGGTGTGTAGTGGCCTTGCCGACCCAGTTCCGCGGCCGCGGACAGGAGATCGGAATCGTTCTCGGCGTTGACCACGTGCGTGCCCAGACGCTGCCCGCCCGCGTGGTCGGCGACCGTGGCGACGCGAGTCGGGTCGCCCGTGATCGCGACGAGGTCCTCCAGTGAGCCGGAGGCCGCGGTGTCGAGCGCGATGTCGACGCCGCGCGGGGCGAGAGCGGTGAGGCGCTGCGCGAGGCCGGGGCCGTAGGTGGTGGGAATCGCACCGAGAGAGGTGAGGAACTCGTGGTTGCGTTCGCTCGCCGTCCCGACCACGGTGGCGCCTCGTGCCGCGGCGATTTCGACCGCCGCACTGCCCACGCCTCCGGCGGCACCCTCGATGAGAAGGGTTCGCCCCGGGAGGGAGCCGAGCGGGTTCAGTCCACGCATCGCGGTCACGGAGGCCAGAGCGGCTCCGGCGGCCTGCTCATCGGTCCAGGTGGCGGGGGTGTGGGCCCAGGCCGAGAAGACGACCGACTCGGCGGTCGCTCCGGTGACACCGCCCAGCCCGAAGACGCGGTCGCCGATGCTCACCTTTCGCACTCCGTCACCGATCTCGTCGACCACCCCGGCGGCCTCACGCCCGGGAATGGCGGGCAGCTCCAGGGGAAACACCTCGTGCAGGGCGCCGGTGCGCAGCTTCCAGTCGATGGGGTTGACGCCGGCCGCCGCGACACGGACACGGATCTCTCCGGGGCCAGGGTGGGGGTCGAGGGCCTGCTCGATCACCAGGTTCTTCGCTCCGCCGTATTCGTGGAAGCGTGCTGCGCGCATGATGTCCGCCTTACCTTGATGGTCCTCGACGAGGTGTTCGTTCGATCGCCGTTACCCTAGAACCTGACGTTGACGTGAGGTGCAAATCGGCGAGCCGGGACCGTCTCTCGGCCGGAGGAGGACAGGTGCGGATCGGTGAGGTCGCCGAGCAGTCGGGGGTGAGCGTGAGGGCCCTGCGCTACTACGAGGAACAGCGTCTGCTCCTCGCCGACCGCACCGCCGGTGGCCAGCGGAGGTATCCCGAATCCGCCGTCGAACGCGTCAGGTTGATTCAACGGCTGTACGCCGCGGGCCTGACGAGTGCCACCGTCCGAGAGGTACTGCCGTGCGTGGACTCGGGTGAGACCGAGACCTCCCCTGCCCTGTTGGAGCGGTTGGTGGACGAACGCGCGCTCATCGAGCAGCGGATCACCGACCTGCTCTCCGTGCGTGACCGGCTCGACGAAGTCATCGGTGTGGCACGAAACCCGGACCTGGGCTGCGCTCATGGCGACACTCGCCCCGGAGGTCGGCCCGGGACCATATGGAAGCGGTCCCACGAGGGGCGTTGATCTCTTCGGGTACGAGACCGGATCACCACGGGGTTCAGCGGTGCCCCCGAAGGACCTCCGCCTTGGTGGCCGGCCCCGAGAGCCGGGGCACACCGGCGGGGTCAGCGCAGCGAGACGTAGTGGCGTTCCCGATCGGGCACTTCAGGGGTCGGGACGATGGTGTTCCCGGTGGTGAGCACGCGTGCGCTGATCTCTTCGGGGGCCAGCAGCAACATCCGGGCCAGGGCCGAGTTGATCCCGGCCAGGACGCGTAGTGCCATCGGCAGGGTGAGGGCGAACAGGGCGCCGCCGATCATGTACACCACCAGGGTGGCCAACGCCGGGTTGTCCGGAAGCAGGTGGCTGCCCACGTCGGTGTAGCCGGGGATGAGGTGGAGCGACCAACCCCAGAGCGGGTAGAGCAGGCCGCCCAGGGCCAGGGACCACCACAGCACCGCCAGGACGAACCCGACCAGGGCCAGGGGCAGGCCCACGATCGCGTGCAGGACGTCCATCCAACTGCGCGCGCAGGTCATGGGGTTGAGCAGGCGGCGTATGGGGCCGGCGTCCGCGGGGGCCGGGCGGTAGGGCAGGCGCACCACGGCTCGTCCGTGCAGGTCGGACAGGCGCAGGCGTTCCAGGTGCGCCGGTCCCCGGGCCAGGAGCAGGGTGCCCGAGAGCAGGAACAGCCCCACGAAGAGCACCGAGGTGCCGGCGCCGGCGACGAGACCGGTCAGGACCAGGCTGAAGGAGACCACCGCCAGGGGCAGGCCCAGTAGCAGGTAGCGGGTGTTACGGACCATGCGCACGAAGGGGGGCGTTCTCATGGTCTCGACGCTACGCGCGGCGGCGCTCGGTGTCAGGGTGGTCAGGGTGAGTAAGCGTGGTGGGGCCGGTACCACCGGGCGTGGGCGCCCCGGCGGTTGCGGTGGGTCCCCTCCACACGGTCATCGGGTGCTGAGCAGGTCGTCCAAGCCGATCAACTGCAGGCCGTTGAGCACCAGGATCACACCGACGATGCCGATGATCCAGGACATCGCCTCCCGGGAGCCGGAATCGATCTTCTCGCGCCAGCGGTCCAGGCGCGGGCGCAGGCGCTCACCGAAGAGCCGGTGGCCCACGTAGAGCAGAACGGGCGGCAGCACCATCATCAGGTTGTAGCCGGCCAGCATCGGCACCCAGGTGGTGGCGGTGAGTCCGGCGGTGCCCATGACGCCGATCGCGCCCAGGTAGGGGAAGGCGGTACCGGCCTCCAACAGGCCGGTGGCCAGGCCCAGGCCGATCATGGTGGTGGTGCGCAGGGTGGCGGGGCGGCGCGGGGCGCGTTTCTTGGTGGGCATCACCCAGGAGTAGGCGAACAGGGCTCCGCCAAGGACCACCATGACCCAGCCCGTCGCGGGGCTGTCGGTCAGGTGCGACAGGTGGGACAGCGCGGCTCCCAGACCGAGCATGATCGCGCAGCCCAGCACGAAGTAGAACAGGGCGACCGTGCCCAGGTAGGCGAAGAGCGGCCTGGCGATGACGCGGGCGCCGCTGAGCAGCACGAAGAGTGAGACTCCCAGGGTGGTGGGGCTCAGGGTGTCCAGCAGCGCCAGGCCGGCGACCGGTATGAGTACGTCCAGGGGCGGCATGCGTCCTCCTTTTTCACACGTCTGTGCTAAATAAAATAACACAGGTGTGCTAAAAAGGAAGGGTGCCAAAGATCGTCGACCATGAAGAACGCCGCCGCGCCCTGGCCGAGGCCCTGTGGCGGGTGATCGCCGAGTCCGGACCACAGGCGGTCTCCATCCGCAGCGTCGCGGCCGAGGCGGGCCTGTCCACCGGCGCCCTGCGCCACTACTTCCAGACCCGTGAAGAGCTGCTCACCTACGCGATCGACCTGTCCGAGGAGCGGGTCACCGAGCGCATGACCGAGCACGCGCACGCCCTCGACCCCGAGATGTCCCTGGTGGACCGGGTAATGGGCTTCGTCGAACAGATGCTGCCCCTGGACCAGGCTCGACGGGCCGAGTACCGGGCCTGGCAGGCCACCGGCGACCCCGACTACCTCGACCCCAAGATCGAACACCGCTGGCACCAACAGCGCCGGCTCTACCGACGGCTGGTCGCCGCCCTGGGCGGAATCGAACCCCCTGAGGACCCCGGCCTGGTGCACCCCGACCCCTGGTTGGAGAGCTGGTCGGAGTTCCTGCACACCTTCATCGACGGGCTGTCCCTGCAGTTGATGACCAACCCCGAGCAGATCGATCCGCGGACGGCCCTCGCCCGCCTACGGTCCTTTCTGGCCCACATCGAATCCGTCCGTCCACCGGCCGGGGAGGGGAACCGAGTGGGCACCGCACCGTGACGAGAGGCATACTGTGGGACGGAACGGACACGAGGGGGAAGTGCGCGTGACGACCATTCCGAACGCCCAGGACGCGTCCACCGCGGCGGGCCGCATCGACTTTCGGTCCGCGACGCAGGCCGACGTGCCCGCCCTGGTCGATCTGGTCAACTCCTGCTATCGCGGTAAGGGTCCCCAGCAGGGTTGGACCACCGAGGCCGACCTGCTCGACGGTCAGCGGATGGACGCCCAAGGCATGGGCGAACTGCTCGCCCGCAGCAACACCCTGGTCCTGGTGGGGGAGACCCGGGAAGGGGTCATCACCTGCTGTGAACTGCAGCGCGGGGTCAACGGGGCCTACTTCGGGATGTTCTCGGTCCGCCCGGACCTTCAGGGCGCCGGCCTGGGTCGGACCGTACTGGCCGCGGCCGAGCAGATGGCCGTGCGCGAGTGGGGCAGCCGGCTGATGCGGATGAAGGTGCTCAAGCAGCGCCCCGAGCTCATCGCCTGGTACGAACGGCGCGGCTACACCCGCACCGGCAAGATCGAACCCTTCCCCTACGGGCACGAGGAGTTCGGGCTGCCCAGGCGCGACGACCTGGCCTTCGTCGAGCTCACCCGCGAACTACCGCTGTGAGCCGACCCCTGGAACGGGCTCAGCCCTGTTCCAGGTTGGCCGACATCCGCTCCAGCACGTCGACGGTGGCCCGGTACTCCTGATCACTGATCCCGGCGATCAGCCGGGCCCGAGTGCCCTGAACACGTTCCAACAACGCGTCGTGGGCGCGTGTGCCCTCCTCGGTGAGTTCCACAGAGACCAGGCCGCTGACCCAACCGCGCCGCCGCAACGCCTCCACCACCGGCCCCACGCCGTCCTCGCCCTCCTCCAGGAACGGCAGGAGGCGCTGGTCCAGTTCCAACAGGGTGGCGGGTTCGCGGTGCAGTGAGCTGAGCACCTGCCACTGGCGGCGCCCCAGCGAGTCCGCCGCCAGCACCCGGTCCAGGTCGCTCTCGATGAGCCGGTCCAGGTGTTTGAGCCAGTAACCGATCGGCAGGTCGGACATGCTTCCTCCGGTGGGGACGACGGCGCCCGCGACGGCGCTTCCTCGACGCTATCTCGCCGCCGAGGGGCGCGGCCGGCATTCCTCCAAGGTGTCGTACCCGTTCGCCCGCCCGCGAGCATGTCCGACTCGCCCTCTTTCCTACGACACCGGCTGAGAGGGACCCGTGTCGTGGGCGAGAACGTCGGGGAGCAGGGCCGTGGGGACGTTGGCTCCGGTGATCACGGTCGCCACCGTCGCACCCGGCAGATCGTGCACCCGAAGGGCGGCGATCCCGGCCGCGCCCGCGGGTTCGGGCAGCACACCGACGGTCTCCAACACCAGGCGCATCGCGTCGAGCATGTCGACGTCGTCCACCACCACCATGTCGTCGACCAATGCCCTCATGCGCTCCACCGAGGCGGCGATGGGTCGGTTGATGGCGATGCCCTCGGCGAAGGTGTCGGCTACCTCGGTGGACACCGCTCGCCCGGCCTTCCAGCTGTCGACCATGCTCGCCGCGCCCGTGGCGCACACCCCCACGACGCGGATGTGCGGGGCGTGCTCCTTGGTCCACCGTGCCACCCCGGTGATCAGTGCGCCGTCGCCCACCGGCAGCACGATCGTGTCCATGCCCTCGACCTCCAGCAGTTCCACCCCGATGGTGCCCGCCCCCTCGGCCACCCTGGGGTGCTCTCCGTCCTCGACGAACACCCGGTTCGGGTCCCGGTCGGCGAACCGTCGGGCCTCATGCTTGAACCGGTCGCCCTCGATCTCGTGCACGTACGCGCCCAGCGCGACCATCCGCCTCATCTTCACCGGGTTGGTGCCCGACGGAACGAACACGTGCGCGCTCATGCCGTGCCGGGCGGCGGCGTAACCCATGGCCTGCCCGAAATTTCCAGTGGAGGAGCACACCAGCTCGGCGCCGGGGGAGAACTCACGGGCGAGCAGGTCGACCCCGCGGCCCTTGAAGCTGCGCAGCGGGTTGAGGGTCTCGACCTTGGTGAGCACCCGCCGCCCGAGCACCGAGCACAGCTGTTCCTCGAAGAACTGCGGGCTGTTCAGGAAGACCGGGTCGATCAGGCGCGTGGCCTCTTCGATCCGGGCGACGTCCAGGTCCGTGGCGTGCATGGGCACCTTCCCAGATGTGTTGGAAGAACACGGGTCGTTCATGTGTGCCCCGCACCGGGCCACTACGCCCGGGTCGGGCCGCCGAAGGTCCCCTCGGACACCCGGCACAGGACGGCGCCGCGGGGGACGACGAACACCCCGTCGGGGTGCTCGCTCCAGCGCCTCCACCCCCGGGAGATCTCCTCCAGGTCGGTGCGGGTGGCGAACCCCTCGTCCACGGCCTGGCGGGCCAGATCCGACTCCAGGATCCGCCGTGACCACATGTGTCCCCACCAGGTGCGACGGTCGGGGGCCGAGTGGTTCCACACCTCGGACACGTAGGTGATGTCCTCGAAACCGGCCGCGCGCGCCCAGGCGTGCATGCGCCGACCGGCCTCGGGCTCGCCGCCGTTGGCGCGCGCCACCGCCTGGTACAGGTCCATCCACGCGTCCAGTTCGGGCAGCAACGGATACCAGTACATCCCCGAATAGTCGCTGTCACAGGCCGCCACGACCCCACCCGGGCGGGTCACCCTGCCCATCTCGGCCAGGGCCCGCACCGGGTCGGCCACGTGCTGTAGGACCTGGTGGGCGTGGACCACGTCGAAGGAGTCGTCGGGCAGAGCCAGGTCGTGGACGTCGCCGACACGGAAGTCGATGCCGGTCACGTCCTCCTTCTCGGCCAAGGCTCGGGCCTGTTCGACGGCCTCGGCGGAGGCGTCCAGGGCGGTGACCGGCCCGGGCGCCACACGTCGGGCCAGGTCCAAGGTGATGCTTCCCGGCCCACAGCCCACGTCCAACAAGGAACGCCCCGGGAGCATCTCGGCCAGCGCGTAAGCGGCGGAGTTCTCGGCGTCGCGCCAAAGGTAGGAGCCTGTGACCGTGGGATGTTGGCCATGAGTGTAACGAGCCATCGCGTGCCGTCCTTCGTCGCAACTCCGGGGGTGGTTCCACACCCCTTCAGGTCTCCTGAAGATGGTCAGGTGTGGTCCTGCCCGACCAGGGCACGGACGAAGTCCAGCATCCTGCCCGTCTCCTCCAAACCGCCCACCAGGACCACACGTAGCCGGGCCCGTTCGGGGTCGTACACCACCTGGGACTGGGCCGGGATTCCGCCTCCCGAGGCCCCGGTGGTGGAGGAGGTGACCAGGGTGCTGATCCGATCGGCCATCGCGCGGTCCACGTCCTCCACCTGCAGGACCGTGGAGACCTCCACCCGGGGACCACCCTCACCGGTCCCGTCCTGTTCGGGCTCGCCGCCGGTGAACTCGGTCAGGTCCTTGCGGTGGATCCGATACTGCTTACCGATCCGCGTGGCCGCCAGTCGTCCTTGGCGCACGTAGGCACGCACGGTCTTCACGTGCAGGCCCAACAGCTCCGCGACCTGATCCACCGAGTAGTACTGCTGGGCCACACCAACCTCCCCGAACATCCCTGAACCACCCCGACGTTACCCCCAACCACCCCTGATCGGCGATGGAAGGGCGGTTTGGGGAAGCTCCGTGGTTCAGGCGGCTTCGGTCGGGGTGGTGCGCCGCCATCGGATCCGTCCGGTCAGGCGCAGCCACACCACCAGGAAGGCCCACAGCACCGTGGGGACCTGGATCCAGTCGGTGTAGCCCAGCGAACCGGGGCGGTAGAGCATGCCCAGGACGACCCCGAGCGCCAGGCTCGCCACCGCCACCGGCCAGGGGAAGTCCTCCCCCAGGAAACGCAGCAACCGGCTGTAGCCCCACAGCAGTAGGAAGGCGATGGCGGCCACCGCGAGCGCCAACGGCCACACCTCGCCCAGTCCCCGGGTGACCCCGGCGAAGGCGAACAGGGCCGGCACCATCAGCAGGCACAGGGCCAGGACGGGGGCGAGTACGGCGGACGCCGCCGCGCAGGCCAGGGGTCCCCACAGGTTGTCGCGGTTCGGCCGGGGTCGGGGGGAATCACCGGGGCCGCCGCTCGCAGAGGTCACAT
The DNA here is from genome assembly GCF_053619415.1 of Nocardiopsis sp. NPDC055551. NCBI lineage: Bacteria > Bacillati > Actinomycetota > Actinomycetes > Streptosporangiales > Nocardiopsidaceae > Nocardiopsis > Nocardiopsis sp. NPDC055551. The sequence goes on along the minus strand of NZ_JBSHJJ010000001.1, from coordinate 900,556 downwards.
CCCATTGGTGCCCAAAGAGAGCCGTCTCAGCCTCGTCGTGGCGTCGAAGGTGTCAAGGCGCCGGTCAGGGCCGCAAGGCGCAGTCTCCGCACAGCCCGCCCTCGGGGAGACGGTAGTACAGGCAACAGGTGGTGCGTCGGAAACCCGCACGTCCCTGCTCCTTCGTCCCGGTGTAGGTTCCGGTGCCCTTCAGGCAGGGCCTGGACAGCAGTGTGCGCACCACCTGTTCGGCGCTTTCGTGGTGTTCGGGGTGGGCCCTGCCCAGGGAGAGGGCGGCGCCGGCGAGCGCCGCCGCGGTGTTGCCGCGCAACAGGCCCGGAGCGATACCGCCCACCCCTCCCAGCGCGGCGGCGACCCCTTCCAGACCCGTCACCGTTTCCTCGACCGGGCCCCGGGCGATCTCCTGTGGAACCGGGGAGGCCAGGGGGCGTGCCCCGGTTTGGGTGGTGCGCACGACCATCGGTCCGCCCGGGCGCACGAACAGCCGCCACGGGTCCAGGCGCACCCCGTGGTACAGGGCCGCCGCCAGTACCGGGGACAGCACCCGTGAGGCCAAGCCCTGGTGGAACAGGGAGGCGCCCACCCGCCACTCCACGTCCTCGGCCCCGCCGCCGAAGGGCGCGGCCAGTCGGCTCCGTACGGCCTCCACCTCCGCCGTCAGGAGCTTTGGGGACAATCCACCGCCCAGCGCCGCCACCCACCCCTGTTCGGGGCCGCGCGTCTCCAACGCGAAGAACATGTTGATCCCGGCGATGTCCTCAAGGACCGGGGCCAAGAGGGAAGCCGGCCCCTCGACGTCCCCGGCGATGTCGCGCTCGCGCCCCACACGTTCCCCTTCCCCCCACCACAGCCCGCCGACCCGACGGCGATGCCCTGGGTATGGTCCCGCACCCGACCGGGTAGTGCTGGCACCACCCGCCACTCTCGTGCTGTTGACCTCGTGCCGCGGGGGTCCGCGAATCTAGATTGGTCTCTGTGAGCGGCGCGGGGACGGAGCAGACGGGTACGGGCATCACGGCGAGGCCGGGTGCCGCCATCACCGTCCCCTTCCTCCATGAGACCCGGAGCGACACCTGGCGGGTCCGTCTGGTCGAGGTCCTACACCTGATGACCTCCCTGGCCCTGGCGGTGTTCTACCTGGTCCCGGCGGTGTTGTTGGTGACCTCGGCGACCTGGCTGGGGTTGCGGCTCTACGTTCCCCTGGGCGGCTTCCCCCTGGAACTCGCCCCGGGCCACCTGCTGGTGGACATCGTGCTGTTCATGGTGGTCTTCCCCGTCATGGCCATCGTGCTGTCCCGGCTGGCCTGCTACACCCAGCGCTCCCGACTGGCCAACGTGTTCGGCATCGTGGAGACCAGACCACCCGACCCACTGGCCGATTCCGGCCGCTGGGCGCGCGGCCTGGTCACCGTGTTCGGCCGTGAGGCGTGGTCGATGGTGGTCTACAGCACCGTCGCCGGGCTGCACGGTCTCCTGGCCGGTGGACTGGTGGCGGTGCTGGTGGTGTGCGGGGGAGCCGCGGCGCTGGGTTCCCTGTTCGGGATCGTGTACGTGTTGGCACGGGGCGCCACCCCGGTCGACCTGCTCGGCCCCCTCGGGCTGGTGTTGTTGGGCCCGGTGGCGGCCCTGGTGGGTCTGCGTATCGCACGCGTGGTGGTCTCCTCCGAGGTCCTGCTGCTGCGCACCCTGCTCTTCGACGCACCCGAGGTGCGCATGCGGCGCCGTCTGCTGCACGTCCAGGACAGCCGCCAACGCATGGTCGACGTGGCCGAGGCCGAGCGTCGACGCATCGAACGCGACCTGCACGACGGTGCCCAACAGCGCCTGCTGGCCTTGACGTTGACCCTCACCCGGGCCCGCACCCGGCTGGCCCGGGACCCCGAGGGGGCGCGCGAGCTCATCACCGAGGCCCAGCGCGAGTCCAAGGAGGTCATGACCGAGTTGCGCCAGGTGGCCCGGGGGCTGCATCCGCGGGTGCTGACCGACCACGGTCTTGGCGCCGCCCTGCCGGTGGCCGCGGGCCGCTCACCCGTACCGGTCCGGCTCGACCTGGAACTTGAGGAGCGTCCCTCCCCGCGCGCGGAGGGGGTCGCCTACTACGTGGTCAGCGAAGCGCTGACCAACGTCGCCAAGCACGCCCGCGCCGGACAGGTTCGGGTGGCGCTGGAGCGGATCGCGGATCGACACGGTGATTCCCTGCGTCTGACCGTCACCGACGACGGCGTGGGCGGCGCCGACCCCGAGGCGGGTACCGGCCTGTACGGGTTGTGGGACCGGGTGGACGCCGTCGATGGGGTCCTGACCGTGCACAGCCCCCAGGGCGGAGGAACCGTCCTGACCGCACACATCCCATGGGAGGCCTGACCGTGAGCACCGCACAGATCGAGCGAAGTGGGCCCCGGGTGATCATCGCCGAGGACTCGGTGCTGCTGCGCAGTGGGATGGCCCGGCTGTTGGAGGACGCCGGGGTGGAGGTGGTGGCCTCGGTGGGCGACGCCGATGCGCTCATCGGCGCGGTCGAGACCCAACCCGACGTGGACCTGTGTCTGGTGGACATTCGTATGCCGCCCACCTACTCAGAGGAGGGCATCCAGGCCGCGGTGAGGATCCGTCGCTCCCATCCGGAGGTGGCGGTGTTGTTGCTGTCCCAGCACGTGGTCAGCCGCTACGCCGCGGACCTGCTCGGAGCGGGCGCCTTCAAGGTCGGTTACCTGCTCAAGGACCGGGTGGCCGACATCGAGGAGTTCACCGAGGTGCTGCGCCGGGTGGCCGACGGCGGGGCCGCGATCGACCCCGAGGTGGTGTCCCAGTTGCTCAGCGGCAACCGTGACCGCTCCTTGGAGCGGCTCACCCCGCGCGAGACCGAGGTGCTGGAGGTGATGGCCGAGGGGATCAACAACGCGGGCATCGCCGACCGGCTCACCATCACCGAACGGGCGGTGGAGAAACACATCCGCTCCATCTTCCTCAAGCTCGACCTGGGCCGGGACGACCACGACCACCGCAGGGTCCTGGCGGTGCTGCGCTACCTGCGCGGTTCGGCCCGGGACTGACCGACCACACCAAGGAGGGCCGCGCCTTCCGGAAGGAGAACGACGTGACTTTCAGGGCACGGGGTCTGTACGCCTCGTCCAGCAAGGAATCGAGGCGGTTCCGATGGGGCCCGTGGATGCTCCTGGGCGGAGTGCTCGTGGTGCTCCTGGTGGTACTCACAGGGGTGTCCGTGCTGGGCAACGTGGTGGCCCATCAGAGCGACAAGACCGACTCCTACGGCGGTGCGAGCACGCTGAACGTGAACAACCACACCGGTGGGCACATCGAGGTCGGTGCCGCCGAGGGCGACGAGATCGTCGTCGAACGCACCCTGCGGGGAGGGCCGCTGTCCGAACCGACCGAGCGCGTCGACGAGGGCGGTGACAGCCTGGACGTCGACGGCCGCTGCGGAGGCTTCCCGCTCTTTTCCACCTGCTCCATCGACTACACCATCCAGGTGCCCGAGGACGTCACGGTCACCTTGGAGAACAACAGTGGGAACGTGGAGGTGCGCGACCTGGCATCGGAGCTGTCGGTGAACTCCGTCAGCGGGACGATCGAGGTCTTCGACCATGAGGGGTCGGTCGATGCCGAGGCCACCTCGGGCATGATCTCCCTGTCCGACGTCACCGGTTCGGTTCGGGCCCACAACGTCAGCGGTGACATCGAGGCCACCGGTGAGGGAGAGCGGTTGGAGGTGTCCACCACCTCCGGGAGCGTGGACGTGGAGGACTTCACCGCTGAGGAGGTCGTGGCCGAGTCGGTGAGCGGCTCCCTGGAACTGGGCGGCGGGTTCACCACCTTGGAGGCCGAGACCACCTCCGGCGGAGTGGAGGTCACCACCGACACCCCCTTCGAACTGATGGAGGTGGAGACCGTCAGCGGCGGCGTCGAGGCGAGGGTGCCGGCGGGAACCTACGAGATCGGTGGGGAGTCCACCTCCGGCGACCGTGAGTTCGATGTGGACACCGCTTCAGAGTCCGACAGCCGCATCGAGGTGAACACCACCAGCGGTTCGGTGCGGGTGGGACGCTAGGGCGTGTTCGGCGAATACGTTCCCTGTCGCGCGGCGCCCCGGCAGGCCCGGGCCCCTGGCCCGGGCCAGGGGCGGCTCACTCCTCAGCTTTCGCGTTCGAAGCGCAACGCCGCCCAGTCCGAGTCGATGGGCTCCTGGGCGGTGGAGCGCCACCCGGCGTCGGTGAGGGAGTCCCAACCCTTGTCCACGGTCAGGTCGGTGATGATGGTGCCGCCGCGTTGGGGGAAGCACACCCACCACCGGGTGGCGGGTCCCACCAGGTTCGACACCGCCGGCCCCTCACGGTCCACCGTGCCCCGATCGAGGGCGAACAGGTGCACGTGATCGTAGTCCACGCCCTCGATCACCCCCAGGTCGATGTGGACGTCGGGCGGGGGTTCCAGCAGACGCAGATAGCGTTCGGGCGCGTTGAGGACGAGCAACCGGTCTCCGGCCCCTACCCCCAACCTCTGGGCGAGTGTGGACGACATTCCTCCTCCGTTCACGTTCCTTGCCCGGCCACCGTATGTTTTCCGGACACGGAAACCGAGTACCTTCCCCGCCTGGTCCCGGAGAAGACCGTGTTTTTAGGATGTCTTCATGACACAACACAACGGTGGACCACGCTGGGGCGTGGTCGGTACCGGAGGCATCGCCCACGCCTTCCTGGAGGGCCTGCGGGCCGTCCCCTCCGCAAGGGTCGTGGCGGTGGGTTCCCGGACCGCCGAACGCGCCGAGGAGTTCGGGGCCGCCTGGGACATCCCCCACCGCCACGCGAGCTATGAGTCATTGGCCGAGGACCCCGAGGTCGACGTGGTCTACGTGGCCACCCCCCACCCCTGGCACCACACGGTCACGTTGCAGATGCTCCACGCCGGCAAGCACGTGCTGGTGGAAAAGCCGATGGCGATGAACGCCCTGCAGGTCACCGAGATGGTGGCCGCCGCGAAGACCAACGACCGCTTCCTGATGGAGGCGATGTGGACGCGCTACCTGCCCGTGCACGAGTTGGCGCGCACTCTGGTGGCCGAGGGCGCCATCGGGGAGCTGGGCGCGCTCTCGGCGGACTTCGGCATCAACGTCCCCTACGACCCCGATCACCGCTTGTTCAACGCCGACCTGGGCGGTGGTGCCCTACTCGACCTGGGGATCTACCCGCTGGCGCTGGCCTCCCAATACCTGGGAGAGCTGACCGTGGTGGGGGCGACCCGACGGCTGTCACCGGATCGCATGGTGGACGTGCACACGACCTTGTTGGTGCGTGGCGAGAACGGGGTGAGCGCCACGGTGGAATGCGCCTCGCGTACCGCCCTGCCGGGCCGGGCCGTGCTCTCCGGTACGGGTGGATGGCTTGAGATCGAACGGTTCTGGGCCGGAACCGACCTGGTCTTGCACCGGGATGGTCACGAACCCGAACGGTTCCACCGGCCCTTCCGCGCCAACGGCTATGAGTACGAGGCCGAGGAGGTCGCGCGCAGAATCGCCTCGAAGGAGCGGGAGAGTCCACGAATGCCTTGGTCGGAGAGCCTGAGCCTGGCCGGGGTCATGGACCAGGTCCGTGACATGGGCGCCCTGGCCTACACCCGACCCACGGTCAAGGCCGTTCCCCTGGGATGAGTCCGGAGGCTCCGGCCCCGGTGGGGGCGGCCTGAACGGTCGACCTCACCGGGACCGCCCCACGTGGGGGCCGGCCACCCGTAGGGGCGGGGGAGGGGCCGCCCAGGTAGCGGCCCAGCAGAATGCGGGCCAGGGGCAGGGCGCTCATGCGCACCACCATCAACACGGCGTCCTTGGGCCCCACCTGTTCGGCGAAGTAGGTGTCCAGGTCGATGTGGCCGCTACGCGGGGTGACACCGTAGACGCGACCTTCGAACATGCGGTAGGCGTCGCGCACGAGCAGGGTGCGCGGGTCCAGGCGGGGACCGTCACCGAGCCAGTGGGCGGCGTCGGTGGCGATGCGGGCGATCATGGCGGGCACGGGTCGGTCGCGTCGGGGGTGCACACGGGTCCGCCCCAACCCCTTGCGCCAACCGGAGTAGACGGCCGGGTGGCGGGTGCGCAGGACGACGTAGGTGTTGCCCCAGGGACGGGCGATGAGCTCACGGGTCAGGAAGTGGGTCATCAGAGCGCTGGAGAGCCCGAACCTGCGGTGGGCGGGGACCACGCCCGCGGCGTCCAGGTACAGGGCTCGGCGCGAGGCGAAACGGTGCCGGTGGTAGCCGCCCCAGCCCACGGGAGTGCCGGCCGGGTCCAGGATCAGGGCCAGGCAGGAGATGTGGTCGAAGAACCCGGAGTCGACCCGGGTATGCCAGTAGTCGGAGTGGTCGGCGCCGAAGGACCGGGCGGCCAGGTCGCGCAGGAGCGTCAGCATCCTCTGGCGACCGGGCCCGGTGAGCGCGGCCGGGGTGTCCCAGCGGGCGACCTGGTAGCCGTTGACCAGGGGTCGAACGGTGGGGGGAGCACCGAGGTCACGCAGGTCCGGGCTGAGGGTTCGGGTCTGTTCGGGCACGCGGAAGCCCTACTTTCATTACTCTTCGAAAGTGAACGACTCCTTAACGTAGCGCCTCGGGGGGTTTCGGGGGTCGGGTTCCCTCATTCGGAGGTTTCCCCGGCTATCGGGACAGGGCTCCCCGGTCACGCTCGACGCGCGCACGGTACAGCTTCCAGGCCAAGGCGGCGTAGGACAGCGCGACGATGCCCGCGATGACGAACCGCGAGGTCATCAGGTGGTCCTCGGGGTAGATCACCCCGGTCAGGTGGTGATCGATGAACCCGTTCTCCATCACCTCGCGCCCGGTGGCCTCCCTCGACCGGTTCTCGATGTCGGTCAGGAAGCACGGCCAGCCGATGGTGACGATGCCCAGGGCGTAGGCGGCCACGAACAGGTGCGGCCAGAACACGCGCGGCCACCGCAGCGACAGGAAGCCGCCGAAGACGACGTAGGCGAAGAACAGGTAGTGCACGACCATGGCGGTGTGGCCGATGAGGAGGATGCCGAAGTGGTCCATTCTCAGAACCTAGGGATGGATGGTAGGGCCCTACATCCGTGTTCCTACCCGGTATCGGTGAGTAGGAGTACTCAGGGACTCAATCGAGCGTCTCCCGGTCCAGGAAGGCGCGGGCGCGCTCGCGTGCGTCGGGCAGGTCCACGTCCAGTGCCCGCAGCACCCGCAGGGCCGTCCCCTCCTCGACCCGGACCAGAGCCCACACCAGGTGGTGCAGGCCCAGATGTGGTCCTTCTCGGCGCCGGGCCTCCTCTCGGGCCAGGCGCAGCACCGTGCGCACCCGAGGGGTGAAGGTCGGGGCCTGCGCGCGAGGGGCGCCACCGGGTGCGATGACGCGCACGACCTCGCGTCGCAGCAGGTGCGGGGCCGGTTCCAAGGCGATGCGCCGCCCCGTCTCCTCCGCCTGACCGGCCACTCCGATGACCAGGTGTTCGGTGCCAAGGAACGGGTGACGCAGGGCCATGGCCTCACGCCCGGCCAGTTCCACGGCCCGCAGCGCGGCGGGGGAGGGTTCGGGTCGATCGGGTGGGTTCTCGGACACGGGCGCCTCCACGTCGAGGGTCGGATCCTCAGCGATAACACACCGCGATGGGCCCTAGCCCGCGGGCCGAAGGGCTCAGTTCCTCGGTGCTCGGTCCTCTCCGGCGGTGCGCAGCAGACGCCCGCCCAGGTGGGCCATCGCCTCGCGTAGCTCGGCGGGCTCCTCCACCTCCATGTCCACGTCCAACATCGCCAGGTAGCAGGCCATGGCGCCCATGTCCTCACCGGCGCACAGCAGTACACAGGAGTGTTCGTCCACGGCCTCGATGGGGCCGTAGTGGGCGGCCCGACCGCGCAGGGCCTCCTGTGCCGACATCGCCAGTCGCACCCTCGCCTTGATCGGCCACATGTGCAGGTTCATCCGTTCGGCCAGGTAGGCGGCCACCCCTCGCCCGGGTGGGTCGCGCGGGGGCACTCTGGGGCCGGTGGGGGTCAGGGGGCGCATCCGGTCCACCCGGAAGGTCCGCCAGTCCTCCCGCGCGGTGTCCCAGGCCACCAGGTACCAGCGCCGCCCATGGGAGACCAGGCGGTGCGGTTCCACGATCCGTCGACTCGGAGCGCCCTGGTGGCTCTCGTAGTCGAACCGCAGTCGTTCGCTGTCCCGGCAGGTGGCCGCCACCAAGGCCAGGGTGTCGGCGTCCACGGTGGGTCCTTCGGAGGGCATCGGCACGGTGAAGGTGCCCAGCGCGTCCACCCGGCGACGCAGCCGGGAGGGCAACACCTGCAAGAGCTTGGCCAGGGCGCGCACCGAGGTCTCCTCGATCCCCGAGACACCGCCCTGGGCGGCGGTGCGCAACCCCACCGCGACCGCCACGGCCTCGTCGTCGTCCAGCAGCAGCGGGGGAAGGGAGGCGCCGGCACCGAGCTGGTATCCGCCGCCGGTGCCCATGATGGCGTGGATGGGATAACCCAGCTCGCGCAGGCGGTCCACGTCGCGGCGCACGGTCCGCGGACTCACCGCCAGGCGTTCGGCCAGGTCGTTGCCGGGCCAGTCCTTGCGGGTCTGGAGCAGGGACAGGAGTTGGAGCAGTCGGGCCGAGGTCGACTTCATGATGTGAGTGTGCCGGCAGTGGCGGTCAGGAACGGTCCTTCACCGCCGGTTGATTCGGTGTGGGACGGGGCCCGGGCAGGAACAGATGGGCCAGGGCCGCGGTGACCTGTAGCGCCACCGCCAGGGCCAGACAAAGTGTCAGTGAGTGGTCGGCCAAGGGGCCGGCCGACGCGGCGCCGGCGGCGAAGGCGCTCACCTTCAGGCTCGCCGCGGTGGTGAACACCTGGGTGCGCAGACGCTCGGGGGCCTCCCGGTGGCGGACCGTGAACAGGGCGGTCAACTGGGGCCCCTCCGCGGCGCCCACCACCGCCACCGCGATCAGCAGCCACGACGCGGAGGGAGCCACCAGGGCGCCCGTCACGCCGACCGCCTGTGCCAGCACGCACAGCGGCACCATCGAGTCCGGGGGGAGTCGGGCCGGGCGGCGGGCCAACACCAGGTTGGCGACCAGTGCGCACACCGCCATCACCGACAACAACATCGTGCCCTGGGCCGCCCCGCCCAGCGACCGTTCCCCCAGCGCCGGAGCGGCCACCACCAACACCCCGGTCCCGGCGATGGAGACCGTGGAGACCACGGTGACGCGCAGCAACGCCCGGTTGCCCAGAACCATGCGCGTCCCCGCGACCAGATCGGTGAGCACCGGGGATGGTGGGGGTGGTGTGCTCCGGGCGGGCAGGGACCAGGCCACCGGGGCGGCCAAGACGATGAGGGCCACCGCGACCACGACCGCGGCGCCGCCACCCGCCCCCAGTGCCACCGCTCCGGCCAGCGCCGGCCCGAGCAGGGAGGCGGTACTGAAGGTCATCGCGTCCAACGCGCTCACCCGCCTCAGGTGGGTGGGGGCGACCAGGCGCGGCAGCTGGGCGGTCCACCCACCCGACAGGGCCGGGCCCAGCAGCCCCACGGCCAACGCCAAGGCCAGCACCGGAGCCAACGGCAGGGGCTCCAGCAACAGGGCGACGGCGGCCAGACCCAACGCGTTCAACACCAAGATGCCGCAGAGCAGTCGACCCGGGCGCACGGCACGGTCCAGCAGCACCCCCACCGTGGGCCCGCCGATCGCCGCGGTGGCGGTGACCCCCGCCAGTAGGGCCGAACCGGTGGCGGCGCTCCCCGTGACGGCCACCCCCAACAGCAGAAGGGCCGGCCCGGAGGCCTCATCCCCGGTGCGGGCGGCGGCCGCACCGCACAGGTAACGCACCAGAGAGTAACGGTCATTCATCCACAAGACGCTACAAAGTAACCAGTGAACACACCATGGGCGTTACCTTGGAGGTATGACCACAGCACCGCACCCGGTGGGTTCCACCCGCGCACTGGCCGAACGCACCACCGACCTGCTCAACGCCCTCGCCGAGGAGGACGTGGACACAAGGCGGATCTCCGACCTGTTCACCGAACACGGCGAGACCGACCCGGCCCTGACCCCTGAGGACGTCAGGGCCCTGCGCGAGGTCGCCGTCGAACTGCGCGACGTCCTGGCCGCCCCGACCCTGGACCAGGCCGCCAGGCGCGTCAACGTCCTACTCGCCCGGGAGACACACCCGCCCCGGCTGACCGACCACGCCGGCACCCACCCCTGGCACCTGCACGTGGACAGCGACGACGAGGCACCTTGGGACGAATGGTTCGTGGCCTCCACCGGCCTGTTCCTGGCCCGCCTGATCAGCGAACGCCAACGCCACCCCGGCGGGGTGTGCGCCGCGCACGCGTGCGAGCGAGTGTTCGTCGACACCGCCCACGGCGGCGCACGACGATTCTGTTCCCGCCGCTGCGCCACCCGCTCGCGGGTGGCCGCCCACCGCCGCGCCCACGCCTAGGAGGCGCCTTCGGGGCGATCCCGCACCAGAACGCTCAAGCAGGTCACACAGCCCTCCAGTTTCTCGAACTCGGAGATGTCCACCGGCAGCACCCGCCAGTGCTCGGCGGCCAACAGCTGCACGGTCTCCCGTGCAGCGGCGCTGACCAGCACGTCCCGCCCGCCCAGGGGCACCACGTGCGCTCCCGGTTCCTCGGGGGCACGACGGATCGGTGGCAGGCCGGAGGTCTCCACCAGATCGGGCAGACCCACGAGAGAGCCGTCGGGCAGCGCCGTCACCGCGGACTTCAGATGCAGCACCCGTCCCAAGGGCACCTGACACACCTTGCGGTCCAAGGGGGCGAGCAACCGCTGGAGCTGTTCGGCACCCTCCACATCGGTGCGCCCGCCCACCCCCACATAGACGGTGGACCCCACCTGCAGGACGTCCCCGCCCTCCAGGGTCGCGGGTTCCTCGATCCGGGCCACCCGCAGCCCCAGGGAACGCGCGGCCCGTTCGGCGCCCTCGATCTCCCCGCGACGCTCCCGGGCGCCGGGCCGGGTCACCACGGCCAGGTCCTCGCACACCACCAGGGTGTCCTCCACGAAGACCGAGTCCGGATGTTCGGGCGCCGCGGCCACCTCCACGACCCGCCACCCCGCCGAGGCCAGCGTCTCCTGGTAGATCGTGTACTGGCGGGCGGCCAGCACCGGATCCACCGCCGAGCGGGCGATGTGGGTGACGATCCCATCGGCCAGGTGCGGTCCGGGCGGCCGGGTCAGAGCGACCCCGCGGGTGGTGTATCCGTTCAATTCGACCTCCTGCGTAGGAATGGGTGAGGGAGCCGGGCTTCCTGGGAGGAGCCGCAGCCTATCGCGCGCCCTTACCTGGATCAGGTGAGCGGCACGCGGGTCCAACGGCTTGTGCCCGGCCGGTGGTCGGGGCAGGGTGGGGGCCATGGACGTGATCGTGGTCGGCGGCGGCATCGTGGGAGCCGGCGCGGCGTTCCACCTGACGAAGAAGGGCGTGTCCACGGCGCTGGTGGACGCCTCCCACCCGGGGCAGGCCACCGGAGCGGGGACGGGCATCGTCTTCCCCTGGCCCTTCCCCTGGGACTCACCCGCCGAGCAGGCGTTCAAGGCCGCCGCGGCGGCGCACTACCCACGCTTGATGACCGAACTGGTCGAGGATGGACACGACCCCGGCTTCGAGGTGGTCGGTGGGTTGTCGGTGGACCGAGAGGGCGACGACGCCGGATTCAAGCTGTTCAGCACGCTCTCGCAACGCCCGGAGTTCGCCACCATGGGACGGGTGGAGCGCCTGGCCGCGGGGGAGCCGCGCGAGCGTTTCCCCCTGGTACCGGCCGACTACGGCGGGGTCCACATCGAGGGCATGGCCCGGGTGAACGGCCACTCCGCGAGGTCGGCGTTGTTCGACGCAGCCGAGGAGCGGGGCCTGCGTCACTACAAGGGCGACGCGCGTCTGCTGTGGAACGGTGAGCGGGTGACGGGTGTGGGGGTGGGCTCCGAGGAGTTGACGGCGAACACGGTGATCGTCGCGGCCGGGGCGTGGTCGGCGGACCTACTGGCGGGGGTCGGGGTAGGGGTGGGCGTGCGTCCGGTGCGCGGACAGTCGACGCACTTCGCCCTTCCCGGGCACCGCACCCGCTCCTGGCCGGTGGTGCGGTTCGGAGAACGCGACTACTTCGTGAGCGCCGCCGCCCCCGACCGGGTGATCACCGCCGGCACCTGGGAGCCCGAGGCGGGGTTCGACCATCGGGTGACGGCCTCGGGTCTGCTGGGCAACCTGTCCACTGCCCTGGAGGTCCTGCCGGAGTTGGCCGAGGCGACCGTGGTCGAGACTCGGGTGGGGTTCCGTCCGGGCACCCACGACGGCGCGCAGCTGTTGGGGCCGATCGAAGGGCTACCCGGGGTGCTGGTGGCCACCGGCCTGGGTTCGCAGGGGCTGACCTTCGGGCCGTTCCAGGGGACGGTCGCCGCCCGGCTGGCGATGGGGGAGGACCCTGGCCTGGACCTGTCGGCCTTCGTTCCCGATCGGACGCAACAACCGGGCTGAGTGATCATTTCTTAGCGGCGCAGCCCCCCGGCTTCAGCCGTGGGGAGGAAATCAACGGGGCCGGGTTTTGAGTAGGTGTACTCAAGCCCGACGGTCGGGTGTTCACGCACCATGGAAGGCATGAACACACCCCTGCCCCCACCCCGGTCCACCTCCCAGTTCTACCTCCAGTCGATCGTCGCCTTCGCGGTGTCCACCGTCGGTGTCGGCGCCGGAATCATCTTCTTGCCCGTCGACCTGTGGATGCGCGCCTTCCTGGGCATGAGCGTGCTGTTCGTGATCACGTCCGCGTTCACCCTGGCCAAGTGCGTACGGGACCGCCAGGACGACGAGATCGCGGCCGAGCAGGCGCAGCTGTACCAGCAGATGCCGATCTGGCAGCCGGACCCCGCCCAGCAGCGTGGTTGAGAGGTCCGAGTGGTGGGCACCGTGGGGAAACCGCGGTGCCCACCTGTGTGTCCTGGGACGGGGCACCCACAAGGACCGCCGGTGAGATCACCATCAGGCAGGTCAGGACCACCCTCTGCACGGTTATGGAAAGTATTCGTAGTAAATCCCCGCAGTCTGCTGAAGGCCAAACATCGGAGCGTGTTCGGCCACATCAGCGTTGCGTTCTCGCATGCCCTGGACCCGTTGGGCACCGTGGTGCCCAACGGGCACTCAGGTGTGCCCGGGGAAGGAGCTCCAAGTGAGCCATGCCAGCACGGGAGGGGTGGGCCACCAGGACGGTGGTGCCAACCTCGCCCACGTGACCATGATCGCGGCGGCCGCCGCGATGGGCGGTTTCCTGTTCGGTTACGACAGCGCCGTCATCAACGGCGCCGTCGACGCCATCCAGGAACGCTTCCAGGTGGGTCCGGGGGTCCTCGGCTTCACCATCGCCGCAGCTCTGCTCGGATGCGTGGTGGGCGCGGGCACGGCCGGCAACATCGCCGACCGTCTCGGCCGTATCCGCGTCATGCAGATCGCCGGCGTCCTCTTCGCGATCAGCGCGATCGGCTCGGCGCTGCCCTTCAGCGTGTGGGACCTGACCGCCTGGCGGATCGTGGGCGGTGTGGCCATCGGCATGGCCTCGGTGATCGCGCCCACCTACATCGCCGAGGTCTCCCCCGCGGCCTACCGCGGTCGTCTGGCCTCACTGCAACAGCTGGCCATCGTGCTGGGCATCGCCGCCTCCCAACTGGTCAACTACGCCATCGCCGCGGGAGCCGGTGGCAGCGCGCACAACCCGATCGGACCGATCCAGGCCTGGCAGTGGATGCTGGCCGTGGAGGCACTGCCGGCCCTGGTCTACCTGGGGCTGAGCCTGGTCATCCCAGAATCGCCCCGATACCTGGTGCGGGTCGGCAAGACCGACCAGGCCCGCAAGATCCTGGCCGAGGTCGAGGGCGGTGGAGACGACCGCATCGACGGGCGCATCAACGAGATCCGTGAGGCGTTGGGCTCGGAGGTGCGGCCCAAACTGCGCGACCTGACCGGACGCTATGGCCTGCTGCCCATCGTGTGGATCGGCATGGCGGTCTCCGCCTTCCAACAGCTGGTGGGCATCAACGTCATCTTCTACTACTCCAGCTCGCTGTGGCAGTCGGTCGGTGTGGCGGAGTCCGACTCCCTGTTGTTGAGCCTGTTCACCTCGATCGTCAACATCGTGGGCACCGTGATCGCGATCATGCTGGTGGACAAGATCGGCCGCAAGCCGTTGTTGCTGACCGGTTCGGCCGGTATGACGGTGGCGCTGGCCAGTGCGGCCTTCGCCTTCAGCAACGCCCGGGTGGAGGGCGACGAGGTCACCTTGGCCTTCGGGTGGGCCGCGACGGCGCTGGTCGCCGCGAGTTCGTTCGTGCTCTTCTTCGCCCTGTCATGGGGTGTGGTGGTGTGGGTGCTGTTGGGGGAGATGTTCCCGCTGCGCATCCGCGCGGCCGCCATGGGCGTGGCCACCGCCACCCAGTGGTTGGCCAACTGGCTGGTCACCGTCAGCTTCCCCTCGCTGCGCGACTGGAACCTGTCGGGGGCGTACCTGATGTACGCGGCGTTCGCGCTGATCTCGTTCTTCCTGGTGCTCAAGTTCGTCGAAGAGACCAAGGGCAAGACCCTGGAGGAGATGCGGGGCTGAGGCGCGCGGCCCGATCCGGTGCGATGACGGGGGTGACCGAACATCGGTCACCCCCTCGCGCATCACTCGAAACGGCGACCCCCGGACTGTTAGCGTGGGTGCCGTGGGCAGTACGGAACCACCCGCGGCCTGGGACTTCGCCACGGCCGCACCAAACAGCGCTCCAGGGGTGGCCTCGATGGTCGGCTACCGAGGGCTCGACGTGCCCGACACCGTCCACCTCGGTCTTCCCTCCGCGACGCTCACGTTCATCCTGAGCCTGGACGAGGGGGTGGAGGCCGCCCGAACCCCGGAGGGACTGGCCAAGGCCCGCCCCAACCCGGTGATCCTCGGTGGGCTGCACGTGGAGGCCGGTCATGTTCGCCAACGCCCCGGCCAGGCCGGGGTCCAGATCGCGGTGCACCCACTGAGCTCCCGGGCACTGTTCGGTGTCCCCAGCGCGGAGCTGGACGTACACGACTTCGACGGGGCCGACTTCCTGGGCCGTGAAGGATCACAGGTCCTGGACCGGCTGTCCGGGAGCCGGGGCTGGGACGAGGCCTTCACGCTGGTGCGCCACCACCTGGTCCGGCGCTACCGCGACCTGGAGGTGGCCGCCCCGCCCGCCGCGCTCGTGCACGCCTGGACGTTGCTGGAACGTACCCGGGGGAGGATCCCCATCGGCGCGCTCGCCCGGCAGGTCGGGGTGAGCACACGTCACCTGGGCAACCTCTTCCACAACGAGTGCGGACGTTCCCCGAAGACGGTGGCCCGGTTGATGCGCTTCGAACACGCCCGGGCCAGGATCGCCGAAAGCGTCAAGACCACCGGGCGCGCCTCCCTCGCCGAGGTCGCCGCCCAGGCCGGTTTCAGTGACCAGGCCCACCTGAGCAGGGAGTTCGTTGGTTTCACCGGCCTGTCCCCGGGTGCCTGGTCGGCCGGGGAGTTCCGAAACATTCAAGACGGAGCCCACACGCCTGGAGCACAGTGGGCCCCATGAGCGAGAACAATCCGAGCGTGTGGGTGACCCTACAGGCCACCGACGCACCCAAGCTGATCGACTACTACGTCGAGACCTTCGGTTTCGTGGTCGCCGCCCGGTACGGCGAAGGCGAGATCGTCCACCACGCACAGCTCAACTGGCCCGAGGGCCGGGGCGGGTTGATGCTGGGCAGTCACCAGCCCGGCAGGGAGTACACCCGCGAGCCCGGGACCATGGGCGCCTACGTCGTCACCACCGACCCCGACGCCCTCTTCGAGCGGGTGAGGGCGCGGGGCGCCGACGTCACGAGGCCCCTGGCCGACACCGACTACGGATCCCGCGAGTTCACGGTTCGCGACCCCGAGGGCAACCTGTGGTCCTTCGGCACCTACCCGGGCGAGCCCGTGCCCTGACCCAACACCGCCCGAGTGTCGCGGTGTCCTGACCGGGCACCGCGACACTCGGGCGTGTGAGCGCCGGCCTCACCGTCAGCCCTGTTCGGGCTCACGGCCCTCCAACAGGTCGTGGACCTGCTCGGCGGTGGTCTCGTGTAGTTCCTCGTCCAGGAACAGCCAGCGGGTGATCCCCACCGACTCCAGGAACGGCAGGTCGTGCGAGGCCACCAACAGGGCGCCCTCGTAGGCGGACAGGGCACCGGTCAGCTGCCGGACACTGGACACGTCCAGGTTGTTGGTGGGCTCGTCCAACATCAACAGTTGTGGGGCCGGGGCGGCCAGCATGGTCATGGCCAGGCTCGCCCGGAAGCGTTCCCCGCCCGAGAGTGTGCCGGCCGGTTGCGCGGCACGCGCCCCCCGGAAGAGGAACTTGGCCAACCGGGCGCGGATGTGCTGCCCCGACACACCGGGTGCGGCGTCGGTGACGTTGTCGACCACCGACCGTTCCTCGTCCAGCAGGTCCAGGCGCTGGGGCAGGAATCGCAGTGGCACCATCACCTTCGCCTCGCCCTCCAACGGGTCGAGCAGCCCGGCCAGGGTGCGCAACAGGGAGGTCTTGCCCGCACCGTTGCGGCCCACCAGGGCGATCCGTTCGGGGCCGCTCACCAACAGGTCCGCGCCGCGCAACCGGCCGTGGCGGAGACGCAGACCGCTGACCCGGGCCACGTCTCGCCCGTTGGGTACGGCGGTGTGCGGCAACTCCACCCTGATCTCGGCGTCGTCGCGGACCGCTTCGGCGGCCTCATCCTTGCGTTCGCGTGCCTCTTGGAGGCGGTCCTCGTGCGTCCCCTTGAGTTTTCCCGCCGACTCCTGGGCGGCCCGCTTCAGAGCGCCTTGGACGATCTTGGGGATCCCCTTCTCCGCGGCGGCCTTCTTCGCGGTGCGTTGACGTCGTGCCAGCTTGATCTGGGTCTGGGCGAGCTCCTTCTTCTGTTTGCGCACGTCGGACTCGGCCGCGCGCAGGGTCCGCTCGGCGGCCTCCTGTTGGACGCCCAGGGCCTCCTGGTAGGCCGACCATCCGCCGCCGTACCAGGTGACCTCGCCCTTGCGCAGTTCGGCGGTGCGGTCCACGCGCTCCAGCAGGTCCAGGTCGTGGCTGACCACGATCAGGGTGCCCGAGCGCCAGGAGTCCACGGCCTCGTACAAGCGCCGGCGGGCGAACAGGTCCAGGTTGTTGGTGGGCTCGTCCAGCAACAACACGTCGGGGCGTTCCATGAGGAGTGCGGCCAGGCGCAGCAGGACGGTCTCCCCACCGGAGAGTTCGCCGACGGTGCGGTCCAGGCCGATGCCGTCCAACCCCAGTGTTCCCAGGGTGGCCAGTGCGCGCTCCTCCACGTCCCAGTCCTCACCGATGACCTCGAAGTTGGCTTCGGAGGCGTCGCCGGACTCGATGGCGTTGAGGGCGGCGCGCTTGTCCGCGATGCCCAGGGCGTGGTCGACGGTCGGTTCGGTGTCGAGCGTGATGTTCTGCGGCAGGTAGGCCAGGCGACCGTGGACGGTCACCGAGCCGCGGGCCGGGCGCAGGTGTCCGGCCAGGAGCTTGAGCAGGGTGGACTTGCCCGAACCGTTGGCACCGACCAGGCCGATGCGCCCGCGGCCCGTGGACAGGGACAGTCCGTCGAAGACGGTGGTGCCCTCCGGCCAGCCGAAGGTCAGGTCGGAACAGGCCACCGAGACGTCGGTGGTGACGGGTTGAGACATGGTTTTCTCTCGCAGTCGGAAGCGTTGTGGAAAAGGGCTTCGTGTGCGAGCACCACGCGGCCTGGGGCCGGGCAGAAGGTGGAAGAGGTCCTGTGGAACGGGGACGGCTCATGCACCGAGGTTGCAACCACGCTGAATAGACGGCCAAGGGCCGTACCGCGTGATGATCGCGAACCTCAGATGCGCAACGTCCACCTCATTCGTCGACGACAGGACGTTCGTACCTTACCCATCCGCCGGTGGGTGTCAACCGTTTTCGCGGTGGCGGATGGGTCCTCAGCGTTCCAGGTCGATCTTGCGCTGTAGGAACTCCTCACGATCGATCTCGCCCCTGGCGTAGCGCAACCGCAGCTCGTTCTCGGCCGCGTCCAGGGGTGGGGAAGCGGGCGGGTGCGGACGCGTGCGCGCGGCCCGCCTGGACTGGTGCTGTTGGGTGACCCGCCCGACCTCTCCGACGGTGAGTACGAAGAAGAAGGCCAGCGGCAGGATGATCAGGATCATGATCATCGCGGTGAAGACGGCCATGTGCCACTCCCTGGTCCGCACGAGGGGCCGGACCCCTCGTCCTCTTCTTCCTGTGTACCCGGACAGGGGTCGGCGCACCAGGGGTCGGGCGGGATCTGTGGACAACCGACACCGCGCGCAGGTGACGACATCGACCGCCGTAACCTGGAATGTCGCAATCCGGCCGCACCGGCCGCGAACACCGCGCCGACTGAGAACGCCGCGCCTACTGAGAACGAAAGGGCGGGATGCGGGTCCTCCTCGTGGACAACCACGACTCCTACACATTCAACGTCTTCCAGCTCCTGGCCCGTGTCCTGGGCCAAGAGCCGCTGGTGTTGACCAACGACGGCCCCGACTGGGCCGGTTTCGACCCGGGCACGGTGGACGCCGTGGTCGTCTCACCGGGCCCCGGGCGCCCGCAGACCACCCGTGACCTGGGCCGGGTCCCCGACCTTTTGGCCCACACCCACCTGCCGGTGTTGGGGGTGTGCCTGGGCCATCAGGCCATCGCCCACCTGGCCGGAGCCTCGGTCGACTCCGCGCCCCAGCCCCGTCATGGTCATCTGAGCCGGGTCCGACACGACGGCCACGGGCTCTTCAGCGGCATCGCGCAGGACTTCACCGCCGTGCGCTACCACTCCCTGGCCGTGGCCGACCCCCCGCCGACCACGTTGAGGGTCACCGCGCGGGCCGAAGACGGCGTGATCATGGGGCTGGAGCACCGTGAACTGCCTCGGTGGGGGGTGCAGTTCCATCCCGAGTCGGTGGCCGGTGAACACGGCGCGGAGTTGGTGGCCAACTTCCTGGACCTGGCCCGCCCGCACACACGCTCGCGAACCCTCCCCATACCGCCGTCACCCGCGCTTGAGCCTCGACGGCCCACCCATGGCGTCGAACACGTGGTGGCCGAACTCGATCGGGCGGTCGACACCGAAAAGGCCTTCGTCCACCTGTACGCCGACGCCGAGTACGCGTTCTGGCTGGACAGCTCCCGGCCCGAGGGAGCGGCCCGGTTCTCCTTCCTGGGCGCACCCCAAGGCCCCACCGCCGAGGTGCTCACCTACGACGTGGGAAGGGAGGGCGTCCGTGTGCGCGACGCCCACGGAACCCGCACCGAACCGGGCACCGTCTTCGAGGCCCTGGAGCGCCGCACCGGAGCCGCCCCCTCCCAGCACGGACTGCCCTTCGACTTCACCGGCGGCTACGTGGGCTACCTGGGCTACGAACTCAAGGCCCACACCGGGGGAGAGCGCACCCACGGCGCACCCACCCCGGACGCGGTGTGGATGCGCTGCGATCGTTTCGTGGCCGTGGACCACCACCGGGGACGTACCTACGTGGTGTGCGCCGACGGGGCACCCGACGCCCGCTCCTGGGTGGAGCGCACCCGCACGGAGCTGCTCGACCTTCCAGACCCGCCCCGACCCTCCCCGCCCGCCGACCCCGTGGACCTGCCCGCCCTGCTGGAGCGTCCCCACGCCGGATACGTCGACGATGTCAAGGAGTGCCTGGCCCACCTCACCCAGGGCGAAAGCTACGAGATCTGTCTGACCAACCGGGTCCGCCTGCCCGACCAGGGCGAGGACCTGGACTTCTACCGAAGGCTGCGCGCGGCCAACCCCGCCCCCTACGCCGCCTACCTGCGCCTGGGCGAGGTGAGCGTGCTCAGTGCCTCCCCCGAACGCTTCCTGCGTGTCGACTCCGACCGTGTGGCCGAGAGCCGACCCATCAAGGGCACCGCGCCGCGTCACCCCGACCCGCGGGTCGACGCGCGTGTCGTCGAGCGGCTGCGCACCGACGCCAAGACCCGTGCCGAGAACCTGATGATCGTGGACCTGCTCCGCAACGACCTGGGGCGGGTGTGCGAGGTGGGTTCGGTGCGGGTGCCGGCGTTCATGTACACCGAGTCCCACACCACCGTGCACCAGCTCGTCTCCACCATCGAGGGCCGACTCCGGCCGGAGGTGTCGACGATGGCGGCGGTGCGCGCCTGCTTCCCCGGCGGCTCGATGACGGGCGCGCCCAAGGTGCGCACCATGCGGATCATCGACCGGCTGGAGTCCTCGGCGCGCGGGGTGTACTCCGGGGCGCTGGGGTATGTGTCGCACTCCGGTGAGGCGGATCTGAGCATCGTCATCCGCACGGCCGTGCGCGCCGGCGGGGAACTGACCATCGGGGCGGGCGGGGCGATCGTATTGGACTCGGATCCGGAGGAGGAGTACGAGGAGATGCTGTTGAAGGCCCGGGTCCCGGCCCGCGGCCAGTGAGGACACGCTGCCGCGCCTGGCCGCCCGGCCGGAACAGGCCCGCCCCGGGCCGCCCGCCGCCGTCCCACCGGGGTGCCCTTGCCCGCCTCGCTCAACTCCTCCGACGAAGCAGCGTCGTAAGGACCGCGGCAGCCCAGGCCCATCGCGCACGTGTTCGGTGGTGGGGTTCGGTGCGTTCGACACCGGGTGGTGTGTCCATACACCCCGGTCTTCGCCGGGCACCCCGAGCACGCCTCCCGCAGACAGGGGATCATGCGTGGACACCTCCCCCACGCGGGGGAGACCTCGGTCCGGCCCAGGACGTTCAGGCGTTCTCGGCGACCAGGACGATCTTGCCGGTGGTGTGCCCCTTCTCGCCCAGGGCGTGCGCCTTGGCCGCCTGGTCCATCGGGAAGGTCGCCTCCACGTGCGGTCGCAGGGCGCCCCGCGCCACCAGGTCGGCGATGGCGCGCATCCCCTCGTGGTCGGCCTCCACCAACATCGTCTTCGCCCGCACGCCCAGCCTTTCGACCTTGGCCGCCTCGTCGGGGTCCTGGCCGGGCAGCAGCGAGACCAGGACTCCACCCGGGCGCAGCAGGTCCAGGGAACGGGCTCGGGTCTGGCCCGAAACCGGGTCCAGGACCACGTCCACCTCCTCGACCACCTCGGCGAAGTCGACCTCGCGATAGTCCACGACCTCGTCCGCGCCCAACTCGCGCAGGAAGTCGTGCTTGGGCGCGCTCGCGGTGCCGATGACGTGCGCCCCGTGCGCCTTGGCGATCTGTACGCCCAAATGGCCCACCCCGCCGGCGGCCGCGTGCACCAGCACCCGCTGCCCGGCACCGACGCGGGCGGTGTCGACCAATGCCTGGTGGGCGGTCAACGCGGCCAACGGCAGCGCCCCGGCCCGGACATGGTCGATCTCGGAGGGCTTGTGGGTGAAGGCACGCGCCGGACCCAGCGCGTACTCGGCGTGCGAACCCACCCCGTGCGGGTAGGGCAACATCCCGAAGACCTCCTCACCGGGCTCGAACAGGGTGACGCCATAGCCCACCCGTTCGACCACACCGGAGACGTCCCAACCCAGGACGAGGGGAAGCCGGTTCAAGAACACGCCTTGGGCGCGATGCTTCCAGTCGGTGGGATTGACCCCGGCGGCCCGGACCGCGACCAGGATCTGCCCCGGCCCGGGGTCGGGCCGAGGCACCCTGGTCCACTCCAGCACCTCGGGGCCGCCATAGATGCTCTGTCTGTTGGCGAACATGGTCGCCGTGGTGTGCTCGCTCATGTTCCCCAGACTGCCCGAACGCACCCGCGCGAACACCATGACCTTGATCTCCGGCGATCCCATTGGCCATCGATGGGCCCGCACCGCTACGTTCGGGAATCCGTGGCACAACCGCCCGAACCACACACCAGAACACACGTTCGGAAGAGTGCGAGCAACCATGCCCAAGTCCAAGATCCTGTTCGTGATGACCGGCGTCGACCACTGGACCCTGGCCGACGGAACCCGACACCCCACCGGTTTCTGGGCCGAGGAGGCCGTGGCCCCCTACGAGATCCTCACCGAGGCCGGATACCAGGTCGTCGTGGCCACCCCCGGAGGGGTCGAACCCACCGTCGATGAGGCCAGTCTGACCGCCGACGCCAACGGTGGCGTGGAGGGCGCCGAGCGCGTCGCCTCCACCCTGGCGTCCATGACGGAGTTGGGCGCACCGATCCGACTGGAGGAGGTCGACCTGGACGACTACGACGCCGTCTACTACCCCGGTGGGCACGGACCCATGGAGGACCTGGCGGTCGACTCGGTCTCCGGTGACCTGCTCACCGCCGCCCTGGAGTCGGGCAAACCGCTGGGCGTGGTCTGCCACGCCCCGGCCGCGTTCTTGGCCGCCGAGCGCCCCGATGGCACCAACACCTTCGCCGGCTACCGGGCGGCGGCCTTCACCAACGCCGAGGAGACCCAGGCCGGCCTGGCGGACAAGGCTCGCTGGTTGTTGCAGGACCGCCTCACCGAGGCCGGCGTCCAGGTCGAGGAGGGTGAACCGTGGGCGCCCCACGTCGTGGTCGACCGCACCCTGGTCACCGGCCAGAACCCGGCCTCCTCCGCGCCCTTGGCCCGAAAGCTGCTCGAACGCCTGAGCTGAGGGCGCCCACCCGCGCCGAAGCGGAACGGGAAGCCAAGAGGATGCCCTGGCGCGCCCACGCCCGGCGGCCAGGGCATCGGCCCGGTCCATCCACCCACGAAGCGCCGATCGACGTGGGAGGACGGGCCAGGCCAGGAGGAAGGGTCAAGGATGGGCCCGTGTGATGGCCAGAGAGGCACTGCGATCGTGCGTGGACACCCAGGCCACCCCGCAGGTGAAGGGCATCTCCACACACCCCTTGGACAGGCAGGGCGCCCAGGAACGACGGCGGGGGACCAACGGTTGGGCGGCCACGCATTCGGGGTCGGTCTCGACCGGGCCCAGGGTCGCCAGCAGCGCGTGTGCCCGGTAGGAGCCGAATGCGGCCACCGCACGGTCGCGCAACCGTTGTTCCAGCACCGGGCCCAGCCCGTCCCGAAAGACCTGTTCCTCGGAGAAGGTCACCACGGCCAGGTCCAGGGCGGCGCGCTGATCCCGCGTCAGGTCCGGGTTGGCCAGGTCGAAACGGCGCAGGTGTTCGGCCCACAGGTCGCGTCGTTGTTCGGGGGAGAGTTCGGCGAAGATCAACCTGCGTCGCACCAGGGGATGGACGGCGAACTCGTCGAAGTCGGTGGGCAGCCGGGAACGGTGCTCCTCCACCCACTCGCGGGCCAGCGCCTGGTCCGAGCGGGCCAGGTCCGGAGTACGCCGGGCCAGGGTCAGATCCCACACGGCGCGCAGTCCGGCGACCACCCGCCCCCACCGGTGGTGGTCCTCATGGGGCGCCCGCCGGCTGCGACCGAGTTCGCCCAGGACCTCCACGACCCGCAGGCTCGCCCGCGCACCCAGCCCGCGCACCAGCGGCGCGATCATCGCCGCCCCGCGCCAACAGCGCACCCGCCGCCCGTACCTGCAGATCAGTGTGGGCACCCACGGGGCCGTCGGTCCCCACTGCCTGGCCCGCCAGGCCCGCACGTCGGTGTGGGTGAGCGGCAGGGTCTCCAACCTGCCCGCCGAGGCCCTCGCCACCGCGGTGGAGATACTCGCGCACCGCTCACACGAGGAGTCGAACGCCAACACGTACCGAACCCGAACGTCGTCCATCTGCTCCCTTCCTAGCGTCACCTCACAGTCTTGTGGCCAGGAAGGCCGCTTGGTGCAGGTTTTCGGAACTCGACTTCGACAATCGATAACGCCTCAAGTGCAAAACGGCGCGAACTCGGACCAATTCGCGCTCGTTCTGTTCTCGAGAGAATGATTTTCCGAGTTACGGTCGGTCCCTGGATCCCCGACCGGCACAGTGCGAAATCCAGTGGCGCCCGAACGTGCCCCGCACCCACCTCGGGCGCACACCTCACCTGAACCGTCGGGGAGATCGCCGGGCCCCGGGTTCGTGGAGGCGGGCTAATCGGGTCGAGGGCGGGACCGGTCATGCCACCACGGGGAAACGCCGGACGTTCCGACTCCGTCCAACCGCACCCGAAGCACCGGCATCTCCGGAGCCCGAGATCCTGACCCGAGGAGGCACCGCCCGCACCCGCGGAATCCGCCCCGCGCCGTCTTATGAACGGAACGGCGTCGTCCACGGGCGACGGCGCGGAAATCGTGGCGCCGAAGCGGTACACGATACGGTTACGGGCATGGGGCACACACCGGCACGGCCGTCCACATCGGCCGAGGACTACGTGAAGGTCATCTACGACCTCCAGGAGCGCGGCACCGGACCGGTGACCATCTCCGGGATGGCCGAGCGGCTGGCGGTGTCCAACTCCTCGGTTTCGGGGATGCTGCGCAAGCTCAACGAACTCGGGTTCGTCCAACACCAGCGCTACGGCAACGTGAGCCTGACCGAGGTCGGAACCAAGGCCGCCTTGGCGGTACTGCGCCGGCACCGACTGCTGGAGACCTACCTGGTGGCCGAGCTGGGCTACTCCTGGGACGAGGTGCACGACGAGGCCGAAATCCTCGAACACGTGGTCTCGGACAAGTTCGTCGACCGCATCGCCTCCCACCTGGGAGATCCGGTGGTGGACCCGCACGGTGACCCCATCCCCACCCGCGAGGGCACCATCGTCCAGCGCGAGACGGTGTTGTTGTCGGAGGCCGAGGCCGACACCCAAGGGGTGATCGTGCGGGTCAACGACATCGACCCCGAACTGCTGCGCTACCTGGCCGACATCGACCTCGGCATCGGCATGCGCGTCACCGTGGTCGAGCGCCAACCCTTCGCCGGCTCGATCCAGATCTCGGTGCGCCCGGAGAAGGGCGGCCAGGAACGCGACCAGGCCCTGGGGCTGGTCGCGGCCGAAGCCCTGTGGATCAGTCCCGAGGACTGACCGCACCGAACTCCGTCGCGCCCCGATCGTTTCGTCCTCGACGACCCGCGAAGCGCGAGAAACCCCGGTCCGTCGAACGATCGTCGGGGTAGGAACCCGCCCACACGAGTGAAGGGGACGCGATGGGCGGACAGACACACGGGGTCCGATTGGGCGCGATCGAGAAGACGCTGTTGTGGACCGTCTACATCAAGGTCCTGGACTTTCGGAACGACCCACCGTTGCTGGGCGACGTCTGGGCAGTGGACGTCTTCGACCGCCTGGAGTTCGACCGGCGCGTCTTGTGGGGTGTGGGCGGAGACCGCAACCTCGTACTCCTCAGGGCCCGACGCATCGACGAACGGGCACGCCGCTGGATGGCCGAGAACCCCGGGGGCACCGTGCTGCACCTGGCCTGTGGCCTGGACGCGCGGGCCCTGCGCCTGGGGGTGCCGACGGGCGGCCGCTGGTTCGACCTGGACCTGCCCAACGTGGTCGAACTACGGCAAGGGCTACTGCCCGAACCCCAGGGCTATCACCTGCTGTCCGGTTCGGTCACCGAGCCCGACTGGGCGGGTGATGTCCCCTCCGACGCACCGGTGCTGATCATCGCCGAGGGCCTGATCGAATACCTGCCACCGGACCGGACACGACAGTTGCTCGACCGGTTGGTCGAGCACTTCCCCCTGGGTGGGGAGATCGTCTTCGACACGGTCCCCGGGTGGGTGAGTGCGACGGCCCGTGCCCACGGCGTGGCCATGTTCGGCATGAACGACCCCCGCACCCCCGAACGGTGGAACCCCGGGTTGCGCTTGGTGGGGGAGTATCCGCTCGTGGCCGAGTACGCCGACGTCCCCGAGTGGGGTTACCGAACCATGTACCGGGCGTTCAACGCCTGGGGTCCCACACGTGCGTCGATGCGTGTGTCCCATTACAGGTTCTGAACGGGCGATCGCCGACGGAGCCGGGGCCGTCCCGGCCCAGACCGCCGGAGCGCACGGGGTCGGACGCAAGATCCCGCCCGACCCCGGATCGGGTGCGATCTAGGCCAGGGGGTGGGCGCCGGGTTCGCCGGACTCGATGACGAACCGTGCCCGGTCACGGATCGGGGCATCCGGTTCACTCACCCGGTCCACCACCCGGTAGTCGGCCGTCCACTCGGTGGGGGTGACGGTGTTGCGCACGTATCCGCGTTTGCGGTTGATGAACTTGATGTGGGGGTTCTCCCGCAGCTGGACCGCGTCACCCGGGTTGTTCTGTTCGACGCCGTCGCGGCCGCTGGTGAAGGACGTCCCCACCAGTTCGGTGGCCACCGTCGCCGAGTCGGGGTCGTCGAAGTCGGCTTTGACGTCGACCACGTAATTGGCGTGCACGTCCCCGGTGAGCACCACGGCGTTGCCCACCTCGGCCAGTTCATCGCGCACCGCGTCGCGTTCGAACCGGTAATTGTCCCAGGCGTCGTCGCTGAAGTCGGTGAGCGCGCCCTCGGCGAAGTCGCGCTGGGAGAAGAACACCTGCTGGGCCAACACGTTCCAGGTGGCGGTGGAATCGCCCAGCCCCTGGGAGAGCCAACGTCGCTGGTCGGCGCCCAGCATGCTGCGGTCGGGGTCCCCGCGCTCCTCATCCGCCACCTGCACGTCCCGGTACTGGCGGGTGTCCAGCAGGTGCATGTCGACCAGGTTTCCGAACACGAGCCGGCGGTACAGGTGCAGGTCGGGTCCAGCAGGGCGTTGGGCTGCGCGCAGGGGCATGTGCTCATAGTAGGCCTTCAGCGCGTTCTCTCGGCGCCGCATGAACTCCTCGGGCGGGACGTCCTCCCCGTAGGAGGTGTCGTCGGCCCAGTTGTTCTCGAGTTCGTGGTCGTCGAAGACCACCGCCCAGGGGAAGGCCGCGTGTGCGGCCTGAAGGTCGTGGTCGGTCTTGTACTGGGCGTGCCGCAGACGGTACTCGGCCAGGGAACGCACCTCCACCGGGGGCAGGTGGCCGCGACCGATATCGCCCTGGTCCTCGGTCTCGTAGATGTAGTCGCCGAGGAAGGCCACCAGGTCCAGGTCCTCCTGGGCCAGATGGGCCTGGGCCGTGTAGTGCCCTTGTGCGTAGCTCTGGCAGCTGGCGATGGCGAACGCGAAGTGGTTCAGGCGAGCGCCCGGGGCCGGGGCGGTGCGGGTGCGTCCCACGGGGCTGATCTCACCGCCGACGCGGAACCGGTAGAAGTAGTCGGCGCGAGGACGCAGGCCCTGTGCCTCCACGTGCACGGAGTGGGCCTGATCGGGGCCGGTCTCCACCGTTCCGGCGGCGACCGTACGAGAGAAGTTCTCGTCCTGGGAGATCTGCCATTGGACCTCGACCACACGGTCGGGCATGCCGCCCAGGCCGTCCTCGGCCAGGGGGTCGGGGGCCAGTCGAGTCCATAGGACGACGCTGTCGTGGAAGGGGTCGCCGGAGGCGACTCCCAGGGTGAAGGGGTCGGAGATCATGGGGCCTCGGGGGGTCGAGGTGGCCGCTGACGCGGATGACGCACCGAGGGTCGTACCCAGCGCCGCGGCACCCAACGTGACGGCTCCCATGAGCGCCTGCCGTCGGGTCGCCATCACACCTGGTTCGGGGGAGGAAACGGAAGGGGTACTGAAGTGGGGGGTATCCGGCATGCGAGGGCTCCTGGGGGCATCGGGGGAAAAGGACCGTTGACCATCTCGCCACGAGTCCGGGAAGGTTCCCACCACCGGAGAATGAACATCTGGCGACCTTCCGTATTCATCATGTGACTTAAAGTAACGATCTTGGTCCGCAGGATCCTCAATGCCCCTCGTCCTCATGGGAGCCCTTTCGTGGGATACACGCTCGAAGCCGTCATCGCCGATGCCGCGCTGATACGCGAGGCGACGGTCGACCTACCCCGAGCCCAACGATTCGGACTATTGCAGGGGTTGGCCCTGGTTCCGTTGACCGACGCGCTACACGATTCCGGGCCTTTGGGCGAGCGTCCCTTTCGCGAGTTCCACCTGTTGCCCGCGTGGCTGTCACGATGGGCGACCGAGTGGTCGCGTGGCGGGCCCCTCGCCTATGTGGAGATCGACTCCTTCGGCGGAGCCATGACCCAGGCGGCCGCCGTGTGGGAGCACGGCGAGCTCACCCTGGGACCGTTGCGCGTGGGCGCGGACGAACCGGCTCCCGCCGACGGATTCCTGCTCTCCCGCACTCTGCGCCGATTGGGCGTGATCGTGGGCCCCCACGACCGGGACGAGTTCACCGCCGTGGGGTTGGGCGCCCACCGCCACACCGAGGACTGGGCCGAACACGCCTCCGACTGAGCCGGGTCAGTCGACGCGGATGACGTGCTTGCCCCGCACGCCCCCGGCCTCCAACGCCCGATGGGCGGCGGCGACGTCGTCGAGTTCGTACACGGTGTCCACCACCGGACGCACCCGTCCTCCCTCGACCAAGCCCGCGAGTTCGCTCAGCAACGGCCGCTTGGGGTTGCCGCTGAAGAAGCGCACCCTCCCACGCCCGTACACGATCGAACCCACGATGTGGCCCAGGTCGCGCACCGCACCGAAAACGATGGCCACCATCCGCCCACGCGGAGCGAGCAGGGCCCGGTAGGCGGGCACGTCGGTGCCCACACAGTCGATGATCACGTCGAAGGAGCCCAGGTCGGCGGGGCCGTGCGCATGATGGTCCAAGGCGACGTCGGCGCCCAGTCCACGCACGAAGTCCAGGTTGGCCTCCCGAGCCAGGGCCGTGACGTGCGCGCCCCGGGCCTTGGCCAACTGCACCACCACGCTCCCGACCCCTCCCGCGGCGCCGCGCACCAGCACACGCTCATTCGCGCGTAGGCGCGCGTGGTCGCGTAGCGCGGTAATGCCGGTGGTGCCACCCGCGAGCAGGGTGACCGCCTCGACCGGATCCAGATCGGCCGGGGCGGGGGAGAGTCGGCCCGGATCGACCACCACGTACTCGGCGTTGGACTCGGTGGCCAGGCGCGGCAGGGCACCCCACACCCGTTCCCCCACGGTCACGGTGGAGATCTTCGCGCCCCTGGCGACGACCTCGCCGACGAAGTCGATCCCGAGGGTCTTGGGGAACCGTCGACCGCCCAGGAGGGCGAGCTCACCCGATCGCATGCGCAGCTCACCACCGTTGACACTCGTCGCACGCACCCGCACCAGGACCTGGTTCGGGGACGGTTCGGGCCGTGGCACGGTGGTCACGTACAGCACCTCCGGAGGGCCGTAACGGTCGTAGCGGGCCATGCGCATGCGTTCCAAGATCGTCCCCGTTTCCTCTTGCGGCGGGCGGCTCGCACCGCCGTCGTCAAAGGTAACGACCGAAATGGAGTAGGCCCTCCGGTTAACGCTAAAGTGGGAGACATGACGACCGGATCCTCTCGGAAACCTCGTACCGACGCGCTGCACAACCGCCGCCGTGTCCTGGACAGCGCGCACACGATCTTCGCCGAGCAGGGCATGGAAGCGTCCATGACCGCCATCGCCCGCCGGGCCGGGGTCGGCGTCGCCACGCTCTACCGGCACTTCCCCACCAAGTCGGAACTGCTCGCCGAGGTCTCCCGCGACCAGGTCGCCGAATGCGTGGCGGTGATCGACGACGCCTTGGCCGACCCCGATCCCTGGCGGGGCTTCACCACCGTGATCGAGAAGACATGCGTCATGCAGGCCACGGACCGCGGCTTGAGCGCGATCTTCCTGGAGGTCCTGCCCGACCCGGCGCTCTTCGAGGCCGAGCGGATCCGCGCCGAGAACGGCTTCGCCGAACTCGCCCGCCGGGCCAAGGACGCCGGGCGGCTGCGCCCCGACTTCGTCCGGGACGACCTCACCCTGGTCATGATGGCCAACAGGGGGATCACGGCCGCCACCGAAGCCCAGGCCATGGCCGCCTCTCGCCGGCTGAGCACCTACCTGATCCAGGCCTTCGAGGCCCGACCCGGGCGAGCGCCCCTGCCTCCGGTGCCACGTCTGGGGCCGCACCCGGACCTGCCCACCGGCCGCTGACGTCGCAAGGGCCTTGGCCCACGGGTCGAGAATCCACTCGCGCCGAACCGATCCACTGTTCTAGCCTGGTGACATGCGCAAGCGATGTTAAGTCATAGCCAGAGGTCGATCCGCGGCGAACGTCCGAGGACCGCCGGACGCACCGAACGCATCCGGTGTCCCCGACCCGTTCGACGGAAAAGGCCTCCATGACCACCGTGAACCCACGTGTGCCCCGCACGCGTCTGATCCGGCTGACCTGGCCGGTCTACGGCTACGCCTTCTTCGAGGAGTTCATCCTCCTCTACCCGCTCTACGCCCTGCTGTTCGCCGAGAACGGCCTGACGGTCACCCACATCAGCGCGCTGTTCGTGCTGTGGTCCCTGACCTCGGTGCTGTTGACCGTGCCGGCCGGTGCCCTGGCCGATCTGGTGCCGCGCCGCCACCTGCTGGCGACCGCCCCGCTTCTGACCGGATCCGCGTTCGCGCTGTGGTTGCTCCTACCCTCCCCGTGGGCGTTCGCCCTGGGGTTCGTGCTCTGGGGCGCGGCCGGAGCCTTGTCCTCCGGCGCCTTCGAGGCACTGGTGTACACCGAACTCGACCACCGCGGGGGGACCGACGCCTATCCCCGCGTGATGGGCCTGACCCGGGCCCTGGGTGTGGCCGCGGTGGGCGTGGCCACCCTGGTGGCCGTTCCCGCCATGACCCATGGCGGCTACATGGTCATCGGCCTGGCCAGCGTGGCCGCCTGTCTGCTGTGTTCGGTGTGCGCTTTGGCCCTGCCCGAACATCGCGTGCGTGAGCGCGACCCCGGCGACGAACCGGGCTACCTCCAGACCCTGCGCTCAGGCCTGGCCGAGGTACGCCACAACCCTGGGGTGCGTCCGGCATTGCTGTTGGTGGTGCTGGTCAGCGCCTTTTGGGGGGCTTTGGAGGAGTACGTTCCACTGCTGGCCCGTGACGCGGGGGTCCCCGCGCAATCGGTGCCGTTGGTGGTGCTGGTGGTGTGGGTCGGGGTGACCCTGGGAGGTCTCTCCGCCGGCCCCCTCTCCCGACTCCCCGGCCGGGCTCTGGCCGCGCTGATGACCCTGGCCTCGGTGGCCATCGCGGCCGGAGCCCTGTTCACCGGCCCGGCGGGTTGGGCGCTGCTCGGTTTCGGATTCGGGGTGTGCCAGGCGATGATGGTGGTGGCCGATGCCCGTCTACAAGAGAGCATCACCGGCCCCGGCCGAGCCACGGTCACCTCGTTGGCGGACCTTGGCACCGAGACCCTCGGCATCACCACGTTCCTGGTGTACGCGGGGGTGTTCACCGCCATGGGTCACGGCGCGGCCTTCGCCCTTTTCGCCGTGCCCCACCTGCTCGCCGCCCTGCTCCTGGCCCGTCGAGACGACTGAAAGCCGATCCTACGAAGTTCTGTACAGATTTTCCCGTTCCTTGGGACTTCCGTCCGAACTCGAACGCTCCGACGAGCGTCTCCCCAGGTGCCGGGGCGTTCGCGCTCCGGTCACCGGTACGAGTGGCAAGGCCCACCGTGCCGCACCATGCCCGAGGACGGCGGGCCGTGGTGCACGGGCCGTAGGTGTCGAGGGACCACCTACGGCCCGCCGTTTTTCAAGGTGCACCCTATTGCTCCCCTTGACCCGATGAATAACATCGATTGTTGTGGCTCACCAGATGACGAACACCGCGAACCAGGACGACCTGGACACCGCGTCCGTGCGCGGAATCAGCGTCGGTTACACCGATCGTGGGGCGGGATGCCCCGTGCTGTTCCTGCACGGGCACCCCTTCGATCGGACGATGTGGGAACCCCAGGTCCGAGCGCTGGCCGGACGTGGTTATCGAACCATCGTTCCCGACCTGCGTGGCTACGGCAGCTCCACGGTCGTGCCGGGGGTCACCCCCCTGGACGTCTTCGCGCGGGACATGGCCGCGCTGCTCGACCACCTGGGGTTGGACGTGGTCAACGTCGTGGGTGTGTCCATGGGCGGCCAGGTCGCCTTGGAGATGTGCCGCCTCTTCCCCGACCGGGTCGACTCCCTGACCCTGGTGGCCACCAACCCCCTGCCCGAGACCGAACAGGGCCGCCTGGCCCGTGAGCGGCTGGCCGCACGGCTGCGCGAGGAGGGCATGCGCGGCTACGCCGACGACATGCTCGTGGGCATGATGACCGCCGACAACGTCCGTGACCTGCCCGCGGTCGCCGACCACGTGCGCGACATGATGTGCGCCGCACCTCCCGAGGGCGTGGCCGCCGCCCAACTGGGTCGGGCCCGGCGCCCCGACCACACCCCGCTGCTCAGGCACATCTCCGCCCCCACCCTGCTCGTGGTGGGCCAACACGACGGATTCACCCCGCCCAAGGGCGCCGAACTCATGCACGTGCGCGTCCCGGACTCGATCATGGAGATCATCGAAGGGGCCGGTCACCTTCCCAACCTGGAGCGCGCCGGCCGCTTCAACGAGGTACTGCGGCGCTTCCTCGAACAGAACCGCCTGCGCCCTCGCCCCTCCGGGGTCGGCTGAGCGCGTCCCCGACCACCCCGGACGGAAGACCACCCCAGAGCGGGCGCACACATGTACACGCCCGGATCAGACCTTCTCCACCGGCATCCACAGCTCCCCGGAGACCAGGCCCTCCTCCTGCTCGTCGTAGTCCAGCTTCAGCATGTCCGGCCCCTGCCCGTGCTGGTAGGCGGGGTTGGAGGGGAACCACTCGGAGAAGGCGTACAACCAGATCCGCTGGATCTGCTCGGGGAAGGTGTACCGCTCGAAGGGGAAGACCACCCAGGTGCCCGCCGGCACCCGCAGTGACTCCATCCCCTCGGGAACCTCCGTGGCGAAGGTGGCGGCTCCCTGGTAGTAGTCGATGGCGCTTCCCTCCCCACGACCCGGCTCCAGAGCGTGGGTCACACCCAGCGTCCCGCTCGGTTCCTGGTCGGACAGTTCCTCGATCCTCTCGTGGGTGGCCTCGTCGATGCCCTTGACGAACTCGATCATGGCCTCGTTGGGCCCCTCGGAGACCAGCGGTACCCGTGCCCTTGGTCCGGTGACGGCGAACGCGTCCTTGTCGACGATCCGATAGCGCATGATGGTGTTCCCTTCGATGGTCAGGTGGAAGGTCAATCGCGATTGGGAGCCGAGCACGGCGCCGCCGCGGCGAACCTCGCCAGGGCCGACCCCGTGCACGGACCGGAACGCCCGACCGAACGCCTCGGCCGAGCCGTAGCCGTAACGCACCGCGATGTCGAGCAAGGTGTCCCTGCCCTGGATCACCTCGGCCCCGGCC
Source organism: Nocardiopsis sp. NPDC055551 (assembly GCF_053619415.1). NCBI lineage: Bacteria > Bacillati > Actinomycetota > Actinomycetes > Streptosporangiales > Nocardiopsidaceae > Nocardiopsis > Nocardiopsis sp. NPDC055551. The sequence goes on along the minus strand of NZ_JBSHJJ010000001.1, from coordinate 867,327 downwards.
AGGGTCAGGCGTCGCCGGCGCACGTACTCCGAGATCGGCATCCCCGACAGCGCCGAGAACATCCGTCGGAAGTGCTGCTCGGAGACGAACACCGAACGCGCCATCGCGGCCACGTCCACGGGCTCGCCCAGGTCTCTTTCGACCCGCTCCAGCGCCTCGTTCAACCGGTCCAGCATCGGTTCCTCCCTTGCTCGCACCCCCAAGTTACGGACGCCCCACCCACTCCGACCCGACAGTTGCGGTGCGGCTTCGATCGGGTCGAGGCACGCTCCGCACCGCCGTTTCCGCCCACGGGAAAAGGACCTGTCCGGCCCACCGACCCTGTGCCAGTCTGATCGGCGACCCCCTCATCGAAGGACTCCATGACCGAAAAGCCGATCCGAACCGGTGCCGAACATTCCCCCCGCCAACCCCTGGGCCGCCGATTCGGCATGCTCCTGGGCGCCATGGGCCTGGGCAACCTGGGCGATGGGATCGCGGTGGTGGCGCTGCCCTGGTACGCCGCCACCCTCACCGACGACCCCTTCCAGGTGGCGCTGGTGGGTGCCGCCACCCGCCTGCCCTGGCTGTTGTTCGCCCTGATCGCCGGGGTGGTGGGCGACCGGGTCGACCGCCGCCGACTGATGGTGGCCGCGGCGGGCGTCAAGACGGTACTGCTGGTGGGACTGACCACCACGATCGCCCTGGGTGCGGGCTCGATCCCGTTGCTGGTCGGCGTCGCGCTGCTGGTGGGTACCTGCGAAGTGTTCTTCGACAACACCGCGCAGGCCATGGTGCCCACCCTGGTCCCCCATCAACGGTTGGAGCGGGCCAACGGCCACCTGCAGGGAGTGGAGCGGGTGCTCAACAAGTTCCTGGGCGCCCCGATCGCCGGCATGCTGCTGGCCGCTTCCACCGCCTGGGCCTTCGGCGCGCAGGCCGCGCTCATCCTGTCGGCCCTGGTCTGTCTGCTGGGTCTGAGCGGCGATCACCGCCCGGCGACGGACGGACGGCGACGCCCCGGAATTCGCGTCATGCTGGGCGAAGGACTGTCGTGGTTGTGGCACCACCCGGTGCTGCGCTTGACAGCCCTGGTCAGTGGGGCCTCCAACCTGGCCGCGGCGATGATGGCGGCGGTCCTGGTGCTCTTCGCCCAGGACGTGCTGGGGGTGGGGCCCCAGGGCTACGGGTTGTTGATGACCGTGACCGCGGTGGGCGCCGTCCTGGGCGCACTGGTGGTGCCCTCCTTCTCCCACCGGGTACACCCGGCCACCGCCCTGGCCGTGGTCCTGGTGATCCTGGGCACGACCGCTCTGACCGTGGGGCTCACGCGCGACGTTCCGATGTTCGTGCTCTGCTACCTGTTCACCGGGTTCGCCGCCACTTGGTGGAACATCACGCTGATCAGCCTCTTCCAACGTCTGACCCCCGACCGGCTGCGTTCACGGGCCTTCAGCGCCCACCGGACCCTGTCGTGGGGGATGCTCTCGATCGGCATGGCCCTGGGCGGCGCACTCGCCTCCGCCCTGGAAGGGACGTTGGGTCGCGAATGGGCCCTGGCAGTCCCCTACCTGGTGGCGGGAACGATCGGTCTGATCCTGGCCGTGGTCGCCATTCTGAGGCTCACACGGGGAGTGATCGACCGAGCGCTGGACGAAGTCGAACCGGCCTGACTTAGGACGAACAGGAAAAGACTGGAAATCTCCGGGCAACTTCCGTGTCTGATTCGACGTGGCGCCCTTTCGGAAACCACCATGGACCTTCAGGATCGTCGACAGGCCGACCCCGAGAAGGAGGTGGGCGGGGCGGGGGTACACGCGTCCCGCGAACTTGATGGATCTTGGTTTTCTGCGACCTCTGTACGAGAGCGACGGCCCCGTGGCATCGGTGCACCTGGATACCAGCCGGGACACCACCGACGCCGACAAGAAGATCGATCTGCGCTGGCGCCACCTACGCGAGGAACTGGCGGCGCTGGGCACCGACGAGGCCACCCTCGACGTCCTGGAAGAGGCCATCGGGGAGGGAAACTCCCGCGCCTACGGCGACCACGGCCAGGCGGCCTACGCCTCCCAAGGACGACTCTTGGGCGAGTACACGCTGACCTCGCCACCCGGGCAGGACCGCGCCTCGTTCCTTCCGGTCCCCGACGCCCTTCCACTGGCCATCGACCGCGGCCGCCGGCGGCCCTACGTCCTGGTGGCCCTGGACCGGGTCAAGGCCAAGGTGTACGCTTACGCCGGCCATCCCACCGAAGGGCCCGTCCTCGAATCCGAGAACGTCGGCGAGAACATGCAGAACATCGACGGGGCCACCCGGATCTTCCCCGGTCAGCGCGGGGACGCGGGTGGACGCCGAGCCGACACCGGCACCGCTCAGGACATCTGGCGTGAGAACGCCGTAGGGGTCGCCGAACTGGTCCGCAAGGCCGTGGCCAAGGTCGGGGCCCAGGCCATCATCGTGGGCGGAGACGACGAGGCCATCGCCTACCTGCGCGACAACCTCGGCCCGCGGCAACTCACCATCCCCATCAGGGTGGTGGCCGGTGGCCGCGGAGGAATCGACGCGGAGGAGCGCCTGCAGGAGAGCGCGGAGGAATGCCTGCGCGAACTGGTGCAGCAGGAACAGGAACAGACCATCGACGACTACCACCGCAAACTCGCCCACGACCAGGCGGTTCGCGGCACCACCCCCACCCTGCCGATGCTGTCGGAGGGCCGGGTGGACACCCTGCTACTGGGAGCCGACAGGGAGGACGAACCACACCTGTGGGGCTCGACCACCTCCCCGATCCTGGTGGACACCTCACCTCGGGGCCTGGACGACCCGAACTCCGGTTTCCAGGCGCCGGCCAGCGCCCTGATGCTGCGCTCGGCGGTGATGTCGGACGCCCGGTTCAGTGAGCTGCTGGAGGAGGGCGAACCCAGCGGCGAGGCCGGGGCCACCCTGAGATTCCCCAAGTAACCGCCACCGACCGACACCGTGCCCCGCTCCCACCCAAGGGGAGCGGGGCACCTTCATGTGCGCTCCGACAAAGGAGAGGGGCCGGACCCGGGGGAACGCTCCCACCGGGCCCGGCCCACGTCATGCGGATCGAGTACCACCTCAGGAGGAACCGGTGGCGGACTCCACCTCGGTGATGAACTGCTCGGCCGCGTCCTCGGGCGTGAGGTTGCCGAAGGCCAGCTCATCGGACACCCGCTTGGTGATCTCCACGACCTCACCGGCGCCGATCGGCGGCGGCGGGTTGCCGTCGACGATGTCGCCCTCCACGTCCGTCAGGAAGATAGCGCTGCGCTCGTCCGCCTCGGGCAGCGAGCTCAGGATGTGCGCCCGCACGTCGATGTTGGCGGGCAGCCCCAGGTCGGCCAGGATCAGCTCGGCCGCCTGGTTGTCGTTGATCATGAAGTCGACGAACCGGGCCGCCTCCTGCGGGTGCTCGCTCCCGGCCGAGACCGAGTAGAACATCGCCGGCTTGAAGTACATGCCGGTACGCTCGCCATCGCTCTCACCCGGGTAGCGCAGCAGTTCGAGGTCACGGTCGGAGGACGCGGTCAGCCCGCCCAGCTGGTTGCTCCAAAAGTGCGCCATCGCGCCGGTGTTGGTGGCCAGCACCGACTGGTCGGGGCCACCCGCCTCGATCTCCACGCTCTGAGAGGCGCCCGGCTGCCCGCCGCTCTCCAGCAGGTCCTCGGTGATCTGGAACCACTCGGCGAGGGTCTCGGAGGAGAACGCGAGCTCACCGTCCTCGCCGTAGAGGTTCTCCCCGTGCTGACGGGCGAAGATCTGGAAACCGCTCTCGTTGTAGGACATGCTCTGGGTCCCAACGACCTCGCCGTCGGTGGCCTCGGTGATCTGCGTGGCGATCTCGACGTAGTCGTCCCAGGTCCACGTGGTGTCGTCGGGCATCTCCACCCCGGCCTCGGCGAAGGCCTCCGGGTCGGCGAGGATGGCGTAGACGTTCACACCGGAGGCCACCCCGTAGGTCTGACCGTCCAGGTCACCGCTGTCGGCGATCAGTGGGTCGATCTTGGCCAGGTCCAGCTCATCGGAGAACTCGTTGAGGTCGGCCAGCGCACCCCGGTCACCGTACTCACGCAGGTACCGCTCCTCCTGCATCATGATGTCGGGGGCGTCGTCGGCTGCGGTGCTGGTGGCCAACCGGTCCCAGTACGAGCCCCAGTCGGTGTAGTCGGGGCTGATCCGGATGTCGGGGTTGTCGGCCTCGAAGATCTCGATGACCTGCTGCATGTTCGAGTGTCGATCGTCCGCTCCCCACCAGGAGAAGCGCAGTTCCACCACACCGTCCTCGGCGGAGGAGCCGCTCCCGCAGGCGGAGGCGAGCAGTGTGACGGCGGCGGCCAAGGCCAGGGGAGCGGCCGTGCGGCGTGTGCGTACGCCGCCGGAGGGGATGTTCATCGGGGGGTCCTCAAGGTCTCGTTGATCGGGTGGGCAGGGTTGCGCGGGCGGGGCCACGCCGGGGGTCGTTCGGGTCAGGTGCCCGAACCGACCGCGCTGCGCAGTTCGGACACGAACTGCTCGGCCGCCTCACTCGCGGTGAGATTGCCGAAGCTGAATTCCTGGTAGGCGCGCCGGTTGATGTCGACGATCTCGCCCGAGCCCACAGGCGGGGGCGGGTTGCCATCGACGACCTCGTCCTCGATGTCGGCGAGGAAGTCGGCACCCCGGGTCTCGGCCTCGGGTAGGTCGGACATGATGTGCTCACGCACCTCGGTGTTGGCCGGCAGCCCCAGGTCGGCCAGTACGATCTCGCCCGCCGCATCACTGTTGAGCAGGAAGTCGACGAACCGGGCCGACTCCTGCGGGTGGTCGGTCCCAGCCGAGACCGCGTAGTACATGGCGGGCTTGAAGTAGGTGCCGGTGCGCTCGTTCTCGGTCTCTCCGGGAAAACGCAACAGCTCGATGTCGCGCCCGGAGGCCTGGACGATGGCGCCCAGCTGGTTGCTCCAAAAGTGCGCGGTGGCACCTGTGTTGGTGGCCAGCACCGACTGGTCGGGGCCACCGGCGGCGATCTCCACGCTCTGGGAGGCGTCCGGTTGCCCACCGCCCTCCAAGAGCCGATCGGTGAGCTCGTACCAGGCCCGCAGGGTCTGTTCGGAGAAGGCGACCTCACCGTCCTCGTCGAAGAGGTTCTCCCCGTGCTGGCGGACGAAGATGTGGAAGGCGTTCTCGTTGGTCAAGCCCTGGGTTCCCACGATCTCACCGTCGGTGGCCGCACTGATCTCGATGGAGATCTCCACGTAGTCGTCCCAGGTCCACGTGGTGTCGTCGGGCATCTCCACCCCGGCCTCGGCGAAGGCCTCCGGATCGGCGAGCATCGCCGAGGCGTTGACGCCGGTGGGAGCGGCGTAGACCGCCCCGTCCACCACCCCGCTCTGGGCCACCAACGGGTCCAGGCCCGACAGATCCAACCCCTCCAAGGTGCTCAGATCGGCCATGGCGCCCCGCTCCGCGTACTCGCTCAGGTAGGACTCGTCCTGCATGATCACGTCGGGGGCGTCGTTGGCGGCTACGCCGGTGGCCAACCGGTCCCAGTAGGCGTCCCAATCGGTGTAGTCGGGGCTGATCCGCACGTCGGGGTTGTCGGCCTCGAAGACCTCGATGACCTCTTGCAGGTTGGCGTGCCTCTCGTCCGACCCCCACCAGGAGAACCGCAACTCCACAACGTCCCCGGAGTCGCCGGGTCCGGAACAGGAGGTCAGGGCCAGGACCAAGGCACCGGTGGCCGCGGCGACCATGCTCGGACGCGGGTGTCGTCGTGTGGGACGGACGCGGGTGAGGGGCGGCACGGGGGGATCCCTTCTGTGGTGCGGCTCTACTTGATGCCGGTGGTGGCGATGCCCTTGACGAGGTAACGCTGCCCCGCGAGGAAGAAACCGAACACCGGTCCCAGGGCCACCACCGACATCGCGAACAGCGGCCCCCAGGAGGTCTGGGAGCTGGAGTCGACGAAGGTGCGCAGCGCCACCGGAACGGTGTACATGTCGGGACTGGTCAGGAAGATCAGCTGACTGAAGAAGTCGTTCCAGGTCCAGATGAAGGTGAAGATCGCGGTGGTGGCCAGAGCCGGCAACGACAGCGGCAGGATGATCTGACAGAAGATCCGCACGTGCCCGCATCCGTCGATACGCGCCGCCTCGTCCAGGTCACGGGGCAGCCCGCGGATGAACTGGACCATCAAGAAGATGAAGAAGGCGTCGGTGGCCAGCAGCTTGGGGACGATCAGCGGGTAGAAGGTGTTGATCCAGTCCAGCTGCGCGAACAGGATGTACTGCGGCACGATCACCACGTGGATGGGCAACATGATCGTGGCCAGCATGATCGCGAAGAACAGGCGCTTGCCCCGAAACTCCAGGCGGGCGAAGGCGTAGGCCGCCATGGAGCACCCGATGAGGTTGCCGATGATGGAGCCGGCCACCACCATCGCGGAGTTGAGCAGGTAGTGGTGGAAGGGGAACTGCAGGGCGCCCCAACCCTCGGTGTAGTTGCTCGGGGTGAAGCTCCAAGGGATGAGCCCGGGTTCGCGGAAGATCTCCGCGGTGGGCTTGAAGGAGCTGGAGAGCATCCACAACAGCGGGTAGAGCATGATCAGGCCGAAGCCGATCAAGCCGATGTGGGTGAGCAGTCGTCGTGTGCGCGCGGACCGGGTCCGAGTGGGGGTGGGAGCCGGTGCCTTGGTCTCAGTCGCCATAGAAAACCCAGTACTTGGAGGCCAGGAAGTTCACGGCCGTGAACCCCCCGATGATCATCAGGAGCAGCCAGGCCATCGCCGAGGCGTAGCCCATGTCGAACGACCCGAAACCGCGTTGGTACAGGTAGAGCGTGTAGAAGAGGGTGGAGTCCGAGGGGCCGCCCGTGCCGCCACTGACGATGAACGCCTGGGTGAAGGTCTGGAAGGCGTTGATGATCTGCAGCACCAGGTTGAAGAAGATGATGGGCGTGAGCATCGGAACGGTGATGTTCCAGAACCGATGGAGGGGACCGGCCCCGTCCACGGCGGCGGCCTCGTAGTACATGCGGGGGACTTGGCGCAGCCCGGCCAGGAAGATGACCATGGGGGCGCCGAAGGTCCACACGTTGAGCACGATGAGCGTGCCCAGGGCGTAGTCGGGGTGGGACACCCAGCCGTACCCCTGCACCCCGAAGAAGGCCAGGACCTGGTTGACCAACCCCTCGGCGCCGAAGACCTGCCGCCACAGGATGGCGACGGCCACGCTGCCGCCCAGCAGCGAGGGCAGGTAGTACACCGAACGGTACAGGGGCAGGCCGCGCACCCCTCGGTCCAGGACCATCGCCAGCGCCAGCGCCAACGCCAACTGGAGCGGGACCGACACGAACACGTACACGAAGGTGACCCGGAGCGCGCTGAACAGACGATCGTCGCTCAGCATGCGTTCGTAGTTCTCCAGTCCCACCCACTGGTGGTCACCGATGAGGTTGTAGTCGGTGAAGGAGAAGTACAACGAGGCCAGCAATGGGCCCGCGGTGATGACGATCAGGCCCAGGAACCAGGGCGCCAGGAAGGCGTAGGCGGCCAGGTTCTCTTGGCGGCGCCGGCCGGTGCCGCGTCCCGCGGACCCCTTGGCGACGCGGGCCTTGGACGGGGCGGGATCGACCTTCTTGGGGCTTCGCTGGAGCAGTGCGCTCACGGCGCACCACTCCCGGGGCACACCTGAGACCGTGCCGGGCACAGGCGGCGACTGAGGGGGCTCATGGTCGGGGGACCACCAATCTGGTCAGGGCGGATGCGGAGGACGTGGGGCCGTCTTCGCTGACGTGGCCGAGAACACGTGGCGAACTCGCAGGTTATGGCCTGGTAAGCGCTATCCATAGTTTAAGATGTTCAGTTTCTAGCACCGGGCCAGATGGGTGTCAACAGACGATCGCCCCACGGGAAACCCCCTCTCCGGATCGTTATCTTCGCCCCCGGCGGCCTCGCGAAGCCGAAAAAACAACTCCGGAACCCGCGTTCCGGCCGGTCCGAGCCGCTTTTCCCGCCTTCGCGCCCAAGGGAAAACCATGGGCGAACATTGAGTTTCACTCTGGAAAGCGTTTACCCTGGCGGCGTGAACGACACCTCTCCACGCAGGTTCGCCATCGTCGGCACCGGGTCCAGGGCGCGCATGTACACCCGCGCCCTCACCGACACCCATCGGGACCTGGGCCTCCTGGTGGCCCTGTGCGACACCAACGCCACTCGCATGGCCGTGCACAACCGGATCGTCACCGAGGCGGGGCTGGACCCCGTCCCCACCTATGCGGCCGAGTCCTTCGGCAGCATGCTCCACGAGCAGAAGGTGGACGAGGTCATCGTGTGCACGGTCGACCACACCCACGCCGACTACGTCGTGGCCGCCCTGGAGGCCGGCGTCGACGCCATCACCGAAAAACCCCTCACCGCGGACCTGGACGGGCTCAAGCGCATCAACGCGGCCCAGGCCCGTACCGGCCGTCGCGTCACCGTCGGGTTCAACTACCGCTACAACCCCGTCCACCTCAAGCTGCGCGAACTCATCGCCTCCGGCGTCATCGGCGAGGTCGGTTCGGTGCACTTCGAGTGGCTGCTCGACCTGCGCCACGGAGCCGACTACTTCCGCCGCTGGCACCGCGACAAGGCCAACTCCGGTGGTCTGCTGGTACACAAGGCCAGTCACCACTTCGACCTGGTCAACTGGTGGATCGGTGCTCGCCCCGAGGAGGTCTACGCCTCGGGCCGGTTGTTCTTCTACGGCGCCGAGAACGGCCACCGCCACGGTGTGGCCGGTGACTACGCGCGCGGGCACTCCTCACCCCAGGCCGCTCAGGACCCCTTCGCCCTGCACATGGCCGACAGCCCCGACCTGACGGCCCTGTACCTGGAGGCCGAACACGAGGACGGCTACCGGCGCGACCTCAACGTCTTCGGTGAGGGCATCACCATCGAGGACGACATGTCGGTGCTGGTGCGCTACGACAGCGGGGTACGGCTCAGCTACCACCTGGTGGCCTACGCGCCCTGGGAGGGCTACCGGATCTCCATCACCGGCAGCAAGGGGCGCCTGGAGCTGGACATGACCGAGTTCGCGCACACCTCGCCCGAACAGGACGAGCAACACCCCGTCCGCGGCATGCCCGCCCCCAAGGAGAACAGCGTCGCCCGGCTGTGGCTGCGCCGTCACTGGCAAGAACCCGAGGAGATCCCCGTGACCGTGGGCGGGGGCGGACACGGCGGCGGTGACGTCGCCATGCTCACCGCCCTGTTCGGCCGGGTCGACGACGGTGTCCGTCCCGATCACGCCGACGGCGGCAACGCCCTGATCACCGGACTGTGCGCCAACGCCTCCATCGCCTCGGGGCGCCCCGTGCGCGTGGCCGAACTACTGGCGCGGGAGGACCGGTGAGCGCCCGCCCACTGCCCGAGGGGCCCGTGCCCGTGCTCCTGGTGGGCCTGCACGGGCACGGGCGCTCCCACCTGCGCGCACTGCGCCCCATGGTCGAACAGGGGCTGGTGCGCCTGGTCGGTGTGTGCGACCCCCGCCCGCCGGCCCCCGACGACGACCTGGAGGGGCAGGGCCCCCTGCCCCACTTCGACGACCTGTCCCGGGCCTTGGAGGAGACCGGAGCCCGAATCACCGTCCTGGTCACCCCCATCCACACCCACCTGCCCCTGGCCCGCACCGTGCTCGCCCACGGCTCCCACCTGCTGTTGGAGAAGCCCACCACCGCGACCCTGGCCGAACTCCACGAACTCACCGACGCCGTCACCGCCTCCGGCATGGTCTGCCAGGTGGGCTTCCAGAGCCTGGGATCGACCGCCATCGACCACGTCCGTGGACTACTGGCCCAAGGCGTCGTGGGCCGGCTGCGCGGCATCGGGGGCGCGGGCACCTGGAAACGCACCTCGGCCTACTACGACCGCGCCCCCTGGGCCGGCCGCCGCCGCATGGCCGGACACGACGTGATCGACGGGGCACTGACCAACCCCTTCGCGCACATGGTCGCCACCGCCCTGGCCCTGGCCGACGGCGGCGACCACGTCCCGAACGAGATCGTCCCCGAGCTCTTCCACGCCCACCCCATCGAGGCCGACGACACCTCCTGCCTGCGGCTGCGCACCCACCAGGGCACCCCGGTCTGTCTGGCCGTGACCCTGTGCTCGCCGCGCAGTCTGCCCCCCACACTCCACCTGCACGGCGAACACGGGCACATCACCTTCGAATACACCCTGGACCGGGTCACGGTGCACCTGCCCGGACAGGACCCGCACACCACCACCCACCCGCGCACCGGCCTGATGGAGAACCTCATCGCCCACCTGCGCGAGGGAACACCTCTGCTGGTTCCCCCCACCGCCACCCTGGGGTTCACCCACGTGCTGGAGGCGGTGCGCACCGCCTCCGCCCCCCGCCCCATCCCCACCCGCCACCAGGACGTGTGGCGCGAAGCAGGCGTCACCCATCGCATCGTTCACGGCATCGACGCCCTGGTCCACCGAAGCGCCCAACACATGAGCGGCTTCACCGAACTCGGAGCCGCCTGGGCCATGCCCGAACCCACCGCGCACCCGTTGGAGGCCCGACCGTGAACCTGTCCCTGAACGGCACCACCGTGGCCGTACACCGCGACGGCACCGACGTGGACCCGGTGCTCTCACCACGACCGTTCCTGCACCCGGTGACCACCCTGGCCGGCACCACCGTCACCGAACTACGACCCCAGGACCACATCCACCACCTGGGGTTCGGCCTGGCCGTACCCGACGTGGACGGCACCAGCTTCTGGGGCGGGCGCACCTTCACCCCCGACCGCGGTTCGGTACTGCTGGACAACCACGGACGCCAACGGCACGTACGCACCCTGGAACAGGCACCCGATCGCCACACCGAACTGCTGTCCTGGACCGACCCACAGGGCCGGGAGCTGATCGCCGAGGAACGCACCCTGCGCGCGCTACCCCTGGACGAACACACCTGGGCACTGCACGTGCGTACGGTCCTGCGCAACACCTCGGGACGAGGGCTGAGCATCGGCAGCCCCGCCACCAACGGCCGCCCCGGCGCCGGCTACGGCGGCCTGTTCTGGCGTGCCCCCCTGGGCCCGCGCCCACCCGCGGTCACCGGCCCCGACGGCCTGACCGGCGAGGCGGACCTGCACGGTGCGCGCGTGCCCTGGCTCGCCATGACCGGAGCCACCGACCAAGGCGCCCGATGGACCCTGCTGCTGCACCAGGTCGGCCCGCACCCGGAACCGTGGTTCCTGCGCGCGGACGATTACCCCGGAACGGGACCGGCCCTGGCCTGGGACGAACGGCTCCCCCTACCGGACGGAGCCCACCTGGGACGCGGCCTGCGGGTGGCCATCGCCGACGGCCACCCCCACGACCTTCCCGCCCTGGCCAAGGCCTTGGCCGACCAACCCTGACCCGCACCCTCCCGGGCCGGGCCACCGCCCCTCACACGGACCCGACCCACCAGGGGCCGCGCCGTCCCCTCCGCGGCGTGGCCCCGCCCTCGTTCTCAACACGCCCCGAACCCGCTCGGGGCCCGGAAAGGAAACCCCGCCATGCGCGTGCTCGTCACCGGAGGTTCGGGAAGGCTCGGCCGTAGCGTGCTGTCGACCCTGGCCGAACGCGGACACCAGGTCACCTCGGTCGACACCACCCCGGCCACCCCACCACAGGGGGTCGACGCGATCACCGCCGACCTGCTCGACGCCACCGCGCGCGAGGACGCCTTCACCCACGCCGCACCCCAGGCCGTGATCCACCTGGCCGGGATCGCCGTCCCCTTCGCCCACCCCGACGTGCGAACCCTGCAGGTCAACACCGGCCTGGCCTGGGCGGTGCTGGCCGCGGCCATCGAACACGGCGCCCACTCGGCGGTGGCGGCCTCCAGCCCCACCGTCTACGGCTACAACACCCCCACCTGGACTCCGCGCTACCTGCCCCTGGACGAGGACCACCCCGTCGAACCCTGGCACGCCTACGGGCTGAGCAAACAGATCATCGAACAGACCGTCCAGGCCCTGGCCCGCACCACCGACACCTGCGTGCTCTCCGCGCTACGGCCCGGCTACGTGGTGGCCCCCGAGGAATGGGCCGGTGCCATCACCCAACAGGGCCACACCATGGCCGAGCGCCTGGCCGACCCGGCCCTGGCCGCCGGGTCCCTGTTCAACTACGTCGACGCGCGCGACGCCGCCGAACTGTTCTCCCTGGTCATCGAACACCCCGAACGGGTCCGGCACGGCCAGGTCTACAACGCCGTTGCCGACGACCCCCTGGCCCCCGGCCCCGTCGACGAACTCATGGCCCACCTGCACCCGACCACCGCACCGCACAGCGCCGCCCTGGCCGATGGCCGCGCGGTCTTCTCCAACCGGCGGGCCCGCACCGAACTGGGTTGGAACCCCACCCGAACCTGGCGCACACAACTGAGCGAAGGGCGGGTCGGCTAGGTGCGCGCCCAACCACCTTCCCCATACGGCGACGGTCACCCCCGACCTTCCACTAGCCTGGGAAAGAGTTTTCCCACAGGTCATGGCAGAAGGGGCAGGGTCGTGAGTTCGTCGTATGTGACGCTGGAACAGGTGGCACAACACGCGGGGGTGTCACTGGCCACCGCCTCCCGAGTCATCAACGGCAGCACCCGCCAGGTCAGCGAACGCCTGCGCGAGAAGGTCAACGCCAGCGCCGACGAACTGGGCTACCTGGCCAACGCCTCCGCTCAAACGCTGGCCCGCAACAGCAGTTCCCTGGTCGGGCTGCTCGTCCACGACATCGCAGACCCCTACTTCTCCTCCATCGCACGCGGGGTCACCCGCCACACCGAGGAACAGGGACTGGTCACCGTCCTGGGCACCACCCACCGCTCCGCCCAGAAGGAGAGCACCCTCCTGGCGACCCTGCGCGCCCACCGCGCCAGGGCCATCGTCCTGGTCGGTTCGCGCTCCACCGACGAGGAGAGCAACGCCCGGCTGATCCGCGAGATCGAGGCCTTCCAACAACAGGGCGGACGCGTGGCGTGCGTGTCCCAACCCGGGCTGCCCGCCGACACCGTCAACCCCGACAACCACGCCGGGGCCGCGGAACTGGCCCGCCACCTCATCGCCCTGGGACACCGGAGCTTCGCCATCCTGGCCGGCCCCACCAACCTGAGCACCGCCCGCGAGCGACTGGACGGCTTCCACTCCGCGCTCTCCGCCGCCGGCATCGAGCTGGAACACCACAACATCGTGCACGGCGACTTCACCCGCGATGGCGGATTCGAGTCCACCCGACGCCTGATGCGCCTGGGCACCGACGCCACCTGCCTGTTCGCGGTCAACGACGTCATGGCCACCGGCGCCATGGCCGCCCTGCGCGATTCGGGCATTGGCGTACCCCAGGAACTGTCCGTGGCCGGGTTCGACGACATCCCCACCCTGCGCGACCTCACCCCCGCCCTGACCACCGTGCGCCTACCCCTGGAACAGATGGGCGAACGCGCCGCGCAGATGGCGTTGGAGACCGACCACGAGGGCGAGAACCGCACCCTCAACGTCCAAGGCGAGGTCCTCATGCGCGAGAGCACGCAGCGCCCCGCCCGGTGAACCCCAGCGGGGGTGGTGGAGCGATTCCGCTCCACCACCCCCGTTCGCGTCCCGTGCCAGAGGACGCGTCCCGTGCTAGGGGAGTGGGGACAGATCCCGGGCGAAGGACAGACCGTGACCAAGGCCGGTCTCAGCGCTCAGCCACCCCTCACCGATCCGCACCCCGCTGGGGGCGGCCAAAGCCCCCAACGCCTCGAACGAGGCGTGGTCGATGTCCTCGACCATCGCCACCCGGGGCACGCACAACGCCAACTGCCCCGACAACTCCGGCAACAGGTGCGGCGCCACCGGCACCCCACGCCGCGCCATCGACTCGGCCACCCGCAGGAACGGGGTGATGCCACCGACCCGCACCACGTTGGGCTGGGCCACGTCGCACACCCCCGCCTCGACGAACCTGTCGAACTCCTCGACGCCGCGCAGGTTCTCACCCAGGGCGAAGGGCACCGCGGTGCGCGCCCGCAGGCGTTCATGCGCGGCCAGATCCTGGGCCGGCAACGGCTCCTCCACGAAGAGCGGATCGTGTTCGACCAACCGATCCAGGGCCCGCACGGCGGTGGGCACGTCCCAACGCTGATTGGCGTCCACCATCAGCGTCCGATCCGGGCCCAACACACCGCGCACCGCGGCGACCCGTTCGACGTCGCGCGCCACCTCGGCCGAGCCCACCTTGATCTTGGCGGCCCGATGCCCGGACCCGACCCAGGAACTCACCTGTTCGAGCAGGTCGGCGGAGTCGTAGTCGAGATTGACCCCGCTGCCATAGGCGGCGACCCGATCGCGACGCCGACCGATCAGGTCCACCAGCGACATCCCGGCCACCTTGGCCTGGACATCCCACAGGGCGATGTCCACCCCGGCCAGGGCCATCAGGGTCAACCCGGTGGTGCCCGCCTCGCGCAGATGCCACCGCAACTCCTCCCACCGGCACGGGTGGGCGAGCCCGCCCACCACCACCGGAGCCAGGTCGGTGTTGACCAACGACTCCACCGCCCCCGCCCCGATCAACGGGGTCCAGGAGAACCCGGTGCCCACCACCCCGGCATCGGTGGCGACCCGCACCACCACGATGTCGTTGCGGTCCACACCACCGTCCCAGGATCGCCGCAGCGGCAGACGGAACGCGCGGGCCGCCACCTCGGTGACACGCACCCGCTCAGCCCTTCCCGACCAGGGACAGACCCGTCTCGATCAACGCCGACAACTCGGCCTCCTCCGCCGAGGTCAGGTCGACGAAGGGAGCGCGCACCGCGCCCGCCCGCACCCCGCGCAACCGGGCCCCGGCCTTGACCAACGACACCGCGTACCCCGGGGAACGATCACGCAGCCGCACCAGCGGGTCGTAGAACTCGCTCACCAAGCGCCCCGCGAGCGGGTCGGCGGAGTGGAAGGCCTTGTAGAAGGCGTCGGCCACCTCCGGGACGAACGCGAAGGCCGCCGAGGAGTACAACGGCACACCCACCCCGGAATAGGCCGCAACGGTCAACTCCGCGGTCGGCAACCCGTTGAAGAAGGTGAAGTCCGCACCGCGCACCGAGCGCACCGCCAACACGACCTGGTGCATGTTCCCCAGGTCACCCACACCGTCCTTGATGCCCACCACCCGTGGGATGGCCGCCAACTCCGCCGCCGAATCGGGGGAGAACACCATGGAGCCGCGCTGATAGACGATGATGGGGATCTCCACCGCCTCCGCCACCGCCCTGACGTACTCCACCAGACCCCGCTGGGGCGCCGAGACCAGGTAGGGCGGCAACAACAAGATGGCGTCCGCACCCGCCTCCAACGCGGTCCGCGCCTGCTCGATGGCGGTGCCCACACTGCCACCGGCACCGGCCACCACCGGAACGGCACCGTCGACCACCTGGACCGTACGACGCACCACCGCGGCGTGCTCGGCCGCGGACAGGGCGTGGATCTCACCGGTGCCACATGCGGTGAACACCCCACCGGCCCCATGGGCCACACCCGAGGCCACGTGCTCGGCGAGCACCTCCTGGTTCACCGCTCCGGCGTCGTCGAAGGGTGTGAGGGGAAAGAACAGGATCCCGTCGAAATTCATGCGCTTTGCTCCTTGTCACGAGGGCGCCGCCCCTGGCGGCGAGGTCGGATCTGGTTCACAGGACGTGCTGGACGTGGCGGCGGGCCATGGTCGCGATGACGTCGTCACCGTCGGCGGCCCACACATCGGCGTTGAACACCTCCCACTCGACGTCGCCCTCATAACCGGCGGCCCGCACCGCCCGGTACAGGGAACGAACATCGATGTGGCCGTCGCCGACCATGCCCCGACCCAACAGCGGGTCGGCGGGCAGGGGCAGGACCCAGTCGCACACCTGGAAGGAGGCGATGCGTCCACGCGGACCCGCCCAGGCGATGTGCTCGTACACCGCCGGGTCCCACCACACGTGGTAGGTGTCCACCACCACGCCCACCTGCTCCGCGGGGAAGGGTTCCGCCCACTCCAGGGCCTGGCCCAGGGTGGACAACACCGCGCGATCGGCGCAGAACATCGGGTGCAGGGGCTCCAACCCCAACCGCACACCGCGTTCGGCGGCGTAGGGCGCCAACACCTGCAAGGCCTCGCCCACCCGTTCCCGGGCGCCGACCAGGTCACGGTCGCCTTCGGGCAGGCCGCCCACCACCATGACCAGGACGGGGGCACCCAACTCGGCGGCCTCGTCCAGCGCCCGACGGTTGTCCTCCAACGCCACTGCGGGGTCGAGATCGGTGAGGAACCCGCCCCGGCAGTAGGTGGACACCCGCAGACCCGAGTCGCGCAACAGACGCGCGGACGCCGCGAGCCCGGCCTCGGCGACCTGTTCGCGCCAGGGGCCGATGGCCGGCACGCCCGCGCGCAGGCAGCCGTCCACCGCCTGACGCAGACTCCAGTACTTGGTGGTGGCCTGGTTCAGGGAGAGCCGTGACAGGACCGCGTCGCCCGGGGCCGGGGTGGGCACCTCGGCCTTGAGCCCGGAGGGCACGTCCACGTCCGCGGCTCGGGGGACGATGGTCATCGCTCCACCCCCGAAACGCGCAGCAGCCGTCCCATACGCTCCATCGCCAGGTCGGGGTCGCTGAGCGCCCCGGCCCGGTCCGCCAGGCGCAGGATCTGCGCCAGGTGGGGCAGCGAACGCGCGCTGTGCAGCCCACCCACCATGTGAAAGCCCTTCTGGTGGCCGTTGAGCCAGGCAAGGAAGGTGATCCCGGTCTTGTAGTAGAAGGTGGGCGCGGAGAACAGGTGCCGGGCCAGGGGCACGGTGGCGTCCATCAGTTCGCGGTAGCGGGCCGTGTCGCCCTCGTCCAGCGCCGCCAGGGCACGACCGGCCACCGGGGCGATGGCGGCGAAGACGCCCAGCAGGGCGTCGGAGTGGCCATGGTCGTCGCCCTGGATCAGCTCGGGGTAGTGGAAGTCGTCGCCGGTGTACAGGCGTACCCCTTCGGGGAGCAGCCGGCGCAGACGCACCTCCAGGTCGGCGTCGAGCAGGGACACCTTGATGCCCTCCACACTCGCGGCGTGGTCGGTGATCAGCTCGGCCACCGGTTCGATCGCCTCGGCCGGGTCGCGGTACCCCCAGTAGCCGGCCAGGGCCGGGTCGAAGGCCTCACCGAGCCAGTGCAGGATCACCGGACGCTCGGCCCGCTCCAACAGCGAGGCGTAGACCTTGGCGTAGTCGTCGGGGCCCTGAGCCACGGCGGCCAGCGCACGCGAGGCCATCAACACCGGAGCGGCCCCGGCGCCCTGGACGGTGTCGAGTTGTTCGACATACGCCTGGACAACGCTTTCCAAAGACTGACGCGAAGACCCCAGTTGGTCGGTGCCCACCCCGCAGGCCAGGGCGGCCCCGCGAGCGGCGGCCTCCGCACCCGAGCGGCGGATCAGCTCGGCGGTGGCGGGCCAGTCCAGCCCCATGCCGCGCTGGGCGGTGTCCATCGCGTCGGCCACGCCCAACCCCTGGTCCCACAGGTGGTGCCGAAAGGCCAGGGTGGCGTCCCAGTCCAGGCGGGCCGCTTCCCCCGGCGCGTTGACGGCGGTGGGGTCGGCGACCACGTGGGCGGCGGCGTAGGCCACACGGGTGCGGGCGGGGGACAGCACAGTGGTCTCGGCGCGGGGGCCGGTGGGGGAGAAGGGTGTGGTGCCACCTTCGAGGGAGGGCAGCATCAGGTCGCTCATCGGGTCGTCACCTCGCTCAGCTCCACGGTGCGTCCGGTGCGGGCCGAGTCCAGCCCGGCCTCGGCCATCTGGATGCCGCGCGCCCCGGAGAGCAGGTCATGGGGGAAGTCGGTGCCCAGCACCACGTGCGCCAGGAAGGCCTCCCACTGGGCCCGGAAACCGTTGGGGAAGTCGGTGTTGTCGGGGACCCGCTCCCACTGGTCGCGGTAGCCCCCCGCGTCGACGGCGTCGGGGTCCCAAGTCGCCTTGGGGGTGGTGGAACGGTGCTGGATGCGGCAGTGGCGCAGGCCGGCCACGGCGCTGCCGTGGGTGCCGTCCACCTGGAACTCCACCAGCTCGTCACGGTCCACCCGCACGCTCCAGGAGGAGTTGATCTGGGCGATGGTGCCGTCGGTGAGTTCGAAGATGCCGTAGGCGGCGTCGTCGGCGGTGGCCTCATAGTCCCGGCCCTGCTCGTCCCGGCGTTGGGGGATGTGGGTGGCGGTGCGGGCGGTGACGGTGCGCACCGGGGAGAACAGGTGCTCCAGGACGTAGTGCCAGTGCGGGAACATGTCCAGCACGATGCCGCCGCCCTCTTCGGCCCGGTAGTTCCAACTGGGCCGCTGTCCGGGCTGCCAGTCGCCCTCGAAGACCCAGTAACCGAACTCGCCCCGGATGGAAAGGATCTTTCCAAAGAAGCCGCTGTCCACGAGTCTGCGGAGTTTGAGCAGGCCGGGCAGGAAGAGCTTGTCCTGGACCACACCGTTGCGCACCCCCGCCTGCTCGGCGAGTTTGGCCAGTTCCAGGGCGGCCTCCAGGGTGTCGGCGGTGGGCTTTTCGACGTAGACGTGCTTGCCCGCGGCGATGGCCGAACGCACCGCCGCCTCCCGCGCATGGGTGATCTGGGCGTCGAAGTAGATCGAGACGCTGTCGTCGGCGAGTACCGAGTCCAGGTCGGTGGTCCAGCGTTCGATGTCGTGTCGCCGGGCGATCTCGCGCAGCTTGTGCTCGGAACGCCCCACCAGCACCGGTTCGGGGATGACGCGGGTGCCGTCGGGCAGCTCCAGGCCGCCTGCGTCACGGATGGCCAGGATCGAACGGGTCAGGTGCTGCCGATAGCCCATTCGGCCGGTGACGCCGTTCATCGCGACGCCCAGCACGTGGTCTGCCATGGGTTGTAACCACCTCTCTTTGAAAGCGCTTTCCAAAGCGTACGGCAAACACGACGATCACACCAGACCCACCCTGAGCGGGGGAGGGCCCACCGACCCATCGGTGAGCGGCCGCGCGAGCGGCCCGAACACGGTGCCCGCCCCACCCCGTGAGCGGCGCCGCAGCAGGGCGAACCGGGCCGCATCGACGAGCAAACGCTTGCCAAGGACCTCCGAGCGTGAGCGAACCTCCACGCACACCCGAACGTGAGGGCCATGCGGAAAGATCGCCCCGAAGGACCCGCACCGACCTGCCGTGACACGAGGAAAGAGCGATCGTGGGCGAATCTTTCGCGTTACCGGCATTGACTTACCTGTAACGGGATCGTAGCTTCTTGCGCACGGAAAGCGTTTGCACGAATACGGGTCACCTTCCCGTTCGGCGCACGGGCCCACTCCCGAGACGCCATCGACCGCACATCGTTTCCGTTCAGGGGCGTCCCGCGCTTCCCACCGTTCCTCAGCAGTGCGCAGGAGTGACATCCGATGCCACCCCTGGTCCTGCGCGCACCCCGAACGGTGTTGGATGCACTGGTCCTCCGCGTTCTCCTTCCTCCAAGGCTTGGGCGCGCGCATCGTGTGCGCGTTCCACACCGGAGAGGCGGATTCCCTCACCCCCACGAGCGCCCGACCTGGCCTGAACGGTCCGATGCCCCGCACCATCACTCCGGTGATGCGGGGGCGGTGCCGTCCGACGCCGGATCGGGTGCCCTTGGGCGCGTCGCCCGATCACGATGCTCGCCGCATCGTGCCGGGACGTCTTCCTTCTCCTGCTGGTGGTGGGTTTTTGCCAGTGCTGGGCACCCCACCTGGAGGTGTAGGCCGCGTCCACAGCGATGATCGTGATCGCGGTGGCATCGGCCATCGAGGTCAGCCGAGCTTTGAGTCTGCCGGTGGGCATCCCGGAGATGACCTGCCGGAACCGTTTCCTGCCTCCGTGCCTTTCCCGGGTCTTGGAGTCCATGAAGTCCAGATCCTCCACCGCGACCGCCTTCACACCGCACCGGTGCGCCCAGCGCAACAGCCCGGACAAGGCGTGGCGGACCTGGGCGTCACGATGGGAAGCGGTGCCCGACAACTGGTAGTCGAAGCGGCGTGGGTCACCGAGAGGGTTGCCGTGGGTGTCCAAACGCCAGGCGGCCAGGTGATCGGCGTTCATATCCACACCGATCACCCCCTCGGTGAGGGCGGCTCGAAGGGGGATCTGCGGTGTGGTCGGCGTTTGCCACGAGGCGGTGATGTACCAGCGTCCCCGTTCCACATCCAGGTGCACCCGGTAGGCCACCGCCCGGTTCGCTTTCACCCGGCCGGCCCACTCCCGGCCTCGGTGGGCGAAGGCGATCTTGCCGGAGAGCCGGTACCGGCAGTGCGGGGCGTTCGCCCATTCCTTGAGTGGGGCCGGGAGTTTGATCGACACCTCACCCTGCGGGGTGATGCGGATCGTCTCGTTGCCGAACCGCTTCCCCGATTCCCCATCGGCTTGAAGGAACCACCGCCGGGCTTCCCACCGCTCACGCCATGAGGACTCGGTCAACCCAGCATTGGCGAGGTGGTGGCGGTTGCGGGCCAAATGCTTACCGCCACGCACCACAGAGACTTTCCCTGCCTCGAAGTCGGCCCGCGCTATGGCCAACCGATTCTCCAGGGTGGCCAGGCGCCGGGACTTGGCGTGCCACTCCTGCCGGGACCGGTAGCCGCCCGGCTTCTTCCTGGTGCTCTTGGCCCCGACCGGTAACGACAACCGGTGCCGGATCGTGGCGACCCCGGCTTCCACAGAGCGCAGGTGTGCGGCTTGGCCACGTCGGGCCAGGGCCCACTGGTCGTGGGTGGCCTTGGTGATCGACCCCGCCCACCGGGAGGAGCACTCAGGGGTCAGCACCCGCTTACGCTCCGCCCACGTCGTGCTGTCGTGGTCCAACCCGTCGGCACAGCGGGCCTTGAGATCAGCGGCGGCCAGCGAACTCAGATGGGCGCCGACCATTCGGAGTACCTTCTCGTCCTGGACGGTCAGGTGCTTGAGGCGGGTGCGCACGGCCACACCGGTGGGACCCGAAACCGGGTAGGGGCCGGCGATCGGTCGTAGACCCCGCTGATCGATTCCTGCCATCCGCTCCCCACCCCCTCTGCCCCTGACCGTGTTTGATTCCGGTGTTCGAACACCACGTTAGCCACCTCTGGGGCGGGTGTCCCAAGAACCGAAAAACTCCTCCGCCCGGGGTGAAGGCGCGCACCGCTCGGATGATGAGAACCCCCGATTCCGAAGGAAACCCACCATGCGATCCGTGACCAACAAATCCGGTACCCCCACACGCACCGTCCTGCTGGCCGGCACCGCCGCCGGAGCCCTCGCGCTCGGCCTGCTCGCCGTCACCGACGGCTCAGAATCCACCGTCCACGCCGACCTGGTCGGCGCCGCCCAGGAAACCCCTTCGGGTTGGGCCGGTGAGAACGGCGGCACCACCGGCGGTGAGGGCGGCGACGTCGTCACCGTCTCCGACACCGACGCGCTGCTCTCGGCCCTATCGAGCTCGGGCCCCCAGGTCATCCAGATCGACGGCTCCATCGAGCTGTCCGGTATGAACGACGTGCCCGCCGACACCACCCTCATCGGGCTGGACGGCGCCCAGATCACCGGCGGTGGCCTGGACGTGGACGGTGTGTCCAACGTGATCATCCGCAACATCGCCTTCTCCGGTTGGGACGACGACGCCGTCAACGTCCAGGAGGGCAGCACCAACGTGTGGATCGACCACAACAGCTTCACCGACGGCTATGACGGCGCCGTGGACGTCAAGCGCGAGTCGGACTTCGTGACCATCTCCTGGAACCACTTCTTCGACCACGACAAGACGTCCCTGGTCGGGCACTCCGACGACCACACCGAAGACGCCGGCCACCTGCGGGTGACCTACCACCACAACTACTTCGACGGCACCGATACCCGTCATCCCCGGGTGCGCTTCGGCAACCCGGTGCACGTGTACAACAACTACTACCGCGACAACGACGAGTACGGCGTGGCCTCCACCATGGGCGGCGGTGTGCTCGTCGAGGGCAACTACTTCGAGGACGTGGACAACCCCACCCACACCGGTTACGCCGACTCCGACATCGGTGCCGTGGAGGAGAGCGGCAACGTCTTCGACGGCTCCGGCGAGCCCGAGAGCGGGGGCGGGACCGTGGAGTCGATCCCCTACTCCTACAGCCTGGACCCGGCCGAGGACGTGCCCTCGATCGTCGGCGACGGTGCGGGCCCCGGCAACCTGTGAGCCGCGGGTAGTCCCTCACGGTCGCCGCCCCACCGGCCCGGAGTTCAAGGCCGTTGGGGCGGCGACACTACCGATGTCGACCTCAAGGTCGACTCGACGCACGTGCGCGGGCGCCCTCCGGTGCCTTTCAGGCCGAGGCCATGCCCAGGCGGGCCATCAGTTCCGAGCCGGTGATGATGTCGATGCGCTGGCCCTTGGCGATGTAGGTCTCCGCCTGTCGGTGCTTGGAGGTCTTGCCCCCGTGGTCGCTGTCTCCGACCACCAACACGTCGGTCTTCTTGGTGACGTTCTTGGCGGGAAGTCCACCGGCCTCGGCGATGCGCTTCCACACCTCGGGCTTGTCCATCCCGTTCAGGTCTCCGGACACGCACACCGTGCGCCCGAACAGGGGGCCTGCCGGGTCGGCGTCGGGGGAAGGCTCGGGCAGAGGGCTCTGCGCGGCCCGTTGCCAACGACCGAACCGGTCCTCGGTGGCCGCCGCCCGCACCGTGGTCGGTGCGATGGGCACGGGCAGCACGGTGGCGGCGACGGCCTCGGCCCGGCGCAACGGCATCCGGGAGGCCCGCGCCAGTTCGGGCAGTGAGGTGGTGCCGTAGTCGCGCATGGCGGCGATCATGATGTGGGCGGCCGCCTCGGCGTCCGCGTCGGCCCGGTGGTGCCGGGTGATCTCGTGGCCGATGTGCGCGCACACCGTGGGCAGACGGTGGTCGGGCAACTTCCAGGTGCGTCGGGACAGGGCCAGGGTGCAGGCGTAGTCCAGGGCGGGCAGCTCTTGGCCGGTGTGGGCACAGGCCTGACGCAGCGCACCCATGTCGAAGGCGGCGTTGTGCGCCACCAGCGCCCCGCCCTGGGCGAACTCCAGGATCCGGTCGCGCACGCCGTGCCAGGTGGGCGCCCCGACCACGTCGGCGGCGGTGATGCCGTGCACCGCGGTGTTGTGCCGGGAGAAGAACGACACCTGCTCCGGTGGGCGGATCAGGGTGCTGTAGCGGTCCACCACCCGACCCTCCTCGACGCGCACCAGACCCACCGCGCAGACACTGCCGCGGTCGGCGTTGGCGGTCTCGAAGTCGATCGCGGTCCAGGTGTGGGTCACCCCGGCCCCTCCTTCTCACAGCTCAGGGACGAACGCATCGAGGGTACCGCCGCGCGTCCACCGCCGTGGTCACAACGGGTCGAAGGAGGTGATGGCGTTCTCGCGCAGGTCGCCCTGCTGGGTCCACCGGTTCTCCTCGGCGGCGAACAGCACCGTGTAGTAGTCACCGCTGGTCACCGTGATGTTGCGGGCCATCAGGTGCCGGGGCACCCCGTTCTGGGACCAGATGAACTCCCAGTCGGCGGCCGAGTGGAAGTCGGTGGTGCCGGTGACGTCCTCCACTCGGACCCGCTCATAACCGGGGAAGCGTTCGTCGCCGCCGGAGACGTCCTCCTGGTCCAGCACGTGTTGATACTGGTCGTCGGTGGGGTGGGCGGTGCGGTCCACCTGCAGGTAGGAGTTGTCGGTGTGGGAGTCGTAGAAGACGCTGTCGCCCTCGACCCGGCGGACCCATCCGTCGGGAACGAGCATCGAGAAGCCCTCGGGGTCCTGGGTCCAGGTCATGCCCGCGGCGGTGGGGTCGCCTTCCTCGTCGGTCTCCACGACGGGGGTGGAGGGCGAGGCCGCCGGTTCCTCGGCCTCGGTGGGCTCCTCGCCGGCCTCCTCCTCGGAGGTTCCGGTGCCGGCCGAGACCACGCCCTGCTCATCACTCCAGGGGTTGAACACGACCAGGGAGGCGGCCACCACCAGGGAGGCCAGTCCCAGGGTCAGCACGACCACCGGCCAGGACAGGCGACGCGAACCCTGTGGGGTCACGGGCATGGTGCCCGCGTCGCTCACCTGGGTGGGGGCCGAGAAGGGCGGGGCCGCCTGTGGATGCCCCACCTGCTGCGGGTGCGTCCCATAGGGGTGCGGTGGTCTGTTGCCCGTGGGCGGGGTGCCCGCACCGAGCGTGGTCGTGCCGGTCTGGGGGCCGGTGGCGGGTCGTGACCCGTTGTCGCCACCGTGTTCGGACCCACGGGCCGCGGCCTCCATCAGGGATCGGCTGCCCGCCTCGTCCAGCCGTCGGGCGGGGTCCTTGACCAACATCCCCTGGATCGCCCCGCCCAGCGGGCCGGGCAGGACACCGGGAGGTTCGGCGTTGAGCACCGCGTGCAGGGTGGCCGGGATGCCCTCGCGTTGGAAGGGGGAGACGCCGGTGGTGGCCTGGTAGAGGGTGGCGCCCAGCGACCACAGGTCACCGGCGGGGCTGGCCGGGGACGAGGCCAGGCGTTCGGGGGCCAGGTAGGCCGGTGAGCCCATCACCCCGGCGGTCTGGGTGACCGCGGCGGTGTCGGCGATGGTGGCGATGCCGAAGTCGGTCAGGACCACCCGGCCGGAGTCGGTGACCATGACGTTCTCGGGCTTGACGTCGCGGTGGGTGATGCCCTGGGCGTGGGCCGTGCCCAACGCGTCGAGCAGGGACAATCCCCAGGCGGCGGCGCGCTCGGGCTCCAACGGCCCCTGGTCGCGCACGATCCGGTGCAGGGATTCCCCTTCCAGGAACTCCATGACGATCCAGGGGCGACCGTCGTCCTCCAGGATGTCGTGGACGGTCACGATGTTGGGGTGCTGGCCCATGGCGGTGGCCTGGGCCTCGCGCCGTGCCCTGGCGGCCATGCGGGTGCGGTCGTCCTCGTCCAGGCCGGGGCCCAGGAGGATCTCCTTGACCGCCACGGTGCGGTTGAGTCGTATGTCGTGGGCCTTCCATACCCGGCCCATGCCTCCCCGGCCGACCTCTGCACGCAATTCGTAGCGTTCGTGCAGCGTGCGCTGGGAATCGGCCACCGGTTACTCCTGATGGGGGTCGTGGGGCGTGGGGGCCCGCGGGGACGGGAAAGGGCCACGCGGGGGCGCGGCGCGGTGGGGGAGTCCAGTTTACGGATTATCGTCCCTGTCTTGCCCAACGATCCCACGGGCCCCGAATCTCCCGTGCGTTCCAGGCCCTACGAGCCGGGTTCGATCTCGGTGAGGAAGTCGCGTACCAGGCGGCCGACCCACTCGGGGGACTGGCGGTTGGCCCAGTGCCCCTGACCGGCGAGAAGTTCGACGCGGGCTCCGGGAACCGCGCGGGCGGCGGCGATGGTGGTGGCGGGCTTGACGCCGATGTCCTTCTCCCCGGCGATGAACAGGGTGGGGCAGCCGATCTCGCCCAGGCGTGGCCGCAGGTCCACGTTCATGCGCCAGGGGCCGATGGAGGTGTTCTGCCAGTCCGAGGAGCCCGCCCCATTGGCCTCGATCTCGGCCATGACCTCGTCGATGACCTGTTCCTGGTCGGGTGCGGGGCCGGCGAACAGCGCCTTGCGGACGAAGAGCTCCACCTTGCGCCGGTCCCCGACCATCAGACCGGGCAGCGTGGTGTTGAGCAGGCGGCTCTTGGCGGTGAGCCACAGGAGTTGGTGGTATCCGGGGGCGAAGGAGAGCACGCCGCCCGGGTTGATGGCCACGACGCGTTCCACCCGGTCGGGGTGTTCGATGGCGGTGTCCAGGGTCATCGCCCCGCCCTGGGACATGCCCACCACCCCGGTCCGGTCCACGTCGTAGTGGTCCAGGATCGCGGTGACGCAGCGGCGCAGGGCGGCGTGGTCGGCGATTCCGTTCCAGTCGCGGCTGTGTCCCTGCTTGGGCCAGTCGGGGGCGATGACCCGGTGGTCGCGGGCCAGGTCGGGGATGAGGTGGCGCCAGCTCAGGGTGGCGTTGTCCACCCCGCCCCCGCTCAGCAACAGCACCGGCGGGGCGCCTTCGGGGCCCTGGGTGATGACGCTCAGGCGGCCCTGGGGCATGTCGATGTGTTCGCGGTGGAAGTCGTCGGGTCTTGTGCCGGCCTTGCTCATGAGGTGTCCTTTCGCTGTCGGTCCCGCCAGCGGTCGAGCAGGGCGGGTAGTTCGGTCTCCAGGAACCCGTAGAGCTCGTGCACGTTCTCCAGGCGCTCGCGCCGCCGCGGTGAGGCGTCCTGTAGTGCGGCGAGTCCGCGTTCGGTGACGCGACGAAACTCGGTGGTCTGCGCGTAGCGGCGTTGGAGCATGCGGCTCCACCCGTCGGCGGCGATACGGAAGTACTCCTGGCGGTGGCCGCGTTTGCGCACCCCCTCCACGAGCCCGCTGGGGGTGAGCATCCGGGTGGCGCTGCCGATGGAGCTGCGACTGACCTGGAGCACCTCGGCCAGGCGGGCGGCGCTCTGTTCGGGCGGATCGCACACCAGTAGCCAGCCGATGACGCGTCCGGCGATCAGCGGCATGCCTTCGTGTTCGAAGAAGACCGCGAGGTCGTCGACGAAGGCGAGTTCGGCTTCGGTGGGTTCACTCATGCCTTCACCGTACAGTCATTGCAGTAATGACTGCAATGACTACAACGGATTCAGGAGGCGCGAAACGGTCGTATCCCACACCGAAAAGTCGACAGCGGCATGTGTGGGTTCGTCTCGACTGTGGTAAAAGTTAGGCGTGCCGAACATTAGAGATGGGTTGTCTTCAAAGACCTGGTTGGTCACGGTTTGCGCCCTGGTCCCCGCGCTCAGTCTGA
This sequence comes from Nocardiopsis sp. NPDC055551, assembly GCF_053619415.1. Taxonomy (NCBI): domain Bacteria; kingdom Bacillati; phylum Actinomycetota; class Actinomycetes; order Streptosporangiales; family Nocardiopsidaceae; genus Nocardiopsis; species Nocardiopsis sp. NPDC055551. The sequence goes on along the minus strand of NZ_JBSHJJ010000001.1, from coordinate 840,528 downwards.
CCGCCTGCACCTCCTCCACCGGACAGGCCTCCGACGACGACGGTCGCCCCCTGGTCCTGACCACTTTCACCGTTCTGGCCGACATGACCGAGAACATCGCCGCCGACCGCGTACGCGTGGCCTCCCTGACCCGCCCCGGCGCCGAGATCCACGGCTACGAACCCACCCCCGACGACCTCGTCCGCGGCCAGGACGCCGACCTCATCCTGGAGAACGGCCTGGGTCTTGAGGCCTGGTTCGCCCAGTTCACCGAACGCGTCCAGGCCCCCACCGCCGTGCTCACCCAAGACGTCGAGACCATCCCCATCTCCTCCGGCGACCATCAGGGAGGACCCAACCCCCACGCCTGGATGTCACCCACCAACGCCCTGACCTACGTCGACAACATCCAGGCCGCCCTGACCGAACTCGACCCCGAGGGCGCCGACGACTTCGCCCGAGCCGCCCAGGACTACAAGGACGAGATCAACGAGGTCTCCACCTACCTGGACACCGAACTGGCCGAGGTCCCCGACAACGCCCGGGCCCTGGTCACCTGTGAGGGCGCCTTCTCCTACCTGGCTCGCGACGCCGACCTGACCGAGCGATACCTGTGGCCGGTCAACGCCGAAAGCGAGGGCACCCCCCAACAGATCGCCGCCGTGGCCGAGTTCGTCCAAGACAACGACGTTCCCACCGTCTTCTGCGAGAGCACCGTCAACGACGGCGCCCAACAGTCGGTGATCCGCGAGACCGACGCACGGATGGGACAGACCCTCTACGTCGACTCCCTCTCCGAGGCAGACGGGCCCGTTCCCACCTACCTGGACCTGCTGCGCCACGACGCCGAGGCCATCGTCGAGGGCCTGACCGCCACATGAGCCGCCCACCCGCACAAGGCAAGGAGGAGGCCGTGAGCGCCGCCATCGAGGTCAAGGACGCCACCGTCCGCTACGGCGACGTCCTGGCCCTGGACGAGGTGAGCGTGTCCGTGCAGCCAGGGCGGGTCTGCGGCCTACTCGGCATGAACGGCTCGGGCAAGTCCACCCTGTTCAAGACCGTGCTCGGCCTGGTCACACCCGACCGCGGCCGCATACGCGTCCAGGGCATGAAGAGCGCCACCGCCCGCCGCAAAGGACTGCTCGGCTACGTCCCCCAGTCCGAACAGGTCGACTGGGCCTTCCCCGTCCGGGTCCGCGACGTGGTCATGATGGGCCGCTACGGCCACATGGGAGGCCGACGCCGACCGCGCCCCACCGACCGCGAGGCCGTCGAGCACGCCCTGGCCCGCACCGACCTGACCGACCTGGCCGACCGCCAGATCGGCGCGCTCTCCGGGGGCCAGCGCAAACGCGCCTTCGTCGCCCGCGCCATCGCCCAGGACGCCGCCGTGCTGCTGCTGGACGAACCCTTCGCCGGGGTGGACAAACGCTCCGAGGCCACCATCATCGAACTACTCCTCCAACTGCGCCGAGCCGGACACACCCTGCTGGTCTCCACCCACGACCTGTCCCAGGTGCCCGCGTTGTGCGACGAGGCGCTCCTGTTACAGGGCCGGGTCATCGCCCACGGCTCACCCGAACAGGTACTCGAACCGAACGTGCTGCTGGAGGCGTTCGGCATCCAAGCCTCGGAGGGGGCCACATGGACACGGTGACCGCGCTCGTAGAGTGGTTCACGGTGCCGATGCGATTCGAGTTCGTCCAACGCGCCCTACTGGTCAGCCTGGTCGCCGGGCTGGTGTGCGCCGTCCTCTCGTGCTGGATGACCCTGGTGGGCTGGTCCCTGATGGGCGACGCGGTCTCCCACGCCGTACTGCCCGGGGTGGTGCTCTCCTACATGTTCGGGCTGCCCTTCGCCCTGGGGGCCCTGGTCTTCGGCGCCGGTTCGGTCACGTTGATCGGGGTGGTCAACCGCACCTCCCGGGTCAAGGAGGACGCCGTCATCGGGGTGGTCTTCACCGCCCTGTTCGCCCTGGGGCTGGTCCTGGTCTCCCGGGTGCCCAGCCAGACCGACCTGAGCCACATCCTCTTCGGCAACGTCCTGGGGGTCTCCGACACCGACATCCTCCAGGTGCTGATCCTGGCCGCGGTGGTGCTGGCGGTGGTCTGGTACAAGCACCGCGACCTGACCATGTACGCCTTCGACCCGGTCCACGCCCACGCCATCGGCGTCAACCCGCGCCTGTTGGAGACCCTGCTGCTGGGCCTGTTGTCGGTGACCGTGGTGGTGGCGCTGCAGGCGGTGGGCATCATCCTGGTCGTGGCCATGGTGATCATCCCCGGTGCGACCGCCTACCTGCTCACCGACCGCTTCGAGCGGATGCTGCTCATCGCCATGGCGGTCTCGGTCACGGCCTCGGTGAGCGGGGTCTTCACCAGCTTCCACCTGAACGTGTCCACCGGCGGGTGCGTCGTGCTCGCCCAGGCCGCCCTGTTCACCCTGGCCTACCTGTTCTCACCCCGCCAAGGGGTGCTCTGGCGCGGTCGCACCGCCCGCGCCCTGCGCAATCGGGCTTGAACAATCCATTTGAACATTCTGTTGACAACATTCTCATGCCAACGCATAGTTGAAGCATGAGTACCGAACAGCACCCCTTCAGCCGACCCGACCCCGAACGGATCCGCCGCGCCCGCGCCCCCGAGGCCCTCTTCCGCATCACCGAACGCCACGCCACCGGGGAGGCACGCGACCTGTGGCAGGAGCGCCGCCTGCCCATGTTCGCCCACGAGGCCATCCAACGCGTGTGCGACCTGACCGCCGGCACCGCCGTACCCGACGAAGGCGCCCCGGCCGTGGACGAGGCCGACCTGACCGCCGCCCTGACCCTGGTGCCCCTGGCCCGCGCCGAGTTCGACCAGATGGAGGCGGGCCTGCTCACCATGGCCAAAGGGCGCGGAATGACCTGGCAGGAACTGGCCTACGGGCTGGGTCTGGGCACCGCCCAGGCCGCCCGCCAACGCCACGAACGCCTACAGTCCCGCACCGACCACTGAACTCACCCGGGTCCCACCACGAACGGGCGGGGCCCGCCCCCGGTGATCTTGGGTTCTAGTGGTCGGAGCGGGCCCCGAACGGCACCCGCCCTCACACGCGGACAGCCCTCAGATCAGCATGGCCAGCTGGCGAGCCTGGGCGACCAAAGTGCCCTGACCGTCCCAGATCTCCATGTCCTCCTCGTGCAGACCATGGGACAGGTGCCTGGTGAACACCCGACAAGCCAACCAGCCGGGGGCCGGCCGGGCGCGCACGTGGGTGCTCAGCTCCACGGTGATCGTGTTGAACTCACCGATCTCCAGCACCGCCGGGACCGCGAAGTCCACCATGGCGGGCAGGGAGTGGGTGTCGGCGTCGCGACCGTCGGCGAAGCGCATCCAGAACTCGACCTCGGGGCGACCGTCCTTTTGCCCGTCCAACCAGGCGGGACGGCGCGGGTAGCGGTACTCGACGCGCCGGGCGATGGTGATGCCCTCCACCTCGCCGGAGAACTCGCTCGGCACCTGGCACTCCTCGGGGGCAGGCAGCTCCGGCGGACCTTGAAGGTGCAGCTCGCGTCCCTCCACGCTCAGGTCGCCATAGGTGGCGGTGGCGCGCAGGATCTCCTTGCCGCCCTGCTCGACCACGACGGCGCCGGTGGCCGTGCGGCGCCCCTCGCGGATGGTCTCGGTACGCAGGTCGGCCGGGCCGGGGGCGGCGGGGCGCAGGTAGAAGGCGGAGACCGCCAGGGGGTCTGGCTGGGCGAGGGTCTGACCCAGGGCGTTGAGGGCGGTGCCCAACACGTAGCCACCGTTGGGATGGGAGGTGAAGGTGGTCCACCCGTCGGTGAGGGTGGCGGTGAACTCGCCATCGGCGCTCTTGTGGACACGGGTGTCCCGGTCGAACTCGTACTCTTCGGCGGGGCGATCTTGGCTCATGCACCAATGTTACCGGTGAGTAGCTTTGTCGGCCACAACAACCAGAATCCTATTCGGTCATCCGGTGGCGACCCCATTCCCACGGAGCCACCACCGGATGTGATGTTCACCCCTCGCACGTGCCCCCGGTCAGTCCCGGGGCATCAAGACGAAGGTGAACCCGGCGACCGTCGAACGACGCAACGAGGCCTCGCACTTGACCCGAGACCGCACTTCGTTGCGGCTCAGCCCCAACCCTTGGGCGATGAGCCGATCACGGCGCACCGGCACCGGATCCCGAAAGTGGACCCGGATTCGGACCGGCCACCGCTCATCGAACCCGGCCTGTGGGACCTCCAACCGCCAGGCCCCCTCCCAGTCCAGGGCGAAGCGGTGACGCCGGGCCATGAGCGGATCCAACAACCAGGACGCCACCGCCCCCGGATCGTTGGCGAGGTAGCCATCCAGCGTCGCCGGATCGAAGGACCCGACCGCCGCTCGCTCGTGCACGGCCAGCTTGCTCGTGTGATCACACGCAAGACAGCGGACCAACAGCCACACGTCCAGCAGCTTGCCATTGGCGTTGACACGGAACCTGCCCTGTCCGGTGGTGAACGACCCGGCCCGACAGTTCGGGCACCGCATCGACAGCAGCGGCAACCGGGTACGACGGACCACCCAGGGCAGCACGATATGAGGTTGAGAAGACACAGCACTCTCTAGACCTGACACGAGACCGATTACGCGCGGCCTCGAACGCTGATTCACCGGGCGCGCGAGAGCGGCCCGGCAGAGCCGACACCAGGGCCGGCTTCAAGAAGAGCGAAAGATGTCAGGTCTCAAGAGCAGGTGGGGTCACGCGGCGCCGTCTCCTCTGTTGTCCTCACGACGATGGGTCCACGAGCAACCTACAAAGGCGCACGAGCAACACACAAAGGGTTTTCCACCGAGCCGACCCATGGCAGGCTCGACCGCGTGATCGAGCCCTTCGCGATGTGGGAACACCCGGCCGGAATCGGGTTGGGCGGACCTTTGGCCGTGGCACCCGAACCCGAGCTCGCCCGGTTCGAGGAGAGGGGCTCTCAGCTGAGCCTGTCGGCGCGCTGAGCACCCACCCGTTCAGTCCTCACGGTCCCGGGACCCGTCGTTGTACTGAGTACCGATGATGTCCCCCTGGGCCCGCGCGCCACTCATGTCGACGTGGTCGCCCTTGTACTCGTGCATACCGCCGTGCACGTGCCCGGCCTGGATCACGAAGCTGCCACCCCCGATGTCACGGGCGGTGTTGACGATGGTGTCCCCGCCCCGCTGGGGAGCCACCTCGTCCAACAGGGCGCGCAGCTCGGTCGCGGCCTGGGGGTCCTCGCGCAGCAGACGGCGCAGCCGGGTCTTCCACTCCTGCTGCATATCCTCCAGGAGCGTGGGGTCCTCCTCCAGATCCGCTCGGGAGCGCTCCAACTCGCTCAAGGCCTCCTGCTTCTTGGCCGCATCACCCTTGAACAGGCGGGTGACCCAGGCCTGCACCACGGTCCATCCGCCCTTGACCATCTCCTGGGTCAAGACCTTGGCACCCTCTTCGAACAACTCCACCGCGTCATCCTCCACCGTCGTCACCAGGACTCTCACCGACCCGGAAAGCCCCACGAATAAGACACGGTAGCCCGCCGAGCGGTTCCGCGTCGGGTCTGGGAAAAACCGCTTCGGGCAACAGCGAGACCACTGTTAACGTTGACCGGCGCGGAGCCGAGAGCCGGCCACCGCAGACCGAGATACGGGTGAGTCGATGCCCCTCAGAGCCGGTGCCGCCACGAGCAGCGCCCACAACGTCCCCGAACACCGGGCCCTGAGCTGAACAGACGACGGGGCCCCACGAGCAAAGGTCCTTGAGTTGTCCGACCCCACACGAACCTGGTCCACCCGACCCGAGACCGGTGCCGACATCGGCGCCATCCACGCCATCAACGCGGCGGCCTTCGACACCGAGGCCGAGGCCGACCTGGTCGAGGCCCTGCGCGCCGACGCCCAGGCCTGGATCGAGGGATTGTCGATCCTCGCCCAGACCGACGAAGGTCGAGTCGTGGGCCACGCCCTGTTCACGCGCTGTCACGTGGACGGCGCCCCCGCGCTGGCGTTGGCCCCGTGCTCGGTCCTGCCCGCCTTCCAGCGCACCGGCGCCGGTTCGGCCGCCATCCGTACCGGTCTGGAGAGCGCACAGCGGATGGGCGAGAACCTCGTCCTGGTACTGGGACACGCCGACTACTACCCAAGGTTCGGCTTCACCCCGGCCTCCGGGTTCGGTGTGCGCGCCCCCTTCGAGGTGCCCGACGAGGCCATGATGGCCCTGGCCCTGGACCCCTCACGGCCCACACCGCGCGGGACCATCCGCTACCCGGAGGCCTTCGGCGTCTGAGCCACCGTGTGTGCGCCCCGCCCGGGGCGCGCACACACGGCGTCGGGAACCCGACGGGAGCCGACGACGTCGGATCAGGGACACCGAACGGAAGAGGGAACATGGGCGGCAAGTACGGGCAGGGCATGAACCTGGGTCTGGGGGTGGCCCTGGGCCTGTGTTTCGGATTGCTCTTCGACAGCGTGGCCATGGGCATCGCCTTCGGCGTGATGTTCGCACTGTGCTTCGGCGCCTCCAGCGCCAAGAAGAACCAGCGCTGACCCCAGACCCCCACCCAGGTGCTCAGCGCGCCGCCAGGCACTCCTCCACCAGCAAACGCTCGGCCACCCGCTCATACATCAACGACCGGTTGACCGCGAGCATCGCCGCGTTCTCCTGGTTGATGGTCACCGCCAGCGCCCGCACGTGCGGGAACAGATCGTGCACCCGCAGCGCCTGGGTGGCCTTGACCCGGCTGGCCAGCTTCCGACGACGATGGGCCGGCATCACCGCGGTGTCGTGCTGATCGGCCACCACACCACCGGTGACCGTGCACACGGTGGCCGCCACCACCTGATCCGACATCCGATCCAGCGCCGCGCCCACCACCAGACGTGAACCGTCCTCGGTGATCTTGCGTTCCCACTCGCGCACCTGCGCCGGCCCCCAGGACCGGGCCACCATCTGCAACGCCGCTCCGGGCGCGTCCAACAGATGCCCCATCACCCTCCCGAACGAGCGCACCAACTCCTCGGGGGCGGGCCCCTCCCAATGGGTGAGCCGATAACCGCGTGCCGGGGTGGCCGCCAGCGACCAACAGCGCCGCAGCGTGGCCTCGTCCAGGTACTGCTTTTGCAACTCCAACCGCAACAGGGTGCGCAGGTAGGGGCTGGCCCGAGCGAAGGGCTCACCCGGCTCACCGGCCAGCACGGTGCTCTGGAGCCGCTCCATGCCCAACGCCCGCGCCCGCTCGACCACCGTCTCGCGCAGCTCGCTCCCCATACCCATGCGGCGGGCCCGGGGGGCCACGAACAGGCGCAGGAACCCGATCCGCTCATCGTGGGGTTGTCCTCGCAGCTCGGCCACCCCCACCACCGGATCCCCCGCCGACAGACGCGAGGCCCACCGCCACCCCTGACCGGCCCGCCGCGAACGCAACCGCACCGCCAGGTCCTCGGCCCGAGGGGCTCCACCCGACAGCTCGCCCTGCCCCGCGGTGAAGATCGCCGTCCAAGCGGCCAGGTCAGGGTGGGAGGCCGTGACGGGGTCGAAGGATTCCACGAATGGGCTCACCCCGACACCGTTTCACATCCGGCCCCGCGCTGTCCCCCTCCCACAAGGGGCACGCCACCACCGTTCTCACCACCGGCGCCCAGGCCGGGTGAGCCCACTGTTTCCCGCGCGTTACCTCACGACACGTCCCGGTAACCCCCGCTTCCTACCGTCGGCCACGACAAGCAGCCCTCGCACAGGAAGGCACCGATCATGAGCGCTCACACCGGCGTGCGAGCCCCACGCATCGGACCCGGCCCGATCACCCACTGGGACCCCGAGGACCACACCTTCTGGGAGAGCACCGGCCGCAGGGTGGCCCACCGCAACCTGTGGGCCTCCATCGCCTCCGAACACGTCGGCTTCTCGGTCTGGTCGATCTGGTCGGTACTGGTGCTGTTCATGACCCCCGAGCACGGTTTCTCCACCACACCGGAGCAGAAGTTCCTGTTGCTGTCGGTGGTCACCCTGATCGGCGCCGTACTACGGGTGCCCTACACCCTGGCCGTACCCCTGTTCGGTGGACGCGACTGGACCATCGTGTCCACCACACTGCTGATCGTGCCCACCACGGCCGCGTTCTTCCTCATCCAGGCCCCGAACACCCCGTTCTGGCTGATGTTGACCCTGGCCGCCACCGCGGGGCTGGGCGGCGGCAACTTCTCCTCCTCCATGGCCAACATCAACTCCTACTTCCCCGAACGCGAAAAGGGGCGGGCCCTGGGGTTGAACGCCGGAGGCGGCAACATCGGGGTGGCCACCGTCCAACTGGTGGGACTGGCGGTCATCGCCCTGTTCACCACCTCGGCCGCACACCTGGTGCCCCTGTTCTACGCCCCGCTGATCCTGCTGGTGGCCTGGTGGGCACTGCGATCGATGAACAACCTGCCCCACGTCCCAAGCCACACCCGCGCCCGACTCTCGGCCATCCAGGACCGCCACTTCTGGATCATGTCGGTGCTCTACATCGGCACGTTCGGATCCTTCATCGGCACCGGCTTCGCCTTCGCCCTGCTGTTGCAGACCCAGTTCGGACTCACCCCCCTCACCTCGGCCGCGATCGCCGTCCTGGGCCCGATCATCGGCTCCCTGCTACGCCCGGTGGGCGGCAGATGGGCCGACTCCCTGGGCGGAGCCCGCCTCACCCTGTGGGTGTTCACCGCCATGGCCGTGTGCGCCGGAGTGCTCCTGCTCGCCGCCCAGGGCTCCCACCTCACGCTCTTCGTCGGCGCGTTCGCGGTGATGTTCACCCTCACCGGCCTGGGCAACGGCTCCACCTACAAGATGATCCCCACCATCCACGCGGCCAGGGCCAAGGACGCCATCGCCGCCGGAGAACCCCGCGAACAGGCCCTGGAACGCACCAGGGACACCTCCTCCTCCATGCTCGGACTCATCGGAGCGGTCGGCGCCCTGGGCGGGGTGGGCGTCAACGTCACCTTCCGCGAGTCCTTCGCCGCCACCGGATCCACCGCACCCGCCTTCGCGGCCTTCGCGGTGTTCTACCTGGTGTGCGCGGCCCTGACGTACCTGGTCTACTTACGCCCGCACACCACCTCGCCCACCGGAACGGCCACACGATGACCGCCCCCTCCGACCAGGCCACCCGCACCCACTGCCCCTACTGCGCCCTGCAATGCGCCATGGACCTGAGCCCCACCCCTCAAGGGACCCTGACCGTGCGACCCGCCCCCTTCCCCACCAACCGGGGAGGCCTGTGTCGCAAGGGTTGGACCTCCGCCGAGGTCCTCAACACCCCCGACCGACTCACCCGCCCCCTGATGCGCAAGGACCGCACCTCACCCCTGCGCGAAGTGGACTGGGACACCGCCCTGGACCACATCGTCCAACGACTCCTCTCGTTGCGCACCGAATCGGGCCCCGACAGCGTCGCGGTCTTCGGCAGCGGAGCACTGACCAACGAGAAGTCCTACCTCCTGGGCAAGTTCGCCCGACTGGCCCTGGGCACCTCCCAGATCGACTACAACGGCCGCTTTTGCATGTCCTCCGCGGCGGCCGCCGGCAACCGCGCCTTCGGCCTGGACCGCGGCATGGCCTTCCCCCTGACCGACCTCGCCCACGCCGACGTGGTCCTGCTGGCCGGCGCCAACCCGGCCGAGACCATGCCACCGATGATGGGACACCTGAGCGCACCCCGCCTGGTGGTCATCGACCCGCGCCGCACCGCCACCGCACGCACCGCCCTGGACAACGGCGGACTCCACCTGGCCCCACGCCCGGGAACCGACACCGCCCTGGCCCTGAGCCTGCTGCACGCCACCCTCACCAGAGGATGGGGCGACCCCGACTTCGTCCAGACCCGCACCAGCGGCTTCGACACCGCCTGGCAGCGAGCCGCCGCCTGGTGGCCCGAACACGCCGAACCCGTCACCGGGGTACCCGCCGCCCAGATCCGCGCCACCGCCGACCTGCTCGGCCGAGCCGCACGCGAGCGATCGGCCTACGTCCTGACCGGACGCGGCACCGAACAGCACACCAAGGGCACCGACACCGTCTCCGCCTGGATCAACCTGGCCCTGGCCCTGGGCCTACCCGGCCGCACCGGCTCCGGCTACGGGTGCATCACCGGCCAGGGCAACGGCCAAGGCGGCCGCGAACACGGACAAAAAGCCGACCAACTACCCGGCTACCGTCACATCGACGACCCCACCGCACGCGCCCACGTGGCCCAGGTGTGGGGCATGGACCCCCAAGACCTGCCTGGAGCGGGTCGCAGCGCCTTCGAACTCCTCGACGCCCTGGGCACCCCGGGCGGACCCCGCGCCATGCTCCTCTTCGGCGCCAACCCGGCCGTGTCCGCACCCCACACCACCCACGTACACCAACGCCTACGATCCCTGGACCTACTGGTCACCGCCGACTTCGTCCTGTCCGAGACCGCCGCCATGTCCGACGTGGTCCTGCCGGTGACCCAATGGGCCGAGGAATCGGGCACCATGACCAACCTCGAAGGACGCGTCCTACGCCGACGCCGCGCCACACCGCCACCACCGGGGGTACGCACCGACCTGCACGTCCTCAACACCCTGGCCACCCGCCTGGGCCACCCCCACACGGCCTTTCCCACCGACCCCGACACCATCCTGAGCGAACTGGGCGCCGCCTCCGCCGGCGGAGCGGCCGACTACTCCGGGCTGAGCCCCCAACGCCTGGACGGCGAGCAGGCACTGTACTGGCCACTTCCCCAAGACGGCTCCACCACCCCCCGCCTGTTCCTGGACTCCTTCGCCCACCCCGACGGGCGCGCCCGTTTCACCCCCGTCGATCACCGCCCACCGGCCGAGGAACCCGACCAGGACCACCCCCTCATCCTCACCACCGGCCGCCTCATGGGCCACTACCAGTCCGGCGCCCAGACCCGCCGCGTTCGCGAACTCACCGACGCCGAACCCTCGGCGTATGTGGAGGTGCACCCCGACACCGCGGCGCGCGCCGGACTCACCCACAACGACTGGGCCCACCTGACCTCCCGGCGCGGCACCACCCTGGCCCGGGTACGCCTTGACCCCACCGCCCGCCTGGACACGGTGTTCATGCCCTTCCACTACGCCGGGGCCCAGGCCGCCAACAACCTCACCCACCCCGCCCTGGACCCCACCAGCCGCATGCCCGAGTTCAAGGTCGCCGCCGTGCGCCTGGAACCGGCCCCGACCCCACCGACCGGAGGAACCCCGTGAGACCCCACCCGTCCCCGCGCCGGATCGTGGTCATCGGCAACGGCATGGTCGGCGCGCGCCTGGCAGAGGAGATCGCCCGCCTGGACCCCGACGGCACCCGGGTGGACCTGCGCGTGGTGGGCGCCGAACACCACCCCGCCTACAACCGGGTCCTGCTCCCACAGGTCCTGGCCGGCACCCACACCCCCGAACAGATCCGACTGCCCATACCCCACACCCCCGGGGTGAACGTGCGCACCGGCGTGACCGCCACCCGCGTCGACACCACACGAGCACGCGTGGAACTGGACGAGGGCACCCATCTGGACTTCGACGACCTGGTCCTGGCCACCGGAGCCCGCGCCGCCCTGCCACCCATCCCAGGCGTCAACACCCCCGACAACACCCCCGGCACGGGGGTGTGCGCCCTACGCGACCTGGACGATTGCGAACGCGCGCTGTCCCTGGTCCGCCCGGGCTCACCCGTGGTGGTCCTGGGCGGCGGCGTCCTTGGATTGGAAACCGCCCGCGGTCTGGTCGAGCGCGGTGCCCGGGTGAGCCTGGTGGAGTCCTCGCCCTGGATCATGCGCCGCCAGATCGACCGACCGGCCGCCCAGATCCTGGCCCGCCTCTACCAGGATCTGGGCGTGAGCGTGCACTCCTGGCGGGTGGCCCACCGATGGATCCCCGCAACCGGCCTGGAACTGGACGACGGCCGTGTCCTGGCCGGTGACGCCCTGATGGTCACCGCGGGGGTGCGCGCCAACGTCGAACTGGCCAAGGACGCCGGTATCGAGGTCGAACACGGTGTCGTGGTCGACGACCACCTGACCACCTCGCACAGCCGTGTCCACGCCATCGGCGACTGCGCCCAGCACCCCGGGGGAGGGGCCGGGCTGATCCGACCGGGCTGGGAACAGGCCGCGGTACTGGCCCGTCGCCTCACCGGAGCCGAACCGGGCGCCCGCTACCGGGGCGCCCGCCCACAGACACGTCTCAAGGCCCAGGGCATCGAACTGACCGCGTTCGGCCGCGTCCAAGAAGAGGACGAGGGCCCCCAGGTGGAGACCGTCACCGTCAGCGACCCCCACGGGGGCCGCTACGCCAAGTTGTCGGTGCGCCACGAGCGTGTGGTGGGCGCGGTCCTACTCGGCTTCCCCGAGGCCGCGGCCACCCTGTCCCAGCTCTACGACACCGCCGCGCCCGTGCCCGCCGACCGCCTCGCCCTGGTCCAGGGACGCCCCCTGCCGACCACCGATGAGCGAACCCCCGCCCCGGCCCCGGTGTGCCGGTGCAACGCGGTGGGAGCAGAGGAGATCGAACAGGCCTGGTCGCAGGGGGCCCGCACTCGCCAGGCCATCGCCGAACACACCCGTGCCACCACCGGCTGCGGAGGCTGCGTGCGCGACGTCGACGCCCTGTTGGCGGGGCTGGGCCGGGCCGGCCCCATCCCCACTCCCGCCTCCGTGCCCTGAACGACCACACCCCCGGGGTTTCGGTCCACTCACGCAACTGTTCAGGGCCCACCTCAGCGCAGGGACAAACCCACCACACAGCACACCAAAGCGACCACCGACATCAGGGTGCGCACATTGTTCCAGCGCACCCACACCGGCTCGAAGGCGGACCGCGCCGCCGCCACATCCTCCGCCTTGGCGGCCGGACCCACGGCGTCCAAGGCGTTGTTGCGCGGAACGTTGACCGCGAAGGTGACGGCCACCGCCACCACCAACGCCGCCAACCCCACCCCCGTCCAAAGCGCCGAGTGGTGCGCGCCGGCCGCGAACAAGAGCGCCGTAGAGCCCAGCACCGCCACCGGCGCACCCACGAACACCAGCGCGAACATCGGATTGAGGATGGCGGAGTTGATGCGCTGCATCGACTCCACCATCGCCTGGTCCCGCGCCCTGGCCAGGCCGGGCATCACCGCCATCGAAAAACCCAGGAACAACCCCGCGAACAGGCCCGTCAACACCACGGCCAGCACCGGAACGAACCCGAACACCACCTGTGTCACATCCACACGCCCACCCTCCCTCGCCGGGGACGACCCACCCGGGGGAACCGCCCCACAACATCGAAGCACCTCCCCGCCCGGCGCGCCATGGCCCACCACCACCGCCCACCCCAAGACCGCGACCGAAACCGGTCACCCTCCCAACCGAATACCGTGTCTTCGGTGCGGGCCCCGGGGCCACCATCGGCCCGAGCCCTTTTGCCCGGTGACCGAACCAGAATCGGCTCCCAAGCGTCTGAGCGGCAAAGCGATCCACAACCCCCGGCCCTCCCCAACGGCCGAAGACGCACAAGGAGCCCCCGCACATGTCCCAACGAGCCCTCGGCGCGATCGGCGCGGCTCTGGCGCTGAGCCTGGCCCTGAGCTCCTGTGGTCTGGTCCGCGACCTCACCGACGGTGAGGACGGGCCCCCGGCCCAGGAGAGCCCCGAACAGGCCCAGGAGAGCCCCGCACCGGAGCTTCCCTACACCCGCCAGGGCCGCATGTTCGTCGAAGACGGCAACGACGTCGCCTTCGAGGTCGTCATCAACGCACTCGAATCCAACGGCGAGTACATGATGATCGACGTCACCCACAACATCCTCGAACCCCTGCCCGGCACCGTCACCAGCGCCGTGGCCCCCATCCGCATGGTCGACCCGCTCTCCGGCGAGGTCCTTCGGGTGTTGAACAACGAAGAGCACGGCGAGAACTACGGCACCTACTTCGAGGAGGGCGACCCCTTCCTGCCCACCCACGAAGGTCTGCCCCTGCCCATGCGCCGCTACTTCCCCGCCCCCAGCGAGGACGTACGGACCCTCACCTTCACCGGCGCCGGACTGGGTTACGTCCCCGGGGTCCCCATCACCCACGTCGACGAGTTCACCGAAGCACCCGAACCCAACGTCTACGACCACATCGACCCCGACACCTGGGAACAGGGCGAGCTGCCCGAGGAGATCTTCTACCCCGAGGACGTACCCGAACCGGGCCTGGACGTGGACGCCTACCGCCAGTCCATGGAGAGCTTCGTCGACAGCCCCATCGCCTCCACCACCCGCTCCGGTGACCAGGAGACCATCGCCCTGCACTCGGACAACATGTTCGAGGTCGATGAGGCCGACCCCACCGACGAGGCGGCCGAGACCATCCGCCAGACCGCGGCCTCCCTGCGCGAGAACCTGGCCCAGGGCACCGAGATCACCGTCATCGGCCACACCGACTCCACCGGCTCCGACAGCCACAACCAGACCCTGTCCCAGGAGCGGGCCCAGGCCGCCCGTGAACTCATCGAAGAGGAACTGGGGCAGGGCTTCACCTTCGCCACCGAGGGGCGCGGCGCCGACGAACTCCTGGCCCAGGAGGGCGGGGACGACGACGAGGAGGCCCGCGCCCGCAACCGCCGCGTGGAGTTCTTCTACGAGGTGCCCATGGACGCCACCGACAGCGAGGACACCGAAGGCCTGGACGCCGCCCAACGCCACGTGGCCGACCCGGCCCCCTACTTCGAGGAGATGGACGTGCACACCACCGTCTCCCACAACGACATCGACCTGAACGTCTACCCGCTGGTGCGCGACGGCGCCTACCTGTTCCAGGTGGTGGGGTTCCAGAACTCCACCCTGAGCGATCTGGAGGCGGACCTGGAGGGTGACGAGGCGCGCCTGCCGGGCAGCCCCGCCCAGTACGCCGAGGGCACCATGGGCGGTTTCCGTCTGGAGGAGGCCGACTCCGGACTGATCCGCTACGTGATCCGCATCAGCACCGGCGAGGAGGAGTACGAGGACTTCGCCGACGAGATCCACACCCTCAGCCCGGGCGAGGAGTACCTGGCCTTGGCGGTCTTTCCCGCCCCGGCCGCCGACGTCACCGAGATGACCCTGTACGCGGGCGCCTTCGGTGAGATCCCCCAGATCCCCATCCAGTAGGGACCCGGGCCCCATGGTCCGGTGCCCCGCCTCCCCGCACGGGGACGGGGCACCGCCCCCATCCGAGCGAAAGCACCCTCGCCCCCCCGGGACCGGACACGACGAAGGGGGCCGCCGCCCTGCCCGGGACGCCGGCCCCCTCACGCGTTCGCAGGTGAACCCCTCGATCAGCCCTTTTGGGCGTAGGCCTTGTCCAACGCCGCGCTGAAGACCTCCAGCGGCTGGGCTCCGGAGATCCCCAAGGCCCGGTCCAGCACGAAGAAGGGCACACCCGTGGCGCCCAGGCGGCGGGCCTCCTCGATGTCGGCGCGCACCTGGTCGGCGTATTGGTCGCCCTCCAACACGGTGCGGGCCCGCTCGGTGTCCAGACCGATCTCGCCGGCCAGCTCCACCAGGGTGTCCACGTCGTTGAGCACACGCCCCTGCACCAACTGGGCGTTCATCAGCCGCTCGTGCGCCGCATCACCCAGACCGTGCTCACGGGCCAGGTGGGTCAACCGGTGGGCGTCGAAGGTGTTGACCATGACCCCGCCCGCGAAGTCATAGCGCAACCCCTCCTGGGCGGCCACCTGCTGGACCTGCTCGGTCATGGCCTGAACCTGCTCGCGTGGGGCGTTCATCTTCTTGGCCAGGGAGTCATAGACCGGCTCGCTCACCCCCTGGGGGAAGGTGGGGTCCAGCTGGAAGCTACGCCAGAGGATCTCGACCTCCTCGGCGTGCTCGAAGTCCGCCAACGCCCGCTCCAGACGACGCTTGCCGATGTAGCACCACGGGCAGACGATGTCGGACCATACTTCGATTCTCAATGTCATCCCCGCTCAGAGACAGATTCCGTCCGAGCACACCGGCGCGTCCTCGGAACCCAACGTCACCAAACCCTCGACCAAAGGCAGGGCCAAGACCCGCTCCCTGTCCTGGCCCCGGTCCCGGGGGAGCGTTTCATCCGGGACCCGCTCATCCTGTTCGGGCTCGCCATCGTTCAACTCCAAGGCCCCTTCCCGGTCGATGAGCGCCGACTTCGACGACGCCGGACGACCACCGCCGCACACACTCGATTCGGCGATCACAACACCGAGCGAAGCCGGTTACTTCCCACCACTCACCCCATTTGTAACTTTTCCTAGGGTACCTGCCCAGTGGTTCGCGCCTGATGGCGCGCCACCGCCCGCCGCCAGGCCGCACCCACCAGTTCACGCAACCGGTCACCGGTGCGCGGGCCCGGGCACACCACCGACACCCACCCCTGCACGGCGTAGACCGGATGCGGCAACAACCGATCCGACTCGGTGAAGTCGACGTCGGCGCCGACCGCGGCGTGCTCGGCGGGGGAGTGGCCCACCACCTCGGTGAACAGGGCCCTTCCCACCGCGACGTTGACCCGGAACACCCCTTCCCGGTCCAGGTCGGAGACGGTGTCAAAGCCCGGATAGTCCTTGGTCACCACCGTCACGAACGGCTGGAACCCCCGCCCACCGGCCCGCCCGTGCGGCTCATAGGTGAGGAAGGTATCGCCCCAGGCCACCTGGGGCGCCCCACTCTCCTTACTCGCCCGATCCACCCGCACCGACCCCAGAGCGGCCACCAAAGCGATGACCTCCTCCTCGTTCATCGCACACACCCCTTCCTCAGCACACAGGGCCGACCCGGACGCCCGCCCCACTCCTACCTTCGAGTGTGTCATTGAACTGCTTTGTGAGACCTGGAGCAGAAAAACCACGCACCATCAGCGATCAGGGGAGAACAACCCTCAAATCACTTCACCCGACCCGCGCTCCACAACACCCACCCCCGGCGCACCCACCCTGTCCACGCCACCGATCACACACCCCCGGCCCTGCACCGACAGCACAACGAAACACCCACGAAACCACCATCTGACCCCGGGGAAACACCCGACCGGTTGCCTGAAAAACACCTCCCACCCCGACCACGCAGGAGACCACCCGTGGAAGAACTCGTCGTCATCGGCAACGGCATGGTCGGCCACCGACTCATCGAAGCCCTCAACGACCGCGACCACGACCACCGATGGCGCATCACCGTCGTGGGCGAGGAACCCCACACCGCCTACGACCGTGTGGCCCTGTCCACCTACCTCGAAGGCGCCACCACCCAAGACCTGTCCCTGGGCCGAGTGAGCGGCCCCCACGTCCACGTACACGTCGACGAACGCGCCACCGCCATCGACCGCACCCAACGCACCATCACCACCCACACCGGCCGCACCCTGCCCTACGACCGCCTCGTCCTGGCCACCGGCTCCAGCCCCTTCGTGCCACCCATCCCCGGCCACGACCTACCCGGCTGCCACCTCTACCGCACCATCCAGGACCTGGACGACCTCACCACCGACGCCCAAGGCGCCCACACCGGCGTGGTCATCGGCGGCGGCCTCCTGGGCCTCGAAGCCGCCAACGCCCTTCGCCTACTGGGCCTTGAGGCCCACGTGATCGAACTGGCACCCCACCTGATGCCCACCCAAATCGACCAGGGAGCCGGAGCCCTCCTCCAACGCCTGATCACCGACCTGGGCGTGCACGTACACACCAACACCGCCACCACCGCCATCGAACCCGGACCCAACGGCCGCGCACAACGCCTCCTCCTGGACGACGGCACCCACCTGGACACCGACCTGGTCGTGTTCTCCGTCGGCATCCGCCCCCGCGACGAACTCGCCCGAGCCGCCGACCTGCGCCTGGGCCCACGCGGAGGCGTGGACATCGACCACACCTGCACCACCAGCGACCCCACCATCCACGCCATCGGCGAGGTCGCCCACCACAACGGCACCATCTACGGCCTCATCGCCCCCGGCAACGCCATGGCCGAAGTCCTCACCGACCGCCTCCTGGGCGGCGACGCCACCTTCACCGGCGCCGACACCTCCACCAAACTCAAACTCCTGGGCGTGGACGTGGCCAGCTTCGGCGACGCCCACGCCGGCGCACCCCAAGCCCTGGACGTGGTCGTCAACGACGCCGCCAAAGGCCGCTACGCCAAACTCGTCCTGTCCGACGACGCCACCACCCTGCTCGGCGGCATCCTGGTCGGCGACGCCTCCGCCTACGCCACCCTGCGCCCCCTGGTCGGACAACCCCTGCCCGGCGACCCACTGGCCCTGATCAGCCCCTCGGGCGAGACCGGCCCGGGCACCCACCAACTGCCCGACCACGCCCAGATCTGCTCCTGCAACGCCGTCACCAAAGCCCAGGTGTGCCAGGCCATCGACGACGGCGCCCAAGACGTGCCCGCGCTGAAGTCCCGCACCCGCGCCGGCACCAGCTGCGGCTCGTGCGTGCCCATGCTCAAGCAGATCCTGGCCCGCTCGGGCATCACCCAATCCAGCGCCCTGTGCGAACACTTCACCCACTCGCGCACCGAACTGTGGGAGATCGTCCGCTCCACCACCATCACCACCTTCTCCGAGCTCATCGCCACCCACGGCACCGGCCGCGGCTGCGACGTGTGCAAGCCCGCCATCGCCTCCATCCTGGCCTCCCAAGGCCACGGCCACATCCTCAACGGCGAACAGGCCACCCTGCAGGACACCAACGACCGCTACCTGGCCAACCTGCAACGCAACGGCAGCTACTCGGTGGTGCCACGCATCCCCGGCGGTGAGATCACCCCCGACAAACTCATCGTCATCGGCGAGGTCGCCCGCGACTTCGACCTCTACACCAAGATCACCGGCGGCCAACGCATCGACATGTTCGGCGCCCGCCTGGAACAACTCCCCGCCATCTGGACACGCCTGGTCCAGGCCGGTTTCGAGTCCGGACACGCCTACGGAAAGTCCCTGCGCACCGTCAAATCATGCGTGGGCACCACCTGGTGCCGCTACGGCGTCCAAGACTCGGTGGGCCTGGCCATCCGCCTGGAGGAGCGCTACCGGGGCCTGCGCTCACCCCACAAACTCAAGGCCGCCGTGTCCGGATGCGCCCGCGAATGCGCCGAAGCCCGCAGCAAGGACTTCGGGGTCATCGCCACCGACACCGGCTGGAACCTGTACGTGGGCGGCAACGGCGGCTTCACCCCCCACCACGCCGAACTGCTCGCCACCGACCTGGACACCCACACCCTCATCCGCCACATCGACCGGTTCCTGATGTTCTACGTCCGCACCGCCGACCGTCTCCAACGCACCGCCACCTGGATCCAGGCCATGGACGGCGGCCTGGACCACCTGCGCGCCGTCATCGTCGACGACCACCTGGGCATCGCCGCCGACCTGGAAGCGGCCATGGCCGACCACGTGGCCTCCTACACCGACGAATGGGCCGCCGTGCTCTCCGACCCCGACAAACTCGCCCGCTTCGTCTCCTTCACCAACGCCCCGCACACCCCCGACCCCACCATCGCCTTCACCACCACCCGCGACCAACCCGTCCCCACACCCACCCCCCTGGGCATGCCCACCCTCCCACCCACCAAGGAGACCACCCCATGACCACCCTGGCCCCACCACCGACCTGGATCGACGCCTGCCCCACCCACCACCTCGAAACCGAGATCGGCCTGGCCGTCCTGCTACCCGACCACCACCAAATCGCCCTGTTCCGCACCCACGACGGCCACCTGTACGCCGTGGACAACCTCGACCCCCACACCGGCGCCGCCGTCATCTCCCGCGGAATCGTCGGCGACCGCTCAGGCGAACCCACCATCGCCTCACCCATGCTCAAACACGTCTTCAGCCTGCGCACCGGCCAGGGCCTCGACAACGACAACATCCGCCTGTCCACCTGGCCCGTACGCCAACACCACGGCATGCTCCAAATCGGCACCACACCCCAAGGAACACCGTGAGCACCACCGCACCCCTGGCCGGGTTCACCGTCGCCGTGACCGCCGCACGCCGCACCGAGGAACTCACCGCCCTACTCCACCGCAAGGGCGCCCAGGTCATCGCCGCACCCACCCTGCGCATCGTCCCCTTGAGCGACGACCAACGCCTGGCCACGGTCTCCGAACAACTCACCCGCACCCCCGCCGACATCGTCGTGGCCACCACCGGCATCGGCTTTCGCGGATGGGTCGAGGCCTGCGAGACCTGGGGCACCGCCCAACCCCTGCTCCAGGCCATGCGCTCCTCACGCCTACTGGCACGCGGCCCCAAAGCCAAGGGCGCCATCCGCGCGGCCGGCCTCACCGAGGAATGGTCACCACCCTCGGAATCCTCCGCCGAGGTCCTGGACCACCTGCTGAACCTCGGTGTCCAAGGCCTGCGCGTGGCCGTCCAACTACACGGCCAACCCCTCCCGGACTTCACCGCCGCCCTACGCCTGGCCGGCGCCGAGGTCATCGAGGTCCCCGTCTACCGGTGGACCCCACCCGAACACACCGCACCCCTGGACCGCCTCATCGAGGCCATCACCACCGGGGGAGTGGACGCGGTCACCTTCACCAGCGCCCCCGCCGCAGCCGGCCTGCTCACCCACGCCCACACCACCCACACCGGCCCCGCCCTGGTGGGCGCCCTACGCCACCACGTCATGGCGATGTGCGTGGGACCGGTCACCGCACGCCCCCTCATGGCTTACGACATCCCCACCCTGTGGCCCGAACGCGCCCGCATCGGCGCCCAGGTCCGCACCCTGGCCCAGGCACTACCCGCCCGATTCCCCACCCTGACCATCGCCGGCCACCGACTGCGCCTGCGCGGCCACGCCGTCCTGGTCGACGGCACCGTCCACACCCTCTCGCCCACCCTGATGCGTCTCATGCGCGCCCTGGCCCACCACCCCGGACAGGTCCAAAGCCGCACCCACCTACTCACCTGCCTGGGCCAGGACGCCGACACCCACGCCGTCGAAACGGCCGTGGCCCGCCTGCGCACCGCCCTGGGCGACCCCAAGATCATCCAAACGGTCGTCAAACGCGGCTACCGCCTGGCCCTGGAAACCCACCCATGCTGAAACCCGCCCTCCTCCCGACCCTGGGCGCACGCGAGCTCCTTTGCGTCCGCCCGACCTTGGTCGCCGAACCTTTGGTGGCGCACGCCCACCTTGACCAAGCCGCCCGGGGCCACCGGCCTGTTCCATGGCCACCTCCCGGCCGCGCGCTCGAACGTGGCCCGCACACCCCCGTGCCCGGCCCCGGCCATCGTCCACCCCGCCGTGGACCGCCACCCCCAAGCCCTTCCCACCCCGCCCGAGCGCACCCGAGAGAGTCCCGCACAAGGAGTGGCCACAACCGGCAAGCCCCGATCGAGCGATCCCACCCCAGGGCACACACCCCAAGGGGCCGGCCCACCCGGACCGGCCCACCCCACCTCCGAAACGAGGACGGCCGTGCCCTCACCACCCGACCCCCGACGCGACCACCGACACCCCGAACCCGACCGTGCGGCCGGCGCCCTGCTGGGCCCCCTGGCCGCGGCCGCCATGGTGAGCACCCCACCCACCAAGGCCACCACCGACCCGACCCTGAACCACCTGATCCACACCGCCCTGCAAGGCGCACTCACCACCGCCGCCCCCACCGACCCTCCCCAAGACCCCACCGCCCGCGCCTGGGCCCACACCCTGCGCACCCTGGTCCGTACCGGGCACACCCCCGACCACCCCGGCGCCCTGGAACACACCCCCGACCACAACCCTTACGGCGCCTCCTGGCGGGCCCTGACCCACACCCCACTACCGGCGAACGCCCCCTCCCGCGGAACCTTCGCCTGCACCCATCTGGTCGACGCCATCACCGCCGCCCACCGCACCGGCGGCCACACCGCCGCCCTGTACACCGGCGCCCTGGCCGGAGCCCGCTGGGGCGCCTCGGCCCTACCCCTGCAAGCGATGCGCCACCTCAGCGAACACACCGACCCCCACACCCCCATCACCACCGCCCTCCAAGCGATCACCACCCACTCCGACCCCGCCCAATGGCCACAAGCCCCCCTGAACCAAGAGGACCGTCAACGCTTCACCCCCTTCGCCGTCCCCCACCCCCTGGACCCCCACGTACTACTGGGCAACCTGGCCCACCTACGCCGCCACCCCACCGCCACCGACGCCGTGGTCTCCCTGTGCCGCACCCACCCCCACGACGCACCCCACCTGCCCGGCCCCGACTGGGTACGCGTATGGCTGCACGATTCCCCAGGCGCCAACCCCAACCTGCACTACACCCTGGACCAGGCCGCCGCGGCCGTGGCCACCCTGCGCGCCGAAGGAAAAAGCGTCCTGGTGCACTGCTGGGCCGGAGCCTCCCGCACCCCCGCGGTGGCCGCCCGCTACGCCATCACCACCCTGGACGCACCACCCCTGCCCACCATGACCACCCTCATCACCGCCGTGGGCGGACACCTGGACAACCCCACCATGTCCCAGGCCGTGGCCCACCTCAGCGGCATCGACCTACCCGATCCCGCCCACACCCTCTTCAACGGACACCCACCCCCACGACGCCCCGACCTGCGCCCCCACACCACCCACCCCTGAAAACCCCCACCAGACCCTCTGCCCACATCGGTGAGAAGTTCCACAAACCTCCCCTTTCCGGTACCGTTACCCTCGCGTTACTCCTAAGCTCTGCGCTCAGACCCCGTGCAACGCCATTGACACCGGCGGCCCCACTCCACCCGTGCCGCCCCCACCCCCCGGGGGGCCCACGCGGGCAGGCGCACCACGCACCTGACCCTGACCGTGCCCCGCAAGCACCAGGAGAGGGCCCGCCCTGAACTGTTCCCGTTCGAAGGACTGCGTCGTGGGCAAACACCAGCCCCAGAACCCACCGGTGGACGACCACCTCGACGACGGCACGGCCACCTACGCCGACGCCTACACCCCAGCGGCCCCCGCGCCACTGGGCCCACGTCGAGCAGCCGCACGCTCACGCAAAAAGCGCGCCCTGATCGTGGCCTCGGCCGCCGGCCTGACCCTGGTCGTGGGCGGCGGCGCCGCGGCCGCCGTCATCTCCTCCGGCGCCGGCCCCGAAGAGGCCACCACCGCCGTGGGCGTCCCCCAGGCCCAACCCGACCCACTACAGGCCTCCACCGACGACGAAGAGGTCACCCCCGAACTACGCGAGCGCGCCGAAAACGCCCGCCAGGGGGCCACCCAATCCCAGTCGGCCGCCGGCACCACCATCGCCGAAGAACCCGAGCCCGAAGAGGAGGAAGAGCAGGACACCACCACCGAATCACCCTCCGAAGGCTCCGGCGAGGGCGGCACCTGCCAGGCCTCCTTCTACGGCGACGGCTTCCACGGCGCCACCACCGCCAACGGCGAAACCTTCGACACCAACGCCATGACGGCCGCACACAAGACCCTGCCCTTCGACACCATGGTCCAGGTCACCAACCCCGGCAACGGCAAATCGGTGACCGTGCGCATCAACGACCGCGGACCCTACATCGACGGACGCTGCCTGGACCTGTCCACGGCCGCCTTCGACGAGATCATCGGCACCGGCTCCGGAGTGGGCACCGTCTCCTGGCAGGTCGTCGGCTAAAACACCCACCACCCACACACACCAAAGGGGCGCCCGGGACCACATCCCGGGCGCCCCCATCCATGTCACCACCCACCCCACCCACCCCCGGCGGCGTACAATTCCCGCCCAGGGACCCCACCCCACCAGCGGGCGAACCCCACACGTCACCCCCACGTGACACAATCCCGCACCACCACGAACACCGAAACACACAAGGGGAGCGCAGGGCCTTGTTCCGCACCACCTCCGGATGGGTCATCTCACCCACCGACCTGGTCGACACCCTCGAATGCGACCACCGCACCACGCTCAAGAGCGCCCTGGCCGCCCACGTGCCCGGCGCACCCCGACCCGAACCCGTCGACGCCCTCATCGCCCAACACGGCCACGCCCACGAAAAGGCCGAACTCGACCGCCTACGCCAAGTCTTCGGCCAGGTCACCACCATCGCCGACCCCGAACCCGACGACCACGACCTGGCCCGCGCCGCCCACCAGACCGCCCAGGCCATGGCCGCCGGCGTCCCCGTCATCTACCAGGGCGTCTTCCACCACCGCCTCACCGATCGCGTCGCCTTCCACGGACGCGCCGACTTCCTCATCCGCTCCGACCTGGACACCACCACCGGCCGACCCCGCCCCGACCACACCGGTCAAAGCACCTACGAACCCTGGGACACCAAACTCGCCCGCCGCCCCGGCCCCGCCGCCATCGTCCAACTGGCCGCCTACGCCCAGGCCGTACCCCACCTGCACGGCCCCGCCCCCCACCACATGCACCTGCTCACCGGCGACGGACACACCCACACCCTGCCCACCGCCGACTTCACCCCCATCCTGACCACCATCACCACCCGCCTACTCGACCACCTGGCCACCGAACCCGCCCTGCCCACCCCCACCTGGGGACAACCCCGCCCCACCTGCGAGGGCTGCGGCTACAACACCTGGTGCTCCCAAGGACGCGTGGTGGCCCGCCACCTGTCCCTGGTCGCGGGCCTGCGCACCGACCAGGCCACCAAACTCACCGACGCCGGCCTGAACACCATCGACGCCCTGGCCGCCGCCACCGAAGACGACCGGCCCACCACCCTGCCCCGCCGCTCCTTCGACCAACTACGCGCCCAAGCCCTACTCCAAGTACGCCAGGACACCACCCGCACACCCACCGACCCCCAGGGCACCGTCACCGCCGAGGTCTTCTCACCCGAGGGACTGGCCACCCTGCCCGCACCGGCCCCCGGCGACCTCTTCTTCGACATGGAGGGCTACCCCTACCACTCCACCCAGGGCGGACGAGGCCTGGAATACCTCTTCGGCGCCACCACCGAAGACCCCCAGGGCAACGAGACCTTCCACGCCTTTTGGGCCCACGACCGCGCCCAGGAGAAAAAGGCCCTACAGGACTTCGTCGACTTCGCCCTGGCCCGTATCGACGCCGACCAGGGCGCCCACATCTACCACTACGCCTCCTACGAGGTGGACCGCCTCAAACACCTCAGCTCCGAGTACAACACCCACGAGGAGGAAGTCGACCGGCTCCTGCGCGAACACCGCCTCATCGACCTGTACACCGTGGTCCGCAAGAGCCTGCGCGTATCCCAACGCTCCTACTCCATCAAGTACCTCGAACCCCTCTACCTGGACACCACCCGCTCCGGCGACGTCAAAACCGCCGCCTCCAGCATCGACGCCTACGCCGCCTACCTCGCCGCCCGCCAAGAACACGACCCCGCCACCGCACAACGGGTCCTGGACGACATCGCCGCCTACAACCGCGACGACTGCCACTCCACCGCACGCCTACGCGACTGGCTCGAAGAACACCGCACCCACCAGGGCATCACCACCCGCCCCCTGATCCAGAGCGAACTCACCGAGGAAGAAGCCGAACGCGCCCGCAAAAGGGCCGAGAAGGCCGCCCGCCACGCCGCCCTGACCGGCCCCCTCCTGGAGGGGGTGTCCCAAGACCCCGACCAGCGCACCGAGGACGACCACCCCCGCGCCGCCCTGGCCGCCCTGGTCGGCTACTACCGGCGCGAGAACTCCCCGCCCTGGCGCGAACACTTCCAACGCCAAAGCGCACCCCTGCCGGAACTGGAGACCGACACCAACTGCGCCGTGCCCTGGCAGGTCCACGTGGGCGGATGGCAAGAGCCCACCGGCCGCCAAAAAACCGCACGCCGCGAAGTGACCATGCGCCTGGACCGCGCCCACCCCAACCCCTTCGGTGTCGGCGACAGCGTCCACCTACTGCACCCCGGAGCCCCCGGACAGGCCGCCACCACCCACCCCGCCAAGGTCCTGGCCGCCGAACCCGACTCCCTCGAACTGTTGGAGAGCGCCCCACCCGAGGACACCATCTCCGCCGCCCCCGTGGCCGCCCTGCCCGGATCGCCCATCGACCCCAAACCCAAGGACGGCGCCCTGGAAGGGGTCGCCCACACCGCCGCCCAAGAACTGCCCACCTGGCCCGCCCACCCCGGCCTGGACGCCCTACGCCGCATCCCCCCACGCCTGAACCCCCCGGGCCCCCTGCCACAACCCACCGGCGGCGGCGACCTCATCGACGCCGCCATCAGCGCCGTGGACCGCCTGGACCACTCCTACCTGGCCGTCCAAGGCCCACCCGGAGCCGGCAAAACCTACCTGGCCGCCCAACTCATCACCCACCTGATCAAACAAGGACGCAGCGTGGGCGTGTGCTCCACCGGCCACAAAGCCGTGGAGAACGTCATGTCCGCCGCCCTGCGCGCCGCCCGGGACCAAGGCCTGACCCTGGCCGCCGCCAAACGCCCCCGCGGCGGCAAGAAGGACCCCGACGCCCCCTGGTACCAACCCTCCAGCCAACAGGTCCTGGCCAACTGGCGCACCAAACACACCACCAAGGGCGAACCCGTCCTCATCGGCGGCACCGCCTGGGGCATGTCCGGCGCCGACACCATCGCCGACCCCCTGGACGTACTCATCATCGACGAGGCCGGACAATTCGCCCTGGCCGACACCTTGGCCGTGTCCGCCTCCGCCCACAACCTCGTCCTACTGGGCGACCCACAACAACTACCCCAGGTCGTCCAAGGCGTGCACACCGACGGCGCCGACGCCTCGGCCCTGCAACACCTGATGGCCGACCAGGCCATCATCGACCCCGCCCTGGGCTACTTCCTGGACCAGACCAGGCGCATGCACCCGGCCGTGTGCGCCCCCGTCTCCGCCCTGTCCTACCAAGGACGCCTCCAAGCCCACCCCACCACCACGACCCGCACCCTGGGCACCCTGCACCCCGGGGTGTACTCACAACCCATCACCCACACCGGCCGCACCACCCACAGCCCCGAAGAGATCGACGCGGTCCTCCAAGCCGCCCTGCGCCTGACCCACGAACACCTCACCACCGACCCCGAACAAGGACCACGCCCCCTGACCGGCACCGACATCCTGGTCGTGGCCCCCTACAACCTGCAGGTACGCGCCCTACGCCGCGCCCTGGCCCGAGCAGGCCAAGACCACCCCGCCCTGGAAGGGGTACGCGTGGGCACCGTCGACAAGTTCCAAGGCCAAGAGGCAGCAGCCGTCATCTGCTCCATGACCACCTCCAACGCCGCCCAGACCAGCCGCGGCCCCTCCTTCGTCCTGGACCGCAACCGACTCAACGTGGCCCTCTCCCGCGCCCAACTCCTCGCCCTGGTCATCCACTCACCCGACCTGCTCACCACCACCCCCCGCACCGTGGACGAACTACGCCTTTTGGCCTCCTTCACCGGCCTGGTCACCACCGCCCGACCCTGGCCGGCCCAGTGAGGCACACGCCCCTCCCAGGTTTCGGACACATCCCTGGTGGAGTACGTTTTAGATGGCACACCACGACCCCGGCTCACCCCCGTGACGGGTACCCGGTATGCCCGCGGGCCGCGACGCCGCGCGCCCCTGACCCGGACCACCACCCGCATTTGTCGAAAGGCCGAACGGCCCCCGTGTCTGAACGACCCTCCGCCCCCGAGGGCGGCCGCAACACCCGCCACCCCACCGGGATCCGCGTCGTCATCGCCATCCTGGCCCTGCTCGCCCTGACCCTTGGCCCCCTGGGATACCTGATGGGGCTGGACGCCCAAGCCCACGCCGGATCGGCCGCCGAATGGTTCACCCTGGCCTTCGGCGCCGCCGTCGGCCTGCCCTTCCTGGCCGCCGCCGTGGCCACCGTCGCCGGCGACCGCCGCGCCGCCCTGTGGTCCCTGGCCCTACTGGCCTGGCCGGTGGTGTTCGTGGTGGTCGTTCACCTGCTGGGCATGGCCGGGTAGGCTCCGGCCCGTGTCACCCAAGAAGCGCAAACGCCGCAAACCCCAGGAACAACCGGCCACCACCCCGACGGGGGAGGCCGAACAAGGACGCGTCCCCGCGGGCACCACACCCGAAAAACGCACCCTCAAACGCACCCCCGTGGTGGTGGGCTCCCCACCCGACCGGCGCCTCACCGCCCTGTGGGTGATCCTGTGGATCGCCTGGGCCCTGGGCACACCCCTGGCCCTGGCCGGACTGCTCTTCGCCGGGCTGGGCACGGACCCGGCCCCCGGCGACCCCCGCATGGACGACCCCGAAGCGGCCGCCCAACTGATGGCCGAACAACAACGCCAAGCCGTGCGCGCCATGGGCAACGCCCTGGTATGGCTACTGATCATGGCCTGGGGGATACCCGCACTGGGCACCACCCTGGCCCTGCTCACGCGCCGCAAGATGGCCGCCCTGTGCTTCGCCGTGGCCCTGGCCCTATCCCTGACCCTGCTGTTCCTGGTCTCCCCGCCCACCGAGATCTGGGACGCCCTGAGCGCCCACCTGTTCGGCTGAAACCCCTCCCACCCGGCCACGCCTGACACGACCCCGAACCACCACCGGCCACAATGGAACACGTGGACACCACCCAAGCACCCACCATCGACACCGACGGCGCACTCCCCGTCACCGTACGCAGCCGCCTGCGCCACCACGACCACGGCGTACTCGTGGACACCCGCGCCCTGGAACGCGTACGCGAACGCTTCGACGCCGACCAGGCCCACCTACTGGGCACCTTCCTGGCCGGCGCCCAATCCCCGGCCACCCTGCGCGCCTACCGCGCCGACTGGACCTCCTTTTGCGCCTGGTGCCTGGCCGAGGGCCGCACCTCCCTGCCCGCCGACCCCACCGACGTGGCCGTCTACCTGGCCGTGTGCGCCCGCGCCCGCACCCCCGACGACACCGACTGGGCCCTGGCCCCCTCCACCCTGGAGCGACGAGCCGCGGCCATCGCCGCCGTCCACGGCGCCCACGGCCTGGACTCACCCACCCGCGCCGAAGTCGTACGCATGACCCTGCGCGGCATCCGCCGCACCCGCAAAAGGCGCCCGCGCCGCAAGGCCCCCGTCATCCTGTCCACCCTGGAAGGGCTACTGGCCGCACGCCCGGCCGAGGGACACCCCGGGGGAGTGGCCCGACGCCGCGACGCCCTACTGCTCCTGACCGGGTTCGCCGGAGCACTGCGCCGCTCCGAACTGGCCGCGCTCACCTTCGACGACCTCACCCTGGCCACCGACCCCACCACCGGCGCCCCCACCGTGGTGGTGGCCCTGCACACCACCAAGACCGACCAAGAGGGCCGCAAACACCAACAGGTGGCCCTACCCCAAGGGCGGCGCCGCACCACCTGCTGCGTATGCGCGCTGACCGACTGGTCACACCTGGTGCGCGTGCACGCCACCCACGGCGCCCACGCCCTTCGCTCCCACCTGCAAGGGCTACAAGGCGCACCCGAGCCCACCGCCCACAGCTGCACCACCCTCGAAAAACTGGACCTGGCCGATGGCACCGGGCGCCCGCTGCTGCCCTCGGTGGACCGCCACGGCCGTATCGGTGAGCGCTCCATGTCCCCACGCGCCGTGGGCGACCTGGTCAAACGCTACGCCCAGCGCGCCGGACTGGATCCGGACGACTTCGGTGGGCACTCCCTGCGCGCCGGGTTCGCCACCCAGGCCGCCCTGAGCGGGGCCGCCGACCGCGAGATCATGCGCCAGGGCAGATGGACCAACCCGGCCACGGTGCACGACTACATCCGCACCGCCAACCCCCTGGACGACAACGCCGTCACCCGACTGGGGCTGTGAGGATCCCATCTCGAATCACCAACAAACCCACCAATAACACCCGAAATAGCCCGTTAACGTGCGATCCTTCCCTGATGAAACATTAGGTTGGTTGCGTGAGAAAGGGGACGTAGCCATGGTCGACGAGTTTCGCACCGCATTCCAAGAACTGATCGACGCATCCGTCGCCACAGACCCCCACCGCTTCCCACCGGCCGTCCACAAGGTCTACCTCCTGGCCTCCCAAATCCCCGCCTCCGAACGGGAACTGGCCCTGGAAGCCCTCACCCCCCTGCTCGCCGGCGAACACGCCGCCCCCGGAGTCCTGGCCGACCTGGCCGTCGTCGCCGGCGCCCTGGTCGAAATGGACACCGACCCCGGCCCCGCCGGCATCGAAATCCTCCACCTACTGCGCACCATGGGCAACGGCGCCGTCGCCTTCCTGGACGCCTGGGACCGCACCGGCGGCGGCACCCCACCCGACCCCGACCACGTCACCGCCGACGCCGAAGCACGCGTGGCCGCACACCTGGGCAACGACGCCCCCGCCGCCACCATGTGCTGGTGGACCAGCCGCCGCCTGGGCCTGGCCGGCAAAACCATGCTCAGCCACCCCGAGGTACGCTCCCACCTGCGCCGCGACCCCATCCTGCACGTCCAACTGGTGGCCATCACCAACCAGCTCAGCGACCAACTCTACGAATTCGACGAGGTGCGCACCCTGCTGCGCATGGCAGAGGCCACCTCCGCCCTGATCATGGACCGCGCCTCACACCGGGCCTTCCGTGTCCTCTTCGACGGCATCGGCGACAACTTCCAACTCCACACCCTGCTCGCCGCCGCCCTCATCGGCCCCAACGCCCAAGGCCTGGCGGGAACACCCCCCGACCCGCGCTGGGCCGCCGCCTACCGCTCCGCGGAGACCGACCCCCAAGCCCAAACCGTGTGGGGCTGGTGGAACCTGGTGGCCCACGACGGCTCCTGGGTGTGGAACGAGGGCCTACCCGCGGAGATCCCCAGGATCGACGGCGAACACGTCATCATCTTGGACGAACAGCCCTACCCCCGCTCCTGGAACGCCGAACGTCGCCACCCCCAGGTGAGCGGCTGGCTGGAAGTGGACTCCGAACTGGAGCCCGAGGAGGCACTCCTGTGGTGGAAGCGCGTCGCCCCGGCCGAGACCCTGCCCTCACACACCCCTGATCAGGGTGAACCACCCCTGCCCCAACCACTCGTGCTGGAACCCGACACCGAATCCGCCGGTCGGGTGCGCGGCTTCGTGCCCCCACCCCAGGTCACCGACACGCCCACGCCCGAGCCCCAGGACGTGCAGGCCGACCAGGACGAGCGAGCGGGCCAAGACCCCGAGCCGGCCCCGACCGACGTCGAAGCAGACCCCGAACCCGAACCCGAGGCGCCCCGGCCCGCGCCCGAGCCCCAGCGCCCCACCACCGGACCGGACCTGCCACCACTACCGCCCGGAGTCTCCCACTCCAAGGGGTGGGGACCCACCTGGCGCTGAGAGGACCCGCGGCCCCCGCACCCGAGAAGATCGGATGCGAGGGCCGCAAGAATCGTGGGGCGGGGGCCAGGACTCCTCTCAGTCGTCCTCCAGGCGGTGCCGAGGCTCATGCACGGCCGCGACCGGCTCCGAACGCAGCGCACTGCGCCGATCGGAGCGACCCTCACCGTCCTCATAGAGCCCCTCGAAGTACTCCTCCTTGCTGAGACCGTCCTCATCCGAGCGCACCCAGCGACCGCCCACGAACAACGGGGCGAACAACACCAGCGCCAAGGGGACGAACACGCCCAAGGGCAGCAGCGCCAAGGCGCCCTCACTGCCCGGAACCACGGGCAAACGCTCCACCAGGTGCGGGCGCACCAGGGAGAGCACGCTCAACCCGGCCAACACCAGGGCCGCACCGAAGGGCAACATCGGGGTCAAACGCGGGGGCACGGCCACCAGGGCCAGCAGGAGCCCCACGCCCACCAACCCGGCCAGAGCGACCGGTCCGGTGCCCGACAGCACACTCAGGTCGGCGGCGTACAGGCCCCGCAGATGCGCGAAGGCCCAGCCGCACACCAGCAGCAGGACCGGGCCCAAAATAAGGCCCGACAGGAAGCCGACGAAATGTCGCACGGGGGTGCTCCTCTCAGGGGTTGGCAGCACGATAGCGACAAAAACCGACCAAGGCACCCTCGCCCCCCACCCGGACAAACCACCCACCCCGCCGTCAAAGACCCCTCACCAGCGACGACACCCCCCACCCCTGGCCCCACAACAACGGTGGCGTCCCACCCCCAAGGGCAGAACGCCACCACAACCGAACAATCACCCACCGTGAGCGCGATCACTCCGGCTCAGAGGACTCACCCCCGCTCGAACCGGGCCCCGCACGAGACACCGAACCCGGACCCACGAGCGCGTCCAACTCCTCCGGCCCCGCCCGACCCGGCACACCCAACACCCGACGACTGGGCTCAGGACCCAACCGACGACGCACCTCATACACCAACACCGCGACCACGACCGCACCCACCGACGCCCACAACGCCTGACGGTGCTCGGGCAACGCCGCCATGGACACGAAGACCGCCCCCAACCCCAACAACGTCGCCCACGTCAGATACGGAAAACCCCACATCCGCAACGTCAACCGCTCAGGAGCGTTACGACGCACCCGAGCACCCAACACCAACTGCGAAGCACAGATCACCAAGAACAACACCAACAGGATCGCCCCGATGGAGGCCACCAAGAACCCGAACACCCGACCCGGGAACAAATAGTCGGCCACCACCGCCGCATACCCCACCACGGTGCCCAACAGAATCGCCCGCACCGGAACCCCACGCCGATTGGTGCCACGCAACACACGCGGCGCGTCCCCCTGACGAGTGAGCGTGAACAACATCCGCGAAGAGGTGTACATCGCCGCGTTGAGCACACTCAACACCGCGATCAGCACCACGACCTCCATGATCAACGCCGCACCCGGAACACCCACGGTCTCCATGACCACCACGAACGGACTACGGTCCAACTCCGTGGAATTCCACGGCACCACCATCACCACCACCACGATGGAGGCCACATAGAACAGACCGATCCGCCAGAGCACATTGGTGATCGCCGAGGCCACCCCACGCTCGGGCTCATCACTCTCCCCGGCCGCCACCGTGATGATCTCCACCCCACCAAAGGCGAACAACACCACCACCGTGGCACCCAGAACCGCGACCCACCCATTGGGAGCGAACCCACCGATCTGCCACAGGTTGGCCACCGACGACCCACCCGAGCCACTCCACAACCCCAACGCGTACAACCCGCCCACCAACAAGAACGCCACAATCGTGGCGACCTTGACCAGCGAGAACAACGACTCGGTCTCAGCGAACACCTTCACCGAGATCAGGTTGGCCACCGTCATGGCCAACAACACCACCAGCGCCAACGCCCAACCGGGCACATCCACCCATTGCCCAAGGATCGTGGCACCGGCCACCGACTCCGCGGCCACCAACACCGCGTACATCCACCAGTACACCCACCCGATGGTGAACCCCGCCCGCGGACCGAACGCCAACCGCGCATAGTCGGAAAAAGACCCACCCGCCGGCACCGCCACGACCATCTCGCCCAACGCGCGCAAGGTCAAGAACACCAAAGCCCCGGCCAACGCATAGGACAAGATCGCCGCCGGACCCGCGGTCTGGATCACCGCACCCGAACCGATGAACAGCCCGGCCCCCACCGAACCGCCGATCGCGATCAAAGCCATGTGCCGGCGGCGAAGCGAATGCGCCAGCCCCGACCCGTCCTCGTCCTGTGTCGTCTCTCGCGACGATCTCTCACTGCCTCTCACACGCCCCACCATAGGACGAAAGGATCACCACCCTTCCCCCAAACCCCGCGCCCAACGACCAACGAACCCACCACCACGATCCCGTCTCCCCCAAGAGGGAGGCGCACACCCGCCCCCTGTGCAACCATCCCCACCATGGGCCACCTCACCGCGCCGCTTCGACCCTCACCCTCATCGCACAAGGCCTCACCAACACCGAAATCGCCGCACACCCGTACCTGGGCCTACAAACCATCAAAACCCACGTGTCCAACACCCTGACCGAACTCGGCGTACGCGACCGCGCCCAAGCCGTCATCGCCGCCTACGACTCCGGCCTCATCCAACCCGCCCGACCCACCTGAGAACACGACACACCCCACACCACCACCAACAGAAAGTAACAACACTGCTACGTTCAGCACTCAAAAGGGCAGCACATCACCGGGGGAGACCACCATGACCACACCAGCGGCCATCGACCTCGACCTCATCACCCACCTGTACCGAACACACCACCACGACCTGTCCCGCGTACGCGACCAACTACGCCACCACCACCAACAGGCCGACCCCACCATGACCCCCCAACTCGACGACCTCGAAGCAGAGATCACCTACCTGCTCCTACGCCACCACCGCCCCGCCAACGTCGTAGAGATCGGCACCTACTACGGCTGGTCCACCACCTGGATCCTGTCCGCCCTACGCGACAACGGCACCGGGCACCTGCACTCCTTCGACATCGTCGACCACGCCACCCGCCACGTACCCCAAGACCTGACCCAAGACCGCTGGACCTTCACCCAAGGCGACGTACGCGCCAAGATCACCCACATGCCCGCCCGCACCGACTACCTGTTCCTGGACGCCGCACACAACGGCTGGTTCGCCCGCTGGTACATCCACCACCTACTGCCCACCCTGCCCGCCCACATCCCCATCAGCGTCCACGACGTCTTCCACCAGCGCTACGCCCTGCCCTTCACCGAAGGCGCCGTCGTCCTCAAATGGCTCGCCGACAACACCACCGACTACTTCACCGCCTCGGCCGCCCGCGCACCCCACCACCACCGGGCCCTGAGCGACCTCAAAGACGAACTCGACCTGCACACCCCTGTACACGAGTCCACCCACAACCCCATGATCTTCTTCCGCCTACCCGAGCGCCCAAGGCCCGCGGCCCTGTTCAGCCCACCACGCCAACGCACCTCCAACGACGACCCCGCCCACCGCACCTGAACACACAAAAGAACGGGGGAGTGGACCCACCCGGGCCCACACCCCCGCACCCCCGCGCCCCCACACCTCACATCCCGTCGGACTCCAGCTCCGCGCGCTCCTGCTCGGCCTGCGCCCGAGCACGCTCCTCGGTGCCCGCCTCCACCACCGAACGCCCCTGCCCGACCGAGACCACATCGGCCGCATCTCCCACGATCCGCGAGAAATTCACCGGCTGATCCAAACTCACCATGTGACCGGCCCGCGGAACATTCACCAACCGCCCATCACCACAAGCATCAAAGAACTGCTTCTCATGGATCCGGAAATGATCACGCGCCCCATTGATCAACCACACCGGACCCTCATAAGCACGCAACGCCGCGATCGCGTCCATATCAGAGATCTCATCGATCACCGCCGTGGCCGCCTCCACCGCCAACCCACCATCCAACACCGCATCGACCGCACCATCACGCAACGTCAACCGATGAAAACGCTCATTGAGCGTGGCCCCCTTATCGGGCAACCGATCCATCAACGCCGCCGGAATCCGATACACCTGCGCAAGCGACTGCGCCGGCTTGGCCGTGCAACTGGCCGCCACCAACCCCGCCACCCGACCCGGCCCCAGCACCCCCGCCGTGGCGATCGAAACGAACCCACCCAAACTCAAACCCACCAACAAGGCACCACCACCCACCTCATCGATGGCCTCCGAAACGGTGTCCACCGCACGCCCCAGCGAGAACTCCTCACCCCGCCGCGACCCGTGCCCGGGCAGATCCGGTGCCACCACCGTGCGCCCTTGCGCACGCAACAACTCCAACTGCGGCCGCCACATACTCGACGACAACCGCAACCCGTGCACCAACACGATCGGCACACCCATCACCGAACCCCCCTTCATCCCCGTACCGCGTAACGCACCGTCACCGGCGCGTGATCGGACCAACGCTCCTCACGCGAGGGATAACGCTCCACCACACCCTCACGTGCCCCACCCGCCAAACCCGGCGTGGCCACCTGAAGATCGATCCGCCACCCGGTGTCATTGTCAAAGGCCCGACCCCGATACGACCACCACGAATACGGGCCCTCCTGGTCAGGGAAGAACGAACGCACAACGTCCACATACCCCGCCTCATCGAAAACCCGCGACAACCAAGCACGCTCCTGCGGCAAGAACCCAGAATTCTTCCGATTCCCCCGCCAATTCTTCAAATCCGCCTCAGTGTGCGCGATATTCCAATCCCCGCACACCACCAACCCACGCCCCGACGCCTCG
The DNA here is from genome assembly GCF_053619415.1 of Nocardiopsis sp. NPDC055551. Taxonomy (NCBI): domain Bacteria; kingdom Bacillati; phylum Actinomycetota; class Actinomycetes; order Streptosporangiales; family Nocardiopsidaceae; genus Nocardiopsis; species Nocardiopsis sp. NPDC055551. The sequence continues at coordinate 804,489 of NZ_JBSHJJ010000001.1, read as the reverse complement.
ACCTCCGCACGCCGCTCCACCAAAAAGGGCAGGAACATCTCCATGAAACGCTCCTTCTCCTCCTGACGCGGCGTACCCACCTCACCCGAGGGCAGATACAAACTCGCCACCGTCACCGAACCGAAATCAGCCTCCACATACCGGCCCGCGTCCTCGAACTCCGTGCCCGGAAAACCCACCCGCACCGCATCGGGCACCACCCGCGAATAGATCGCCACCCCCGCACGACCCTTGGCCACCGCAGGACACAACACCACATGCCACCCATCCGGCTCCACCACATGAGCCGGCAACTGATCGGCCTCGGCACGCGTCTCCTGCAAACACACCACGTCCGCCTCCGTGGCCCCCAACCACGACACGAACCCAGGATCCTTCCTGGAGGCCGCACGCAACCCGTTCACGTTCACACTGGACACAACAAAACTCGACTCGTTCACGCCCAACAGAGTAGCCACCACGCCACCCCCTCAAGCCCCCTCCTGAGCCAACCTCCGCAACACCCCATAGGTGCGATTGGACCCGGCGGCCTCCCGCTGAGCCCTGGACGTCACCTCGATATAGGCCTGCGACGACGTCACCGACGCATGCCCCAACAAATGCATGATCTCGGTGACCGAGGCCCCGTCCTCGGCCAACCTCGTAGCGAACGTGTGCCGCAACGCGTGCACCAACGTCCCCCGCGCCACCCGATCATGCACACCCGCATGCCGATAACACTGCTTCACCAAGTACTGCAACCCACCCCGACGCAACCCCTGGCCCCGGTTGTCCACCAACAACGCGTCCGACCCCCGCACCGGACCATCGAACCGCGCCCGCCGCGAAACCAAATACGCCTCCAACAACGCCTCCAACGGCACCTCGATCGGCAACACCCGCTCCCCACCCCCCTTGCCCACCACCCGAATCCGCCGCTCCCCAGGGCGCCCACCCAACGACTCCACCCGAAGCGACAACATCTCCGCCGACCGCATCCCCGTCAACAACGCCAACGCCAACACCGCCAGATCCCGCTCCGGCCACGGATCCCGCGCCCGACGCGCACCCCGCGCCAACGCCTCCAACAACCGCTCCGGGGTGTCCTCACCCATCAACGGCTTGGGAGTCGAAGGACGCACCCGCGGCCGCGGCACCGCCGACATCGGATTACCCGCCACCACCTGCTCGGCCACCCAGAACGAAAAGAACCCGTTCCACGTCGACCACGCCCGCAACACACTCGAAGCCGCCCGCTCCTCGGCGAAATCCGCGAACGCCTCCCGCAACACCTGCGAGGTCAACGACCCCAACACCACCCCATCGACACCACACCCCAACACCCGCGCCGCACACCCCGACACCGCCACCAGATCCCGCCGGTAGGCCGCCACCGTGTGCGGCGAGGGCTTGGCGGCCCGCCGCGCCACCAAATACCGCTCGATCGCCTGCTCCACCAACACAGCATCGCCACTCATACCCCACATCCTGCCCGCTTCGGCACGGGTGTGCGCGCACCACCCACCCCGAACGGCGAGGGCCCCCGATCCCCTTCCACACCGGGGGAGCGTCGCACACCCACGGCCCCCGAACACAGGAACTAACCTGATCCCCACCATGACCACAAAGACCACCTACGCCCAATGGGGCCACCACCACACCCGCCCCCTCGGCCAAGGCATGGAAGGCACCGTCCACCACCTGGGCCCGGGCCCCCTGGGCGACGACCTCATCGCCAAGGCCTGGCACACCCGCACCAGCACCGACCTGCTGCCCCTCCAAGCCTTCTACGACGAACTCGCCGCCCAACACCCACCCTTCGCCACCCCCCGTATCCTCCACATCCGCCACCACCACGACACCACCATCACCATCGAACCCCACCTGAGGGGAACCGCCCTGGACACCCTGCTCACCCAAGGCACCCTCACCCACGCCCAAGCCCAGGACACCTTCACCGACGTCCTGGCCGCCCTGGCCCGCACACACGCCGGAGCCGCCACCCGGGCCCTACCGGTCCTGGACGAGACCCGCCCCCTGTGGGAGGGCCACACCATGTGGGGACAGGCCCTGGCCGCCCTGGTCCAACGCCGCACCAGGCGCTTCGCCCCCTCCCTGCGCGCCGCCCTTCCCGACCTGGACACCCTGCTGGGCGCACTGACCCAACGCCTGCACCGCGTCCCCGACCCACCCGCGCGCATCGTGCACGGCGACCTGTGCCCGCCCAACATCCTGGCCACCCCCCAAGGCGAGCCCACCGCGGTACTGGACTGGGGTTTTCACACCACGGCGGGCGATCCGCTGTTCGACACCGCCACCGCCGCCGGGTTCTACGACATGTACGGGCCCCGAGCCCGCGAGTTCGACCAGACCCTGTTGGCCCGATGGGTGGGGGAGTCGGGCATCGAGCGCGAGCGCGCGCTGGTGTATCGGGCCGCCTATGGGCTGGCGGGCGCCAACGCCTATTCGGATCGGGGCGAGGACGGCCACTTCGCCTGGTGTGTACGTACGTTCGAACACCCTCAGGTGCGTGCCGCCCTGGGACTGTGAGCGCCGGCGCCGGGGGAGCGGGAGCGTGTGTTCACCCGACCTGAACTGCGCATTCAGTCGAAATACGGACGGACGCCGGCTCTTGGGCCGCCGAGGCGGGGGAGAAGGGGCGATGGTTCGTGCCTACGCGAGGAAGCCGGACCCCATCAGTCAGGCGCACATCTGTTCGAAAGCACGGGGGCAGAGAGGAGTGGCGCAAGCACCTGCCCGGCCACAAGGCAAGAGGGGGCGTGCACTACCTGCCATGCCTCTTCGTCACTCGCACGCTAAAACGGTCATGTGTCGCCAAAACACCTCAAAATGATGCATAACACCGTTTATGCATGAAACATGGAGATATCGCCCAGCGAGAGTGGTCGCTCGGAAACACCCACCACCGGCCCGAGCCGCGAACGGGGAGACCCACGGCCCCGAGTGCTCACCCGTGCCGGCGAGGGCGCGGTCGGGGCCGCAGCGCACGAACACCCAGGCCACTCCGGGTGAGCATCAGGACGCAAGCCGCCGACGACCCTTGCGCGACCCACACACCGGACAACGCCGTCGTCCACAGGCCACAGACCAACGACCTGCCCGAACACCCACACGTGCGCCAGGCTCGAACTCGCAGGCATCACGCTCGGCCACCAGGCACACACAGCGCCCCGAATCGACGATCACCCGACAACGCCCCTCGACGCCGGCCCGAGCTCGCCGACCCGTGGACGACCCACCGCGCTCAGCACCACACACCAGCCCGCCACAAGACCCACCTCGACGGACGCACAGCCGGCCCACGCCGCGTTCCCTCACACCCACACAGACACAAGAACCCCTTCCCCACAGGCCTCCCCAAAACGCCGATAATGCACATTATGTCAAGTTGAATGGTCGCGGGCCTCCCCACGACCACCGACACACACCCACCTCGGCGCCCAAACCCCATCACCCGACCCGACAACAACGCCCGCCCCGGCCCGACCACTCGCTCCGAAAGCTCCAGCACGCCCAGCTCCGGCAGCATCCTCCCGTCAGCGCCCTCGGCATCGGAGGTACCGGTGGACAACACCCGGACGAACCCCTCCGCGCACAACAAAGCCCCCACCTTCCGCCACACAGCCCTCCCACCGAGACGGCCACATCCAACATCCCTAAGGACCACACCCCACAGGACCCACCCCGCACCCGAGTCGAAGAACCCCACCAGGGAACCGACCACCCGCCCAGGGCTCCCATCATTGGCGGCGGCAAAATGCCCCGACCCACAACCCCCAAGCACAAAGAAAAAAGGGGGCCACCCACACCAGGCGACCCCCACACCACACACCTCACGGCAACGGCAACCAGCCCGTGCACACCCTCAAACCCTCACCCGACTCCAACCGCTCCACCACCGCCCGATCCAACCGGGTCCGCCGCGGCGCCGCCCCCACATCCACCCGCGCCATCCCGAACACGAACCGGAACACATCCCCCTCACCCGGAGACCCCTCACCCACCAACGTGAACCTGCGCTGGAACCGCACGATGTTGGACCCCTCCCCCAACACCTCACCCCAATAAGGATCCAACAACCACGACGTACACGTGGCCACCACCGGATCCATCCCCAAATGCTCCCGAGCGAACCCACGCGCACGCGCCAACGCCCCATCCACCGAAACCGGATCCAACCCACCCGTGGGGATGTGCAACCGCAACACCGGATCGCCCACACCCATCCCCGGACCCGACCCCGCCGCCTCCTGCGGCGAATACCACGTCACCGGCCCCTGATCACCCAAACGAGCCGGCTCCAACTGCAACCCGCCCACCCAATACAACCGACCCCGGAACTGCGCCGCCACCCACGCCGCCGTCTCCACACTCAAACGCCCGAACAACCACCGCGACCGGGCCACCTGCACACCCACATCCGCCAACGTCGCCACCGTCACCGACTCCTCGATCCCCAACGAGGCATGCCGGGCGAACTGCTCGGGCACCATCGCGGCGAACGCCACCAGCGACGCCATCCGCACCCGCGCGTCCTCCACCTCCACCAACTTCGGCCAAGGACGCCACTCCCCCATCGGCAGATCCCGATCGGCCCACAATCGCCGACACATCAAATCCACCAAGTACCACAACTCCGGCGGCCAACCGCCATCACCCTCACCCGGCCACAGGTCCGCCACCTCCACACGATCGGCCTCGGCCAAAGCGAACAACTCCCACACCCGCTCCGCCCCAGCACCCACCGGCACACTCAACCCCGCACCCGGCAACGCCTCAGCCTGCGCCAACCACCCCCGAACATCCTCACCCAAACCGAAACGTTCCACCACAAGAGCACTGTCCATGACCACATCCTGCACCCACCCACCAGTGAGACGCGACCCACAGATGCACATAGTGTTGAAACACCACCCACCACCCGAAGAACAAGGAACACCACCGATGTCGGACCCGGCGCAACTCCTACGCGACTGGATCGCCACCTACCACACCCCCACCACGTCGGTGGCCCACCTCCTCTGCGAACGCCACAACCCCCACACCACCGCCACCACCGAAATCGGCCCCACCCTGGAGGCCACCACCCTCACCTTCGGCGAACTCCACCAACGCTCCACCGCCCTGGCCGCCGGCCTGGCCACCCTCGACATCAACCCCGGCGACCGCATCGCCACCCTCATGCCCAAAGGCATCGACCTGACCATCACCGCCCTGGCCACCTGGCGCCTAGGAGCGGTCCTGGTCCCCCTCCTGTCCTCCCTGGCCCCCCACGCCATCACCCAACGCCTCACCGACTCAGGCGCCCACCTGGTCATCTGCCAAGACGAATACCGCACCAAACTCGACCCCGGCCCCCACCACCCCACACCCCCCACCTGGCACATCGCCACCACCGGCACCCACCCCCTACGCCCCGGCGACCACACCCTCACCACCCTCACCACCCACCCCAACCCCACACCACCCCCACCCACCACCACCGCCGACACCACCCTGGCCCTGCTCTACGTCTCCAACCTCATCGGCCCACCCCGCGGCGCCCGCGTCCCCGTCCGCGCCCTGGCCGCCATGCACGCCTACCACCACCACGGACTCGGCCTCACCGACCACGACACCTACTGGAACACCGCCGACCCCGGCTCCGCCTACGGCCTCTACCACGGCCTCATCTCACCCCTACTCGCCGGCCACAACTCCCTGGCCCTACGAGCAGGCTTCTTCGACCCCGAACTCACCCTCGACGTCCTCGGCCTACACCAAGTCACCAACTTCGCCTCAGACCCCACCACCTACCGCACCCTGCGCGCAGCCACCAAAGCCCTGCCACCCGAGATCATCGTCCAAAACCTGGCCAGCGCCGGCGAACCCCTCGCCCCCGACGTCATCGACTGGGCCACCGACCTCTTCGGCGTCCCCATCCGCGACCACTACGGACAAACCGAACTCGGCTGGTGCGCCGGCATCCCCAACGACCCCGAACTACCCGAACACACCCACCACCTACCCCCAGGCGCCATCGGACCCGCCCTACCCGGCTGGAACATCCACGTCCTGGACCCCATCGACGACCAACCCGCACCCGCCGGCGTCTTCGGACGCATCGCCATCCACCACCCCACCAGCCCCCTGGACTGGTTCGAGGGCTACCACGGCTACGACAACACCATCGACATCCGCCACAACCCCGAGCACACCCACCACCTCACCGGCGACACCGGCATCATCGACCGCCAAGGCAACCTCCACTTCAACACCCGCGACGACGGCGCCATCATCACCCGCAGCTACCGCATCGGCCCCACCGAAGTCGAAGCCGTCCTGACCACCCACCCGGCCGTGGACGAAGTCGGCGTCTACGCCATCCCCGACGACATCGCCGGACACCTCGTCGGCGCCCGCATCGTCCTGCGACCCCACACCCACCCCACCCCCGAACTCGCCGACGAACTACGCGACTGGGTCGCCACCCACTTCGCCCCCCACGCCACACCCCACAAAATCGACTTCGTCAACGAACTCCCCCGCACCGCCTCAGGCAAAATGCGCCGCTCCCACCTACGCTGACACCCCCACCCTCACACCCCGGCCACCACCCCGACCGGGGCCACACCCATACCCAAAACCCACCCGACACCCATCACGAACAAAGAAGCCTCACCCCCACCCCCGGCATAGCCTGACCAGCACAGGCACACACCGGGAGCACACATGAACACCACCCACCCCGCCGACGACCACCCCACCATCGACATCCACGGCGCCCGCGCCAACAACCTCCACAACGTCGACCTCACCCTGCCCAAACGCCGACTCACCGTCTTCACCGGCGTCTCCGGATCCGGCAAGAGTTCCCTGGTCTTCGACACCATCGCCGCCGAATCACGCCGCCTGATCGACGAAACCTACAGCGCCTTCCTCCAAGGCTTCATGCCCACCCTCCCCCGCCCCGACGTCGACCTCCTCCACGGCCTCACCACCGCCATCATCATCGACCAAGAACGCCTGGGCTCCGACCCCCGCTCCACCGTCGGCACCACCACCGACACCAATGCCCTCCTGCGCATCCTCTACAGCCGCATCGCCCAACCCCACATCGGCGCACCCAACGCCTTCTCCTTCAACGTCCCCACCGTCCGCGCCGGCGGCGCCATCACCGTCGAACGCGGACAAGCCAAAGCCACCAAGGTCAACTTCAGCCGCCAAGGCGGCATGTGCCCCCACTGCGAAGGCCGCGGCAAGATCACCGACTTCGACCTCACCCACCTCTACGACGACACCAAATCCATCAACCAAGGCGCCTTCACCATCCCCGGATACAAATCCGACAACCTGTGGACCACCCGCCTCTACGCCGCCTCCGGACTCGTAGACGCCGACAAACCCATCCGCGACTACACCCCCACAGAACTCCACAACCTCCTGCACCACGAACCCGTCAAGGTCAAGGTCGAAGGCGTCAACCTCACCTACGAAGGCCTCCTGCCCAAACTCCGCAAAACCTTCCTGGCCAAGGACCGCGAAGCGATGCAACCCCACATCCGCGCCTTCGTCGACACCGCCGTCACCTTCACCGACTGCCCCCAATGCCAGGGCACCCGCCTCAACCCCACCGCCCGCTCCGCCAAGATCAACGGCGCAGGCATCGCCGACCTGTGCGCCATGCAGATCAGCGACCTCGCCCACTGGGTCCGTGACCTGAACGAACCCACCGTCACGCCCCTGCTCACCACCCTGGCCCACACCCTGGACTCCTTCGTCGAGATCGGCCTGGGCTACCTCTCCCTGGACCGCCCCGCGGGCACCCTCTCCGGTGGCGAGGCCCAACGCACCAAACTCATCCGCCACCTGGGCTCCTCCCTCACCGACGTCACCTACGTCTTCGACGAACCCACCGCGGGCCTGCACCCCCACGACATCCAACAGATGAACGACCTCCTGCTGCGCCTTCGCGACAAAGGCAACACCGTCCTGGTCGTCGAACACGAACCCGACACCATCGCCATCGCCGACCACGTCGTCGACCTCGGCCCCGGAGCAGGCACCAACGGCGGACACATCACCTTCCAAGGCACCGTCGAACAACTGCGCACAGCCCCCACCACCACCGGCCGCCACCTCGCCGACCGCACCACACCCAAACCCACCGTGCGCACCCCCACCGGCACCCTGCCCATCCGCGGCGCCACCACCCACAACCTCAAGAACGTCGACACCGACATCCCCCTGGGCGTCCTGACCGTCGTCACCGGCGTCGCAGGCTCCGGCAAGACCTCCCTCATCCACGGATCCCTGGCCGGACGCGACGACGTCCTGGCCATCGACCAAGCACCCATCCGCGGCTCACGCCGCTCCAACCCCGCCACCTACACCGGGCTCCTGGACCCCATCCGCAAAGCCTTCGCCAAAGCCAACAACGTCAAACCCGCCCTGTTCAGCGCCAACTCCCAAGGCGCCTGCCCCCAATGCAAAGGAATCGGCGTCACCTACACCGACCTGGGCATCATGGCCGGCATCACCACCACCTGCGACGTATGCGAAGGCAAACGCTTCGCCCCCGCCGTCCTCCAACACCACCTGGACGGACACGACATCAGCCAAGTCCTGTCCATGTCCGTCGACCAAGCCCACACCTTCTTCGACCAGGGCCCCGCACACACCCCCGCCGCCCACAAGATCCTCACCCGCCTACACGACGTCGGCCTGGGCTACATCAGCCTCGGCCAACCCCTGACCACCCTCTCCGGCGGCGAACGCCAACGCCTCAAACTCGCCACCCACATGGGCGGCAAGGACAACATCCTCATCCTCGACGAACCCACCACCGGCCTCCACCTGGCCGACATCCAACAACTCCTCACCCTGCTCGACCAACTCGTCGACACCGGCACCACCGTCATCGTCATCGAACACCACCAGGCCGTCATCGCCCACGCCGACCACATCATCGACCTGGGCCCCGGAGCCGGACACGACGGCGGACACATCGTCTTCCAAGGCACCCCGACAGACCTCATCGACCAGGCCACCACCCTGACCGGCCAACACCTGGCCCACTACGTCAAAGGCACCACCCACACCTGACCCCGGACAGGGAAAAGCCCCCGCGGCCCAAGACCGCGGGGGCTCCCGTCTACGCCGGATCTCGCACATCCCCCGATAACGAGGGTCCGGCTCAGGCCGCGCGCACAACCCCCGTAGGCGCCCGGCCCCACACCCGCCTCAGACGACCCGGGACCAATCGGCCGTTACGGCCGCCCCCTTGATCCCCGGGGTGCGCAGGTGCTCACCCAATCCCCTACCCGATCCCTCGCCGGTAAACATCCCCACCCCGGAAATACTCACAACCCACCACCCGTTACACCCACTACAGGCAGATGCGGTAGCAAGTGTCCCCCGGGCGCCATACACCGCCTTCGCGGAATACCACGCCCCTCGCGGGCGGTTCGGAATCGCGTCGCGCAACCCGCCGCGAGGCGACCACCGCATTTGTCCGGCACACGCCACGGCCCCGTCGAGCAACAGCTCGCCGGGGCCGTTCCCATTCCCACCCGGCCGCGCCCGACACCGCTCACGTGCTCGGATGCTCCTTGCGGCACAACAGATGCGCCTGGGCGAACCCGCGTCGAGCATCCTCACGCCCGGCCAGGACGCAGCGGGCCACCTCCACTATCCCCGCCTCACGCAACGGCGCCAACACATGGTCGACGCCATAGCGGTAGGCCGTGGCCACCTGGTGATCGAAGACCTCCACCGGCCCGGTAGGGTCCTCCTGACTCTGGAAGGACACCAACAAATACCCACCACCGGCCAGGACACGCACCATCTGAGCCAGGACACCGGGCAGGCGTTCAGGCGGGGTATGGATGATCGAGTACGAGGACAACACCCCCGCCACGGAACCGCCCACCAGCGGCAGCTCCTCCAACCGTCCCACCACGAACCCCCCGGACGGGCAGCCGTCGCCGGCCAGGACCAACGCCTTCGGCGCCAGGTCCACACCCACCACCGCCAACCCCCGCCGCACCAGGTGAGCGCTGATGTGCCCGGGCCCACAACCGGCGTCCAAAACCGTCCCACCACCGGAGGAACACACCATGTCCGCGAACGCGTCGACCATGGCCCGATGCAACGGATCCACCGCGAAGGCCGAACCCGCGTGCTCCGCGTAGAGTTCGGCGACCTCGTCATAGGCACGGGAAACGGACAGAGCGTCTTCGGTCATGGGAACCGATCCTAAAGACCCCAAGGACACCCCGATCCCTCAGGGCTCCCAAAGGGCCAACCTCCGCAGAGCCTCCACCGCCCCATCGAACCCCTCCTCCCCCAACAGCGCCCGCGCCTCGGTGTTGAACCGATCGATCTCCGGTCGGGCGGCGGCCAGACTCTCCTCCCCCGCCGAGGTCAGTCTCAGCACCACCGCACGATACTGAGCGGGGTGGGTGTCCTTGGTGACCAGTCCGGCCTTGGTCAGCCGTGCCACCAGGGAGGTGATGGCGGACTCGCCCGATCCCAGGGTGCGAGCGAGCTCTTGCTGGGTGATGCCGGGGCGGTCGCGCAGGGCGAACAGGGCCCCGAGTTGGGCGGTGGTGACGCCTGCGGCTTCCAGACAGCGACGGTCGGCGTCGGTGCGCAGTCGGTGCGCGGCTCGCTGCAGGAGGAAGTACAGGCGCTGATCGGGTTCGGCCATGGGTCGAATCTTGACAGAGGCTCCTGGTTCGCGAGAACCTCACTTCACTATCAAAGTGAGAGCCGAGGGGACCCCATGAACGACGCCGGTCTGGAGTTCGCCCAAAAGATCCTGGCGGAACAGCCCTTCAGCGGCCTGATCGGCGCCCGCCTGACGGCCTTCGGTGACGCGGAGGCCATCCTGGAACTGGACATCCGCGAGGACCTGCTCCAACAGAACGGATACCTGCACGGCGGGGTCCTGAGCTACGCGGCCGACAACACGCTCACCTTCGCAGCGGGAACCGTGGCCGGCGCCTCGGTCCTCACCACCGGCTTTACCATCGACTACCTGCGCCCCGCGACCGGAACCGTGCTGCGCTCCCATGGCCGGGTCGTGCGTTCGGGCCGTAGCCGCGTGGTCTGCCGGTGCGATCTGTTCGCGGTGGACGAGGAAGGCGTCGAGACGCTGTGCGCCGTGGCTCAGGGCACGATCTCGGTGATCCCGCCCTCGAACGGCTCTTGAGCCCTCCCCCGACGAAGACCACCCACGCGTCGAAAGGCCGGCGGTCACGGCCTCGCTGGCCCGATGACCGGCCGCCGGCACCAGGCCGACCCTGCGCCGGACCAACGAGGGCCGACGCCCCGCGGGGTCAGTCCGAGGGGACCGTCGCCGCCACCAGCTCATCGATCCGAGCCGCCAGGGCCATGTCCTTGTCGGTGACCGCACCCTCCGAATGGGTGCTCAGGCTCAGCCGCACCGTGTTGTAGCGGATGTCGATGTCGGGATGGTGCTCGGCCTGCTCTGCGGCCTGGGCCACTTCACTCACCAGGGCGATCGCACCAAGGAAGTCCGGCAGGCTCACCGTGCGGTGGATCGAGACCGTCTCCGGATCCCACTCCCACTCCGTGAGCCGCTCCAGACCTTCCCTGATCTGTTCGTCATCGAGCCGGACCATGACTCCCCCTTCGGGGTTGGGTGCCGCTTGAGGTGCCAATCCGTGATTGGCCGGTTCCGGCCGGTACCTACCCGAGCCGGACCCCACCATCACCCCCATTCCGCCCACGAAGAAGCCCTTTTGTTGTCGGTGCGGCGAAGCCGCTCGATCAATGTTTGTGGAGGTGAGTCAATACCGAACCCACGCCTTTACGACGTAGATTAATAAGTGTGTGAATGGAGGGGTGTGCCAGGAACCCCTTCCAGCTCGCGAAAACCCCAACCCCACAGCCGGATCCGGACACCCACCGCCCCTTGCCAAACCCCCACGGCGGGGGTTGGCTCGATGTGGTCATCCCCCTCCCTCCACTCCACTCCGCCCCCCACCCGCGGCCCCCGGCCACGCCCACCACTCCCCCGAAGGGCACGCCCCCGCCCCACCCTGTTCAACCTGCGGGCGCTGTTCGCCACCACCCGCGAACGCGGCCGACCAGACCATCGACGCCCTCTCCCCCACCGCGCTCCCTGCCCCCTCACGCGCATCCGCGAACTCCTCGATCAGACGGAAGGACGATGCCGATGTCGGCGAGCGCCACAGCGCGGGGCCAGGCCCTGGACAGGGAGGATTCGACCACCCGGTCGGGCAGGTCGATGAACGCTCCGATGGAACGGGACGGCCCGCACCCGTCGACTCTCACCCGCATGGAAGGCGGGAGCAGATGAGTCCGTCACCGCATCGGAACCAGGGGTGGTCGGCCGAATCGAGCCTGATCCGCCCCTATTCACTCACCGGGGGCCGCACCCACCCCACCCGCGCGGACCTGGCTCTGAGCACCCAGGTGGTGGCGGTGCCGTCGGTGGAGCCGACCGAGCTGGACCCGGAACTGGAGACGATCCTGGCGCTGTGCGTGCGCCCGGTGTCGGTGGCCGAGGTGTCGGCCCGTTCGGGGTTCGCACCAGGGGTGCTGCGGGTGTTGCTGTCGGATCTGGCGGACCAGGGACGGGTGATGGTGCACTCCTCCGCCCAGGGGACACACCGACCCGACGCCGAAACCCTGCGTTCGGTGTTGGCCCGCATCAAGGAACTGTGACGCGGGCGGAGAGCGCCTTTCGGCACCGGACACGCTCAGGGTCGTGGCGGGCGGGACCACCTTGGTCCCGGCATCGGACGTGCTGGTGGAGCCGCGAGGGCCTGCACCCGGTCCGGGCGGGTGAGCACGCGGAGCACTTCCACGCGCGGGGCACTCCGGGATCAGAGGGCGCCTTCGATGCGCTCCAACAGGTCGGTGACCGGACCCGCGGTGAACAGCCCGCTCTGGGCCCCGGCGTGCTCACCGCGAGCCGGTGTCAGGGCGGTGTGGGCGCGGTGCAGTGCGGCCCGGTGGTCCAGGGTCAGGGCGGCGTGGGCGATGAGCGCCCAGTGGGCCTCCATGAGCAACCCCGGGTCGGGGTCGGTGAACCGGTCCAGGACTTGGGCGGCTTCCTGGGTCCGGTCCTGGGCGAGCAGCCGCAAGGGGAGCACCCAGGGCGTGTGCGGCCCCCACTCGGCGCCCGGTTCCTCTTGCCAGGGCAGGCCATGACGCAGCCGCAGGCAAGCCATGGCCAGGGCCCGCAGCCCTTGTTCCAGGCCGGGCATACCGGCCGTGGTGGTGCGTTCGGCCGCCTCCCGGTAGGCGTGGGCCACCTGTTCGGGGTCCTGGCCTCGCAGGTCCAGGCGTAGTGCCCGGTACCAGGTCGTGAAGACCTCCACCAAGGGGCGTTCGTGGCGGTGGGCCAACCCTTCGACCACTTCGGCGTGGTGATCGGCGCGCTCGACGTCGGCGAGTGCCGCGCCGGTCTGTATCCCGATCAGGTGCCCCAGGATCTCGAAGGATTCCGAACCCTGGCGGGCGCAGACTCGGACCAGTTCGTCGCCGACGCGTCCCCGTTCGGTGGCCAGTCCGGTGCGGTGGAAGGTCTGCATCCATCGGCCGTTGAGCGCGAACGCCAACGGGGCCGGGTCTCCCGATTCCCGGGCCAGGCCCTCGGCCTCGGACGCGGCCTGGTGTGGGCGTGGGGAGCGTGTTCCGCGTGATTCCAGGGCGATGGTGGTGAGCAGGCGGGAGCGGGTGGCCGGGTGCGCGTTCGGGCCCAGTCCGGTCAGGGTGTCCTCGGCGGCGGCCACCACGTGGGCGGCCTGGTCGGGGTCGTCGGAGCGGGTCCAGTTGGCGGGCACGTCGAAGGCGCCGATCACGCGGGCGGTGAGTTCGGGGTCGCCCAGTTCCCGGGCGGCGTCGATGGCCTGCACGCGGCGTTGTCGGGCGCCGACCAGTCCTTCGGGGCCGGTCAGGGCCAGGGAGCGCAGGAGGCCCACGGTGGATTCCAGGCGGGCTCGGGGGCCGGGGGCGGCCCGGTAGGCGCGGGCGGTGCTGTGCCAGAGCTCGTCGACCACGTTGGTGGGTTGTTCGGGTGGGTCGAGGTGGTCGGCCTGGTGGAGGATGTCGTGTTCGAGGCGGCGCAGGGCGCGTCCGGGGTCCAGGCCCAGGTCGTGGGCGAGCAGGGTGCGGGCGCGGCGTAGGACCTGGAGTGCCTCGCCTTGGCGGCCGGCGCGGTAGAGGGCGGTGGCCAGGAGTTGCCAGGCCTGTTCGCGCCAGGGGTGGTCGGCCAGGTGGGCGTCCAGGTCGGCGATGGCCCGGGCGGTGTGGCCGGTGTCCAGGTGGGCGTGGGCCAGGGTCTCCACGGCGTGGAGTCGTAGTTGGCTCAGGCGGGCGCGTTCGGCCTTGGCCCAGGTGGTGTGGGCGACGTCGGTGTAGGCGGGGCCGCGCCATAGTCGCAGGGCCTGTTCCAGGGTGTGTGCGGCCTGGTGGGGGTCGGTGGTGGAGCGTGCGCGGGTCAGGTCGGATTCGAAGGTGTGGGCGTCCACCGCGCGGGTGCGTAGCGCGTATCCGGGGCCTTGGGTGATGAGCAGGGTCGGTGGGGTGCGTGGGGTGCGGTCGGGTTCCAGGGACCGGCGTAGGGCGGCGACGAAGGTGCGTAGGGCCCCGATCGCGTTCGTGGGTGGGTCCTGGTCCTCCCACAGGTCTTCGACCAGTACGTTCACCGGGACGACGCGGCCGTGGGCGATGGTCAGTCGGGCCAGGAGTTGGCGGTGTCGGGGTCCTTTGAGCGGTAGGTCGTGGCCGTGGTCGTCCCAGGCCCGTATCGGCCCCAGTACTCCCAGGCGTGTGGTCACCGGCTCTCCCCCGTCTTCCTTGCCCTGTCCGGGCAGGGGTCACGGTATCGCGTGCTCATCGGTTGCTCATCGGGGGCCGACAGGCTGGTCTCATCCGCTTTTCGGTTCTTGGAGAGGAAGCTTCGCATGTCGAGTGTCATCACCGGTTTGGAGTACCGCCGTGTCCCGGTGGCCGAGGGTGTGTCGTTGAACGTGGCGGTGGGCGGGTCAGGGCCGGCCGTGGTGCTGTTGCACGGTTTCCCGCAGACGCACCTGATGTGGCGGCACGTGGTCGCCGATCTGGTCGGGGACCACACCGTGATCTGTCCGGACCTGCGCGGGTACGGGGACAGTGATCACCCCATCGAGAGTGGGCCCGATACCTATTCCAACCGCACCATAGCCGCGGACGTGGTGGCTGTGGCCCGTGCGTTGGGGCATGAGCGTTTCGCGTTGGCCGGGCACGACCGGGGCGCGCTGGTGGGTATCCGGGCCGGGTTGGACCACCCTGAGGCGGTCACCCATCTGGCCGTGTTGGACGTGCTGCCCGTACCGGAGATGTGGGAGGCGTTGCGGGGCGTGCAGGGGGCGGTGGGCTTTCACCTGTACCTGATGGCGCAGCCGCCCGGTCTGCCCGAGGCGATGATCCAGGCCGCTCCGGAGGAGTTCTTCGGACATTTCCTGGACCTGTGGGCGAACTCGCCCGAGGCGATCCCCGCCCCGGTGCGTCGCGCCTATCTGCGGGCGTGCGCGGGTGCGGTGCCCTCGATCGTGGCCGACTACCGTGCCTCGGCCGGGATCGACCTGGAACACGACCTGGCCGACCGTGAGGCCGGGAACCGGTTGGGCATGCCGGTGACCGTGTTGCAGCAGGACTGGGGCGCCGCCCTGGGCTATGACGCCGCCGCGCTGTGGGGGCGCTGGGCCAAGGACCTGCGCCACGACACGGTGGGTTGCGGTCACTTCATGGCCGAGGAGGATCCCGGCCTGGTCGTTGAGGAGTTGCGCGCCCTGCTGCGGCGCTGACTCCTGGGCCGACCCCGCGCCGCAGGCCCCTTTCACCCGTGGTCTCGTCGTACTCCGCGCCGGTCCAGCGGCACGATCATCGGGGTGTCGGTCTCGGGGTCGGCGATGATGCGCACGGGCAGGCCGAAGACCTTCTCCACCAGGTCGGCGGTGACCACGGTGGCCGGGTCGCCTTCGGCCACGATCGCGCCGTCCTGCATCACGATCAGGTGGGTGGCGTAGCGGCAGGCGTGGTTGAGGTCGTGCAGCACGGCCACCAGGGTGTGGCCCTGTTCGGTGTGCAGGTCCGCGCACAGGTCCAGCATGTCCATCTGGTGGGCGATGTCGAGGTAGGTGGTGGGCTCGTCCAGCAGCAGCAGTGGGGTCTGTTGGGCCAGCACCATCGCCAGCCACACCCTTTGGCGTTGGCCACCGGAGAGTTCGTCCACCGAGCGGTCGGCCAGGGCGGTCACTCCGGTGGATTCCATGGCCTGGGTCACCACCGCCTCGTCCTGGGCCGACCACTGGCGTAGGAAGCTCTGGTGTGGGAAGCGTCCGCGGGCCACCAGGTCGGCCACGCCGATCCCGTCGGGGGCGATGGAGGTCTGGGGCAGCAGCCCCAGGCGGCGCGCCACCTCCTTGGCCGGGTAGGAGCCGATGACCTGTCCGTCCAGTAGGACGTTTCCCTGCGAGGGTTTGAGCGTGCGTGAGAGGGCCCGCAGCAGCGTCGACTTGCCGCAGGCGTTGGGGCCCACGATGACGGTGAAGGAGTTGTCGGGGATGGTGACGGCCAGCTCGCGTGAGATGACCCGTTGGTCGTAGGCGAGGGTCAGGTCTTGGCCGGTCAGGCGGGTCTGGTCGTTCATCGTCGCTCTCTTCGCGGTGCGCGGGACGTCAAAGGGGTTCGGGGCGGGCGGTTCAGGCGCGGCCGCTGCGCCATTCGGTGTACAGCAACCAGATCAGGTAGCTGCCGCCGATGACGGCGGTGACCACACCCACCGGTAGTTGGGTGGGTGCCAGGGCGCGCATGGCCACCAGGTCGGCGAGTACGAGCAGGGTGGCGCCCATGAGCGCCGCGCCGATCAGTGTGGTGCCGCCGGTGCGGGTCAGGCGTCGGGCCAGTTGGGGGGCGGCCAGGGCCACGAAACCGATGGGTCC
Source organism: Nocardiopsis sp. NPDC055551 (assembly GCF_053619415.1). Classification (NCBI taxonomy): domain Bacteria; kingdom Bacillati; phylum Actinomycetota; class Actinomycetes; order Streptosporangiales; family Nocardiopsidaceae; genus Nocardiopsis; species Nocardiopsis sp. NPDC055551. The sequence continues at coordinate 787,531 of NZ_JBSHJJ010000001.1, read as the reverse complement.
GGCCACCGCGATGGCCGCGCCGGTCAGTGCGCTGGCGGCGGCCAGGGCGATGACCTGGGTGGAGCGGGTGTTCACTCCCAGGCCTTGGGCGGCGTCCTCGCCCAGTTCCATGAACCGCAGGCGTTGGCCCACCGCGAACAGCACCGGGGCCAGGAGGGCGAAGCCGATCCAGACGGCGGCGACCTCGCCCCAGCCGCGTCCGTTGAGGCTGCCGATCATCCAGATCTGTGCGCCCAGGGCGTCGGTGAGTTCGGCGCGGGTCAGGAGGTAGTCGCGGACCGAGGCCAGCATGGCCGACACGCCGATTCCGACCAGTACCAGTCGGTAGCCCTGTACTCCGTTCTTCATTGCCAGCAGGTAGACCACGGCGGCGGTGATCAGGCCGCCGGCGACGGCTCCCAGGGAGACCACCAGGCGGCTCGAGCCCAGGACGAGGATGGCGAAGACGGCGCCGGTGGCCGCCCCGGAGGTGAAGCCGATGATGTCGGGGCTGCCCAGGGCGTTGCGCGAGAGGCTTTGGAAGACCGCGCCGGCGATGCCCAGGGCGGCGCCCACTCCGATCGCGGTCAGGGCGCGGGGCAGGCGCAGGCCTTGGACGAAGAACACGTCCAGGCGTTCGCCGTAGCCCATCAGGGCGCCGGGTACCGCCGACAGGGGGATCTCGTAGTCGCCGACGGTCACCGAGACCACCAGGGTGGTCACGCTCACCAGGGCCAGGACCAGGCACACGATCAGGGTGCGCGGGCGTAGGAGGAACGACAGGCGTTCGCCCTTGCTGCGCCAGGCCACGGTGCCGTGCGGGCGGGTGTGGGTGTGCTCGTCGGAGCGTGGTGGGGCCAGGGTCTTGTTCACAGTTGGGCCATCTTTCTACTGCGGACCAGGGCGATGAACAGGGGTGCGCCCACGAAGGCGGTGATGATGCCGACCTCCAGTTCGGAGCCGGGCAGGATGACGCGCCCCACGGTGTCGGCCGCGGTGAGCAGGATCGCGCCCAGGACGGCGGAGTAGGGCAGCATCCAACGTTGGTCGGGTCCGGTGATGACCCGGGCGGCGTGCGGGATGATCAGGCCGACGAACCAGATGGGTCCGGCCGCGGCGGTGGCGGCTCCGCACAGCAGGATGACGGCCACGGCGGTACCGGCGCGGATCAGGGGGATGCGGGCGCCCAGGGTGGCGGCCAGGTCGTCGCCCAGGGCGATCGCGTTCAGGGAGGGTCCCAGAGCCAGGGTGAGCACGATGCCCGCGACCAGGAAGGGGGCGACCTGCCAGAACAGGTCGAGGTCGCGTCCGGTGAGGGAGCCCACCTGCCAGAAGCGGATGCGGTCGAACACGAAGTCGTTGAGGACGATGACCCCGTAGATCAGTCCCTGTAGGACGGCGGCCAGGGCGGTGCCGGCCAGGGCCAGGCGGACCGGGGTGGCGCTGGCGCGTCCGCGTGAGCCCAGGGCGTAGACGGCCACGGCGGCCAGGGCGGCGCCGATGAAGGCGGGCCAGACCAGCCCGGAGCCGCTGAGGCCGAACAGGAACACGGCGATGACCACGGCGGCCGCGGCCCCGGAGTTGATGCCCAGGATGCCGGGTTCGGCCAGTGGGTTGCGGGTCAGGGCCTGCATGAGGGCGCCGGCCATGCCCAGGGCGGCGCCCACGAACACACCGATGATGGTGCGGGGTACGCGCAGGGTGCGGATGACGTCGTGGTCGTAGCCGCCGTTGTAGGCGGTCAGGGCGGTCCAGACGTCGGCGGCGGGGATGGGTTTGGCTCCCACGGTGACGCTGAGCAGTGCGCACACGGCCAGGGCCGCCAGGGCGACGATGAGGCCGATGGGGCGGATCACGCGTCGGGTGAGGGTGGGGCGCGTTGGTGTGGGCGCGCGCAGGGCCACGGCTTCCCCGTTCTGGTGCGGGTACGGATGGTGGTTGTGGGGGGAATGATGGCGCCGGCGGTGCCGACGTCGCATCGTACGGCACCGGGGAAACCCGGACGAACACCACTGAGACAGGTTAGCCTTACCTACGTCATGTTCGCACGGAAGGGTCCCCCAACGATGTCGCACACGCGTCCCCTGCTCGTCTTGGCCTGCCTGCCCCTGGTTGGGGTGCTCGCACTGACCGGGTGCGGGCCCGGCTCCGACGAGACCGGTTCCCGGGATTCGGAGGGTGGGGACACCCGGACCGTGGAGGGGGCCAACGGTCAGGTGGAGATCCCCGCCGAGCCCGAGCGCGTGGCCGTGCTGTGGCGTCCCACCCTGGCCGCGGTCACCGGTCTGGGGCACGAGGTGGTGGGCACCATGGGCACCCCGGGTTCGGCCGACCAGGGGTTGGCGCCGTTCCTGCCCGCCGACGTCGACGGTGGTGGGTTGACGCTGGTCACCAACTCCCCTGTGGAGGACGACGTCAACATCGAGGAGTTGGCCACCGCCGAACCGGATCTGATCATCGGTGTGGACACCCCGATGGGTTCGCAGGCCCAGATGTTGGATTCGTTGGAGGCGATCGCCCCCACCGTGCTGTTGGAGTGGGAGGGCACCGGTTCCTGGCGCGGGCATCTGGAGGAGGTCGCCGAGGTCCTGGACGCCCGGGAGGCGGCCGAGGAGGCGTTGGGCGCCTATGACAGCGCCATCGAGGAGGCGCGTGCCCGGATCGAGGAGGCGGGTGTGGAGCCGGCCGGGACCGAGGTGTCGCTGGTGCGGTTGCAGGACCAGACGGAGATCCGGTTGGAGACTCCGACGTCCTTCCCCGGTCAGGTCATCGACGACCTGGGGTTCGCCCGGCCCGAGACCCAGTTGGAGGCCGAGGGCGAGACCGACTTCATCTCACGCAGCTACGAGAACCTGGAGCAGGGCGATGGCGATGTCGTGTTCGTCATGGCCGGGTCCGGTTTCGCCGAAGCTCCGGACACCTTCACCGACGGGGTGTGGTCGAACCTGGACGCGGTGCGAAAGGAGCAGGTCTATCGGGTGGACCACGACTTTTGGGGTGCGGCCAACCACCACGGCGCTCACCGCATCGTCGAGGACGTCACCGCGGCCTTGACGGGTGAGATGGACCCGGCGGTGTAGGCGTGCTCGTGCCGAAGCTCCGGCGAGCCGGCGGGGGGCTGGATTTCCCGAGGCCACCGGCCAGGTGTGGACCTACCGGTGACCGCACACCCCTCCGTGATCGTGTGCGCCGTCGACCCCGGCCGCCACGATCCGGGAGCGCCCCTCGTGCGCCGGGACCGCACGGCATCGGTGTCGGGGGCGCGTGGTCTGTTCGCCGGCCGGTGAGGATCCACCGCTGCATCCTGTGGCGCTCCCTGCTCCACCCTCGTGTCAGGTGCGACGGGCGGCCCAGACGGTGCGTTCGGTGCGTACCGTCAGGTCGTCGCGACGCAGCACGCTGTGCGGACCGCTGGTGTCCAGGAGCCGGTCGAGCGCGGTGAGGTCCTCGGGGGAGATCCTGTCGGCGATGACACCGCGGAGGCGTCGCAGGACGCCGAGGGCGTAGCGGCCGATCGCCTCGTTGCGGTCGCCTTCGATGTCGACGGCGACGGTGCGTTCGCCCTCTACCGTGAAGCCGGCGGCGGTCAGCATCGGCCCCCAATCGGCGCCGCGGTCAGGCATGTGTTCGCGCTGGAGACGGTCGGCCGCGGCGTGGACGCGCTCTTCGAGGCCGGGCCGGTCCTTCGGCTCGTTCTCGGGCAGAAAGCGCGGGTGGCCGTCCAGTTCCACGACGGCGAACAGGCCACCGGGCGCGAGCGCGTGGTGGACGTTGCCCAGCGCGCGGTCGGGTCGGGCCATGTGGTGCATCGAGGCCGACGCCCACACCAGGTCCGGTGAGCCGAGGTCGGGCCAGGCGGGTTCGTCGAGGTCGGCCTGTACCGTGCGCACGCGGTCCTGGACGCCGAGGGCGCACGCCTTGGTGCGCAGGCGCTGAAGGTGTTCGGTGGAGGAGTCGACGGCGGTGACGTGCGCGTCGGGGAAGCGGTCCAGGAGGGCGAAGGTGCCCGTACCGGTACCGCAGCCCAGATCCACGATGTGGTGTGGGGCGGTCTCCATCGGCAGCCAGGCGGTGATGGAGGCGATGTGCTCGGCGAGGACCTCGGCGTCCAGGTCCAGGATTTCCGCCTGGACCTCGGTGTCGGTCCCATGCGCCTGGTGTGCGGTGTGGGCGTGTGCGTGGTTCATGCCCGGCACCCTAGGACGGACATGCGTTTTAAGCACGTCTTCTTGCCGTTCGCGCAAAAGGTCGGGTGGGCGTACTGCCCGACACGCATCCCCGCTGCTCAGGCCCGCGACCTCTCGTGCTCCTCATCGAAACGTCTGGCGGCTCGCCGTGGCTTCACGATCTCGCCGCGCCGCGCGCATGGGCGGCGTCGGGGCGAGGGCGGTGCCCAGGTGGCGGGTGCGTCCGGCGCGGATGCCGTTGCCGATGACCACGACCTCGGCCACCTCGTGCACGAGTACGACCGCGGCCAGGCCCAGGACACCGAACAGGGCCAGGGGCATCAGGGTGATGATGATGGCCAGCGACAGCCCCACGCTCTGCCACATGATCGCCCGGGAGCGGCGGGCGTGCGCCAGCGCCCGGGGCAGGTGGCGCAGGTCCTCTCCCATCAGTGCCACGTCCGCGGTCTCGATGGCCACGTCGGTACCCATCGCGCCCATGGCGATGCCCAGGTCGGCGGTGGCCAGGGCGGGGGCGTCGTTGACCCCGTCCCCCACCATCGCGACAGGTCCGTGTTCGCGGAGTCGGCCGATGAGACGGGACTTGTCCTCCGGGCGCAGGTCGGCGTGCACATCCCCGGGGTCGATGCCCGCCTGTGCCGCCAGGGCGGCGGCGGTGGCCGGGTTGTCGCCGGTGAGCATCGCCACCCGGTAGCCCGCGCCGCGCAGCGCGGAGACGACCTCCACCGCTTCGGGACGCAGTTCGTCGCGCACCGCGATGGCGCCCAGCAGGGTGCCGTCCTCCTCGATCAGGACGGCGGTGGCACCCGCGTTCTGCATCCGTTCCACGTCCTGGGCCACAGGGGCGGGGTCGATCCAGCCCGGGCGGCCCAGCCGCACGCGGCGGCCGTTCAGGACACCGGTGAGTCCGGCGCCGGTGACCGCTTCGACCTGCTCGGCCCGTTCGGGTGCGGGGGCGGCGGCCAGGATCGCGGCCGCGAGCGGGTGTTCGCTGCGCTCCTCCAGCGCGGCGGCCACCGCCAGCACCCGCTCGACGGTGTGTCCGGGAGCCGGGAGGGTCTCGATGACGGCGGGGCGGTTGCGGGTCAGGGTGCCGGTCTTGTCCAGCGCCACGGACCTGACGCGGCCCATGGCCTCCAGGGCGGCCCCGCCCTTGACCAGGACGCCGTGCTTGGAAGCGGCGCCGATCGCGGCGACGACGGTGACGGGAACGGAGATGGCCAACGCGCACGGGGAGGCGGCCACCAGCACGACCAGGGCGCGTTCGATCCAGGTCAGGGGATCACCGAACAGGGACCCCAGGGCGGCGATGAGCACGGCGGCGACCATCACCCCGGGCACCAGTGGCTTGGCGATCGTGTCGGCCAGGCGCTGTCCGGCGCCCTTGCGGGCCTGTTCGGCCTCCACGATGGACACGATGCGGGCCAGGGAGTTGTCGGCGGCGGTGGAGGTGACGGTGACCTCCACCGCGCGGGTGCCGTTGATGGACCCGGCGAACACCTCGTCCCCGGGGCCGGCCTCCACGGGAACCGACTCGCCGGTGATGGCGGAGGTGTCCAGGCTGGTGTGTCCGACGGCGATACGACCGTCGGTGGCCAGGCGTTCGCCGGGGCGTACCACCAGTGTGTCGCCCACGGCCAACTCGGCCGGGTCGACGGTGTGCTCCACGCCGTCGCGCAGTACACGAGCCTGGTCGGGGACCAGGTCCAGCAGGGCGCGCAGGCCGCGCCGGGTGCGGGCCACGGAGTACTCCTCCAGCCCCTCGGCGATGGTGTAGAGCACGGCCAGCATCGCGGCCTCGCCCACCTCGCCCAACAGCACCGCGCCCACGGCGGCGATGGTCATCAGCGTGCCCACGCCGATCCTGCCCTGGGCCAGGAGACGCAGTGTGGAGGGCACGAACGTCCACCCCGCGACGGCCAGAGCGGCTGTCTTGAGCGCCGCCCCTACCAAGTCGGGGGTTCCGGCCCAGGTAGCGCCGTAGCCGGCCACCAGGAGCAGCGCGGCCACGGCGGCGAAGCGGATCTCGCCCACCTGCCACAGCGTTTCCGGCTCGTGCTCCTCGGTTTCTTCTCCAGGGCGGGGTTGTGCGCCCCCACAGCATGCGTCACTCACCGAGCATCTCCGCCGTGGTGCTATCGGTCCCGTAGTTGGGGCACAACGCGACCGCGTTGCCGGTCGCGGCCAAGAGCGTCTCGGCCGCCGCGAGCACGTCCAGCAGTTCGGGGCGGGCCAGGGAGTAGAACACCTGCCGTCCCTGGGGGCGGCCCTGGACCAGGTGGCAGTCGCGCAGACACGCCACGTGCGCCGAGACCGTGGACTGGGCCAGTCCCAGCTGGGCCACCAGGTCGGCCACCCGCGCCTCGCCCTGGGCCAGGCGGCGCACGATGGCCAGCCGGGTGCCGTCGGAGAGGCTGTGGAAGAGGGCTTCGGCGGCGCCCACGCCCGCGGTCGTGGCGAGACATCCATCCGTGTCATTGATCGTCATTCGGCGATCATATCTGACTTGGACGATAATGAAGGTACGGGATCGGCCAGACCACCTCCCCACCACGACCCGCACCCGCTGATCGCCACCACCTGAACCGTCCTGAAGCGGAGACCTTTCGTGGCGCCGAACGCACTCGTCCCCCACCTGCTCGACCTCACCCCGGCTTTCGGGGTGCGCGCCCCGGGCGGGCGTGCGTAGGCGCCGATTTCTCGGGGGCGCCCGCACAGGGGGTGAGGGGCCGAGGAGGGGCCGGTCAAGCGGTGCGGGCCACCGGCTTCTCGTAGCGCATGACCGGGTGCCAGGCCAGGTGTTCGGCGAAGGACATCCGGCCTCGGGCCCGGTAGCCCAGACGCTCGTAGTAGGCGCACAATGCGGGGTTGGCGGCCACACAGTCCAACCGCACCAGAGCGCACCCGGCGCGGGCGGCCCTGGCCTCGACCCAGGCGAGCAACCCCTCCCCCAGTCGCCGACCGGCGGCCCGGTGGTCGACCATGAGTCCGTGGACGTAACGGGCCGGCTCAGGCCCGGGTTCGGGCCACACCTGCGGGTCGGACTCCAACACGCGCACGGCCGCCACCAGGAAGTCCTCCTCCAGCACCCACCACTGGCCGCGCTCGATCTGAGCCCTTACCTGTGCGGGAGCGACCTCCCCGGGGGCCCACTGGTCGATCCCGCCTCGTCGCAGTCGCCGGGCGTGGTCGTCTCGCAGGTGGGCGATCGGGGTGGAGTGCTCGGCTCGGGCGGGCACGGGCCTCATTGCGGTCATGGGTCTCCTGGTGAGGGGTGCGGGTCAGGCGAAGACGTCCCATCCCATGCGTACCAGCAGCGCCAGCACCACCACGAGCAGAACGATCCGGATGAACCCGGCACCGCGTTGTAGCGCCATGCGTGCGCCGACCTGCGCGCCGATGATGGTGCACACCGCCAGCCCCAGGCCCAGCGCCCAGTTGATGTGCCCGCCCAGGGCGAAGACCACCAGAGCGCCGGTGTTGGTGCACACGTTGACGATCTTGGCCGCGGCGGAGGCGTGCAGGAAGTCCATGCCCAGCACCGCGGTGAAGGCGATGATGAGGAATACGCCGGTGCCGGGGCCGATGAGTCCGTCGTAGAAGCTCACGCCCAGACCGGCCAGGGCCAGGACGGCCAGGATTCGGTTGCGGGTGCGCAGCGCCGGATCGGGGCTGGTGCCCATGGTCGGGCGGAAGACGACCAGCAGCGCCACTCCGGCCAGGACGACCATGATGACGGGTTTGAGGACGTCGGCGGTCAGCGCGGTGGCCAGGGCCGCGCCCAGCCCCGACCCGAGAAGGGCCAGGGCGGCGGTGGGCACGATGATCCGGCGGTCGAGTCGGACCCTGCGGGCATAGGCCACCGCGGCGGAGACGGTGCCGAAGACCGCGCCGAGCTTGTTGGTGCCCAGCAGGGTGGCCAGGGGTGTGGTGGGGGCGGCGACCATCAGGGCGGGCAGTAGGAGCAGGCCTCCTCCCCCGACCACGGCGTCGACCCATCCGGCGGCGACGGCGGCCAGCAACAGCAGGCCCAGGATCTCGGGTTCCATCAGCGGACCTGTGGCGCAAGAGAGGGGATCATGGGCTCTTCTCAGGGGCGGGGAAGGGGACGCGTGCCAATCTAGACGGCCTGACCGACCGCTTTGTCAGCGGACCTGGTTGATTGTCCCTTTCGATGGCCGATAGCACGGGAGTGCCCTCGGCACCCAAGGTGTCGGATGCCGACGGTTCGTTATGGGCCATGAAGGGGTGGTCGAGTCCTGTGAGTGAACAGAACGCCCACCTTGACGTTGTAGATTCATCAGAGGGTATGAAGAAGCGGTGACGTCCAGGTACAGGGAACGCCACCGCCGTTCGATGAGGGCCCGAGGGACGGGCCCTCAGGTCCTAGAAGGCCGCCTGCGCGAACCAATCCCGAGCCCGCGCGACCACCGACTGCGGCAACTGGTGTCCCCCGGGGTGCTCCTCGGCGCGCACGTTCGCGCCCCGCTCCCCCAGTTGGGCGGCCACCAGCCGCGCCTGATCGATCGTGGTGATCGGGTCGGTGACGCCGCTGCCCAGGAAAACCCGGGTCCCCGACAGGTCCACCGGATCGGGTTCGCGCCCCTGCAACGGAGCACCGCCGGCGAACAGCGCCGCCCCCGCCACCAGCCCCGGGTGCAGCAACAGCAGCCCCGCGCCGGTGTTGGCGCCGTTGGAGAAACCGCTCACCACGATCCGCTTCGGGTCCAGGTCGTAGGTGAGGGTGGCGGCCTTGACGAACTCGGCCAGCTCGGCGGTGCGCTCGATCAGGTCCTCGACGTCGAAGACACCCTCGCGCAGGCGACGGAACCAACGGTTCATGCCGTTCTCGCTGACCTTGCCGCGCGGTGAGAGCAGCGCGGCGCCCGGGGCCAGGGCACGGCCCAGCGGCAACAGGTCGTGCTCGTCGGCACCGGTGCCGTGCAGCAGCAACAGTGTGGGCTCGTCCGGAGCGGTGGCCGGCTCGAAGACGTGGACGAAGTCCTCGGTGGTGGTCACCGGGGCACCTCCAGGTGGGGCAGGTTCGCGGCGATCTGGTCCTGGCGGGGCTGCAGCCACGGCGGCAGCTTCAACGAACGGCCCAGTTCCAGCAGGGGTTCGTCGTAGTCGAAGCCGGGGCCGTCGGTGGCGATCTCCAACAGCACCCCGCCCGGTTCGCGGAAGTAGATCGAGGTGAAGTAGCTGCGGTCGCGGATCTCGGTGACCCCCACCCCGTCATCGGCCAGGCGCTGACGCCAGGCGTCCTGGACGGGGGTGTCGGGGGCTCGGTAGGCGACGTGGTGGACGGTGCCGGCGGCGACCAGGCCGCGCTCGGCCTTGGGATCGGCCAACACGTCGACGATGGTGCCCACTCCGTCACCGGAGTCGTTGGTGTGGAAGCGCATCCGGCCGCCGCTCTCGCTGTGCAGCCGAAAACCCAGCTGATCGCCGAGCATCCGTGCGGTGCCGTCGGCGTCCTGTTCGGTCAGGGTGACGGCGCGGATGCCGCGAATGGCGTGGTCGGTGGGGACCGCTCCCCCGTCCCAGGGGTCGGTGTCGTGGTGGTCGGCGCTCGCGGCCAGTTCGATGAGCAGGCCGTCGGGGTCGCGCAGGCTCAGCACGTCCTCGTCGGTGCGCTCGGTGGGACTGGTGAAGGGGATGTCGAGCGCGGAGAGGTGGTCGGCCCACCAGCCCAGGGAACCTTCGGGGACGGAGAAGGTCGTGGTGGTGGCCTGCCCCGCGCCGATCCTGCCCTTGGGCGCGTCCGGCCAGGGGAAGAAGGTCATGATGGTGCCGGGGTTACCGGCGCGGTCGCCGTAGTACAGGTGGTAGGTCTCGGGGGAGTCGAAGTTGACGGTGCGCTTGACCAGGCGCATGCCCAGGACGTTGAGGTAGAAGTCGGCGTTGGCCTGGGGGTCGCTCGCGATGGCGGTCACGTGGTGGATGCCTGCGGGGCGCACGTCCATGAACCTTCATCCTCTCCTGAGTCGGTCGATCACTCGCTCCAACAAGTTGAATCTTAAACTAATTCCGGACCGATGTCTGCCCCCTCGACACTGCGATTCGCCCCGTTTTGCCAGAGAACGACCGACCCGACCTGCGGACAGGACCGACCCAGGACCGCCGATACGTCGGCCGAACCTCCGATTCCGGCTTATCGGCCGCGTGAGAGCACAAGAGATTCGGACGTGCATCCGCGAACCATCGACCTTTCCACGTCTCGGTGCCATCTGGATGCCGAGACATGCGAAGGTTCGGGCGTCGCCCGGGTCGGAGCCGGCGGAAGAGGTACTACCGGCCAGGTCCGGCACATGGACAGGCCACTCCCCCGCCGCGGAAGGAAAAGGAACCGGCATTCGGCCTGCGACAAATCGTCGACATCGATGTGCCCGCCCAGGCGTTCGGCGAGAACAACCAGACGACCAGGGGTTGGGCGGGCCGAATGGTGCGTCTGTTCGAGCTCGCCCGTGCGTTCGACCAAGCCAGGGAGCGGATGACCTGATCCATCTCCGATTCGCTCGCCCGGGACCCCACCTCACCCCTTCGGGTGGGGTTTTCCGAATCGGTTGCGCCTACTTGGCACACACGGCCGGTGGCGGGAGCATGGGGGTATGGACATGGTGGTGCGTGACGCCGTCCCGGACGATGGGCCCGGGATCGCCACGCTGATCACCAAGGAGGCTCCGCACTTCGACCTGCAGGGTTACCCCGAGAACCTGTGGCCGGACTACCTGGTCGTGCTGGTCGCGGAGCGAGGCGGTCACATCGTCGGCTGGTTGGAGGGAATCCTCGACGGAGAGTACGAGGGTCCAGGGGCTCCGGCCCCTCCCCCGCACGGGTACATCTTGGCGATCGTCGTCGACGAGGAACAGCGCCACCACGGGATCGGCGGAGATCTCATCGAGAAGTTCATGGAAGAGGCCCTCGCGGCGAAGGTCGAGTGGGTCTTCCTCATCCCCGAAGGGGGCGAGGGCTACGAGGACCGCGTCCGTTTCTTCATCCACGCCGGATTCACCCCCACGGAAGTGCTGGACGAGAAACGCCTGATCATGGCCCGCTGGACCTGAGGCGGCAGCACCCACTACAGACACCCCTACAACGCATGGCCTCCGGCGACTTGGAGAACCTGCCCGGTGATCCAACGGGCCTGTTGCGACATGGTGGTGGCGTTCCAAGGATTCGTGCGGGAATAGCTGAGAGGGCTCTCGTGCCGGCGCATCTGCGCCAGGATGAAGCCATGAACGACATCGCTATTCGCTCGGTTCGGTCTAACGAATTAGCTGCTGTCGCCGGGCTGCGATGGCGGTGGATGCAGGAGCTCTACGGAACTCCCAACACCACGCTGGAGGAGTTCGTTCCCCGATTCGTGGCGTGGGCCCGGGAGAGCGAGTCCTCCCATCGGTGCATGGTGCTGGTCCGCGGAGATGCGGTCATCGGGATGGCCTGGCTGGCGATCACACAGCGTGTGCCGCTTCCGCGTGCGTTCGAGCGGATGTCCGGTGATGTGCAGTGCGTGTACGTCGCGCCGGACGAGCGCGACCGTGGCCTGGGCGGTGAGCTGATCGAGACAGTCTTGGCGTGGGCGAGTGAACTGGGACTTGAGCGGGTGACGGTGCACTCCAGCGACAGGGCGGTTTCGGCGTACTCCCGTCATGGGTTCGCGGTTTCTCCGCGGCTGCTCCAGATCAAGGTTGAACAAGGCCAGATGGGATGAGACCCCCGCAAGCTGATGTCCGAGGCACGATGCTGACCACGCTGCCCCATTCACGGAGGGGAGGGCCTGGTCAAGATGTTGCGCAGGCGCCGTTCAACGCCTGCGCGCTGGGTCGCGCCCGGTCTGCCAACGGGCCGGCTCTTCAGGTGAGATCCGGGCGTACGAGGATGTCGTAGGTGTCATTGGTGCGCTCCATCTCGACCCCGAGCCGGCGGGCCCACTCGTCCAGTTCCGATTGGGCTTGAAGGCCGTCCCGGTCATCATCGACCACCAGTTCCAGCTCCAGGAACGTGCCGGCGCCCTCGACGATGTCGACGCACACCCCCATCGCTCCCGAACGGCCTGTGCGACGTTCTTTGACGATGCGGACCGTGGGCTCGTACCCCAGCGCCAACAGGGCGCCGTGCATCTGTTCATGATCAGCCACCGCGGTTTCGTGCTCGGTGCACTCCATGGCGTTGGCCAGTGGGGTCTTGGTGGTCAGCAGGTGGGTGTTGTCCTGGGTTCGCAGACGGGCGAAGGTGAATCCGATCTTGCCTTGGTCGGGGGTCCACCCGGCCAGGGCGTAGGCCTGATCATCCTGAAAGACCGGGTCGCCCATGGCCACCTCGGCGGACTTCAACGCTGCCAGCACGGCCTCTGTATCGACCACCTTGTACTTGGTCTCGATCTCCCGCACCACAAAGCCCCTCACGTCTGGCTGCTCTTGGTCTCGTGGAGCGTACCGGCGTGCGCCTCGCAACATGCCAGGTTCGCCGACCTTGAGAGCGAACCTGGGCACACGAAACTCGCACCTGGTCTCGACCCCTGGCATGCGGATCGGCCCATCCCCGCGTGCACGGGGCTCACGAGGCTGGGCTCGCTTCCACCGACGCCGACATCGGTTCATCCCCGCGTGCGCGGGGCTCACCAGCAGACCGAGATCTACGAGTACAACACCGTCGGTCCATCCCCGCGTGCGCGGGGCTCACCTGGGCGACTCGCTCCAGCCGACGATGGACCGCGGTCCATCCCCGCGTGCGCGGGGCTCACCGGGGTGTCGAAGATGGCCGCGTAGGCCTCGACGGTCCATCCCCGCGTGCGCGGGGCTCACTCCCGCACGTCGAAGCGGCGGCGTCCGTTGAGCGGTCCATCCCCGCGTGCGCGGGGCTCACAGGATGACCCCCCCGACACCCCCCACCCTCTCGGTCCATCCCCGCGTGCGCGGGGCTCACGGCCGGGCACACCCGGACATCACTCATCTGACCGGTCCATCCCCGCGTGCGCGGGGCTCACCAACGCCCTGCACCACTACCGCAACCTCACCGCGGTCCATCCCCGCGTGCGCGGGGCTCACAGGTGGTGTGCTGCAAGAGGTCCCCCCGAGGTCGGTCCATCCCCGCGTGCGCGGGGCTCACAGTTAATGACCTGCAACGACGCGGAGCGTTACTTCCGCGTTATCAGTCATACGAAGGCCTGAGCATTCCGAGCATACGGAGGTCTACGCCCCTCGCCAAGGTGAGGCCTCGGGAGCATCATCCAGGCCCGTTACGGCCGGACGTGCGCGGGGTCGGGGTCATGTGGCGGTCTCCCATATCCGACTGGGATGGCAGCGTGGGCAAGGGCCGAGGTCCTCATGGGCCTCGGTCTGTGGGTTGAAGCGAATGACGTGTCGGCGCTGTTCGTGACAGGAGCGGTTCCCACAATGTTCGGGCGGTGCGGGTGCGGTATCCGGTAGGGCCTCGTCGAGCACACCCATCAGGGCGCCGGCCGGTTCGTCCAAAACGGCGAAGGGTTCAGTGCCAGGAAGATCCTCACACCTGTGGCAGCGGGTGCGCAGTCCGGTGGCGTCGGTGGCCAGAGCGATACCGGGGTGGACCGTGCACGTGGGCGGTGCGCCCGCCCGGGTGAAGGGATCTCTGTCGGCCATCGGGTCCGGTTCTCGGCGCGGGTGAGGGACCTTGGGCGTTGAAGGACCGGGCAGGCCGCCAGGGGTGCGGTTGCGGGCGACCCAGATCGGCAGCGCCTCAACGAGGTGGGCCGGGCGGCAACGGGTGGACAGGACCGCGTACAGCGACATCGTGGTGTCGTGGTCCGACCGCAGCCACTCCAGGAGTTCGGTGGGGCCCACGCGGTCATCGGCCAGCTCCTCGACGGCCCGGAGCGCGGCGGGCAGATGTTCCAGGACCAGGCGGCGATGTTGCCAGGGTTGGAGCCCCAGGCCGGTCTCCTCGGCGATCTGGGGGATGACGGTGCGTTCCAGTAGACCGCCCCGGTCGGGGGCGGGACGTTCGGCGTCGGGGACGCCCCACTGGTCGCCGTCGGCGTCGGTGGTGGGGAGCTCGCTCGCGCGCGCCCGCGCGTCCTCCTCCCCCTCCCCTTGTTCTTGTGTCTTGGTCTTCTTGTGGTTGGTCTTCTTAGGGGTGCGATTTTCCTCTGGTGGGTCATCCAACTCTGGAAAATCGCACTTAGGCTCTGACCTGCTGTTTCGCAGCAGGACGAGGGCCTTTCCCTCCAGGGAGCGGGCGAGCTCGGCGACTCGTTCCGGCAGGGACTCGGGATCGTCGGTGATCACCCAGTAGGCACCACCGAGGCACCCCAATTCGTCGCGGACCCGGTAACGGCGCAGGTAGCCGGCGGCTTCGAGTTCCTTGAGTCCGGAGCGGATCGCGGCCGTACCACCCGGGGAGTTGGCGATGAGCTGCCCCAAGCCGATGCCCCACCCTTCACGGTGCGAGGCGATGAAGATGAGGAGACCACGGGCCTTGTAGGACAGGCGTTTGTCACGGACCGCGGCGTTGAGCACCCTGGTGAATCGATCGCCACCGAAGCTGCCTCGGACGATGGTCGCGTAGCTCACGGCGTCACCTCCGGAAAGAGGTGGAACGTGAGGGTGACACGCGAAGCGACCCCCCGGCTTCGGGCGCGGGACGCTGTAGGCTTAGGATGCACTCCCAGCCGCCTTCCTGGTTGTCTCAGGTTGGTGGTCAGAGCCCGTTCGGTGTTGGTAGCACCGGGCGGGCTCGCTTTTTTTCGAGTTGTGGGGGTCAGCCTAGCCTGAGCGAACCCGTGTTCGGGGACAGAAGAAGAACCTGATCACGATCGCTTCGGCCGACCCCGAAACCAGGTGCGGGGCCGGGACCCCTCTCTCACGAAAGACCTCACGCCACACCCTTCGAACTGGCATCGTCACCTTCCGTGACAATGGAACCACCGAAGGGAATCTTGTGGAGCGCCCGGACACCACCCTGCCCGCACGAACCGACCGGCCCCTGGCCAGGATCGTCTCCTCCGCGATGTTGATGCACGCCGTGGCCGCACTGATCGAGCTCGGTGCCGTCGAAGAATTGGCCTGCTCCCCGCGCCCCCTCGACGAAGTGGCGCGGGAGCTCGGTGTCCCCGAGGAACGTCTGCTGATCCTCGTGCGCGCGGCACTCGCGGCCGGACTGATCGAGGAACCCCACCCAGGTGTGTTCGCCTTGAGTCCTGCGGGCGATCACCTGCGTATCGACGACCCCCAAGGGCTGCGGGACCTGTTCCGCATGTGCACGCACGGCGACTTCTTCCAGGCCTGGACTCGTCTGGGCCACTCGGTGAGTTCGGGCCGCTCGGCCTTCGCCATCCACACCGGTCAGGAGCTGTTCGCCTACCTGAGTGAGCGGGAGGCGGCCGCCGCAGTGTTCAACCGGGCCATGAACTCCTCCGCCCTGGCCGCGCCGTTGCTGCGCGAGATCGATCTGTCGGAAACCAAAACGGTGGTGGATCTGGGCGGTGGTGAGGGCGCCACGATCGCGGCCGTGCTGCGCGCGTGCCCGTCTGCGCGGGGAATCCTCTTCGACCTTCCGCACGTGGTGGAGGGCGCTCCTCCACTTCTCCGTGAGGCGGGGGTCGAGGATCGGTGCTCGGTCATGGGTGGCGACTTCTTCGAGGGGGTGCCCCGGGGCGCGGACGTGTATCTCGCGGCGCGGGTGATGCAGAACTGGGCCGATCCCGACGCCGCACTGATCCTGGGCAACGTTCGGGAGGCGATGGGGTCGGCCTCGCGCTTGTTGATCGTGGGTCACCTCCCAGAGCGGGAGCGACCGAGCGAGTTCCTGGAGGCCATGAGTCTGAGCATGTTCGTGCTCTATGGGGCTCCGTTGCGCACCCGTGAACAGTACGAGGCGCTCTTCGCCTCGGTGGGCTTGTCCCTGCACGAGGTGCGTCGGGTTCCGGACGGTGAGTCGATCATGGACGTGCGTCCGGTGTCGTGACCGAGCCGGGGCCCCGACAGGTGTCGGGGCCCCGCTCAGTTGGACGGTGTCGTGAGGGGCTTGAGCACGAGGTGTCCCTGCCCGGGGTGCAGGCAGGAGGTCTCCCTTCGCAGCCCCACCAGGACCGGGAGGAGATCGTGGTAGCAGCACACGGAGGTGTCCACGGACAGGACCTCCGGGGTGTTGAGCAGGAAGGGCAGTTCCGCTCGCAGGTAGGACAGACCGGCTCGGAACCGGGCTCCGTCCGGGTCCGGTTCGGGGGCGATGATCCGCCGGACGTGCTCCTCGCAGGCGCGCCCCACCGCCGAGTCCTCCCTCATCGCCCGTTCGACGCGTTCGTTGGCCGATCGGTAGCCGGGGGTGTCCACGGTCTCCGACAACGCCAGGCAGCGAACCCGCGCGGGTACCCGCACCGCCTCCATCGCGCGTCGAATCCGCCGGCGCACGTCCCTCAGCGACCGGCAGGCCCGTCTGGAGGCCTGTGCCTGTTCGGCGCCGGCCGCCCGGTGCATGGTGTCGATGTGCAGGTCCGCGTAGAGCAGGTCGACCGCGCCGAAGCGCCGGCCCGTCCATTCCAGGAGTTGGGCGATCCTGTGTTGGCTGAAGTAGCCGTTGCCGGCGCTGATCCCGATGAGCGCGTGCTCTCCGCGTTCGACGAGGCGTCCGCAGGCGGGGGTGAAGGGCCGGGCCTGAAAGACCTCCTCGGTGTCGTTCAGGCGTGGGCTCTCAGGCGGTGACGGCACCGGGTTCCTCCACGACGGCGGCGAGTCGATCACACAGTTCGTCGAGCAGGGCGGCCAGGTCCCGATCGACCATCGCACCGCACATGACCTCGTCCATGCGCTCCTTCAGGGAGGTCAGTTCCGGGCTCTGGTCTCCACCGGTCCTGGCTCGCAGGCGCAGGACGCGGCGGGCGGCGTCCAGGCAACGCAGTGGCCCGTAGTCACGGGGTTCCTCCAGCAGGCCTCGGCCACTGCTGATCAGGTAGGCCGCGAGCAACAACAGTTCCTCGTCGATTCGGCACTGGTCAGCCCCAGTGTTCATGACTGATCACCTCGTTCCGGTCGCGTCGGGGTGCGGTGGTGCGCGGGTTCGGGGCCGGGTGTCCGATCGACACCAGGAGGAGTGGCTCCAGGTGTTGGGGCAGTCTCAGGAACCTGCGCACCGGGCCCTTGCGGAAGCTGGCGGTGGGGCACCCTCCCAGTCCGAGGGCGTGTGCCGCCAGCAGGAGGTTCTGCACGGCCATCGCCACGCAGAGCATGCCCTCGTCCCAGGCGCTTCCTCCCACGGACCGCCCACGGTCGAAGCAGGCCACCACGATCAGCGGCGGACGTTCGATGATGCCCGGGGCGAAGGCGTGGATCAGGCGCAGGGTTCGCGGTCGTCGCACGACGACGAAGGCCCAGGCCTGTTTGTTGGAGGCGGAGGGTGCGGCGAGCATGCTGTCCAGCAGGGGATCCAGGAGCTCGTCCCGCACGGATTCGTCGTTGAAGGAGCGGACGGCCCGTCGTGTGCTCAGTACACGCAGCGTCCGCCGGACATGGTCCTGGAGTTCGGGTTCAGGGACCTCCACAGGGATCTCCACTTTCTGTATTGGGTCAACCACCTGGAGTAATGTAACGTGTCGCTCGGTTTCCCGGGGCCGTTCCGCCCTCAGAGACACCTCCGTTCGAGGAAATCAGCGAAAGGTATCCACCCCGTGACGCTCCCCACCACTTCCGCTCCGCTCGACGTCTCCTCCGTCCGGCTGTTCGAGCTGATCACCTCCAGCTGGGTCGCGGCGGCCGTCGGTGCTGCGGCCGAGCTCGGCGTCGCCGATGCCATGTCCAGGGAACCCTCGCCCCTGGCAGAGATCGCTTCTCGGGTCGACGCCGACGCCGAGGCCCTTCACCGACTGCTGCGCGCCTGCGCCGATCTGGAACTGGTCCGGGAGTCCCCGGAGCGGTGTTTCGCCCTCACCGACCTGGGCGAGGCGCTACGGGAGGACTCCGCCGCGTCCATGCGCGGGTACGCCCGTTGGTTGGGGAGCCCGACAGAGCGGTCCACCATGGCCCACCTGGCCGAGGCCGTGCGTGTGGGAGGTCCGGTGTTCGAGTCCGTCCACGGTGTTCCCGTCTGGGAGTACATGCGTCGTCACCCCGAGGTCGCCGCGCTCTTCGACCAGGGCATGAGCGACATCTCCGCGCAGCTCACCCGATCCCTGACCGAGGACTACGACTTCGGTCTCAGCGAGCTGTTGGTGGACGTCGGGGGCGGGCGCGGGCGCCTGCTGTCCTTGGTGTTGTCGGCCAACCCGCACCTGCGGGGCGTGCTCTACGACCGGCCCGAGGTCATCGAGAGGGCCGAACCCGCGCTCCTTCGAGGGGAACTCTCCGAGCGCTGCCGTGTCGAGGGCGGCGACTTCCTGGACGCGGTGCCGGCCGGTGGTGACACCTACCTGCTCGCCAGCGTCATCCACAACTGGAACGACGCCGACGCCGCCAAGGTCCTCACGCACTGCCGCCGGGCGATGCTCCCCCACGGGCGGGTCCTGCTCGCCGAGGTGGTGATGCCCCAGGGCACCGAGCCGGCGCGGACGGCCAGGTTCATGGACCTGAGCATGCTCGTGCACTGTGGTGGGGAGCAGCGGACCCCGAGCCGGTTCGCGGAACTGTTCGAGCGTGCCGGGCTCCGTCTGAACCGCATCGTGCCAGGACGCGGGGTGAGCGTGGTCGAAGGGGTGCTCGCCTGAACACCACGACCGGAACCGATGGGGCGGGGACTCGGTGGGGCTTCGGCGGCTCGTGGGGGGGGTGGCGGGTCCCGGCCGGGTGAGCATCGGAGATGATGCACTCGGCATGGCCCCGTAGCGCAGGAGAACTCCTTGTCCCAGTCCCAGAACGCCTACTTCGTCCGAGTGGGCGACGACCGCTTCGTTCCCACCGAGCACGTCAGCGGCGCTTGGAACACCGCCGAGCAGCACTTCAGCCCACTGGGCGGTCTCATCACCCACGCCATCGAGACCCACACCGCCGAGCGGGGACTACAACTCTCCCGGATCGGCTTCGACATCCTGGGCACGCTGGCGATGGACGAGTGCCACGTCGAGGTGAACACCATCCGCCCCGGGCGCACCATCGAGCTGGTCGAGGCGTTGGTCCAGATCGGGGACCGCACCGCCGTGCGGGCGCGGGCGTGGTCGCTCGTGGCGGGCGAGACCGGCGCGGTCGAGGGCGGCGCGGCCGATCCCCTGCCCGATCCGGAGGGCCTGGAGAAGAAGCCGCTCAGCGAGATCTGGCCCGGTGGTTACATCGCCTCGTTGGACGCGCGGCCGATCGCTCCCGCCGTGCCGGGACGTGGCGCGGCGTGGCTCTCCACCGACGTGGAACTGGTGGCGGGCGAGAAGGCCGGGCCGGTGGCCTCCTTCGTCAAGCTGCTCGACACCGCCAACGGTGTCGCGGTGCGCGAGTCGCCCCTGGAGTGGATGTTCCCCAACGTCGACCTCACCGTGCACCTGTTCCGACAGCCGGAGGGCGAGTGGGTCGGGCTGGACACCACGGTGGCCTTCGGTCCCACGGGGCTGGGGCTGACCAGTTCGGCCCTGCACGATCGGCGAGGGCAGGTCGGCCGGGCCGAGCAGAGCCTCACGGTGCGCCCGATGTAGCGCTCACGAGTGGGGGGCTCAGGTGGTCGAGAGTCGGCGCAGGCGCAGGGCGCACAGGCCCGCGAGCACGGTGAGGGCCATCGCCAAGGCGACGGTCCCGCTCCAGCCCACGGCGTCGTAGACCACGCCTCCCAACCACCCGAACAGGCTCGCGCCCAGGTAGTAGGCGAGCGTGTAGACGGCCGTGGCCTGCGCGCGGCCGGTGGTGGCGTGGGATCCCACCCAGGCCGAGGCCGTGGCGTGGGCGCAGAAGAACGCGAAGGTCAGCAGCAACAGGGTGGCCAGTAGGAGGATCACCGAGGTGGTGAACAGCCCGCCGAGTCCGATCAGGAGTAGGACGGTGGCGGTGGTGAGCACCCCGTAGCGTCCCCAGCGCAGGGTGGCCGATCCGGCCAGCCCCGAGCCGAGCATGCCGGCGGTGTAGGACAGGAACAGCAGGGACGCCACGGCCTGGGAGAGCCCGAAGGGTTCGTCGGTGAGGCGAAAGCCCAGGACGTTGTACACGGCCATGAACGCGCCCATCAACAGGAGTGCCTGGGCGTACATGGGCACCAGGCCGGGGGTGGTCATGGCGGCCTTGAGTCGGCTGCCCATGCCGAGGGTGTCGTCGGTCGACGTGGGGCGTGTGGTGGGCGCGCCCTTGGTCTGTCGGGGCAGGACGAGGACGAACACCACGAGGGCGACCAGGCCCAGGATGGTGTTGGCGGCGATCCCCCACTGCCAGCCGCCGTGTTCTGCGGCGAAGCCCGCCAGGAGGCGTCCGCCCATGCCGCCGAGGGGGTTGCCGGCGATGTACAGGCCGGTGGCCTTGGGTGCGTCGCGGGGGTGGATCTCCTCGGCGAGGTAGGCCACGGCGGCCGCCGAGACCCCGCCCAGGGCGGCGCCCTGGAGGGTGCGCAGGAGCAGGAGTGTCCAGAGTTCGGTGGCGAAGGGCGCGGCGGTGCCCAGCACGATGGCCAGCAGGAGGGAGAGACCGATGACGCGCGCGCGGCCGATGCGGTCGGCGACACCGCTCCAGATGAGGGTGAAGCCGGCGAGGCCGCCGGTGGCCAGGGAGACGGTGAGCGCGGCTTGTCCCGCGGACGTGCCGAACCCCGCGGCGATGGCGGGCAGGATCGGTTGGACCGACCACAGTTGGGCGAAGGTGGCGACGGCCGCGGCGATCAGGGCGATGACCGTGCGCCGATAGGCGGACGTGCCGGCCCTGGGTCTGGGGTCGGTCGAAGGCGGTGCGCTGGTCACGGTCATGGTCATGGTTCAACGCTAGGAAGCCCGCTTTCATACGTCCAATGCATGCTTTCACGTTCATGCATACTGATCTGCATGGATAGCGTTGAGGTCGGCGACCTGACCCAGGTGTTGGCGCCCCGATTGCGGATGTTGTCGGCCATCGCCAAGACCGAGCACATCACCCACGCGGCCTCGGCCCTGAACATGCCACAACCCACGCTGAGCAGGGCTTTGGCCCGACTTCAGGAGGAATTGGGCATCGCGTTGATCGAACGCACCGGGCGTGGGATCCGACTGACCCGGGCGGGGCGGACACTGCTCCCGCACGTGGAGCGGTCGCTGGAGGATCTGCGCCAGGGTGTGGCCGAGCTCACCGGCGCCGAGGAGGGCCGGGTGGCGTTGACGTTCCTGCCCACGCTGGGCGTGGAGGTGGTTCCGGTGCTGTTGCGGGGTTTTCGCGCCGAGCACCCGGGGGTGCGTTTCACCCTGACCCAGGAACCGTGGGCGCAGTCGCTGCGGCGGTTGTCGTCGGGCGGCGCGGACCTGGCGTTGACCTCTCCCCTGCCCTCGGGCCAGGGGCTGGTCTCCCAGGTGTTGCAGACCCAGTACCTGCGTTTGGTGGTGCCCGAGGGGCACCCGCTCGCCGGGCGGGGTGAGGTGTCGTTGGCGGCGGCGCGCGACGACTTCATCCTGCTCAAGCCGGGTCGGGGGGTGCGGCATCTGACCGATCGGCTCAGCGATCGGGCCGGGTTCACGCCCACGGTGGCATTCGAGGCCGACGACATCAGTACGGCCCGGGGGTTGGTCGCGGCGGGGTTGGGGGTGTCGGTGCTGCCGGCCCGCCCCAGGGGTCCGCTGGGCGGCACGGTGGAGCTGGTCATCATCGATGGTGAGGCCGAGCGGCCGGTGGGCATCGTGTGGCCCCGTGAGGGTTCGGGCGGTGGTTACGAGCCCCCGGCCGTGGAGTTGTTCCGCGAGTACGTGTGCCGGGTGGGCCCCGAGGTGCTTCCGGGCCTCACCGGGTGATCGCCCGACCATCGAGTTCACACCATGACGATATGAAGATTTCTTCAATTCAACATATGGTGGATGTGATCGTCTCGTCCCCGAACCCGAGGTCCACTGTGCACCGTCCCCTGTACCAGGCCAAGGCGGAGTTCTTCCGCATGCTCGGCCACCCCGTCCGCATCCGCGTCCTGGAACTGCTCCAGGACGGCCCCAAGGCCGTCCGTGACCTTTTGGCCGACGTGGACGTGGAGCCCTCCAACCTCTCCCAACAGCTCTCCGTCCTACGCCGTTCGGGCATCGTGACCTCCAGCAGAGAGGGATCCACGGTGGTCTACGAGCTGGCCGGCGCCGACGTCGCCGACCTCCTGGGCGCCGCCCGCCGTATCCTCACCGAGCTCAGCACCGGCCGTGAGGAACTGTTGGCAGAGCTGCGTGAGGGCTGAGATGGCACAGACGACTCACTCCCGGGGCATCGGGCGGAGGTTGTGGACGAACACTCGCGCGCTGTTGCCCCGGCGCTCCGACTTCACCACCATGCGCCGCTCCCCCGGCCGTGACCTGCTCGCCGGGGTGACGGTCGCGATCATCGCGCTGCCCCTGGCCCTGGGCTTCGGTATCTCCTCCGGACTGGGCGCTCAGGCCGGGCTGGTCACCGCGATCGTGGCCGGGTTCCTGGCCGCGGTCTTCGGTGGCTCCAACCTCCAGGTCTCGGGACCCACCGGAGCGATGACCGTGGTGCTGGTGCCCATCGTGGCCGTGCACGGGCCCACGGGTGTGCTCATGGTCGGAATGATGGCGGGGCTGATCCTGCTGGTCCTGGCCTGGGCACGGGGCGGACGGTACATGCGCTACGTTCCCGCACCCGTGATCGAGGGGTTCACTCTGGGCATCGCCGTCGTCATCGCCCTCCAACAGGCCCCGTTCGTGCTGGGTCTGCCCCAACCGGAGGGGCACAACGTCCTGGCCGGCGCGCTCTCCCTGGTCAGGGACTTCAGCGCCGACCCGGACTGGACACCCCTGCTCATCGCCCTGGGCGTGGCCGCGGTGATGCTGGTGGGGGCCAGGTGGCGACCCACGTTGCCGTTCTCGCTGCTGGCGGTGGCCGCCGCGACCCTGCTGGTGCACCTGAGTCCGTTGTCCACGCCCACGATCGGAGCCCTGCCCGCCGGCCTTCCCACGCCCTCCCTGTCGTTCCTGGATCCCTCCGCCGTGGGCCCGCTGATGAGCGCGGCCCTGGCGGTGGCGGCGCTGGCCGCTCTGGAGTCGTTGCTGTCGGCCACGGTGGCCGATGGAATGCGCGTCGACGAACGGCACGACCCCGACCGTGAGCTCTTCGGGCAGGGCGTGGCCAACGTGGTCGTGCCGATCTTCGGTGGCGTGCCGGCGACCGCCGCGATCGCGCGCACGGCCGTGAACGTGCGTTCGGGCGCCAACAGTCGCCTGGCCGCGGCCTCCCACGCCCTGGTGTTGGCCATGGTGGTGCTGCTCGCCGCCCCGCTGGTGGGGCTGGTGCCGTTGGCCGCGCTGGGCGGTGTCCTGTTGGCCACCGCCGTGCGGATGGTCGAGGTGGGGTCGGTGCGCGCGATGATGCGTTCCACCCGAGGCGACGCCGTGGTGTTGGTGCTGACCGCGGTGGCCACCCTGGCCTTGGACCTGGTCACGGCGGTGCTGCTGGGGATGGCGGTCACCGCGTTCCTGGCACTGCGCGCGGTGTCGCGCGATGCCCGACTGAACCGGGTGGAGTTGTCCCAGGGGCCGCCCGGTGACCACGGTGCGCGGGAACGTGCCCTGTTGGACGAGCACATCGTCGCCTACCGGCTGGACGGGCCCTTGTTCTTCGCCGCCGCGCACCGATTCCTGTTGGAATTGACCGAGGTGGCCGACGTGTCCGTGGTGATCCTGCGGATGTCGCGGGTCAGCACGGTGGACGCCACCGGGGCCTTGGTGCTGGGCGACGCGATCGAGCGTCTGGAGCGACGCGGAATCTGCGTGCTGTTGTCGGGGGTGCGGCCCGATCACACACGGGCGTTGACCGCACTGGGCGCGGGCGCCCGGTTGTTCGAGCGAGGCTCGGTATTCGACAGCACCCCCGAGGCGATCGACTTCGCCCACACCCTGCTGCGCGAACGCGGGACCATGGAGGCGGCTGACGAGACCACTCCGCGCTGACCCGTTCGCCACCCTCGGCGGGCCTGGCGATTTTCACCGGGTGAGTTCGTGGTCCTGCGGTGGGGTGTGCAGGGGGCGGGGGCGGTAGACGAAGGTCACCAGCACCACGGAGATGATCATCAGCAGCAGCCAGGCGACCAGTTTGGCAGGGGAGACCATCTGCCAGCCGTCGGCCTGGTGGGGGTAGATCCAGGATCCGGCGGCGGTGGCGATGTTCTCGGCGACCCAAATGAAGAAGGCCACGCCGCCGAACGCGGCCAGGATGGGCATGCGGCGCCAGGGTCGGGATCGGTGGTCGCGAAAGTGCATGGTGCAGCGGGCGTACAGGACCACGATGAGGACCAGCAGTACCCAGCGGGCGTCGAACAGGTAGTGGTGGCCGAAGAAGTTGAGGTAGATCGCCAGGCCGAGCAGGGCGGTGGCCCAACGTGGCGGGTAGTGGTCGAAGCGCAGGTCGAACAGGCGGAACACGCGCACCATGTACGAGCCCACGGCGGCGTACATGAACCCCGTGTACAGCGGTACCCCGCCGATCCACAGCAGCCCGTCGCCGCCGTACTCCCAGGAGCCCACGGACGTCTTGAAGATCTCCATGGCCGTACCGACCAGATGGAACAGCACGATCACCCAGAGCTCTCGTCCGCTCTCCAGGCGCAGGAGCAGCATGAGCGCCTGGATGGCGACCGCTCCGATGACCAGGGCATCGCTGCGCGAGAGCGCGACGCCTTCGGGGTACCACAGGTGGGTGGCGACCAGCAGGGCGAGCATGGCGGCGCCGAAGACGCACGCCCAGGCCTGTTTGACGGTGAAGACGACGAACTCCAGCACTCCCCCGCCCACGCGCCCTTGGAGGGCTTCCAAACGCCCGTTCGCCCAGGTGTCCAGGCGCCGTTCGAGGGAGGTGAGGGAGTGGTGGTGTTCGTTGGCCATGCGCTCGATCGTACGGTCGACCGTGTGGTGTCGGAGCGCCGGGAGGAGCGCTCTCGGACGTCGGGCGCCCGCCGGGGGTGCCATGGGTTGAGTCGGGTCCTCGCGCCCGTCTACGGTGTCGGGATGTCGACCCCCCTTCCGCCCGGAACCGGCGCGCTCCCCCCGCCACCGCAAAGACGCCCCCTTTTCCTCGGCATCGCCGCCGTGTCCGGGCTCGGGTTGCTCACCATCGCCGGGTTCACCTGGCTCACGTTCTCGTCGGAGCGAATCGAACCCGGCCCCGCCGCCCCCGGACCCGGAGACCACGCCCCGATGGCGGTGTGCGCCAACTCCGAGGGCACGGTGCTGCGCGCCGACGTGAACGGCGACGGGCACCTGGACGAGGTGCGCGACCCGGCTCGGGAGGGTGTGATCACCGTCGAGGGCGGCGGGGACTCGTGGGAGGCCGACCTCGACGACGCCTTGGCCAGGCTGGGTTACGCGGGTTCGGAGGATCCGAAGCGGGAGGCGCGGGGCACCCTCGGGGACTTCGATGGTGACGGCTACGTGGACCTGGCGTTGTTCTTCGCGACGCCGCACCTGGGCGACGATCCGGTGGAGGACATGCCGGTGCACGAAGTGCACTTCGGGCCGCTGGCCCAGGATCTGACCAGTGAGAGGGTCGGCCCCCTTCGCATCGACTTCAAGGGGTTCGTGTACGGGGCACGGGCCGCTGACCCGGATGGTGACGGCAGAGCCGAGTTGCAGGTGTTCCAGACCGAGGGCGACGGCGCGGTCGACCATCATGTCGGTCACTACCGGGATGACGGTGTCACCGTGGACGGGGAGTCCGTCGATTCCCACGACCGTTCGAGTTGGCAGGGCACCGAGCGGGGATGGGGCGACTTCGAGGTCTGCTCCGACGAGTAGTGGACACACGCCAAGACCTGGCAAGCGCTTTCTTTGTGGTAAGCGCTTGCATGGAATTTTCCCAGCTCACAGAGGACATCCCGCCCTCCCAATAATGATTGAGCGTTCAACAGGCCTGGGCCCGGCGCCGACTTTCCGCTAGCGTGCCATTTCGGTCCGTGTTCCCTCCCCGGCCTCCCCTCGGCCTCGGAACCGGTCGCCCACCCCTCACCTGGAGCCACCATGTCCTCCCCCGCCAGACCCCGGCCCCGGCTCGACCGCCGAACACTGCGCGCGGACCTGCGCAACCTGCTCTTCGACTCCACCGCCGCACTGGTGGTGACCGCGGTGATCTTCGTGGTCCTGTATCAGCGCATCGACGACGGCACCTCGGCGACCCTGGAGGTCATGCCGCACCTGGCCGACGCTCGGATGTACTGGCTGTACTGGGCGTGCCAGGCCTTCGGCTGGTCGGCGATGCTGTGGGCGTGGATCACCGTCATGCTCGGACTGCTGCGCTCGACCCGACCGGTGTCCTGGTCGCCGGTCTCCCACGCCCGTCTGGAGCACTGGCACCGGGTCACCAGCATCACCACCATCGGGCTGATGTTCGCCCACGCCCTGGCGTTCTTCCTGGAGCTGCTCCGCCAGAACGAGGACGGACTGTCACCGGCACGGCTGGTGTGGTCGGCCTTCGTCGACGTCTTCGTCCCCGGCGGGTACGCGACCGGCACCGGCCAGGTCGCCATCCTCCTCGGCCTGATCGCCCTCTACCTGGCGATCCCCCTCGGGTTGTCGTTCTACATTCGGGCGTGGACGGGTTCGCGCCTGTGGCGGGTACTGCATCGGTTCGTCATCCTGGTCTACGTCCTGAGCGCGTGGCACACCCTGTTGTACGGCACCAACGTGTGGTTCGACGGCTGGTTCCGCACCATCGTGTGGGGGTTGCAGCTCCCGGTGGCCCTGCTGTTCCTGGCACGGCTGCTGACACCGCTACGACACGAGGAGAGGCTCACCCGGGCCGCACTCGGCGGTGGCGCCGGTCCCCTGCTGCGGCTGGGCGGTCGGCTGCTGGCCGCGGCCGGTGTGGTCGTGGTCCTGCTGGTCACGGTCACCGGCCGGGACGGCGGGAGGACACCCGGGCAGGAGTCCGGGGACATGCTCATCACTCAGCCCATGGTCTGGGGCGGGCTCGTGGTCGTGCTGACGGTGATGGGCGCGGTGGCCCTGGCCGTGAGGTCGAGCGGGGAGCGTGTTGGGCGAACCGCTCGCCCCGGACCCGAGCCCGGGGCGACGGAACCGACCCTCGACCCCACATCCGATCGAAGTGACTCCGAAAACCCGCTGTAGGGTTTTCCAGGGATGGTCCGGGCCGGTGTTCCCTCGACGGTCGGAAACGTCAGGGAACACCGAGACGATCAGGGGGATTCGTTGGACGCTTTGGTCTCGTTCCTGCGGGCGCGGATGGACGAACACTGGCGGGGCGCGCTCGCCGCTGGAGCCTCCTCCGCCGCGCGGACGTGGTCGGCCCGGTCGGGCCGTGTGGAGTCCGCCGACGGCGAGACCGTGGCGCCGACCTCCGGCGAAGGCGGTCCAGGAGAGCGAGCGCGCTCGGAGCACATCGTCCGGAACGACCCCGCGCACGCCCTGAGGAGGTTGGAGTCCACCAGGCGCCTCATCGAACGGTACGAACTGCTCCACGCCGACCTGGTCGAACATCCGGAAGGGGAGGCTCTGCTCCGCGAGTACGAGGAAGTCGTTCTTCCCCTGCTCGCCCTTCCGTTCTCCGACCACCCCGACCATCGGCCGGAATGGTCTCCTCGGGAGGAATCTCCACGGCGATGAATCCCGTGGCGCTCGCCCTCGATCGGTCGCCCGAGCCCTTCAGACGGCGATCTGCTCCGCGAGCTGGGCGGCGACGCCTCGGGGTTCACGACCGAGGAGTTCGGCCAACAGCGGATCCTGTTCGGCGAAGTAACCCTCGCGGGTCGCGCGGAACATGGTGAGCATGAAGCGGGCCGCCTGCTCCGGAAGACCGTTCGCCACCTGATCGGCGACCCACTGTTCGTCGTCCACGACGACGCGTTCGATGGTGCGGTCACTGAGGCGGGAGAGGAGAGCGGCGAAGTCGTCGAGGGTGACGGCCTCACCGGAGATCAGGGTGATGGCTCCGTCGAAGGAGCGGTCACCGGAGAGAACGAACGCAGTGGCCTCGGACAGGTCGGCGGGGGCGGTCCACGGGACGGGCCCGTCGGCCGGGGCGGCGATCGTCCCGGTGCGTCGCCAGGGTCCGAGCATGGCTTCGAAGTCGTGCGTGAAGAAGCCGTTGCGCAAGGAGGTCCACGCGGCCCCCGAACCGGCGAGGATCTCCTCGGTGGCGGCGTGGATGGCCGCCGGTGGGTAGGGGCCCTCGGTCGTGGCGCCCTGTTGGCTCGTGTACAGGATCCTGTGGGCGCCGGCCGCGACCGCCGCCTCGATCGCGTTGCGGTGCAGGCCCACCATGTCGGCCGTCGGGTCGTTGCCGGAGACCAGGAGCACCTGGTCGGCGCCGGCGAAGGAGTGGCGCAGGGCGGCCGGGTCATCGTAGGCGGCCTGTCGTACGCGTACACCGCGGTCCGCGAAGTGCCGCGCCTTGGCGACGTCGCGCACGCTGACGCCGATCCGATCGGCCGGCAGGCGCTTGAGGAGGTGCTCGACGGTGGCCCCGTTGAGGGAGCCGGTGGCACCGGTGACGACGATCATGTTCGCGGCCCTTCCTTGTGTGCCCGCACTGGTGGGCACCCCGGCGGCACGCCGTCGCACAAGTTGACCAGTGGGGTCAATTTCGCTTCCGTCGTCGACGCTAGATAACCTGACCCCACGAGTCAAATTACGGTGGCGGTGGCGAGGGACGGTGGGGAACATGACGGATGGGACACCCCCGAAGCCTCGGCTGCGCGCCGACGCCCGGCGCAACACGGAGCAGATCCGCCGTGCCGCGATCGACGCCTTCCAGGGGCGGGGTCTGAGCGTGCCGTTGGAAGAGGTGGCCAAGGCGGCGGGGGTGAGCAAGGCCACGATCTTCAACCGGTTCGGTGGCCGGGTCGGACTCATCGAGGCCGTCATCGAAGAGGTCGTCGCGAACGAGCTCCACGCCGTCATCGACCACGCGCGCTCCCTCCAAGGAGCTGGAGAGCGGGTCGCGTACTACCTCACCGCGATCCGCGATCTGCAGTACCGCCAACCCACCGCCAACGACGTCCTGCTGCAGGAGTACCCGCACTCACGGCAGCTCATGGACATCTGTCGGGCAGCGGGAGAGATCAACGACGAACTCGTCGCGGCCGGTCACGCCTGTGGAACCCTACGACCCGGGTTCACGACGGAGGATCTCCACGCGCTCATCGTCGACAACGCGCTCGCCCTCAAACACGGCACCCGCCCGTCCCGGGACGCGTACGACCGCCGCACCGACTTCCTCCTCGACGGGATCCGTGCTCAGCACGGGTAACGCGGGTGACTCGGGTCGTTTCGGGGCCCGGCCGGGCCCCGAAACGAGCCGGTCGATCTAGAAGGGGTAGCGGGCGGGGTCGGCCTGCATGGTCACCCACTGGGTCTCGGTGAAGGCCTCCATGTTGGCGCGGGTGCCGCCGAAGCGCGAGCCCGTGCCCGAGTCGCCCACGCCACCGAAGGGCGCCACGGCCTCGTCGTCGACCGTCTGGTCGTTGATGTGCACGATGCCGCTGGGAATGCGATCGGCGATCTCCAGCCCCCGCATGGGGTTGGTGGTGATCACGCCCAAGGACAGCCCGTACTCGGTGGCACCGGCGATCTCGACGAGTTCGTCGATGGTGGAGAAACGGGCCACCGGGGCGACCGGACCGAAGACCTCCTCGGCGTAGGCCGCGGTGGTCGGGGTGACCCGGTCCAGGACGGTGGGCCGGTAGTACAGGCCGTCGTAGGTGCCACCGGCGCGCAGCTCGGCGCCGGCCTCGACGCTGTCGGTCACCAGCCCATGGATCTTGTCGCGTTGACCGGCGTCGATGACGGGTCCGAGTGCGGAACCGTCCTTTTCGGTGCTGCCCACCACCAGGGCCTCGGCCTTGGCCGCGAGCTTCTCGACGTAGGCGTCGGCGATCGACTCGTGCACCAGGTGGCGGCCGGTGGTCATGCAGATCTGCCCCTGGTGCAGGAAGGAGCCCCAGGCGCCGATGGAGGCCGCGGCGTCCACGTCGGCGTCGTCGAGGACGACCAGGGGCGAGTTGCCGCCCAGTTCCAGGTGGGCGCGCTTGAGGTGGCGGGCGGCGGCCTCGCCGACCTTGCGTCCGGCCGGGGTGGATCCGGTGAAGGAGATGACGCGCACGGGCGGGGTGGCGACCAGGGCCTGGCCGGCCTCCGCGCCGCCGGGCAGGACCTGGAAGACGCCTTCGGGGACTCCGGCCTGACGGAACACCTCGGCCAGGACCGCGCCACCGCAGACGGCGGTGCGCGGGTCGGGCTTGAGGATGACGGAGTTGCCCACGGCCAGCGCGGGGGCCACGGAGCGGATGCCCAGGATGAGCGGGACGTTGAAGGGCGCGATGACCCCGACCACGCCCACGGGCACCTGGCGGGAGAAGCTCAGGCGCGGCTTGGCGGTGCGCAGGATCTCGCCGTGCGGTTGGGAGGCCAGGGCGGCGGCCTCGTAGCACTCCTCGGAGGCCACGTGTACCTGGAAGCCGGCCATGCCGGCGGCGGCGCCGCCCTCGTGGCTCAACCAGTACGAGATCTCCTCGGCGTTGGCGTTGAGGATGTCTCCGGCCCGGCGCAGGATGGCGGCGCGTTCCTCGAAGGAGGTGGCGGCCCAGCCGGTCTGGGCCTTGGCCGCGCGTTCGGCGGCCTCGTGGACGTCGTCGGCGTCGGCGATGCCGATGCGGCCCAGGACGGTGCCCGAGGAGGGCGAGACGACCTCGGTGTCGCCCCCCTTGGCCGGGGTCCAGGTGCCGGTGAAGACGGCGGAGGTGAACTTGTCGGCGTCGAGCAGGCTCACGATGGGCTCCTTGTGTTTCGTTGGTGATGCGGCCGTTCGGAGGGGTCAGGCCCTAGGCGGCGGGTTCGGTGGTGCCCTTCTTGGCCTGTTGGATCTGCGCGTAGACGTGGGCGCGCAGGTGGGTGAAGCGTTCGTCCTGGCGGGTGGTGAGCTGGTCGCGTTCGGCGGGCAGGTCCACGGTGATGTCGTCCTGGACGACTGTAGGTGAGTTGGACAGCACCAGGACGCGTTCGCCCAGGTAGACGGCTTCGTCGATGTCGTGGGTGACGAACAGGACGGTCACGCCCAGGCGCTTCCAGAGCCGGCGGACCAGGTCCTCCAGGTCGGCTCGGGTCTGGGCGTCCACGGCGGCGAAGGGTTCGTCCATGAGCAGCACCTGCGGCTCGTAGGCCACGGCGCGGGCGATGGCCACGCGCTGTTGCATGCCGCCGGAGAGCTGCCAGGGGTAGGCGTCGGCGAAGTCGGTCAGGCCGACCGCGGCGAGTGATTCGGTGACCAGTTCGGCGCGGCGGGCCTTGGGGAGCTTCTTCTCCTTGAGGGGGAGTTCGACGTTGTCCCGCACGCTCATCCAGGCGAAGAGGCTGCGTCCATATTCCTGGAAGACCACGGCCATGCCCGGTGGTGGTGAGAGAACGGGCCGTCCGTCCAGCTCGACGGTGCCGCTGGTGGGGGCCATGAGGCCGGCGATGCACTTGAGCAGGGTGGTCTTGCCGCAGCCGGAGGGTCCGACGAGGCAGACGAGTTCGCCTTCGGCGAGTTCGAAGGTCAGGTCGCGCACGGCCTCCACCGCCGTGGCGCCCCCGTTGTAGATCTTCTGCAGACCGGTGACCTTGAGCATGGTGGGGCGTTCTCCCAGGTGGTGCGAGGCGTGTTCGTGGGTGCTGGTCATGGGTCACTCTCCCCGGTGTGCGGCGCGCAGGCCGCGGTACCAGCCCAGGACGCGGCCTTCGACGAGTTCGAACAGGGCCGAGAGCAGGAAGCCGATGATTCCGAGCAGGACCATGCCGGCCCACATCTCGGGGATGGCGAAGGTGCGCTGGAACTGCACGATGGCGAAGCCCAGGCCGCTGGAGCTGGCGAACATCTCGCTGATGACCATGAGGATGATGGCCAGGGCCAGTGCCAGGCGCAGGCCGGCCATGATCTGGGGACTGGCCGAGCGCAGGATGAGCACACGCAGGCGGGTGGTGCCGGTGATGCCGTAGCAGCGCGCGGTGTCGGACAGGACGGGGTCGACGGCGCGCACGCCCTCGACGGTGTTGAGCAGGACGGGCCACACGCACCCGAAGACGATGACGGTGATCTTCATGGTGTCGTCGATGCCGGCGAGCATGATCATCAACGGCACCAGGACGGGCGGCGGGATGGCGCGCAGGAACTCCAGGACGGGTTCGATGGCGGCGCGTACGCGAGCGTCCAGACCCAGGAGGACGCCGAGGCCGACTCCGATGAGGGCGGCCAGTGCGAAGCCGATGGCGAGGCGGCCCAGGCTGGGCAGGACGTCGACGAAGAACCGCTCGGAGAACCACAGTTCGACGAAGGCGGTGCCGATGGCGGACGGGGTGGGCGTGTAGAAGCCGGCGCCGGGTTGTGCGGTGAAGGCCCAGTACACGCCGATGAGCACGGCGGGTAGGAGCAGGACGTGCGCGGTGCGCAGGGCCGCGCCGGCCGGTCCTCGGCCGCCGGGGCGGCGCCGCCGGGTGCGGGCCACGGGGCTCTCCTGTTCGGTCGGGTTCGTCGGCGGGGTGTGGGTGGGGGGCGTGGACTCGCCCAGGGTGGTGCGGCTCATGTGGTGGCCTCCCCGCGCACGGAGGTGTGCCAGCGCAGGACTCGACGCTCCAGGGCGCGCACACCGATGTTGATGACCACGCCGAGGATGCCGGTGGCGATGATCCAGGCGTAGACCAGGGCGATGGCGTTGCCCTGTTGGGCGGTGGTGATCTGCTGTCCGATGCCGGGTGAGCCGATGATGAGCTGGGCGGTGATGGACAGGATGAGTCCGACCGCGGCGGCCAGGCGCAGCCCGGTCATCAGGTAC
This sequence comes from Nocardiopsis sp. NPDC055551, assembly GCF_053619415.1. Lineage (NCBI taxonomy): Bacteria > Bacillati > Actinomycetota > Actinomycetes > Streptosporangiales > Nocardiopsidaceae > Nocardiopsis > Nocardiopsis sp. NPDC055551. The sequence continues at coordinate 754,505 of NZ_JBSHJJ010000001.1, read as the reverse complement.
GGCAGCGTGGTGGGCCACACGACGTGGCGGATGCGGGCCAGACGTCCCAGTCCGTAGGAACGGGCGGTCTGCTCGGCGACCGGGTCGACGTCGGCGACCCCGTAGAGCACCTGGATGTAGATGAGCCAGAAGCAGGCGTAGATCACCAGGAGCAGGGTGGAGCGGATGTCGGTGCCGTACATGAGCACGGCCAGCGGGATCAGGGCCACCGACGGGATGGGGCGCAGGAAGTCGACGGTGGAGGTGGTGAAGGCCCGCACGCGTGGTGCCGCTCCCAGGGCGAAGCCGAGGAGGACGGCGGCGACGAAGGCGATGGCCAGCCCCAGGGCCCATCCGTACAGGGTGTGCCCCACGGCCTGCCAGAACGGGGCGGTGAGCGCGCGTTCGGCGAGGGTGGTCAGGACCTCGGAGACGGGCGGGAAGTAGCGTTCGGGCACCACGCCCAGGCGGGGCGTGGCTTCCCAGAGCAGGAGGAAGACGGCGACGCCCAGGAGACCGAGCAGGGGCCGATTGGGTGCGGTGCGCGCCCGAGCGCCCGGGCGGCGGGTGCCACCCGGGGTCGGGGCCGAAGTGGTGGCGGTGCTCATCGGATGAGGGTGTCCAGGTCGGGGTCGGCGTCGAGGATGCCGTCGGTGACCATCAGGTCGGCGAGGGTGGCCACGGCGTCGGTGTCGATCTCGGTGGGAAAGCGCGGCCAGCGCAGGTCGTCGATGATCGCCTCATCGATCTCGGTGTAGGTGGTGAGGATCTGGGCCGCCTCGTCGGGGTTGTCCTCGGCGTAGGCCAGGGAGGCGTCCATGGCCTCGGTGAAGGCGTCCGCGGTCTCGGGGTCGCCTTGGAGGAGTTCCTCGCCGGTGAAGTAGGCGGCGATGGACAGGTCCTCGTGCAGGTCGACGAAGTTGCCGGCGATCTCGGTGGCGCCCTGTTCCAGGGCGATGGTCAGGAAGGGCTCGACCACCCAGGCGGCGTCGACCTGGCCGTTGCTCAGGGCGCTGGGCATGTCGGGGAAGGCGAGTTCGATGAATTCGAGGTCGGTGGGGTCGCCACCGGCCACGCGCACCGAGTTGCGCACGGAGGTGTCGCCGATGTTGTTGAGGTTGTCGATGGCCACGGTGGCGCCGTCGAGGTCGGCGGCGCTCGTGACGTCGCTGTCGGGCGGTACGACCAGGGCGCTGTAGTCGGTGGCGGCGTCGCCGGTGGTGGTCATGCCGTTGGCGACCACGGTCAGGGGTAGTCCCTGCTCACGGGCGATGATGACCGAGGCGAGGTTGCCGAAGGCGAAGTCGAGTTCGCCGCTGACCACACGGGGCACGGTGGTGGCGCCACCGCCGCCGGTCTCGATGGTCACGTCCAGACCCTGTTCCTCGAAGAGGCCCTGTTCCACACCCAGGTAGAGCGGGGCCACCGCGGTGATCGGCAGTACGCCCACGGTGATGGGGGTGAGTCCACCCTCGTCGGCGGCGCCGTCCGCCTCACCGCCACAGGCGGTGACGGTCAGGGTGAGTGCTGCGCCGGCGGCGAGCACCCCCAGGGTGGTCTTGTTCGCGGTCATGTGTTCTCTCCTGGGACGGGACAGGGACTGGATGGGGACACCGGCGGGGGGCTGTGGTGGTTCGGAAGGTGGGGCGTGGGCGGGTCAGGGCAGGAGCGCGTCCAGGTCGGGCTCGGACTCGATGAGTCCGTCGGTGACCATCAGTTCGGCCAGGGTCTGGACGGATTCGTCGTTGATCCGCGCGGGGAAGCGGGGCAGGACCATCTGCTCGATGACCGCTTCGTCGATCTCGGTGTAGGTGCCGAGGATGCGGCGGACCTCGTCGGGGTTGTCCTCGGCGTAGGCCAGGGACTCCTCCAGGGCCGCGGTGATGTCGGCGAAGAGTTCGGGGTCCTGGGCCAGGCGGTCCTCGCCGGTGAAGTAGGCGGCCACGGACAGATCGGGGTGGGTGTCGACGAAGTTGGAGGCGATCTCGCGGTGGCCGGCGTCTCGGATGGTGGAGGCGAACGGTTCCACGGCCCAGACGGCGTCGATCTGGCCGGTCTCCAACGCGGCGGGCATGTCGGGGAAGGGCAGTTCGACGAAGTCGACCTCGGCGGGGTCGCCGCCGTCGGCGCGCACGGACTGGCGGACGGTGGTGTCGCCGATGTTGTTGAGGTTGTTGGCGGCCACGGTCAGGCCTTCGAGGTCGGCGGCGCCGGTGACGTCGCTGTCGTCGAGGACGAACACGCCACCGAAGTCGGCGCCCTGTTCTCCCGCGCTGGTGACGCCGTTGGTGAGCGTGGTCAGGGGCAGTCCCTGCTCGCGGGCGACGATGAGCGAGACGATGTTGCTGAAGGCGAAGTCGAACTCACCGCTGATGACGCCGGGGACGATGGCGGCGCCGCCGGAACCGGACTCCAGTCGCAGGTCGATGCCGCGGTCACTGAAGAACCCCTGGTCGACGCCCAGGTAGATGGGGGCGACGTCCACGATGGGGATGACGCCGGCGGTGACGGTGGTGAGTTCTCCTTCGCCCGTGCCCTCCTCTGAGGGGGAACAGGCCGCGGTGGCCAGGAGTGCGGCGGACGCGGCGACCGCGAGTGCCGGGGACAGGCGCATGGGATCTCCAACGGGGGGCGCGAAACACACGGATGTACGCTTTGCGAACACGTGTTCTTAAGGTGAACATAAGTGATCCCGATCACCGGGTCAAGACGTGCTTGAGGCACATTTCAGACACGTGAACAGCGAAAAGGTCGGATGACCGAGCCTGGGCAGCGCCTTCGAGGGCGACGCGAGAGAGGAAAGGGCACCGCGAACGAGCGCGGGCGTGAAGAAGGGCCGGGGCACCCTGAGAGAATCGGAGAGCCCGTGGTCCGGGTCAGGACGGGACCCGGACCACGGAGTCGAAACCCCGTACGGGGCCCCATATTCGACCCTGTGTTGTCACAATGTCAACATTTGTACATCGAAGCGGTACCGAGACCCGAAGGATTCTTGTCCGCGCCGGTGTACGCCGTACACTTTTGCGACGTGGCACGAGACGACGGCGATAACGGTGGAATGCGACGAGCCCGCAGACGGGGCCTGGCCCACGAAGCGGCCGACCGCGTCCGAGAGTCCATCCTGGACGGACGGGTCTCCCCCGGCTCTCCCCTGCGCGAGGTCGAACTGGCCGCCTCCCTGGACGTGAGCCGCGGGTCGGTGCGCGAGGGACTGGCCATGCTCGAACGCGAGGGGCTCGTGCGCAGCGAGTGGCACCGCGGCGCCCGCGTGATCGATGTGGGTCCAAAGGACGTCGACGAGGTCTACACCGTGCGGGCCGCCCTGGACCGGTTGGCCACCCTCACCGCCGCCTCCCGCATGACCCCCGCCCACCTGGCCGAACTCGAATCACTGGTCCAGGCCATGGCACGCGCCCTGGAGGGTGACGCCGACGGACTGACCCTGATCGCCCTGGACCTGGCCTTCCACGACCGTGTCTACGCCATCGCCGACAACAGCCGCCTCACCGACGCCTGGCACGGCGTGCGCTCCCAGGTACGCCTGATCCAGCTGACCCGCATCGAACACGACCAGGCCCACTATCGCGACCTGTTGGTGGCCGAACACCACCACCTGGTGCGCCTGATGAGCCGCGGCCCCGGCGAGGAGCCGGCCCGGGCCGCCGAGGAGCACGTGGACTCGGCTCGCCGCGCCCTGGTCCACCTGCTGGGCCAGGCGCCTCGGCGCCGGTGACCGGGTCGTGCGCCGGGTGGCTCCCGGGCGGTGAACGGGTCGAGGGCCCGGCCTCCTCCTGCGAGACCGGGCCCCATCCCCAGAGGGAGGATCACGAGGGGTCGCCTTTCGGGCGCCCTCAGGCCCTGTCCTCCGGGAACCCGAGGAGGTGCCGACGGTGGGATGGCACGCTTTTCACCATCACACCGAAGGCGCCAGAGCGTCTCCTTCGCCGAGAGCCGGTGGTGGGCGACGGATGGGCCCGGGCGAAGCGGCGGCGCGAGACGAAGGCCGCCTATTGGAAGACGACGTCGGAGCAGTTGTAGAAGGCCTCGGGGCTGTCGGAGCGCTCCCAGACCACGTAGATGATGTGCTGACCCGAACGTTCGGGCAGGTCGACGTCCCAGCGGTACTCGGCGCCCTCGACTCCGCCCTCGCTCAGCGGCGGGTCGGTGACCTCGTTGATCAGCTCCAGGTCGGACCAGTTCAGCGGGGAGTCGGGCGACCAACCCGGGCTCGTGACGTAGGTGTAGAAGGTGCCGGGGTGGTGGGCCCAGGCGTTGTGGTGGAACTCGACCGTCTGCCCCGAGGGCAGCGACGTGGTGGGCCAGTCCGAGCGCACCGCGTTGAAGGCGGCGAAGTCGGCGGTGGGACCGCACAGCTCGCCGTCGGCCACGACCTCCTGGTGGCGGCCGTCGGCGTCGCTGATCAGGTTGCCGAACCAGTTCCAGAACGGGTAGCTGCCGCCCTCCTCCAGGGCGTCGGCGCAGGCGGGGTTGGTGGGCTCGACGTTGCCGCCCTGGCCGCCCTCGATGCCGTCGGCGTAACAGGCGTAGGTGCGGCTGGCCGGGTAGGTGAAGGCGCCGTGCGCCTCGGCCGACTCCGCGCTCAAGGTCAGGGCCAGGCCGCCGACGAGGGCGGCCGAGGCGGTGAGGGCTCCGGTCCTGGCGAGCGTTCTCATGGGGGTGTCCTTTCGAGGGGGGTTCGCGGGGGTTCGGTGTTGAGCGGAGCGCGTTCCTCAGTCACCGGTGGCGATGCCGTTGGGGCCGTGGAAGATGCGCTCTCCCCACCCGGTCATCCGGTCGGCGTCGAAGTCCTCGACCATGTCGAGGTATTCCACGCCGCCGCTGTTGCCGCTCCAGGACCAGCCGATGTAGCCCAGTCCCAGGCGGTCGGCGTGGGCCATGATGGCGTCCTCGTCGGGGTCGCCGTCGCTGTGGTCGTGGCCGAACTCGCCGATGATCAGGGGAACTCCGGCGTCGGTGAAGTGTTCCAGGTAGTCGACGACGGTCGACTCCTGTTCGTAGACGCCGTACATGTGGATGGAGAAGACGGTGTTGTCGTGGGGATCCGCGTCGGCGACCTCGGGGGCGGCCTCGCGCATGGTGCCCTGCCAGTCCTGGCCCCAGTTGGGGGCGTCCACGACCAGTGTGTGGTCGAACCCGGCCTCGCGTAGGCGCACGATCGCGTCGGAGGTGTCGGGTGCCCAGCCCTGGTTGGTGGTCTCGTCGTTGCCGTAGGGCTCGTTGCCGATGTTGACGATGATGTGGTCTTCGGCGCCCTGGAGGGTGCTTTGGACGTCGATCCAGTAGTCGACGGCCTGGTCCAGGGTGGCCGCCTCGGCGTCCTCGCCGTAGCCGGTGGTGTCGTGGACCTCCAACACGCACACCAGACCCAGGTCTGCGCACTGGGCGACGATGTCCTGGAGTTGGTCTTCGTCGGTGCGGTCCCAGCGGTCGCCGCTGCTGAGGACGACGCGCACGGTGTTGGCGCCCAGGTCGGCGATGTCGACGAGGGCGGTGGGGGTGCGATCGGTGAACCAGGCGTGGGGGTGGCTGACGCCGCGCATGATCAGTTCGGTGCCGTCGGCGTGGACCAGGCGACCCTGGTCGTCGACGTGGAGTCCGGTCTCGGCCGACGCGGGCGCGGCGTGGGCCAGGAGGGGGATGGTGAGGGCGAGAGCCGCCAGGGACACCAGGGAGCGGGGTCGGTGCACGGTGCTTCTCCGTCGGTCTTTGTGACTACCATTCACGGGAACCCGAATTTGGGAGCGTTCCCATGCAGCTTGTGGTGCAACTTAACAAGAGCGAAACCCCGCCACAATAGGGTTCCGGGCTGATTTTTCACGCACAGCTCAACTGAGCACACGTTAAGTGAACCCGAATTTCGAGGCCATAGCCGCTACGAGCTGCGTCGACGCCGACTGATCACACCAATGAGGCGGGGGCGGGAAACCTTGTCGGTCCCCCGCCCCCGCCTTGAGTCGGTTCGGTGTGCCTTCGGAGCCTCAGGCCCAGAAACCGAAGCTGTACAGCAACCCGTTGGTCGCGGCGATCACACCCAGCGCCAGCACCGCGCCGGTCACGAACGAGGTCCGCAACGACCGCACCAGGAACTCCAACGCCACCAGGTTGTTGAGGATGAAGTAGCCCAGCATGGTCGCGTGCCAGAACGAGTCCATGCTCCAGGGCTCGAAGTAGTACGGAACGCCCGTCCACACGTCGGTCTCGGTCGTGAACCACGTCCAGGCCAGCGCCGCGCCATAACCCAGCGGGATCTGGATCAGCGGAATGATGAGCAACGGCAGCAACTTGACGAAGCCCCACAGGCCGGGCTGGTCGGCGCGGCGGGCCTCCGACTGCGCCCGACGGGCCGCGTCCTGCTCGGCGCGCAGCCGGTCACGGTGGGCACGCTCGGCCTCCTGCCGACGGCGCTGTTCGTCCTGCTGTTCCTGCCTACGGCGCTGTTCCTCGGCCTGATGGCGCTGCTGCTCCATCTGCCGGCGACGCTGTTCCTCGGCCTGGCGATACTGGTCCTGGCGCGGATCGGTCGCACCGCGACGTTCCCCGTACAGGTCGGCGTAGGGGTCATCGTCCGCGGGCCGCTGCTGTCGGGTGGCGTCATAACCCGCGGTGGCGGGCGGACCCGCCTGCTGTTGGGCACCCGGGAACCGCTGCGTGGGCTGGTATCCCTGCTGTGTGGGCTGGTAGCCCTGTTGATACTGCTGGGTGGGCTGATATCCCTGCCCGGTCTGCTGCCCCTGACCGCCCAGGACCGAGGTCTCCCCTGCCGAGGGGTCCTGCCCATGGCCGGCCACCCGGGTGGCCTGGTCATCACCCATCGCGCCCGCGGCGGCGGCTCCGGCGACCGCTCCGGCCGCCCCGCCCAGGGCCGCGACCCCGCCCGCGCCCAGCACCTCTGTGCGCTGGTGACCACCGGTGGCGCCAGGGTCGGCCGCCGAGGTCGCCAGGGCCTTGTTGACCTTGGCCACCTGTTCCTGCACGCCCATCATCACCGCGGGCGGCAGCCAGGACGAACCGGCGTGCACGTCGCCCAGGTAGTCCAGGATCTCGCCGGGGCCGGGGCGACCCTTGACGTCCTTGGACAGACAGGCCGCCACCAGGTGCCGCAGCGACTCGGGCACACCCGACAGGTCGGGTTCCTTGCTGATGATGCGCATGACCATGGTGGGCATGTTGCCCTCGCCGAAGGGCCCGCCACCCGAGGCCGCGTGGGCCAGTACCGCTCCGTAGGCGAACAGGTCGCTGGCGGGGGTGAGCGCCTCGCCCTGCACCTGTTCGGGACTCATGAAGCCCGGGGTGCCGATCACCGACTGGGTGGCCGCGGTGCCGTCGGTGGCCCGCGCGATCCCGAAGTCGATCACTCGCGGGCCGTCCTCGGACAGCAGTACGTTGCCGGGCTTGAGGTCGCGGTGGATCAACCCCACCCGGTGGATCTCGGCCAGTGCCTCGGCCAGGCCGGCGGCCAGCACCCGCACCGACGACTCCGGCAGCGGACCGTGCGCCTGCACCGCCTCGTCCAGGGGCAGTGAGGGAACGTAGGAGGTCACCAGCCAGGGCACCTCGTCGTCGGGCCCGGCGTCGATCACCGGTGCGGTGAACGCACCACTGACCTGACGGGCCGCGTTCACCTCGCGGGCGAACCGCTCCCGGAAGGAGGTGTCCGCCGCCATGTGCGGATGGATGCGCTTGATCGCGACGGCGCGGCCGCCGGCCGAGCGTCCGAAGAACACCTGACCCATACCACCGGCGCCCAAGCGCCCGATCAGCCGGTAACGGCCGATCCGCTCCGGATCAGTGCTCTCTAGCGGCCCCAACGTCCTCTACCTCCGGCCTGTACGGCGTTGTCCTTAGTGGAACGAGGCCCCAGTCTAGGGCGTGGCGCCCCCACCGAAACCACCGTCGACGTGTGTGATCCCGTGCCGGTGCGTGGAGTTCGCCGCGTCCACCGCACACCTGCGAAAGGGCTCGGGGAACGAGTGGACCGGGACCGATGGTTCCCACCTGGCCACACACGGCCAACCAGGCGGGCGGACCGGTTCACGGGGGAAGGCCGATCTAGGGTCGTAACACACCACCGACAGGATGAGGCGTGCCCGTGAAGACTCTCCAGACCCTTCGTATCGACGCGCGACTGCGCACCGCCAACGGCGTGTCGTGGTTGGCCGCCCAGAGCGGGGACCACCCCAGCCGCCTCCTGCACTGGCCTTGGCGGGAGAACCCCTTTCCGACCTATCGGCGGCTGCGCGAGCGGGGTCCGGTGGTCTCCAGCAGGTTGCCCTTCCACGCCGCCACCACGCGCGCGGCCGTCCATCGGGTCCTGCGCGACCGTGCCTTCGGAGTCGCGCCGCCCTCGGAGATGGCGGTCCCCGATCAGTTCGACGTGATGGACCTGTCGTTCCTACAGCGCGACCCGCCCGACCACACCCGGTTGCGCAAGCTGGCCAAGCCGGCCTTCTCCCCTCGCCGGATGGAGGACTACCGGTTGGTGATCCAGAAGATCGCCGACGATCTGATCGACAGCGCCGTGCGGCGCGGTGGGTTCGACCTGATGCGCGACTTCGCCCAGCCCTTGCCCATCATGGTGATCAGTCACCTGTTGGGGGTTCCGGAGGAGGATCGGGCCGACTTCGACCGCATCGGGAACGTCATCGGCGCCGCCCTGGACGGGGCCCGTTCGGCGCGCCAGCTCGGCCGGATCCGACAGGCTACGGCGGATTTGGACGCGTTACTCGAACGCTTGATGGTCGAACGGCGGGCGGACCCGCGTGAGGACGTGGTCTCCGATCTGGTCGCCCACTTCGATGAGGGCGCTTTGACCGCCTCCGAGCTGGGGTCGATGTTCCGTCTGTTGTTGGTGGCCGGGTTCGAGACCACGGTGAACCTGATCGGGAACGGGACGATGGCGCTGCTTCGCCACCGTGAGGAGTGGGAACGCCTGGCCGATGACCCGGAGATGGCGGCCGGGGCGGTGGAGGAGACCCTGCGCTACGACTCGCCGGTCCAGCTCACCGGGCGCTGGGCCCGTGCGGACACCGAGGTCGAAGGGGTTCCCATCGGCGCCGGTCAGCAGGTCATCTGCCTGCTCGGGTCCGCCAACCGCGACCCCGAGCACTTCGACGACCCCGACCGTTTCGACATCACCCGGCCCGACGCCGCGGAGCATCTGGCCTTCTCCGGCGGAACGCACTACTGCCTGGGCGCCCCGCTGGCCCGGTTGGAGGGGCAGATCGCCCTGCGGACGCTGAGTCGCAGGGTCCCGGGGCTGCGGCCCACGGCGATGCCCACCCGGCGCGACACGTTGACCGTCCGTGGTCTGGCCACGTTCCCGGTCACCGTCGGTCACTAGAGGGCGGGGGCCACAGGGTGCGGAAGACGGCCGAGGGGATCGGGCGCACGACCATACGCGGGCGAGGGCCGCTGCTCGCGGTGGGGGCGGTGTGCGTGGTGGTCCTCGTGGTGGTGGCGGTGGCGGTGCTGGTCCTGCCCGGACCGGCGGAGGAACCGGGGAGCGACCTGCCCGGGTTGGCCGAGTCGCACGGCATCAAGTTGGGTGTGGCCGTGGCGGTCGACCCATTGCGGGACGATTCGGACTACCAGGACGTTGTCACCGACCACTACACGGCGGTGACCGCGGAGAACACGATGAAGTGGGTGCACGTCCAGCCCGAGCGTCATGAGTTCGACTGGAGCGGCCCCGACACCGTGGTCGACTTCGCCGAGAAGCACGGCCTGGACATCCGCGGACACACCCTGTTGTGGCACAACCAGCAGCCCGAGTGGCTGGCGCAGGGTTTCTACAACGCCGACGAGCTGCGCGAGGTCATGCGCGAGCACATGGAGGCGTTGCTGGGCCGCTACCAGGGTCGGGTCGACTCCTGGGACGTGATCAACGAACCCTTCGAGGACGGCGGCCCCGAGCTGCGCGAGAACCTCTGGTACCAGACCTTGGGCGAGGACTACATCGCCGAGGCGTTGCGGATGGCGCACGAGGTCGACCCACAGGCCCGGCTCTACATCAACGAGTTCGGGATCGAGGGTGGCGGGGACAAGGCCGACGCCCTGTACGAGCTCGCCTCCGGGTTGTTGGAGCAGGGGGTGCCGTTGCACGGCATCGGGTTCCAAGGGCACTTCGTGCACGGCGACGTACCCGAGGACCTGGCCGAGAACATGCGACGCTTCACGGACCTGGGCCTGGACGTGGAGATCAGCGAACTGGACGTGCGCATCGCCGAACCGGTCACCGACGATGCGGTCTCGGACCAGGCCGAGGAGTACCGGCGGGCCGTGGAGGCGTGCCTGGAGGTCTCGCGTTGTGTGGGCGTGAGCGTGTGGGGGGTGACCGACGCCCATTCGTGGATCCCCGAATGGTTCCCCGGTTACGATTCCGCGCTGCCCTTCGACGAGGACTACCGGAGCAAACCGGCGCTGGGCGGGATGGTCGACGCGCTGAGCAGGGGACGACGGGCACAGGGGCGCCCGGTGCGTCGGAGGGTGCGGAACGGATGACGAAAAGCGGGTGCGAGCACCGGCCCGTACCCGCCATCGTGGGGCGGACCCGACCCGAGGAGACCTTTCATGGACAACGCCTCCGTCCACCCCGTCACCGTGCCACGGGCCCTGGTCGAATCCGTCACCTCCTTCTTCGGCCCGGAGTGGGCGCGCCGGCTTCCCGGGCTGACGGTGCGGCACCTCGACGAGTGGGGGCTGACCGTGGCCGGCGAGAGCATGCACGGGGCGGTGGCCCTGGTGGTGCCCGTACGTCGCGCCGATGGCACTTCGGCGGTGCTCAAGATCCAGCCCCAGGATCCCGAGACCGAAGGGGAGCCCCTGGCCCTGCGCGTCTGGAACGGGGAGGGCGCGGTTCGACTGCTCGACCACGGCCCTCGGACCGGGGCGATGCTGTTGGAGGCCCTCGACCCGGGTCGACGTCTGGACGAGGAACCCCTGGAACCGGCCCTGGAGGTCATCGGTTCCCTGTTGGCTCGGCTGACCGCCCACCCGGGCCCGGAGGGGATGCGCGGGCTCGGGCCCATCACCCGTGACATCGCCGATCGAGGACAGGCCAGGGCCGCCCATCTGGAGGAGCCCTGGCGATCGGTGCTGGAACGCTGGGCGGCCATCGCCGAGGAGCTCGCCGCCGACCCGGGCGACCGACTGCTGCACTGGGACCTGCACTACGAGAACGTGCTCGCACCGCTGCGGGGAACCGACCGGGGCGACTGGTTGGCGATCGATCCCAAGCCACTGGTGGGCGATCCCGGTTTCGAGTTGCTGCCGGCCCTGCGCAACCGATGGGTCGAGGCGGAGGAGACCGGCGACCCGGTGCGAGCCACCAGGCGCAGGTTCGACCTGCTCACCGAGGTGGCCGGGCTGGACCGGGACCGCGCGCGGGCCTGGACGCGGGTGCGGCTGCTCCAGGACTGCCTGTGGATGGACGAGGGGCGTCGGCGGGTGCCGCGCGCGCACGCACTCATCGATCGGGCGTTGGACGGCTGAGGGGCCGGGGAATTCGACGCCCAGGGGCGGGGTGCCGACCGGGCCCCGATGTCGCTTTCGGTAGGGTTCCGCCACCTCAGTCACTCCTTCGTGGAAGGCCTCGATGTCCACTCCCCGCCCGTCCTTCGACCCCGAACTGCTGCCCGCCCTGGCCCAGGTCAACGCCGAGATGCCGCCGGGTATCGTCCCGGAGCAGATCGACGCGATACGCGCCCGCGCCGCTCGTCTGGCCCCCGGGGACGAGACCGACATGACACTGGGCGGGGACTTCGTCGAGTCCGAGCGCACCGCGCCGGGACCGGAAGGGCACCCGGTGCCGTTGATCGTGTGGCGGCCGAAGGAGACCACCGCGACCACCGGGGCGCTGTACTGGATCCATGGCGGCGGGATGATCGGCGGAACCCATCGCGGCGGTGAGATCCCCGAACTGCTTCAGCTCGCACGTGAACTGGACCTGGTCCTGGTGTCGGTGGGCTACCGGTTGGCGCCCGAGCACCCGCACCCGACCCCGGTGGAGGACTGCTACGCGGGGTTGGTGTGGTTGCACGAGAACGCCACCGAGTCGGGGGTCGATCCCGAACGCGTGGTGGTGGGCGGTGCCAGCGCCGGAGGCGGTCTGGCCGCCGCCGTCAACCTGTTGGCCCGTGATCGCGGTGGTCCGGCGGTTCGCGCGCAGTTGCTGCTCTACCCGATGCTGGACGACCGCAACGACTCGGTCTCCGCCCACCAGATGGCGGGTGTGGGCACGTGGGATCGCACCTCCAACGACACCGGGTGGGGTTGCCTGCTCCAGGGCGCGCAGGGCGGCCCGGACACCTCGCCCTACGCGGCACCGGCCCGGGCGAAGGACGTGTCGAACCTGCCCCCGGCCTACCTGGAGGTGGGGACGGCGGAGACCTTCCGCGATGAGGTGGTCGAGTTCGCATCCCGGATCTGGAAGGTCGGCGGGCACGCCGAGCTGCACGTGTGGCCGGGCGGCTACCACTCCTTCGACGCCATCGCCGCCGACGCGGCCCTCAGCCGCAGCGCGCGGGGTCAGCGGCTACCGTGGCTGCGCCGCGTCCTGACCGACTGACCCCGGTCCGCGGCGCCGATACCGTCAGCGGCGATGACTTCTTCAAGGCCTACGTCGTCGACCATGTCGACTGCGACTGCGACCGCCCCCGATCCTCGGTTTCAGGTCAGGGCGGCCGGGGCGGGCGTCTCCACCGGTTTTCCGCGCCGGTGGGCGGTGGGGGTGGTGCCGCGAACGCGTTTGAAGGCGGCGCTGAGAGCGAAGGCGGTGGAATAGCCGGCCCGGCGGGCGATGGTGTCCACGGTCTCGTCGGTGGTGCGCAACCGCTCGGCGGCCATGCACACCCGCCACTCCGCCAGGTAGGTCATGGGCGGGGTACCCACCAGGGCCGTGAAGGCGCGGGCCAGGGCCGATCGGGAGATCCCGCACCGTTCGGCCAGTTCTGCCACCGTCCAGGGGTGGGCCGGCCGGTTGTGCTTGACTTCCTCCCCACGCCTAAAGGCGGGAGATTCCAACCAGCGGCAAAGCCGGTTGGTGCGCTGCCCCTTGCGGGGACGCTGGTTCCTGCTTCACGGACCGCCTAACGGCGAGGTCTCCACAGGCCGGCACCGCATGCCCTGCGGCGCGAAGGATGTTCTTGGCCGCGTTCACATCGGCGTGACACCGGTGACCGCACCTGGTGCACTCGAAGACCGCTTGACTCTTGCGGGACTTCGGATCCACATGCAGACACCGGTGACACGTCTGAGACGTGTACGCGGGATCGACCAACACGATCTGCGTGCCGGTCTCACGCGCGGCGTTGCGCAGCGCGAGTTCGAGCCGGTGCCACCCTTTGTCGAGGATGGCCCGGTTGAGCCCGGCCTTCTGGCGTACCTGCCTGCCGGGTGCTTCCACGGTGCCCGAGGCACTAGCGGTCATGTTGGTGGTGCGAAGGTCCTCCAACACGACCGTGCTGTGCCGGGTGGTCAGCGTGTGAGCGGTCTGTGCGGTGAAATCGCCGCGCCGGTCCACAGCCCGGGTGGTGATGCGGCCCATGGCCTTGAGCGTCTTGGTCCGATTCGTCGACCCCTTCTTCTGCCGGGACAGCTTGCGCTGCAACCGCATGTGTCGGGACTTCTCTCCGTCAGTGACGAAGGGCCGGTCATGGAACTCGCCCGTGGACAAGGTTGCCGCCACGGCCACGCCCCGGTCCACCCCTACCGGGGTGCCCGGGTGGTGCTCGGGGGTGAACAGCCCGTCCTCCACGAGGAACGACACAGACCAGTGACCGCCCTTGCGGGACACGGTCGCCGAGCGGATGGTTCCGCCGATCGGGCGGGAGGAGCGCAGCCGCACCCATCCGAGCTTGGGCAGTTTGGCCCGTGACCACTTGCGGTTCAGCTTCTCCATGGTGATGAGGTTCCCAGCGGGGAACCGGAACGAGGGCATCCACCGGTGCTTGGCCCGCCACCGCACCTTGAAGGTGCCCTTCTCCCGGCAGGCCCGGTCCAGGTCCTTCAAGGTCTGCTGAAGCACATGCGAGGGGGCGGCCTTGAGCCAGGTCTCTTCCGCCTTGGCTTCGGCGAGCTGCCCGGCCTGAAGGTGGTATCCGCAGAACTCACCGTTTCGGCCCCGGGTGTGGCGGTCCACGTACTGGCGGCGCTGATCCAGGGCGGTGTTCCACACGGCCCGGCAGATGTCACCGAACTCGGTGCACATCGCCTCCTGATCGTCGGTCAGGGCAAGCCGGTAGCGGCGACCCGTCAACATCGTGGAACACCTCCTCTCTCAGCGGCTCTTCTGGTTGTGCACGTACTGTTTGATCGCTACCAGCGGGACGCCTCCGACGGTGGCCACGAAGTAGCTGTTCGTCCACAGGAGCGGCAGACGGGACTTCAAGTGCGGGAACTCGTCGCGCAACAGTCGGGAGGAGCGGCCCTTGATGGCCTTGACAAGCCAGCGCACTCCGAACTGGGGGGCGACCTCCACAAGCAGGTGCACGTGGTCGGGCATGACCTCCGTCTCCACCAGCCACGCTTCCTTGTCGGTCACGACCTCGCGCACGATCTGCTTCAGCCGTTCCTCAATGCGACCGCCGAGGACGCGGCCCCGGTACTTGGGGCACCAGACCACGTGGAAGGCGCACTGGAAGGTGATGTTGCGGTTCGAGCACAGGGTGACGGACGTGCAACTCACTGTATGGCAAAGGGCTGTTTAATGTTCCCGTTCGCGGAAAGGCGGCTATCCCCAGGACTGAAGCCCCGGGTCTGCGCCACCCGAAAAATTCCGATCGCTGAACCTGCCGGGGCGGGGCCTGCGACGCCTCGCCCCTCGTCCCGCCTACTCGGCGACGGTGATGCCCAAAGAGGCCAGGATCAGTCCGGCCTGGACCGGGCCGATCGTCGCTCCCCTGAGGTAACCGGCCTGTTCCAGGGGCACCTCCCCCAGGTCCGCGCCGCGCAGGTCGGCCCCGCCGAACTTCGCGCCCACCAGGTGCGCGCCACGCAGGCGCGACTCCACCCACACCGTTTCGCGCAGGTCCGCCGCCGCCAGGTCGGCCTCGTCCATGCGCAGGCCCTCCAGGGTCTGTCCACGCAGGACGATCCCCTTGCAGCGGGCCAACATGAGGTTGCACTGGGCGAAGGTGTAGCCGATGCCGCGCAGCGAGTTCAGGCCCGCGCCGGTCATCCGGCAGCCGTGGAAGGCGGTGTCGGTGAGCAGGGCGCCCTGCCAGCGGGTGTTGGCCAGGTCCACGCGCTCGAAGCGGGCGTCGGTGCAGTCGGAGTGGTTCAGGAAAGCACCCGAGGCGCTGCCACCGGTCACCACCGCTCCCTCCAGCACCGCCCGTTCCAGGCGGGCACCGTCCAACCTGCAGTCGACCAGGCGGGCGTTCACCAGGTGGGCGTCGCGCAGGTCGGCCCCGCGCAGGTCGCAGCGGGTCAGGATCCGAGGGGCGCCCGGGTCCTCGGCCAGGGCGTCACGCAGGTCGAGTTCGGACAGGTCGGCGTCGGTGATCTCGGTCTTGGCGAGAAGGTCGGTGCTCACGCACCGAACCCTAGACCCGGCCGGTGACAGACCGCGTTCAGTCGCGCAGTTTGAGCGCCAGGAACAGGTCGACGCGATGTTCGAGGTTGCTCAGGTCGCGCCCGGTCAACTCCTCCACCCGACCGATGCGGTAACGCAGGGTGTTGACGTGGACGTGCATGGCGGCGGCGCAGCGCTGCCAGGAACCGGAGTGGTCCAGGAACCGTTCCAGGGTCTCCACCAGCTCGGAGCGGTGGTCGCGGTCGTAGACGATGAGCGGGCCCAGGAGGCGTTCGCGGTAGGAGGTCTGCACCTCCTCGGGGACCGAGGCCAGCAAGAGTTCGTGGGAGTCGATCTCGGCTCCGGCGATGACGCGGGAGCGGCCGCCGCGTAGTTCGGCCAGGCGACGGGCGTGGCGGGCCTCCACGGCGGCGCCGCGCAGTTCGCCGATGCCGCGTGCCGCGGAGCTCAGGCCGATGGCCAGCCGGTAGTCGAGCAGGCCGGGTTCCAGGACCCGGGCACGGTGGACGAGTTCGGTGCGCAGGGCCTCGCCCCGGGCTCGGGCCTGTTCGTCGGTGCCCTCCACGGGGATGACCGCCAGGGCGTCGTTGTCGCCGGTGACGACGGCGCCGGGGTGGTCGGCGACCAGTTCGGCGACCACACGGCGGGCCAGATCGGGCACCCGGGGTTCGGGCAGCATCATGGCGCTGACCACCACGTGGGAGCGGTCGTCGGGCGCGGGTCTGTCACCGGTGCCCCTCAGCAGCGCGGTGACCTCGTCGAAGCGCTGGGCGGCGAGCAGGCGCGGCAGGCCCTCCAGGTGCCGGGCCGTGGTCAGGGCGCGTTCCTCCTCGCGGCTTCGGGCCAGGACGCCGATGGAGACGAGTTCGGCGACGGTTTCGTGCACCTCCTCGCTCCAGTCGGTGTGGTCGCCGGTGACCACCAGCAGCCACCCGGAGAGCGGGTGGGACTCCTTGGCCCGCACGGGAAGGACGGTGACGGCGCGGCCGCCGTCGTTCTCCCCCGGAAGCCGGGTGCCGTGGGGGAAGGAGGACCAGGTGAGGGCTTTGGCGGCGAGGTGTTCGCGTTCTGTGGCCGTGAGCGGGTCCTCGACGGAGGCGATGGTGCGGCCGGTGGAGGAGAGCACCCAGGCCCGGAGTCCGGCCTGGGTCGCGGCCGCGGCGAACGCCCCGGGGAAGTCGGCTCCGGAGGCGACGTCGGCCATGAGGCGACGGTGCCGGTCGCGGGTCTCGGCGATGGTGGTGAAGCGGCGTTGGGTGAGCGAACGCAGGACCTCTTCGGTGACCGCGCCGAAGGAGGTCTCCGCGGGGATCTCCACGAGGGGTACGTCGTGGGCGCGACAGGCGGCGATGAGGTCGTCGGGAATCTCGCCCAAGGCGGTTCCGGCGCCCACGGCCACGGCGCCCGCGCTCAGGATCGAGGTCACGAAGGTCTCGGAGTCCTCTGGTCGGGTACGCCACATCATGCCCGTGAGCACGAATTCGCCGCCGCGCAGGTAACGCGCGGGTTCGAGCAGGTCAGTGGTGTAGGCCCACCGGATGTCGCGGTGGGCGTGCTCCGCCCCCGTCAGGAACCGCAGGTGCAGTCTCTTGACGGCGAGCAGGTCACTGATCTGCATGGACTTCCTTCGTGTTCGTGTGGGCGTGTCCCCACCTGGGATGGCTCCGGCTCAGGACACAGTGTGTCCCAAGATGGGCCCGTGGGGCACCGCGGCCGGGTCCCTCGATGTTCTCACCGATGTCATTTGGAGGAAACGACCAACGATCGCTGTTCGTTCCCAGGTCACTTCATGTCATCGACGCCTGGTCTGGTCTGGATTTCGAGTGGTGTACTTCACAAGATCGCCCCCTAGTAACCGAGATCGCCGGTTCCATCGAAGGTTCGCGTCGACCAGGACGCGGCCGGACCACAGCGCAGGACGAGGACGAGCATGGAATTCCTGAGGCCCTCCACGTTGGTGGAGGCCCTAGAGGCCAGGAGCGCCCACCCCGACGGTGTGCCCATCATGGGCGGTACCGACGTGATGGTGGCGTTGAACTTCGATAAGAGCCGACCTCCGGCCCTGATCGACCTGACCCGGGTCCCGGAGCTGACCGAGTGGGGCACCGACGGTGACCACACCCGGTTGGGCGCCGGGGTCCCCTACACCAAGGTCATCGAGCACCTGAGCGGTGCCGCGCCGGCGTTGGCCAAGGCCTCCCGTTCGGTGGCCTCCCCACAGATCCGCAACCGGGGCACCGTCGGCGGCAACCTGGGCGGGGCCTCCCCCGCCGGGGAGTCTCATCCGCCGCTGCTGGCCACGGACGCCGAGATCGAGGTGGCGTCGGTGCGCGGCACCCGCAGGGTCAAGGCGCGCGACTTCTACCTGTCGTTGCGCAAGACGGCCCTGGCCGAGGACGAGCTGATCACCGCGATCCTGCTTCCGCGCGCCACCGGGCCGCAACAATTCGCCAAGATCGGTACCCGCAACGCCATGGTCATCGCCGTGACCTCCTTCTCGCTGGCGTTGGACACCGACAACCGGAAGGTGGGCACCGGGGTGGGCTCGGCCGGGCCGACCCCGCTGCGCGCCGAGGCCGCCGAGGAGTTCTTGGAGGCCGAGTTCGATTGGGAGGACGGTCGTCCCCTGGCCGAGTCCGTGGTGCGCCGTTTCGGTGATCTGGTGGCCGCGGCCGCCCGTCCCATCGACGACCAGCGCGGCAGCGCCGACTACCGCAAGCACGCCCTGTCGGTCATGGCCCGCCGTGCCCTGAGCTGGTCCGTCACCGACTACCGGAAGGAGTCCTCACGATGCGCGTGAATTTCAAGGTCAACGGTGAGGACGTCACCGCCGACAACGTCTGGCCGGGCGAGAGCCTGTTGTACGTGCTGCGGGAGCGCTTGGGCCTGCCGGGCAGCAAGAACGCCTGTGAACAGGGCGAATGCGGGTCGTGCACGGTCTACTTCGACGGTGTGACCGCGTGTTCGTGCATGATCGCCGCCGGGCAGGCCGAGGGCCGCGAGGTCGGCACCGTGGAGGGTCTGGCCAAGGAGCCGGGCAAGGGCGGCGACCGTACCCTGGGCGACGTTCAGGAGGCGTTCGTGGAGGCGGGCGCCGTGCAGTGCGGCTTTTGCACCCCCGGTCTGTTGGTGCAGACCGACGACCTGCTGGAGCGCACCGTGGGCTGCGGCAAGGACGCCCCGGCCGACGCCGAGATCCGTGAGGCCCTGGCCGGCAACCTGTGCCGTTGCACCGGGTACGAGAAGATCATCGACGCGGTGCACCTGGCCGCCGAGCGCCGCGCCGAGGCCGGGAGCGCCTCATGAGCAAGGCCATCGTGATCGAGGGCGCCCACGTGGTGACGGTGGACGGCCCCGAGTACGCCGACGGTCACGTCGTGGTGCGCGATGGGCGCGTCGCCGCTGTGGGCGCCGGCCCCGCCCCCATCGTGGAGGGCGACTTCGAGCGGATCGACGGCCGTGGATGCGTGGTCACCCCCGGTCTGGTCAACACGCACAACCACCTCTACCAGTGGGCGACCCAGGGCCTGTTCGCCGACGGCACCCTCTTCGAGTGGTTGGTGGGTTCCTACGAGATCTGGCACCGTCTGGACGCCGAGGTGGTCTCCGGGACGACGTCGGCCGGACTGACGCACCTGGCGCTGTCGGGCTGCACGACCGCCTCGGACCACCACTACATCTATCCGGCCGGGCGCGGTGACATCGTGGCCGCCGAGGTCGAGGCCGCCCGTGAGGTGGGTATTCGTCTGGACCTGGCGCGCGGTTCGATGGACCGCGGCCACAGCCAGGGCGGTCTTCCCCCGGACAGTGTCGTGGAGTCCTTGGCGGGTGCCCTGGCGGGTACCGCCGCGGCGATCGACACCTACCACGACACCTCCTTCGACTCCATGACCCGGATCGCGGTGGCCCCCTGCTCACCGTTCTCGGTCTCCCGGGAGTTGATGGTCGACGCCGCGACGTTGGCCCGTGACAAGGGGGCGCGGCTGCACACCCACCTGGCCGAGACCCTCGACGAGGAGGAGAAGTGCCTGGCCGAGTTCGGGTGCACCCCCGTGGAGTACGCCGAGAAGCTGGGCTGGCTGGGCGATGACGTGTGGTTCGCGCACGCGGTGCACCTGTCGGACTCCGCGATCGGCCGGATCGCGGCCACCGGCACCGGTGTGGCGCACTGCCCCACCTCCAACGCCCGCCTGGGCGCGGGCATCTGCCGGGTGACCGAACTGCTGGAGGCCGGCGCCAAGGTCGGTCTGGGCGTGGACGGTCCCGCCTCCAGCGAACTGACCTCGATGGCCGGCGAGATGCACCAGGCCCTGCTGATGGCCCGGGCCCGCAAGGGGCCGCAGGCCCTCACCGCCCGACAGTCCCTGGAGATGGCCACGCTGGGTGGCGCCCGGGTGCTGGGCCGCGACCGCGAATTGGGGTCGTTGTCGGTGGGCAAGCTCGCCGACCTGGCCCTGTGGCGGGTGGACGGGTTCGGCCACGATGTCATCGACGACCCGGTGGTGGCGATGGTGTTCGGTCCCACGCCGCCCCTGGAGCGCCTGCTCGTCGGCGGGAACACCGTCGTCGACCACGGCGAAATGCGCACTTTGTCGGCCCAGAGCGCCGCCGCGCGCGGCCGCGCCGCACACCGGAGTCTGACCCAGGAGGTGAGCCGCTGATGGCGGCGACGACCCGTACCGTCACGGACCTTTCCAGCACGACCAAGGACGGCGTGGGCGCCAGCCCGCGCCGCCCGGACGGCACGCTGAAGGTGACCGGCGAATTCGCCTACTCGTCGGACATGTGGATGGAGGACATGCTGTGGGGCGCCACCCTGCGCAGCCCCCACCCGCACGCGAGGATCCTCGGCATCGACATCACCGAGGCGCTCAAGGTGCCCGGTGTGCAGGCGGTGCTGACCCACGAGGACGTTCCCGGCACCAAGCGCTACGGCCTGGAGCACCAGGACCAGCCGGTGCTGGCCTTCGACAAGGTGCGCTACAAGGGCGAGTCGGTGGCGATCGTGGCCGCCGACCACCCCGAGACCGCCCGACGGGCGATGGAGCGCATCAAGGTCGACTACGAGGTGCTGGCCCCGGTGAGCGACTCCCGGCGCGCGGCCCTGGACCCCGACTACCCGCTGGTGCACGACAAGGGCGAACTGCCCGAGCACCCCGAGTACAACCAGAGCGGTAACCGGCTGCGCTACCAGCCCATCCGTACCGGCTCGTTCGTGGACGTGGCCGGCTCCAAGGAGGGTCAGGAGGAGACCCTGGAGAGGCTGCGCGCCGAGGCCGACGCCGTGGTGGCCACCGAGTACGAGGTGGGCATGCAGGACCAGGCGTTCCTGGGTCCGGAGTCGGGCATGGCGGTCCCGGCCGAGGACGGCGGGGTGGACCTGTACGTGGCCACCCAGTGGCTGCACGTGGACCAGAAGCAGATCGCGCCGGCCCTGGGGTTGCCCCAGGACAAGGTGCGGCTGACCCTGGCGGGCGTGGGCGGCGCGTTCGGTGCCCGCGAGGACCTGTCGATGCAGATCCACGCGTGCATGCTGGCGCTGCACACCGGCAAGCCGGTCAAGTTCGTCTACAACCGGGAGGAGTCCTTCTACGGGCACGTGCACCGCCACCCGGCCAAGATGCGCTACGAGCACGGCGCCAAGGCGGACGGCACCCTGCTGTACGCCACCCTGGAGATCATCGTGGACGGCGGCGCGTACGCGTCGGCCACCCCCGCGGTGGTGGGCGTGGCCTCCTCCCTGGGAATCGGCCCCTATGAGGTGCCGAACGTGCTGGTGGACGCCTACGGGGTGTACACCACCAACCCGCCGTGCGGGGCGATGCGCGGTTTCGGCGCGGTGCAGGCCTGCTTCGGTTATGAGTCGCAGATGGACAAGCTCGCGGAGAAGCTGGGCATGCACCCGGTGGACCTTCGGGTCAAGAACGCCATGGCGCAGGGCTCCCGGATCATCACCGGCCAGGAGATCGACATGCCGCTGCCCATGGCGGAGATGTTGGAGCGATGCCGTGACCTGCCGATGCCGGTGGAGCGCACCGAGCTGGAGGATCCCACCGACCAGCGCACCCTGCCCGGCGGCGTGGCCGGAACCACCCGCGGCGAGGGTGTGGTGCGCGGCGTGGGGTACGGCGTGGGCCTCAAGAACCTGTGCTTCTCCGAAGGGTTCGACGACTACTCCACCGCCCGTGTCCGTTTGGAGGTCGTCAACGGCGAACCGGTGGTGCTGGTGCACACCGCGGCCGCGGAGGTCGGCCAGGGACTGGTGACCGTCAAGGGCCAGATCGCCCGCACCGAACTGGGTGTGGAGAAGGTCGTCATCGCGCCCTCCGACACCCAGGTGGGTTCGGCCGGTTCCTCGTCGGCCTCGCGTCAGTCGTACATGACCGGTGGCGCGGTGCGCACGGCGTGCGCGTCGGTGCGCGCCGAGGTGTTCCAACTGGCCCGGGACAAGGGTCTGGTTCCGGCCGGGATCGGGGACACCGGGTTGGCGTTGGACGGCGGCAAGCTGGTCTCCGCCACCGACGGTGTGCTGGTGTCCCTGGCCGACCTCCTGGGCGAGTCCGCCCAGGGCGGCGAGGTGGTGGAGCACACCCGTGAGTACCACCACCGGCCCACCGAGATGATCGACCCGGATCTGGGGCAGGGCGACTCGCACAACCAGTTCGGCATGTGCGTGCACCGTGCCGTGGTGGACGTGGACGTGGAGCTGGGCCTGGTGAAGGTCGTGGCCCTGGACGCCGTCCAGGACGTGGGCAAGATCCTGCACCCGCAGCAGCTGGCCGGTCAGATCCAGGGTGGTTCCGCCCAGGGTCTGGGGTTGGCGCTGATGGAGGAGATCCAGGTCAAGGACAGCGAGATCCGCAACCCGTCCTTCACCGACTACCTCATCCCGACCATCCTCGACACCCCGCCGATGCGCATCGACGTGTTGGAGCGACCCGACCCGCACGCTCCGTACGGTCTGCGCGGCGCGGGCGAGCCTCCGACGCTGTCGTCGACCCCGGCGATCGTGGCCGCGGTGCGCGACGCGACCAGGCGTCCGCTCACGCACGCGCCGGTGCGTCCGGAGGACATCGTGGGGATCGACCTGTAGGTCGCCCGGCGTGCCTTGAGGCACCCATCGGACCGGGGAGGGGCGGCAAGCGCCCGTCGTCCCTCCCCACCAAGACCCGCCCGCCTCGGATCCTGCCGACGCCCTCGGCCCCGGGGTGGGCGGCCGAGGGGACGACGACGTCCCCTCGTGCCCGAATCCGACTACACAGAGTAGTCAACCCCCCTTAAAACACGGCTTCGCCGTGCTCATATCCCTCCAGGAGGGGACATGACCCGACTCGACGACTCCGGAGCGCGTTCCGCGGAGCGCTCCCCAACGGATCGATCCTGGCTCGACCGCTTCTTCCTCGTCAGCGAACGGGGGTCGACCTTCGGTCAGGAGGTCCGCGGAGGGCTGACGACGTTCATGGCGATGGCCTACATCATCGTCTTGAACCCGATCATCCTCAGCGGCGTCACCGACGTGAACGGCGACCAGCTCTCGGCCGGTCAGCTGACCACCATGACCGCCCTGGCCGCCGGGCTGGTCACCATCATGATGGGTGTGGTGGGCCGCGCCCCCATCGCCTGCGCGGCGGCCCTCGGCGTGATGGCGGTGGTCGCCTACCAGGCGGCGCCGGTGATGGCCTGGCCGGAAGTGATGGGCCTGGTCGTGTGGCAGGGCATCGCCATCATCCTCATGGTCCTGACCGGGGTGCGCACCGCGGTGATGAACGCGTTGCCGTACAACCTCAAACTCGCCATCGGCGTGGGCATCGGCCTGTTCGTGTCCCTGATCGGCCTGGCCAACATCGGGTTCGTCAGCGCCGGTGACGGCGACAGCCTCCTACAGATCGGCGCCGCGGGCGGCGGTGGACACCTTGACGGGTGGCCGATCCTGGTGTTCGTGGCCGGACTGATCCTGGCCTCGGTGCTGCTGGCCCGCCGGGTTCCCGGTGCGATCTTCTACGGGATCATCGGTGCCACCGTGCTCGCGGTGGTCCTGCACTACGCGCTGAGCCTGGACCCCGAGTCCTGGGGCGGGGGTGTGCCGGAGCTGCCCGACAGCCCGTTCGCGGCCCCCGACTTCGGGTTGCTGTTCCAGGTGGACCTGTTCGGTGCCTGGACCACGGCCGGACCGACCACCGCCGGGGTCATCCTGTTCACCCTGGTGCTGGCCGGGTTCTTCGACGCGCTGGGCACCATCCTGGCCATCGGCACCAAGGCCGACATCGCCGACGAGGACGGGCAGATGCCCCGGGTCAACCAGATCCTCATCACCGACGGCGCCGGCGCCGTGGCCGGTGGTCTGACCAGTTCCTCGGCGACGCTGGTGTTCGTGGAGTCCACCGTGGGGGTGAGCGAGGGGGCGCGTACCGGTCTGGCCAGTGTCGTCACCGGGCTGTTCTTCCTCAGCGCGATCTTCTTCGCCCCGGTGTTCGGTATGGTGCCGGCCGAGGCCGCATCGGTGGCGATGGTGCTGGTCGGCGCCATGATGATGATGCACGTGGGGCAGATCGCCTGGGACGACTTCTCGGTGGCCATCCCCTCGTTCCTGACGATCGTGATGATGCCGTTCGCCTACGACATCGCCAGCGGGATCGGCATCGGCATCATCGCGTACACGGTGATCAAGTCCGCTCAGGGCCGCTTCCGCGAGGTCGGTTGGCTGATGTGGATCCTGACCGCGGTGTTCTCCTTCCACTTCACCATGCACGCGATGGGCTTGTAAGGGGTTCCGTTCGTCCGTGGCCGGGGCTCGGTACCCCGGCCACGGGTGTGTTCGGGGTGGGTCCGCCGCCTCAGGGGATGACCGTGGCCAGGCAGCGATCCAGGGCGCCGCGCAGGGCCACGTCGCGCGGGTCGTTCCAGATCCGCAGACCCATCCGGTTGGGGACGTAGCCGTAGCCGGTGCCGGTCGCCGGGTCGGCGAAGCCGAAGGAGCCACCGGCCCCCGGGCTGCCGTAGGCGCGGTCGTCGGTGCCGAACCGCCATTCGGGGAAGGGTTTCCACAGTCCTGACGAGTAGCGGGTGCGGACCTTGAGGTTGACGTCGCGTTCCCCCTCGCGGGGCGGTGCGGGCCGTTCCTCCAGGGCCCGCAGGCTTTCGTCGCGCACACCCAGTATCGGCGCGCCTTGTGCGAACTCGCCGTAGAGCGCGGCCAACGAGCGGGCGGTCGCGAAGCCGTTGCCGTGCGGCAACTCCACCGATCGGTAGGCGGGGCCGGCGAGTTCGTCGGCGGTGCGCAGCGGTGGGTTGGCGAAGGTGCGCGCGGCGATGCTCCAGGGCAGGCAGCGCGCGAGTACGTGACCGAGGGGGACGGCGGTGGGGTCGGTGGCCAGGTCGCGCCAGGATCCTCCGGTCAGGCGGGCCAACCGTTCATCGCCGATCCGCGCGGGAAGTCCCACGTACAGATCCAGGCCCAGGGGGCCCGCGAGTTCCTCCGCCAGGTACGCGCCGACGGTGCGCCCGTCCACCCGGCGTAGCAGCTCGTTGACGTAGAGGCCGATGGTGACGCTGTGGTAGCCGTGCCGTGTGCCGGGCTTCCAGGCGGGCGCCTGGTCGGCCAGGACCTGGGCGAGCCGGTCGTGGTCGGCCAGCAGGTCGGGGGTGAGTTCGGTGTCCAGGTAGGGCAGACCGGCCCGGTGGGAGAGCAGTTCGCCGATGGTGACGCGATCCTTGCCGTGACGGGCGAAATCGGGCCAGTAGTGGGCCATCGGTCGGTCGTACTCGAACAGACCCCGTGAGTGGGCGTGTGCCAGGACCAGGGAGGTGACCCCCTTGGTGGCCGAGAAGACGAGGGTGAGGGTGTCGGACTCCCAGGGCGCCCCGGTCTCGGGGTCGCGCGTCCCCGCCCACAGGTCGACCACCGGGCGGCCGGCGTGGTGGACGGCCACGGCGGCGCCGGTCTCCCCGTGTTCGGCGAAGTTGTTCTGGAAGGCCTCGCGGACCGGTTCGAAGCCGGACTCGACCCAGCCATGGATGCGAGGGGGCGGGGTGAGGTACATGAAGGGAATCCTCGGGAGGGGGATGACGTGTACTTTCGTCGCCCGCCACAGTATGCGAAGCCCGAGGCGGCGAGGCGGTCGAACCGGGCGCGAATTCGGGTCCGAGCCGCTGCTTCGGGCGAAAAGGTCTTTGACAGCGGAGGAAAGCGCCACTTAAGTTGACAGTGACAACTTTCGTCTGCCCGGGAAGACGCCCCATGGACACCACGGTCAACGGCGCCCCCACGCCCACCCCCGACGAACCCGAAGTCAACGCCGCCGAGCACCTGCGCGACACGCTCGGCCTGACCGGCACCAAGATCGCCTGCGGAAGCGGAGTGTGCGGCGCCTGCACCATCCTGGTCGACGGCTCCCCCACCGCCTCCTGCCTGCTTCCCTCCGCCCACCTGGCCGGACGTTCGGTCACCACCGTGGAAGGACTGGGCGGCGACCACCCCGTCCAGCGCGCCTTCGCCGCGCACGACGGCCTCCAATGCGGCTACTGCACACCCGGCTTCGTGGTGGAGGCCTCCGTGTTCGTGGACGCCTGGCGGGCCGAGCACGGCGACACCGCGCCGGACCGCGACACGATCGCCGACGCCCTGGCCGGACACCTGTGCCGATGCGGGGCCTACGAGGGGATCTTCTCCGCCGTGGCCGCCGCTTGCGCCGGTGGGTTCGACACCGAACCCGTCGAGGCGCCGCCGCGCGCGGACGCCCCCGCCAAGGTGACCGGACGCGCCCGCTTCAGCGGTGACCACGCCCCGCCGGGCACCTGGACCGGGGTGATCGTGCGCTCCACCGTGGCCCACGCCCGGGTCCTGAAGGTGCGCCCCGCGCCCGACGGCGACGGCGGTCGGGCTCCCCTGGTGGACCTGCTGGGCGAGGACCGTACCGTCCGCCACGTGGGGCGGGCGATCGCCGCCGTGGCCGCGCCCACCCGCGCCGAGGCGCGGCGGCTGGCCGCGGCAGTACGGGTGGACCTGGAGCCGTTGCCCTCGGTGACCACCGTCGACGCCGCCCGCGAGCCCGGGGCACCACTGGTGTACCCGACCAAGGCCGAACGCGCCGCCGCCCTCGACTACGGTGAGGCGCCCGGTCCCAGGTCCGCGTGGAACGGCAACGTGCGCGGTCCCGGGGTGGTGAGCTGGCGCGGCCCCACGGCCGTCTCCCGGCTGCGCGCCGCCCGGTTGCGCGAGGACCCCCTGTTGGTGGCCGAGGAGTACACCACCGCCACCCAGGTGCACACCCCCTTGGAACCGCACGTGAGCGTGGCCTCCTGGGATGGTGGAGACCTGCACCTGCACGTGTCCACCCAGGCCCTGAGCCGGATGGTCGACAAGGTCGCCGAGCGTTGGGACCTGCCCCGGGAACGGGTGCACGTGGTGACCGAGTACGTGGGCGGTGGGTTCGGCGCCAAGGGCGCCCTGTCCCCGGACACGGTGGCCGCGGTGGAACTGTCCCGGCTGGTGGACGCGCCGGTGCGGGTGTCGCTGGAACGCTCCGAGGAGCTCGTCGACGCCGGCCACCGGCCCGGCAACCGCACCCGGGTGGCCCTGCTGGCCGACTCCGAGGGCGACCTGCGTGCGCTGGCCGTGGACTCGGTGGGCGACGGCGGGGTGTCGGTCGGTTCCAACGTCGCCACCCTGGCCGCGCTGATGTACGGGCGTTCACCTCGACGGGTGCGCGACTTCGACGTGGTCACCAACCGACCCCCGGGCGAGCCGATGCGCGGACCCGGCGGACCACCGATGGCGTGGGCGTTGGAACAGGCCGTGGACACCATGGCGACGCGGCTGGGCGAGGACCCGTTGTCGCTACGGCGTCGGTGGGACGGCAACCCCAAGCGTCGGGCACTGTACGAACGAGTGGCGGAGCTGCCGCTGTGGCGGGACCGTCCTCGTGGTGAGAGCACCGGCCGGTTCCGACGCGGCGTCGGGTTGGCCGCCGCGGGCTGGCCCTACCTGCTCGGTCCCCAGGCCCGGGTGGAACTGACCGTGCGCGGCGGTGAGCTGGTGGTGCGTTCGAGCACCCAGGACATCGGCACGGGCATCCGGACGGTGTTGGGCGACGTGGTCGCCGAGCGGCTGGGCATCGGCGCCGACGGCCTGACCGTGGAGATCGGGCACGGGTCCTCGGTACACGGCACCGGTTCCTTCGGCAGCCGCACCACCACCTCGATGGGACCGGCCGCGGCCGACGCCGCCGACCGGTTGCGCGAGGCCCTGCGCGAGCACTCCCCCGCCGTGCCGGCGTCGGGCCCCATCCCCGAGCACACCTTCAAGGAGGCCCTGTCCCTGGCCGAGGGGTCCTCGGTGGTGGGCGAGCGTGGCCTGGACCGTTGGGGGCGGCTCACCCCGAACATGGCCGGCGACCTGGCGGTGGGACGCGGGATGAGCGGAGCGGTACACGTGATGGAGGTGGAGGTGGACACCCTGTTGGGCCGGGTGCGCCCCACCCGGTGCTGGGCCGGGATCGCCGCCGGGCGCATCTACAACGAACGCATGGCCCGCAACCAGTGCGAGGGCGCCGTCGTCCAGGGGGTGGGCTACGCGTTGTTCGAGGAACGGCGCGACGACCCGCGCACCGGGGTGGTGCTCTCCGACGACCTGGAGGAGTACCGGCTACCCGGGATGGGCGACGTTCCCGAGACCGAGGTGTACTTCCACCAGGAGGGTTTCGAGCACGTGCCCGGTGGTGGGATCGGGCTCGGCGAGGTGTCGGTGGTGGGGGTGGCCGCCGCGCTGGGCAACGCCGTCTTCGACGCCACCGGCGTCCGCCACCACGACCTGCCCCTGCGCCCGGACCGACTGATCGGAGCGACGCGATGACCGTGACCCGACCCACGAGTGTGACCGAGGTGTCGGCCGACCTGGCCCGGCGGGGGGTGCGCCCGCGCGCCGGGGGCACCGACCTGACCGCCTGCCTGGAGGCGGGGGTGATCGCCCCCGGACCCCTGGTGGACCTGTTGGGGGTGTCCGACCTGGACGAGGTGGTCTGGGAGGCCGACGGTTCGGCCCTGGTGGGGGCGATGACCACCGTCGCCACGTTGGGAGCCGACCCCGCCCTGGCCACGGCCTATCCGGCGTTGGCCGCCACCGCACGGGCCCTGGCCACCCCGCAGATCCGGGGCACGGCCACCCTCGGCGGCAACCTGCTCCAGCGCAATCGTTGCGCCTACCTGCGCAACCCTGCCTTCGACTGCTTCCAGACCGGTGGGGACTCCTGTCCGGCCCGGGAGGGCGACCACCTGCGCGGAGTGGTGGTGGACCAGGGCCCGTGCGTGGCCCCGCACCCGTCGACGTTGGCGGTGGCGCTGCTGGCCTACGAGGCGAGTGTGCGCCTGGAGGGCGGCCCGGACTCCGAGGTGTCGGTGGCCGACCTCTACGAGGGCACCGATCCCACACGTGACCACACGTTGGGTCCGGGCACGTTGTTGACGGCCGTGTCACTGCCGGTCCCGTCCCCGGGCGAGCGCTTCGCCCATCGAAGGGCGACCGGACGTTCCCGGGCGGAGTGGCCGCTGGTGGAGGTGGTCGTTCGGCTGGAGTGCGCCGACCAGGGCCGCGGGCCGGTGGAGCGGGCCGCGGTGGCGGTGGGCGCGGTGGCGCGCACCCCCTTGCGACTACCCGAGGTGGAAGGCGCCCTGGTGGACGCGGCACCCGGCGGGGACCTGCCCGATCGGGTGGAGGAGGCGTTGACCGCCCTGGCCGATCGGTGCTCTCCCCTGCCCGCCACCGGGTACAAGGTCCCCTTGCTCCAGGGCACGGTCCGTGATGCGATCGAGACGGCCCTGGAGGTTCCGAGCCGGTGACACGGGTTCGGGCCCCTTCCGGGACCGTGTTCGGGTGGGCCGCCGTGGCGTGGCGGCCCACCCGGTTTTCGTCGGTCGGTGTTCCATCGGCCGGTGTCGGTTCAGCCGCGCAGGTGCGCCTGGTGGGCGAGTTCGCGGCACAGCACCGCGAAGTCCAGCCCTTGGGCCGCGGCCGCCATCGGGAAGGTGGACGTCTCGGTCAGGCCCGGGGCGACGTTGGTCTCCAAGAAGACGACCTCGCCGTCCGGGGCGACCATGAGGTCGGTGCGCGACAGGTCGCGCAGGCCCAGGGCGCGGTGCGCGGTCAGCGCCACCTCGGTGGCCGCGGCCAGTACCGACTCCTCCAGACGGGCCGGACAGAAGAACTCGGTGCGACCGGCGGTGTAGCGGGCCGCGTAGTCGTAGACCCCGCCGTCGGGAACGATCTCCACCGGGGGCAGCGCCACTGGCCCCGAACCGGTGTCCAGGACGCCCACGGCCAGTTCGGTGCCCTGGACCAACTCCTCGACCAGCGCGGAGTCGCTGTAGGCGAAGCAGGACATCAGCGCGGTGGACAGGTCCTTGGCCGAGGTCACGGGGGTGGCGCCGAACGCCGAACCGCCACGGTCGGGCTTGACGAACAGCGGCAACCCGAGCCGTTCGATGAGCTTGTCCAGGAGCGCGGGCGCGCCCAGGTCGTGGAAGGCGGACTTGGGCAGGGTGGCGCCACGCGGCACCCGAACGCCCTTCTCGGCCAGCAGGGCCTTGGCGGCGGGCTTGGCGTAGGCGAGCCGGCAGGACTGGGGGCGGGCGCCCACGTAGGACACCCCGGCCAATTCCAGGACCTCACGGATCGCGCCGTCCTCACCGGCGGAGCCGTGCAGGACGGGGAAGACCACCTGGGGCGGGTCGTCGGCCAAGCGCTGGAGAAGGCCGGAGTCGACGTCGGCGACCTGCACTTCGACGTCGAGTCGGCGCAGGGCCTCGGCCACGCTGCGGCCGGATTGGACGCTCACCTCGTGTTCGGGGGACAGTCCCCCGGCGAGGACGAGGACCCGGTCAAGGTCGGCCACGGCGCGGACCTCCTTCTGTGCTGCTGTCATGGTGGCTGGTGCCCCTCACGGGGTGTCAGGGAAGGTCGGGGGTGGGGGCCTGGCTGCCCTCGGTGGGCATGGCCATGGCGGGACCGAACGTGTCGCGCAGGTCCATCTCGCCCTCGATGGCTCCGACGAGCCTGCGCACGCCCTCCCGGATCTGTTCGGGTGTGGGGTAGCAGAAGCTCAACCGCATGCTGTCACGGCCACGACCGTCGGCGAAGAAGCCGGTGCCGGGTACGTAGGCGACACGGTGGTTGACCGCGCGCGGCAGCATCGCCTTGGCGTCGATGCCCTCGGGAAGGGTCGCCCAGACGAAGAACCCGCCCTCGGGCCGGGTCCAGGTACAGCCGTCCGGCATCATCGTGTTGAGCGCGCCGAGCAGGGCGTCGCGCCGCTCGCCGTACATGCTGTTGAACGCCTTGATCTGCTCGCGCCAGGGGAAGGTCTTGAGGTAACGGCGCACCACGAGCTGGTTGAACGTGGAGTGGCTGAGCATCGCCGACTCCGCGGCCAGCACGAGTTTGGCGCGCACCGCCGAGGGCGCCAACGCCCAGCCGATGCGCAGGCCCGGCGAGAGCGTCTTGGACAGCGA
This sequence comes from Nocardiopsis sp. NPDC055551, assembly GCF_053619415.1. Classification (NCBI taxonomy): domain Bacteria; kingdom Bacillati; phylum Actinomycetota; class Actinomycetes; order Streptosporangiales; family Nocardiopsidaceae; genus Nocardiopsis; species Nocardiopsis sp. NPDC055551. Next base: position 723,472 of record NZ_JBSHJJ010000001.1, on the reverse strand, counting down.
CCCCAGGTAGATGACGTTGCCGTCGCCCTGCGAGTACAGGGTGGGCTGTGGTTCGCCGTCATAGCGGAGCAGGCCGTAGGGGTTGTCCTCGATGATCAGGACGTCGTGGCGCCGACAGACCTCCATCACCCGCACGCGGCGCTCGGCGGACATGGTGATGCCGCCGGGGTTCTGGAAGTTGGGGATCGTGTAGAAGAACTTGACGGTGCGCCCGGCCTTGGCCGCCGCGGTGAGGGCGCGGTCGAGTTCGTCGGCGTCGACGCCCTCGTCGTCCATGCTCACGTGGCGGATGTCGGCCTGGAACGCGGCGAAGGTGTTGATCGCGGTGACGTAGGTGGGCGCCTCGGTCAGCACGATGTCGCCGGGGTCGACGAAGACGCGGGTGATCAGATCCAGGGCCTGCTGGGATCCGACGGTGACGATGACGTCGTCGGGGACGGACTGGACGCCTTCGAGGGTCATGTAGTCGCAGATCTGCTCGCGCAGGACGGGGTCGCCCTGAGCGGAGCCGTACTGCAGGGCGGCGGCACCCTCCTCGGAGACCACGTCCTTGACCAGGTCACCGATCTGGTCGAGCGGCAGGGCGGCGACGTTGGGCATGCCGCCCGCCAGGGAGACGATCTCGGGGCGGGAGGCGACTGCGAAGAGTGCCCTGACCTCCGATGCGACCATGCCCTGTGCTCGATGTGCGTAGCGGCCGACGTGCGGGTCGATACGCGAGCCCTGTTGGCCGGGCTGCTGTTCTCGGTGGTCAGCGGACACGGTCCACCTCCGAAGGAAGGACGGTCTTGTGGGGTCTACCGGGTCGTCCCGGGAGATCTTCGTTGATTCCTGGTTCGACGCCGGGCGGGTCCCCTTGGTTCACGCGAGGCCACCGTGACGGCCGGGCCGTATGCGGTTCTCGGTGAGTCGGTCGGGTCGTGTCGAACCGTGGAACACGGTTCGGGAAATATCCGGAGTCTAGCCCAGTGGTCGTGCGGCACCCCCCATCAGGGCGTTCCTGTGCTCTGACGCACATCGTCGCGGGCGTTCGAGCGCCGCGTCGGTGACGGTACCCGGGTGCGCGACCCGACTCACACATGAATGACCAGAACATGACGCACTTTTCACCCTTACCACCCGAGTCGGACATGGGTGTTTCCTGGGCTTTCGAGGACATTGGTGCGATGGACCATCGCTCCCGGTGACGGGCGCGTCACCCGAGAACCGGAGGAGACCATGGGCGTCCGCTCGACCACCCTCAGCATCTCCGCGACGCTGCTGCTGTGCGGCGCGCTGACCTCGTGCACCGACCCGGCACCCACGGAGCAGGAGATCGACGCCGAACGACTGGAACTGGCACGGGCCGCCGACGCCCTGTCGGCTTCGGTGCTACGACCGGGCGTCGAACGCGCCTTCGCGCGCAAGGGCCATCCGGTCGACGGCACGCTCACCTGCGCCCCTCCCGCTGCCATCGGGGAACCCGAGGCCTCCGGCTCCCCATCACCGTCCCCATCGGCGGAGCCGACACGGGAGGAGGAGCACACGGTCACCGCCGACGGCATCCGGGGCGGGACCGCCGAAGAGGACGCGGAGCCCGTCAGCGGCGGCCTGGAGGTGGTCTGTGAGGGACTGGACCGCGACGGCGCCGAGTTGCGCTTCGAGGGCCGACTCTCGTCCGAGGCCCTGGCCGAACGCGCCGCGGGCGACGACAGCCTGTCCGGTGTCTTCACCGGGGCCGTCGACGGCGACGAGGTCTTCACCATGGACTGTTTCCAGTGCGCGCCGCTGGAACCGGAGCCAGAAGAGACGGCAGAGCCGAACGAACTCGCGGGCGAAGAGGGGTCCGCCGCCCCCGAATCCGGCTGAAGTCGCCTATGGCGGTGCGGCCCGATAACTCACACGACGGTCCGGGCCGCACCGCATCATACGCGTACGCTCGCCGGAGGATTCCCCCGAACCTCCCGTGGAGCACTCCCCGAAAACGCGTCCGCCCTTACCCCCGTAACCCCCCTCAAGGTCCGTAGGACACGGACGCGCCCCGCACCGGTGAACTCCTCCGTGCCCTCTCTTGCCCGGAGGCCTCCACCGGTGGGCGGGCCGCGCATCCCCAAGTTGATCCCATCGGCCCACGCTCGGCAACGGTTGCAACAGGTTGCGACTTTCCCACCCAGAGTGGCGATATGGCGACGCGTCGGGACGTCGGGGGATTCAGCCGGGGTGGTCGCACAGGGGCGTGCTCCCGTCCCGCTCCAGCAGGGCCCGCACCCCCGGCGCCAACGAAGCGGGGAGCAGGTTCACCGACGTCTGTGAACCGATCACCCGGACCATGACATCGTCGGCGAAACGGTAGGGGCGGCTCTCGATCACGCCACCCAGGTTGCGCCGGATCCGGGACAGTTCCGCGCGCACGGTGACCACGTGGGCGTCGGCGCCGAACACGTCCTTGGACAACTCGGCGCCCGAACGCCCCGCCCGGTGCACCGCCAACCGGAGGAGGAGTTCGGTGTGGCGCGGGGTCAGGTTGTGCACCCACTCGCCGCTCGGGCCGGCCACCGTCACCGTGGACGCCCCGGGTCTGCGCAGATCCAGGGTCACCGAGGTGGAACCGGCCCGCTCCCCGGGGCGCGGGCGGATGAGCCAGCCGCCCGGCAGGGGTTCCAGGCCGCACTCGCCCAGGGCGGGGATCCAGGCCGTCCCGCTCTCGCAGTGCTTGGGCAACAGCACCCGCCGGACCGGTTCCATGTGCACCGCCGCGGCGGTCCAACCGCTGTCGTCCACCACCAGGGCGGGTCGGGTCAGTCCGGCCAACAGGGGCGCGGCGACCGAGCGCAACCGTTCCAGGTGGGTGTGGTGCAGCCCTTGCAGATGTGCCTGGGCCAGTTGGGCGACCGCGTTGACCAGGGCCAGGGTGGAGGGGTGGATGGTGGAGACCGGACCGGTGACGTCGATGGCGCCCAGCAGTCGCCCGTCCCGGGGGTCGTGCACGGGGGCGCAGGCGCAGGTGAGGGCGTGCAGGTTGCGCACGAAGTGTTCGGCGGAGTAGACCTGCACGGGGCGACCGACCACCAGCGCGGTGCCGATGGCGTTGGTGCCGATGCTGCCCTCGTTCCAAAAGGAGCCCTCCACCAGCCCGACCCGGTCGCCGACCGATCGCATCCGATGGGATCCCTCGCGCCAGAGCACCTGCCCCGAGGCGTCGGTGACCAGCATGATGTGGTCGGCCTGGTCGGCCACCGAGACCAGGGAACGACGGATCAGCGGCAACACCTCGGCGATGGGTGAGGCGTCGCGTTGGCGTTGGAGTTCGTCCAGGCGGGCCATCCGTGGTGGGGGTCCGCAGTCGGGATCGATGCCGAATCCGCGCATGCGTTCCCAGGAGTCCTCGATCACCGGACGCAACGGCGTGGGCGTGGGGCGCCCCGCGAGCAGCGCGTCGTGGGATCGGCGGAGCAGATCGGCGTGCTCGCGCGCGTCCACCCCGGAGGGCAGTGCCGTGTCCAGTGATGGAAACGTCATGTGGGTCCTCGGGGCATGTGCCCCCGTCTGGAGACGGGAGGGCTCGCCCCTTCCTCCTTCTACGTGGCCGGGCCCCGAAGGACCGGGGTTCCCGTTGGGCATCAGTTTCCTGGTTCGGCTGCGGCGGGACCGAGAGAACCGGGACAGGCCCTTGTTTCGGAAGTCATTCCGGTTCGATCCTTCCGATTCCTGCTCGAATTATCCTTGGGTCACACCGAACGCACTCGTGCGGTTTTTTCGGCGAGATAACCGGTTTCGTGCCACCGATGGGGGTTTCGGCGCGGGGGTGCGCAGGTCATACGGGTGGGGTTAGAGATGGGTAACATCCCCAGAATCGAAGCGGCTCACGAAACGTCGACGAAAATGGCCGGATGCGGCCAATCGGCGAGACCCTAATTCACCCTGTCATTCGCTCGTTCGCACAGGTGAACCCAGTTTTCACGGGTTTTCGGTCGGCTGCTCGCACGTGCATCGGCCCGTGCGAGCTCCCGTGAAGGTTCCCGTGCCCCTCAAGGGCGCCGGGTCAGGGCGAACCACAGGCGCATGCGCTGTTCGGGGTCGGCCAGGTCCACGCCCAGGTCCCGTTCGATCCGACCGATCCGGTAGCGGACGCTGTTGCGGTGCACGCCCAGGTCGGTGGCGGCCCGATCCCAGTTGCCGTGCCGTGCCAGCCAGGTGTGCAGGGTCGCACGAAGGGTGTGCGCGGCCGGGGTGTCCTCGTCGAGCGGGCCGAGGATCTCCCGGGCGGGCCGCCCGGCGCCCTCGGGGTCGATGAGCGCGTCGAAGGGGTCGGTGGCGGCCGACCACAGCCGTGGCTCGCCCACGACGCGGGCGCGCACCAGCAGGGTCGCGGCCCGGCGGTCGGCGTCGGGCAGATCCTCGGGCGCCACGGCCGCGCTCAGGGCGCCGATCCACCCGTGGGAACGCAGGAGTTCGAGATGGTCGTGATGGGACCGCTCGCCCCGGTCGGCGAGGACGGCGCGCACGACACCGCCGCCCTCCTCGGCGCCGGAGACCAGGTCGCTCAGGTGGGTGCCCAAGGGCAGGGCCGCGGCGGCGGTTCGGTGCCCTCGGGAAGCGGGTGCGGCCCGCAGGACCCGGTAGCCGCCCCGGGGGGCCTCACCCGAGGTGGCGGAGCGGGGATCGGGAGCGCGGGTGTCGGTGAGCCCGGTCAGGGCCGCGATGGCGCGGGGGTTCAGTTCGCCGTCCAACAGCAGCGCGATGAGCGGCAGGCTCGGGGCGGGCGGTTCCTCACCCTCTGCGCGCAGCAGTAGGTCGAGCAGGGCCGTGGCGGTGCGCAGCACCTCCCGGTCGGTGATGCCCAGGGGTTCGGGGCGACCCACCAGCACCACGCCCTGGTGTTCGGGTGGGGTGCCCACGGTGTGCAGGAAGACCTCGTCCGGGCCGCTGTCGGCCTTGGCGCTGCGCGGACCCGTGGGGGCGGTGAGTTTGGTGAGCAGGGTACGCAGTTCGGGGTCCAGGTCGGCCGGGGCCCCCGCGGTACGGCGCACGGATGCGGTGGGGTCGGCGGGCACGAGGGCGACCCAGGCTCCGAGAGCGTCGGCCAACACCGCGGGCACCCGTTCGGCGGGGATGGGCGCGGTGACCGCGCGGGCCAGGGCCTGGTGGGACTCGCCCAAACGGCGCAGGTCGCGCAGGTGGCGCTCTTCCAGTTCCTCGCCCACGGCGCGGCTGACCGCGGCGAAGGGCGAGTTCCGTGGCACCTCCAGCAGCGGCAGGCCCTGCGACCGGCACTGTTCGACGAGGTCGGCGGGGACGGCCCGGTGGACGGGCGCCACCCCGAAGCCGAGTGCCCCGACCCCCGCGCGCACCAGGGAGGCCACGTAGGTGCGCACCTCATCGGTGTCGGTGGGCAGGTTGGCCCCGGAGGTGAGGAGGAGTTCTCCACCGCGCAGATAGTCGGCGGCCACGACGAGCTCGCTCGCCACCGCCCAGGTGATCGGTGGGTCCCCGGCCTCGACCACCGTGGTCAGGCCCAGGTCGCGGCGAGCCACCACCACGCTCAACGGCACGTGGTGGGTGTCGCCCCCGCTCTTCGCCATGTCCTGGTCCCCCTCGTCCCGCCGACCCGTCCGAGCCGATCCTCGTGTCCTGGACATGACGTACACGAGGACGCCTTCCGCGACGACTGGACGATTCATCCAAAGTTCACCGGGAAGTGGTGCGGTTCGGCCACTGGAGTGGAGCCTACCGACTACCTACGCTGACCGAAGCGATGTGACCTGCGTCAACATCTCCATGGCCCGACCCCCGCACGACGCCCCCGCCTGCCCCCGAACCACTCCCCGCAAAGGAGCTTCATGCTCATCGACACCGCGGTGATCGCCGCCTACCTCCTGGGCATGATCGGCCTGGGCTGGTGGGGCATGCGTCGCGCCAAGAGCAAGTCCGACTACCTGGTCGCCGGCCGCCGCCTGGGTCCGCTGATGTACGCGGGCACCATGGCCGCCGTGGTCCTGGGCGGCGCCTCCACCGTTGGCGGGATCGGCCTGGGCTACACCTACGGGATCTCCGGCGCCTGGCTGGTCGTGGCCATCGGCGTGGGCATCCTGGCCCTGCACCTGTTCTTCGCCGAGCGCATCTCGCGGCTGAGGGTCTTCACCGTCTCCCAGATGTTGAACCTGCGCTACGGCGGTGACTCCCGGATCGTGTCGGCCCTGGTCATGTGGGGTTACACCTTCGTTCTGACGGTGCCCTCGACCTTGGCCTTCTCCACCATCTTCAGCGGTCTGTTCGAACTGCCGCGCGTGGTCGCCATCATCCTGGGCGGTTCCATCGTGGTGCTGTACTCCACGATGGGCGGCATGTGGTCGGTGACGATGACCGATATGGCCCAGTTCGCGATCAAGACGATCGGGCTCCTGCTCATCCTGACCCCGGTGGCGGTGTGGTCGGCCGGCGGTTTCTCCGGGATGCGCGAGTCGTTGGACCCCACCTACTTCGACCCCACCGCCATCGGCGGGCAGACCATCCTCACCTACTTCGTCATCTACTCGCTGGGGCTGCTCATCGGCCAGGACATCTGGCAGCGCGTCTTCACCGGCCGCAACGACAAGGTGGCCAAGGTGGGCGGCATCGGCGCGGGCGTGTACTGCCTGATCTACGGAGTGTGCGGCGCGCTCATCGGCACCGCCGGCGCGGTGATGTTCCCGAACCTGGCCAACCCCGACGACGCCTTCACCCTCATGGTGGAGGCGACCCTGCCGGTGGGCGTGGCCGGTCTGGTCCTGGCCGCCGCCCTGTCCGCGGTGATGTCCACCGCCAGCGGCGCCCTCATCGCCTGCTCCACGGTGACCTCCACCGACCTGTGGCCGCGCGTGCGCGCCCTGTTCGGCGCGAAGAGGTCCGCCGAGGACGACCACAAGGAGGACGAGGTGGCCGCCAACCGGGTGTTCACACTGGTCCTGGGTATGGCGAGCATCTGTGTGGCGCTGGCCGTGGACGACGTGGTCGCCGCGCTCACCCTGGCCTACAACATCCTGGTCGGCGGCCTGCTCGTCGCGATCCTCGGTGGCCTGGTGTGGCGTCGCGGAACGCGCGCGGGCGCCCTGGCCTCGATGTTGGCCGGTTCCGTGGCCGTCATCGTGACCATGGCGATCACCGGCCTGCTCGCCAACGAACCCATCTACGTGGGGTTGGGCACCGCGCTGGTGGTCTACGTGGCCGTCAGTCTGCTCACCCCGCCCACCGACCCCGCGGTACTGGAGCTGTGGCAGCGCCGCCTGCGCGGCCAGGACACCGGCGACGAGACCGCGACGGGAACCGACGAGGACGCCACGAGCGTCGCGTCCACCGACCCGACCCGGGACCGCTGACACCCATCGCGGAACCGACGACACAGGAATGGATCACATGAACGCACCGATCGGACCCACCGACTCCAGCCTCGTGCCGCGCTTCGCGGGCCCGGCGACCTTCGCCCGCCTGCCCCGCATCGACCAGGTGGAACGAGCCGACATCGCCGTGGTCGGGGTGCCCTTCGACACCGGTGTCTCCTACCGTCCCGGCGCCCGTTTCGGCCCCTCGGCGATCCGTGAGGCCAGCCGGCTGCTGCGTCCCTACAACCCCGGCCTGGACGTGTCCCCGTTCGAGCGCCTCCAGGTGGTGGACGGCGGAGACATCGCTGTGAACCCGTACTCGGTCGGGGACGCCGTGGAGACCCTGGACCAGGGCGCCTCGGAGTTCGTGCGCGCCGGGACCCGCCTGGTGACCCTGGGCGGCGACCACACGATCGCGCTACCCCTGCTCAGGTCCCTGTACCGCGTGCACGGCCCGATCGCCATGCTGCACTTCGACGCCCACCTGGACACCTGGGACACCTACTTCGGTGAGCCCTACACGCACGGCACCCCGTTCCGACGCGCGGTGGAGGAGGGCATCCTCGACACCGAGGCGATCGCCCACGTGGGCACCCGTGGCCCCCTGTACGGCAAGCGGGACCTGGAGGACGACCGTCGCTTCGGGTTCGGCATCGTCACCGCCGCCGACGTGCTGCGCAAGGGCGTGGACGAGATCGCCGACGCGCTGCGTCAGCGCATCGGGAACCGGCCACTGTACGTGTCGGTGGACATCGACGTCCTGGACCCGGCGCACGCCCCGGGCACCGGCACCCCGGAGGCCGGCGGGATCACCAGCCGAGAGCTGCTGGAGATCCTGCGCGGGCTGGCCGACCTGAACCTGGTGGGCGCCGACGTGGTGGAGGTCGCCCCGGCCTACGACCACGCCCAGATCACCTCCACGGCGGCCTCGCACGTGGCCTACGACCTGGTGAGCCTGCTGGCCCTGAACCACCAGCGCAAGACGGAGGGCTGATCGACATGGGTGAGAGCGCGCCGCGCAACGGTGGCGACCTGGTCACCGAGACCCTGACCGCGTTGGGGGCCCGGGTGTGCTTCGGTATCCCCGGCCAGCACGCGCTGGGGCTGTTCGACGCGCTGCGTCGAGCGCCCGGGCTGCGGTTCGTGTCGGCCAGGGTGGAGAACAACGCGGCCTTCGCCGCGGACGGGCACGCCCGGGTGACCGATGAGGTCACCCCGTTGTTGGTCTCCACCGGGCCCGGCGCGCTGCTCACCCTGGCCTCGTTGCAGGAGTCCCGGGCGGCCTCCGCGCCGGTGCTGGTGATCAGCAGCCAGGTGCCGCGGGCGGGGTTGGGCGGTGGCCGGCACGGCTACCTGCACGAGCTTCCCGAACAGACGGCCTCCTTCGGCAACGTCACCAAGTCGACGTTCACGGTCCGACACGCCTCGCAGATCCCCTCGGCGCTGACCGAGGCCTGGCGGATCGCCGCGGCGGCGCCCGCGGGCCCGGTGTTGGTGGAGATCCCACAGGACGTGCTGCTGGAGCCGACGGTGGTGCCGCCGGTGACGGACGTGTCCGGGACTCCCGCCCCGCTCGTTCCGCGCGCGGAGGTGGTGGACGAGGCCGCCCGGTGGCTGGACGGGGCGCGGCGTCCGGTGGTGCTGGCCGGTGGCGGGGTGAGCCGCTCGGGCGGGCGGAAGGCGCTGCTGGAGCTGGCCGAGGCCCTTCGTGCTCCGGTGGCCACCACCTTCGGCGGCAAGGACGCCTTCCCGTGGGACCACCCGCTCTCGTTGCGCTCGTGGATCGAGGACCGGTACACCACCGAGTACCTGGAGGACGCCGACGTGCTCTTGGTGGTGGGTTCGGGTCTGGGCGAGTTGTCGAGCAACTACCACACCATGGCGCCCCGAGGGCGTGTGGTGCAGGTGGAGGCCGACCTCGGCAAGCTCGAATCCAACGTCCCGGCGTTGGGGATCCACGGCGACGCGGCCCTGACCCTGGAGGCGCTGGCCGCGAAGGTTCGGCCACGCCCGAAGGACCCCGAGGTCGAGACCGAGGTCGCCCGGGTTCTGGCCCGGGTGGCCGAACGGCTGGCCGGGCAGGACCTGGCCGCCGAACAAACCGTCCTGGCCGCGGTACGCGATGCCCTGCCCGACGACGCGCCGAGCTTTTGGGACATGACCGTGTTGGCGTACTGGGCGTGGTCGGCGTGGGACCCGCGCGATGGTGCGATGCACTCCGCGCAGGGCTCCGGCGGGCTCGGATACGGGTTCCCGGCGGCGCTGGGCGCGGCCGCCACCGGAAACGGTCCGGTGCTGGCGGTCTCCGGTGACGGCGGTGCCATGTACTCGATCGCGGAACTGGCCACCGCCCGCCAGCACGACCTGGACGTGACCTGGCTGATCGTCGACGACGGCGGCTACGGCATCCTGCGCGAGTACATGGAGGGCGCCTTCGGGGAGGCCACCCACACCGAGCTGACCCGACCCGACTTCGTGGCCCTGGCGGCCTCGTTCGGGGTGCCCGCGACCCTCACCTCACCGGAGACGGTGGGAGCCGACCTGACCGCGGCGCTGGCCGCCCCGGGCCCGAGCGTGGTGGTGCTGCCCATGCACATAAAGATATTCGCGCCGTAGGCGTCCGTTGAGGGTGGTGGTGGGCGACGGGCGGGCTTCGCCCCCACGCGCCTGGACGGTCCCATGTCCTGACCGAACCCCGTGTCCCGTTCCGGGACAGCGCCGTCCGCACCGGACGGTCGACCCCGCTCTCGGGGCGCGCGTCAACGGCGCCGCGCGCCGGCTGGGGCTGTCCAGCGAGGCCCTGCTGCGCGCGATCTCCTGCGGCGTGATCGCTGTCGGCGGTGGCCGCTCTGCTGTTCGCCAACACCCCGCTGCTGGTCGACCCCTGGGGAACCTGACCGCAGGCATCGACATCAGCCTCCCGGTGGCGCTGGTGACCGCCGCGGTCGCCTACCCGGCGGCGCTGTTCCTCTTCCCCGAGCCGCGCTCGGTGTTCGGCCCGCAGCGGCCACGCCTGGTGCCGGCCCGGGAGGAGACCGAACCGGCCCCCGCGCCCGCCACCGAGGACGCGCCGACGACCGCGTCGCACTGACCACCAACGACTTCGAGTGAAGGACCACCATGGACAGCCACGAGCCCCTGCACAGCCTGGTCGGCGGCAAGCCCCTGCACCCGGCGGGCGATGCGACCCTGGACCTGGTCGACCCCGTCACCGGACAGGTGGCCGGTCGGGCCGGGATCTGCGGACCCGCCGAGGTGGAGTCCGCCATGGACTCCGCCGCACGCGCCTTCCGATCCTGGCGCCGGGCCACACCGGCACAACGTCAGGACGCCCTGTTGGCGATCGCCGACGACCTGGCCGCACGCGCCGAGGAGTTCGCCGACGCCGAGTGCCGCGAGACAGGCAAGCCGCGCGCCTCGTTCCTGGACGAGGAGATCCCGTTCTGCGTGGACACCCTGCGGTTCTTCGCCGGGTCCGCCCGGCACCTGGAGGGCAAGGCCTCGGCCGAGTACGCCACCGACCGCACCTCCTGGGTCCGCCGCGAACCGGTGGGCGTGTGCGTGGGCATCACCCCATGGAACTATCCGCTGATGATGGCGGTGTGGAAGATCGGTCCCGCGCTGGCCGCGGGCAACACCGTGGTGCTCAAACCGGCGGAGAGCACGCCCACCACCACGGTCCTGCTCGCCGAGATCGCCGCACGGGCGCTTCCCGCCGGTGTGGTCAACACGGTGGTGGGCGACCGCGACACCGGCCGCCTGTTGGTGGAACACCCGGCCACGCGCCTGGTCTCGGTCACCGGTTCGACCCGGGCGGGGGCGCAGGTGGCCAAGGCCGCCGCGGACGACATCAAGCGCGTGCACCTGGAGCTCGGCGGCAACGCCCCGGCGGTGGTCTTCGACGACGCCGACGTGGCCGGCGCCGCCGCAGGTGTGATCGCGGGCGGTTTCCTCAACGCCGGACAGGACTGCACCGCAGCCACCCGCGTCATCGTCCAAGAGGGGGTGCACGACGCGTTCGTCGCCGAACTGACCCGTCTGGCGTCGGCCCAGGTCACCGGCCTGCCCTCGGACCGAGAGAGCGACTTCGGGCCGCTCAACAACGCCGACCAGTTCAACCGTGTCACCGGACTGTTGGAACGCCTGCCCGCGCACGCACGAGTGGAGACGGGTGGTCACCGGGTGGGCGAGGCCGGGTTCTTCCTGGCGCCCACGGTCGTGTCCGGGCTGCGCGCCGACGACGAGATCGTGCTAGAGGAGGTCTTCGGCCCGGTCGTGACCGTGCAGCGCTTCGCGGACGAGAGCGAGGCGATCGAACTGGCCAACGGGGTCGAGCAGGGACTCGCCTCGTCGGTGTGGACCCGTGACCACGCGCGGGCCCTGCGGGTCTGTGCCGAGCTGGACTTCGGCGCGGTGTGGCTCAACACCCACGGCGACCTGCTCTCGGAGATGCCGCACGGCGGCTTCAAGCGGTCCGGGTACGGCAAGGACCTGTCGGCCTACAGCCTGGAGGACTACACCCGCGTCAAGCACGTGATGAGCGCCCTGGCCTGACGCCGTACGCGGATCCGCCCGGGTCCAGGGCGGATCCGCGTGTGCGCAGGTGGCACCGGATGTCGTGGAGGCTCAGTCCACCACCGCAAGGGCCTGCTCGCGAACAGGAAATCGCCACCGCTGTTCGGCGACCTTCGCAGCCCTCTTGAACTGTTCCCGTGCCGGCGCACCCCAGTCGAGCAGGCGCTCGGCTTCAGGCAGGGAACACCGGCGCCGGATGTGAACCCGGCCGTTGTCCGGGTCCGGGGCTCGCTCGCCGACCGCGACCAAGCGGGCGGCCATTCTCAGTTGGGCACGCAGTGGCCGCTCGTCAGCCTCGCTCACGCTCTGATAGCCCAGGTACACGGCGTCGTCAAAGCGGACTTGGACCTCTTCCCACACTTCCCGCTCCAGCGTGGCAACGGAACCCTGATCGATCTCGGGCTCTGGTGTCCCTCCCGGCAGGTTCCACGCACCGGGTTCCTCGTCGTAGAGCACGACCACGCGCCCCAGGTCGTCGAACACGTACCCGTACACCTGCGTGACGGGCAGGTCTGCCGGGGGATACTGGTCGCCGTGCCAGAGGTAGCTGAGGGCCATATCCCGAACCTAAAGGTCTCCGACGTCCTAGATGGTGTGATCACACGGATCCGCCCATGTCGGGGATTCGGGACCGGCTCGCTGCGGCCCTTGGGTGATGTGCTCTGGCCTAGGGTCATGACCATGACTCCGCTGGGAGGCGACGAACTCCACCCCTGCCGCCCTCGGTTGATCGTGCTGCGCGGAAACTCCGCGTCGGGCAAGAGCACCGTCGCCCGAGAGCTGCGGGCGAGGTACGGGCGCGGCCTCGCGATCATCCCCCAGGACGTGGTGCGTCGCGACATCCTCAGGGAGAGGGACCTCCCGGGCGGCGTCAACATCGACCTGCTCGACCTCATGGCCCGCCACTCTTTGGAACACGGCTTTCATGTGGTGGTGGAAGGCATCCTCTACGTCGACCATTACGGGGACATGCTCACCCGCTTGGTGGGCGACTACCGGCAGACGGCGCACTGCTATTACTTCGATGTCCCGTTCGCGACCACACTGGAGCGGCACGCCACCAAGCCCATCGCCGACGTGGTCGGGGAAGCCGAACTGCGCCGGTGGTGGCGGCCTCGCGACCTGCTCCCCGACGGAGTGGAGAAGCTCATCGACGAGCACAGCGGCGTCGAGCACAGCGCGGTGCGGATCCTGAACGACTGCGGCTTGGTGACGCGGGAGCCCCGCGTCTGAGCGCTCGTCCCCTCAAGAGATTCACCCACCGACTTCGATGCTCGGGCCGCTTTTCAGACCCCGGCGGGTCCGCGCGTGCGCAGGTGGGACCAGGTGAGTTCGGCGACGTGTCCGGCCATGGTGTCGGGGGTCTCGTCCGGGTGGTCCAGGAGCCAGTCGGCGAAGGCGTCGGCGGTGCTCACCGCCACCCGGGCCAGTAGTTGGGCGTCTCGGGCGTCCATGTCGCCGTAGTCGTCGCGGGTGCAGGCGGTGATGAGGTCGGCCATCTCCGCGGTGACACGGTCGCGCACGCGGACGGTCTCGGCCTCGAAGGGCTGTCCCTGGGCGGCGGCGCGCCGGTAGAGCACGGTCCAGCTCTCGCGGTTGTCGACCACGAACGCGAAGAAGGCGCGTATGCCTCGGCGCAGCGGATCGTCGTCGGCGGGGTGGGGCGCGTGCACGGCGCCGCGGATGGCCTCGATGAGTCGTTCCATCTCCCGGCGCACACAGGCGGTGAAAATGCCCTCCTTGGAACCCAGGTAGTGGTACACGGTCGGTTTGGAGGTCCCGGCGGCCGCCGCGATCTCCTCCACGCTGACGGTGTGGTAATCGCCCCGGGAGAACGCGGAGACGGCGGCGTCGATCAGTTGTTGTTCCCTGACCTGGCGCGGGAGTCTGCGTTGTTTGGTCGTCACGGGAACCGACCCTAATGGGATCGATGGAAGTGGCGTGGGGACGCCGGAGGCGAGTGGGGCCGCGTGTCTCGGGGCCGCCCGGCGTCGCGCGTGTGACCTGTGCGCCCGTGCCCGCAATGGTTTCGCCGGGTGGCACATCCCACATTCGGGCATGTTTGAGTGGGCGGATTCCGCACGGTGGTGCGCGGCGTCCGCCCCTTTCGCTCGGTCCTCAGGAGGGTGGGTCGCGCAGTTCCAGGGTGCAGCACTTGGCGCCGCCCCCGGCCTTGCGGAGTTCGTCGAGTTCGATCGGGTGAACCGTGTATCCCAGGGCGCGGATCCGGTCGGCGAGCGCGGTGGCCTCGGCGGCGATGACCACGTTGTGGCCGTCCGCGACGGCGTTCAGGCCCAGGACGGCGGCGTCCTCCTCGGTGGCCAGGAGAGCGTCGGGGTACAGGGCGCCCAGCACCCGGCGGCTGCCCTCGGAGAACGCGCCCGGGTAGTAGGCGATCCGCCGCCCCGACAGGGCGAACAGCGCGGTGTCCAGGTGGTAGAAGCGCGGGTCGACCAGTTGCAGGGTGACGACCGGTCGGTCCAGGAGTCGTTCGGCCTCCTGGTGGGCGGCGGCCTCGGTGCGAAAGCCCGTGGCCGCCAGGATGACGTCGTCCAGGGTGATGAAGTCGCCCTCACCCTCGTTGACGTGTTTGGGTTCCTTGGTCTCCACGAAGCCGGCCTTACGGAACCAGTCGAGGTAGGCGGGCCCTTCGGGGGTACGTTCGGCGCTGGCGAACCGGGCCCCGTAGACCCGACCGTCCACGACCAGGCCACCGTTGGCGGCGAAGACCATGTCGGGCAGGCCTTCGATGGGGGCTATCTCGCTCACGCGGTGTCCCAGGGACAGGTAGAGGTCGCGGAGCCCCTCCCATTGGCGAACGGCGCGGTCGCGGTCCACGATCAAGGTGGGGTTCATCCAGGGGTTGATCGCGTATTCCACCGCGAAGTAGGTGGGACGGCACATCAAATAGTGCCGGGGCGCCGCCACCGGCGCCGGGTCTGTGGGTGGAGCCATGGAACCTCCCCATCGAGGTGCCCCGGAGGCCGAACGGCCCGCGGTGGTTCAGGCCTTTACCACCGCGCGTTTCCGGGCGGACATTCATTGGATACCCACACCGTGCGGGCGCCAATATCGACTTTTCCACGAACCTCCCTGAAACGGACTTTTCCGGGCGTGGGCGCGCCTCGCCCGGCCCATTCGAGCACACCCCCGACCAACAGACCGACCGGCCGGTATTGTTAGAGTCGCGCCAGTTCCCCGATTGGAGTACCCCCATCATGAGCACGACCGTCAAGGCCGCCGTCTTCCACGAGACCGACGCACTCCCCCAGATCCGTTCCCTGGTCCTGCCCGACCCCGGCCCCGGACAGGTACGGGTACGTCTGGCGGCGGCGGGCGTGTGCCACTCCGACCTGTCACTGTCCAACGGCACCCTGGCCCAGTCCTGGCCCGCCGTCCTGGGCCACGAGGGCGCCGGCACCGTCGAAGAGGTCGGCCCCGGGGTCGAGCACCTGACGCCCGGTCAACAGGTCGTCCTGAACTGGGCGCCCGCCTGCCGGGAGTGTTGGTTCTGCCTCCAAGGGGAGCCCTACCTGTGCGAGCACGCCCTGGACGGCACCCTGGTCCCCTACGCCGAGCTGACCGACGGCACCCCCGTCTACGCCGGCTTGAGCACGGGAGCCTTCGCCGAGGCCACCGTCGTCTCGGCCAAGGCCGTGATCCCGCTTCCCGACGGGATCGACCCGGCGGTCGGGGCCATGCTGGGATGCGCGGTGGTCACCGGATGGGGCGCCGTCAACAACGCCGCGCGCCTGCGCGAGGGACGGTCCGCGGTGGTCCTGGGGCTGGGCGGGGTCGGTCTGTCCGTGCTCCAGGCCGCCCGGATGGCCGGGGCCGGCCCCCTCATCGCGGTGGACGTCTCCCCCGACAAGGAGGAGTTGGCCCGTTCCCTGGGCGCCACCGACTTCCTGGTCGCCGATGGAAGCACCCACAAGGCCGTGCGAGGGCTGACCGGCGGGCGCGGGGCCGACCACGCCTTCGAGGTGGTGGGCAAGGCCCAGGTGGTGCGCACGGCCTGGAACAGTGTGCGCAGGGGCGGGACCGTGACCGTGGTCGGCCTCGGATCGGTCAAGGACGAGGTGTCCTTCAACGCCCTGGAACTGTTCCACCAGGGTCGTACCGTCCAGGGATGCGTGTACGGCTCCAGCGACCCCGACCGCGACATCCCGCTGTTGGCCGAGTCGGTGCGTTCCGGTGATCTGCGCCTGTCGGCGATGGTCACCGACGAGATCCCCTTGGACGGTGTCCCCGAGGCCTTCGAACGCATGCGGCAGGGCAAGGGCGGCCGGTCACTGGTGCGTTTCGGGGCTTGACGGAGGGGGCTCGGGAGCCCGTGGTGTCGGACCGACATCACGGGCTCCCGAGCGGCGGCGTCCCCATGGTGTTCCCCTCACGGCACACCACGGGGACCCGTCTCAGGACAGGACGTCGCGCAGTTCCTCCAGGAACCGCAGGAGGGCGACCGAACCGGGGTCACGCTCACCGGCCCCGCGTTCACCCACCCAGGCCGCACGGCCCTTGGCCGACGTCAGTCCACTGGTCTCCTCCACCGCGCGTCCGGCCGCGGACACCGCGTCCCGGGCGGCCGCCTTCGGGTCCCGGGCGTCGGCCAACGCCTCCTCCACCAGCAGCAGGCCGTCCACGAACGTCTTGTCGCCGGGCTCGGCTCCGCCCCTCTCCCGCACCCTGCGGGACACGGCGCTGGTGAGGCGCTCGGCGTCACGGACCGACACGGAGGCAAGCTCCTCGGACTCGGCCGCCGCGGCGAGCAGACCCGCGCCGGTCAAGGCCGCGAACGTGGAGGGGTTGGCCGCCGCGAACGCCGTCGCCGCGGTGCGCAGCACGTCGGCGTGGTGCGCGTCCTCGGGCAGTGTCAGCAGCGCCTCACGAACGGCCGACGCGCCCGAGGAGACCGTGATCCCCAGGTCGCCGTCGCCGAGCCGCGAGTCCAGCAGACGCAGCTCCTCCGCGTGGGCGGGCATGCGCTCCATGACGGCGATCAGGGTGGTGCGCAGCGCGCTGACCGAACCGGTGCGGCGCACGGCGGGGGCCGCTCCCGCACCGGACTCGGTGCCCGGCGCACGCGTCTCCTCGGTAGGCGCGCTCGGCGCGGGAGTGTTGCCCTGGCCGAAGAACGGGGAGGCCGCCGGGGCGTCGACCAGTTCGGCCAGTTCGTCGTCGAGCGACAGCACGGAGACCGAGGCCCCCGCCATCTCCAGGCTCGTCGCGAACTCGCCGATGTAGCGCCGGTGGATGAGCACGCCACGCTCCCCCAGGACCTGGTGGACCCGACGGTAGATCAGGTAGAGCTCCTCCAGCGGAGTGGAGCCCAGTCCGTTGACCAGGACCGCGACCCGATCCCCCGCCTCGGGTTCCAGTTCGCCGAGGATCTCGGTGAGGAAGCGGTCGGTGATCTGGTCGGCGGTCTCCAACGGGCCCCGGTGGCTCCCGGGTTCGCCGTGGATGCCGATCCCGACCTCCATCTCCCCCTCGTCGAGGGTGAAGGTGGGCTCCCCCGCGGCGGGCAGGATGGTGGGCGACAGGCCCACGCCCATCGTGCGTGTGGCGTCCACGGTGCGTTGGGCGACCGACCGCACCTTCTCCAGGTCGTCGCCGCGTTCGGCGGAGGCGCCCGCCGTCTTGTAGGCGAAGAACAACCCCGCCACCCCGCGCCGGGTCGCCTCCTTGCCACGGGGCGCGGACAGCACGTCGTCGGTCCCCAGAACGGTCGCCGTCGCCACGCCCTCCGCCGCGACGACGTCCCCGGCCAGGTCGAAGTTGTAGACGTCACCGCCGTAGTTGCCGTACAGGTACAGCACCCCGGCCCCACCGTGGCTCGCGCGTGTGGCGGCGGCGATCTGTTCCGCGGACGGGGAGGAGAACACGTTGCCCACGGCCACACCGGTGGCCAGGCCCTGCCCCACGTAGCCCAGGAACAGGGGCAGGTGGCCGGAGCCGCCCCCGGTCACGATGCCGACGCGTCCCCGGACGGGCGCGTCGGCGCGCACCAGCGCCCTGCGGTCCCCGGTCGCCGCGCGCAGCCGGTCGGGGTGCGCCATGAGCAGCGACTCGGTGACCTCGTCGACGAAGTCCTCGGGCCGGTTGATGATCTTCTTCAGCGCCATGAGCGCTCACACACCTCTCGCACTAGCACCGTCGTCGGGTTCAGGCCAGGGCCAAGGCCCGCGCGGTCTCCTTGAGGACCTCCAGGTCGGCCTCGGAGACGGCGTCGCCGCACACACGGGCGGGCCCGGCGGAGATCCCCTGTACTTCCAGGCCCGCCTTCAGGTGCGGGATGCTGCCGCTCTTGACCGCCGCCACGGCGCGCTCCACCAGGGGCTGTGCGGCGCGCACTCCTTCGACGTCACCGCTGTTGAGGGCGTCGCGCAGCGCCACGAACGGCGTGGGGAAGACGGAGGAGACACCCGAGACCACGCCAAGGCCGCCCGCGCGCACGAACTCCTCGAAGGCGATGTCGTTGCCGGACAGGACGTCGAACCCCTCGGGAGCCCGCGCGAGGTAGGCGGCCACCGACTCGTCGCTCTCCCCGCTGATCTTCACGCCGCGGACACCGGCCTCGTGCAGACGACGCAGCACCGAGGGGTCCGCCGGGGTGGTGGAGCGTGCCCGGAACAGGTAGGCGTGCACCTCGGCGTCGCCGGCCGCCGCCACCAGGCGCTCGTAGTAGCGCACCATCGCGTCCTCGGGCGAGGGCAGGAAGTAGGGGGTGATGGCCGCCAGCCGGGTCGCCCCGGCGGCCACGGAGGCACGGACCAGGGACTCGGCCTGACGAGGCGCGGCCGCGCCGACGTGGGCGTAGACCCCCTCTGGCCCGAAGACGTCCAGGGCCAGGCGGATCACCTCGATGCGCTCGGCGTCGTCGAGGGCGGTGAACTCGCCGGTGGTGCCGGCGACGAACACACCGTCGACCCCGCGGTCGCGCACCGCGGTGAACAGCGCGGTGGCGCTGCCCGGGTCGAGGGCCTCGTCGAGGGCGAACGGGGTGGGCAGGGCGGTGATCACCTTGGCGGGGACGGACATGGGTTTTTCTCCTCGGGTGGAAAAGGGGCGAAAAGGGTGCGGAAAGGGTGGCCGCCGCCGGGTCAGGACGTCGGAGTGGCGGCGCGCTCGGCGGATCGGGCACGGCGTGCGAGCCAGGCGTTGCGCACCGGAGGCACGATGAGGGCGAGCGCGCTCACGGCCAGCAGACCGAGCGCGATGGGGCTGGTCAGGATGTTCGCCGGCCCACCGATCTCCAGGGCTCGGCGCAGGTTGCCCTCGGCAAGACCACCGAGGATCAGGCCCAGGACGACCGGGCCGGGCGGGATACCGAAGCGCTTCAGGAACAGGCCGACGACACCGAAGACGAGCATCACGGCCACGTCGAAGACGCTGTTGTTCACGGCGTAGGTACCGACCATGCAGAACACGAGGATGACGGCCCACAGGAAGTGCTGCGGCAGTTCCAGGAGCTTGGCCACACCGCGCATGCGCAGGACGCTGATCACGAGTGCGACCACGGTCGCGATGAGCATGATCCCGGCGATGCTGTAGACCAGGTCGGGCTGGTTGGAGAACAGGGACGGGCCGGGTTGGATGCCCCAGACCACCATGGAACCGATCATCACGGCCATCACGGAGTCGCCGGGCAGGCCCAGGGCCAGGGTCGTGGTGACCGAACCGCCGAGGGTGGAGTTGGACGAGGTGTCCGCGGCGGTGATGCCCTCCAGCGATCCCTTGCCGAACTCCTCGGGTCGCTTGGAGAGGCGGCGCGCCTGGTCCCAGCCCAGGATTCCGGCGATGTCACCGCCGGTGGCGGGCACGATGCCGACCACGCCGCCCACGCCGCTGCCGATGGCCATCGGCTTGAGCATGGTGCGCCAGTCCCGACGGGTGGGGAACCAGCGACCGAACTCCTTGATCGGTTCCACCCCCTTGCCCTTGCGGTGCACGAGGATCTGGTTCATCACCTCGGCGATACCGAAGAGGCCGATGATCGCGGCGATGAAGGGGATGCCGTCGGACAGCTCGGACGCACCGAACGTGAACCTGGGCGTACCCGTGATGGGGTCCCGGCCGACGGTGGCCAGGAGCAGACCGAAGCCGCCCGCGATGAGGCCCTTGACGATCCGCCCGCCGGACACACCGATCATCATCGTCAGACCGAACACGACCAGCGCGAACATCTCGGCGGGGCCGAAGTTCAGGGCCAGCCTGGACAGCGGGATCGCGGCGACCATGAGCAGGACGACGCCGACGAGCGTCCCCCACGCCGAGGCGAACGCGGACGAGGTCAGCGCCAGTCCCGCCTTGCCCTGGCGGGCCATGGCGTAGCCGTCGAAGGTCGTGGCGATGGACGCCGGGGTGCCCGGGGTGTTGACGAGGATCGCCGGTACCCGGTCACCGAAGTTCGCCGACACGTAGATCGTCAGCAGGACCGCCAACCCTGGAAGCGGGTCCAGGGAGAGCGTGAAACCACTGGCCAGGGCGACGGCCATGGTGGCGGTCACGCCGGGGAAGGCGCCGACGAGCATGCCCAGCAGGGCGCCCGCGGCGATGCACAGCAGGACCAGGGGGTCCAGGAGGGCGCTGAAGCCCTCGACGATCGGACTCATCGGAATCCCTTCGAGGAGACACTGGTCTTCAGGCCAGTGAGGAATAGAGCCCCTGCGGAGCAGGACAGGGAACGGTGAACTGTTCCCGGGGCGAACCACCGCCCATCGGAATCGCCGAACCCGCACACCGATACCTGAGCCGCTGTTAACCTGACCTGCGTCGGCTCGGACGAGAACCAAGTCCGAGCCGGCCTACCGCCGGGCCGGCGGAAAGTGATGTCTGTGGAGCCGGTGTGAGACCGATGGGCGGTATTCCGTCCCTGGCCGTTGGTTCGGGTCGGCGACCGGCCGTGAAACAGAAAACTCGACCCGCGAGGGAAGAATCTCCCTGCTTCAGCCAGGAGAGAGGTCAAAGTGGCACTCTCAGGAGGACGCCGAATAGAAGGTAGAGAATCGCGGTCACGACGATCGGGAAGAGGAGCAGTGCCTTCCACCCGCGGCCGCCGCCCAACCAGGTCAGGGCGATGAACAGCAACGCCGTGGAGACCCGGAAGTCGATGAAGTACCAAAGGACGCCGTAGCCCACGATCGAGGCGAGCATCGCGGTGAGCCGCCACGTCCCCTCGCCGGTGGCCTCCTCGGGCACGTCCTCCTCCACCCTGACGGTCGGGCGCAACAGCGCCCCCACGGCCAGGCACACGCTCAGCACCAGGACGAGTGCGGCCAACATCTCCGGCCACCATCTCGGGCTGAACTGGGTGAGTCGGGCCCCTTCCGGGACCTGCGAGGCCAAGACGAAGGCGACCACGGCGAAGGCCGCGGCGGCCAAGGCGGGAATCAGGTCCCGCAGTCTGCGTCCCGGACGCGCCGCGCTCGTGACGGGCGCGTCCGGGTTCGTGGTCGTGTCACCCATGGGGCTCAGTCCTGGCTTTCGAGCAGCTCACCGAAGCGGGTGTACTCCGCGTCGACGAACTCGGCGAACTCGTCCGAGGGCACGTTGACCGGGATGTTGCCCGAGTCGGTGATGATCGTCTGGAACTCCTCGGAGGAGGCCCCCTCGCTGAACGCCTCCTCCAGCGTGGAACGGACCCCGTCGGGCAGACCGGCCGGCGCGCCGATGCCGCCCCAGCCACCGATCACGATGTCCACACCCTGCTCGGTGGCGGTCTGCACGTCGGGCAGCGACTCGGAGGGCTCGGCATCGAAGACGGCCAGGACACGGAGCTGGTCGTCGGCGTGCGCCGGAGCGGTCTCGGAGATGCCCGCGACCACGGCGTCGACCTGACCGCCCACGGCGGCCGTGACCGCGGGGGCGCCGCCGTCGAAGGGCACCGGCTGGAACTCGGTGTCGGTGACCTGGCCCAGCTCGGTGGTGGCGGCCTCCCAGATGGAACCGGCGCCCGAGTTGGAGACCGCGATGGAACCGGGCTCGACGCGAGCGGCCTCGACGAGGTCGTCCAGGGTCTCGTAGGGGCTGTCCTCGGGGACGGCGATGGTGGCGGGCACCGACACCATCTGGCCGATGAGGTCGTAGTCGGCCGGGTCGACCTCGTATCCCTGGTAGCCGAGCATGACGCTCTCGACCGGCAGGTAGCCGATGGTGTAGCCGTCGGCGGACTGTCCGGCGAGGTTCTCCAGGCCCACGGACCCGGCGCCGCCGCTGCGGTTCTCCACGACGATGCCCTGTCCCAGGGTGTC
The DNA here is from genome assembly GCF_053619415.1 of Nocardiopsis sp. NPDC055551. NCBI lineage: Bacteria > Bacillati > Actinomycetota > Actinomycetes > Streptosporangiales > Nocardiopsidaceae > Nocardiopsis > Nocardiopsis sp. NPDC055551. Next base: position 701,307 of record NZ_JBSHJJ010000001.1, on the reverse strand, counting down.
CTCCATTTCGGCGGCCAGGGTGCGGGCCGCCAGGTCGGAGGCGCCGCCCGCGTCATAGGGCACGACGAGGGTGAGTTCCTGGCTGGGGTAGTCCGAGGCGTCCTCGCTGACGCCGCCCCGGTCGGCGCAACCGGCGGTGAGGGCGGTGACCGCCAGTGCGGCCGCGGACAGGCGGAAGATGGTGGAACGCATGGTGTTCTCCGTTTTCGGTGGAACCGGCTCCGTGGAAGGGTCGCGGAACATGGGCCGAGGGTCTTGGGGACGGGACCGTCCCGTGGGGTCAGTTGGACGTGGGCTGCGTGTAAGGGGCTCTGAGCCGGAGCCTGGCGTTGTCCAGGTGGCCGCGGAGCTCGTCGAAGACGGCGTCGGGCTCACCGGTCTCGATCAGGTCGGCGAGGATCTCGTGCGCGCGGACGGAGGGGCCCAGGTCCTCGTAGCGCTCGTTGGAGGCCAGCAGGAGCACCTCGATGGTGGGCCGGTACTGCGCCCACACGTCGGCGAGGCGCCGGTGGCCGGCGACGTCGTAGAAGACCGAGTGGAAGTGCACGTCGGCGGCGGTGAAGGCGTCGGGATCCCGGTCCTCTCGGGCCTTGCGCATCCGCTCCAGGGGGGCGCGCAGGCCGTCGGTGAGCCTGTCCCGGTCCTTGTTCAGCCCGATCTCCAAGGCGAGCCGTTCGAGGGATCCGCGCAGCGAGAAGAGTTCGTCGATGTCGTCCCCGCCCAGGCCCACGACGGTGGCGCTGCGACGGTTGGTGTCGATGAGTCCCTCGGAGGCGAGGACCTTGAGGGCGTCGCGGATGGGTCCGCGACTCAGGTCGAACTGCTCGGCCAGGTGGCCCTCGACCAGTGACGCACCGGGGGCGTAGCGCCCGGTGATGATCAGGCGCCGGAGTTCTCCGGCGACCTTCTCGCCGAGTGCCCGTTGCCTGATGGGCAGGATCTCCGACATGTCGTCCTTTCGGTTAACTGTTAACGGTTAACCAGATTGGATCACGGTGTGACGCGTGTCAACTGTTGGTTCATAACGTGTTCCATGTGCCCGATGTCCGATTTCGCGGGAACCCTTGCGCCATCGGGAGTCCACGCGCCCCACGGGAGGAAAAAATAGGTTCGACACCTGACCTCGATCGACCCCGAAGGGCGACGATCCGAACACCCCCAGCAAGGGAAAAGTGCCCGCGAGATGAACGGAGAGAGTGCGCGGGACGTCCTCGCGGCCTGGCGCGCTCTCGGGTGTTCACCCTTCTCACGAATTCACGCCGCGCGCTCACGCCCGGTGACGGCCGGTTTGTCACACCCTGACAAAGGATGTGGCGCACGGCGCACATGCCCCTTGCCGTTGGACCCGGGCCGGTGCACAGTCTTGACCACCACGTACCAGGACCGGCGAGGAGTCACCCATGAGCACCGACCAGACCGACGCGATCGTCGTCGGGGCAGGGCTGGCCGGACTGGCCGCGGCCGCCGAACTGGCCGACGCGGGAAAGCGGGTGATCCTGCTGGACCAGGAACCCGAACAGTCCCTGGGCGGCCAGGCGTTCTGGTCCTTCGGCGGACTGTTCTTCGTGGACTCCCCCGAACAGCGCCGTATGGGTGTGAAGGACTCCAAGGAGCTCGCGCTCCAGGACTGGATGGGCACCGCCGACTTCGACCGACCCGAGGACGCCTGGCCGCGCAAATGGGCCGAGGCCTACGTCGACTTCGCCGCCGGGGAGAAGTACTCGTGGCTGCGTCAACAGGGACTGAGGATCTTCCCCGTCGTGGGCTGGGCCGAGCGCGGCGGGTACCTGGCCAACGGGCACGGCAACTCGGTGCCCCGCTTCCACATCACCTGGGGCACCGGCCCCGGCGTGGTCGCCCCCTTCGAGCGCCGGGTGCGCGCCGCCGTCGAGAAGGGACTGGTGGAGCTGCGCTTCCGCCACCGAGTGGACGAACTGGTCGTGACCAACGGGACGGTCAGCGGGGTGCGTGGCACGGTGCTGGCCCCCAGCGACGTCGAGCGTGGGCGGGCCAGTAATCGGGACGCCGTGGGCGAGTTCGAGGTGGGCGCCCAGGCGATCGTCGTCACCGCCGGCGGGATCGGCGCCAACCACGACCTGGTCCGACAGAACTGGCCCGAGCGTCTGGGCAAGGCCCCCGAGCACATGCTCTCGGGGGTGCCCGCCCACGTGGACGGGCGGATGCTCGGCATCACCGAGAAGGCCGGCGGTGAGATCATCAACCGCGACCGGATGTGGCACTACACCGAGGGCATCCAGAACTGGGACCCCATCTGGGACAAGCACGGCATCCGTATCCTGCCCGGCCCGTCGTCACTGTGGCTGGACGCGACCGGCAAGCGGCTGCCCGCTCCCTACCTCCCCGGGTTCGACACCCTGGGGACCCTGGACCACATCATGAAGAGCGGCCACGAGTACACGTGGTTCGTCCTCTCCCAGAAGATCATCGAGAAGGAGTTCGGCCTGTCGGGTTCGGAGCAGAACCCCGACCTGACCGGCAAGGACCTCAAGCTGGTGTTGCAACGGGTCCTGCCGGGCGCCCCCGGCCCGGTGGAGGCGTTCAAACGGCACGGCGCCGATTTTGTGGTCGCCGACCGGCTTCCCGAGCTGATCCGCAAGATGAAGGAGGTCGCCGGTGACGAGGTCCTCGACGCCGACACGGTGACGCGCGAGGTGGTGGCCCGCGACCGCGAGATGGTCAACACCTTCACCAAGGACCTCCAGGTCATGGCGATCCACAGCGCTCGCAACTACCGAGGTGACAAGCTCGCCCGAGTGGCGACCCCGCACCAGATCCTGGACCCGAAGGCGGGCCCGCTGATCGCCGTGCGATTGCACATCCTCACCCGCAAGACCCTGGGCGGCCTACACACCGACCTGGACGCCCGCGTGCTGCGCGCCGACGGCACCCCGCTGCCGGGGGTGTACGCGGCCGGCGAGGTCGCCGGGTTCGGCGGCGGTGGCGTGCACGGCTACCGGTCCCTGGAGGGCACCTTCCTGGGCGGCTGCATCTTCTCCGGCCGCACGGCCGGAAGGGCCGCCGCGGCGGCGCTCGGCTAGGCACGACGCGGAAGGGGGTGGGATCGGCACCGGCCGGTCCCACCCCTTCTTTTTTGGCCGATACCAGGAGCCGAATGATGTGGGTTCTTATTCGCGAATTTCGCTATTTCCACCTCACGCTCCCCAGAACTCCGCAACGCTGGTCTCCATGCGAATGAGGAAGCGACGACTGTCATGACCACCGACAAGACGGACCCGGGACCGGCACCGCTCACCGTGGAGGATCTGCGAAAGATTCCGGACGACGGGCGGCGCTACGAGCTGGTCGACGGGAGGCTTGACGTGTCCCCCGCCCCCGTCAGCTTCCACACACTGGCCACCGCACGTCTCACCGCCCACCTCAGCAACTGCGCGCCGTCTGGGCTCCTGATCATGGACGGTCCAGGGGTGATTCTCAATGCGGAACGCACGCGTTACCGAGTCCCGGACTTGGCCGTGATTCGTAGCGAGGATTTCCAGATGCCCTACACGACCACACCTCCGCTGCTGGCGGTGGAGGTGGTCTCACCCGAGAGCGTGTTCCGGGACCACCACACGAAACGGCAGGAGTACGCCGCCTTCGGCATTCCTTCGTACTGGGTCCTCACTCCCGATCCCGACAAGCCGAGCATCATCGAATTCCGGTTGAAGGACGGTGAGTACACGGAGGTGGCCCCGGTGTTCGGTGAGGACGTCCTGGAGACCGAACTGCCCTTCCCGGTACGGGTCGTACCGCAGTGGCTCCTGCGCTTGGACGGTGACTGGCGTCGGCACGTCGGCGGACCGAAGGAGGCGGAGGATGCGAAGACGGCGCAGGAAACGCAGAAGCCGGAGAACAGCGTGTAACCCCCACCACGACGACACGAAGCCGGGTGTCCCCCTCGGGCACCCGGCTTCGTCATGTCCGCTCCGGCCCCTCCTCGGGCTCCGCTTCGGGTTCATCGGAGGCGGCCTCGGGCTTTCGTGGTCTGCCACGACGCGGAATGTCCCGCACCTCTTTGGGCATCCGGCCCGCGTCGTCCAACGCACGGCGTAGCAGGAACTCGATCTGGGCGTTGGTGCTGCGCAACTCATGCCCGGCCCAGCGCGCGAGCGCGTCGTGGACGGCGGGGTCGAGCCGCAGCAGCACTTTCTTGCGCTCGGACAAGGCACCTCACCCGGATCTACTGGTACAGGGTCCCGGCGTTGACGATGGGGCTGGCGGGGCGGTCGGAGCACAGCACCACGAGCAGGTTGCTGACCATGGCGGCCTTGCGCTCCTCGTCCAGGTCCACCACGTTCTCGTCGGCCAGACGTTCCAAGGCGCGGTCCACGAGGCTGACGGCGCCCTCCACGATCTCGGCGCGGGCGGCGATCATCGCACCGGCCTGCTGACGCTGAAGCATGGCCTGGGCGATCTCCGGCGCGTAGGCCAGGTGGGTGAACCGGGACTCCACGATCTTCACACCCGCGGCGTCCACGCGTTCGGCGACCTCCTTGGACAGCTGCTCGGTGATGGCGTCGGCGCTGTCGCGCAGGGAGGTGCCGTCGCCCTCTCCGTAGGAGTCGTAGGGGTACTTGCCGGCGATGTGGCGCACGGCCGCCTCGGTCTGGGTGGAGACGAACTGGATGAAGTCGTCGACCTCGAAGGAGGCGCGTGCGGTGTCCTCGACCTGCCAGACCACGACGGCGGCGATCTCGATGGGGCTGCCGGAGGCGTCGTTGACCTTCATGACGGAGGTCTCGTGGTTGCGGATCCGGGTGGAGATCGCGTTGCGCACGGTGAGCGGGTTGACCCAGCGCAGGCCGTCGGTGCGGATGGTGCCGATGTAGCGGCCGAAGAACTGCACGACCTGGGCCTCGTTGGGGGCGACCATGGTGAGCCCGAAGGACAGGACGGCGCCGATCAGCGCCACGACCACACCGAGCGCGATGAGGAACATGGGCAGGTCCAGCAGCGGCAGCAGGGCGATGCCGACGCCGCCCAAGAGGAGGACCATCGCGACCACGAACATGGGGATCCCGCCGTACCCGAAGGCGGCGCGTTCGCGGTACTGGGGTTCGGGTCTGGTGACGCCGGGGGTCTCACTCATCTCGGTCCCTTCCTTAGGTGATGACTTGATCATAGCATTGTGATATCACTTTTAATGGCAAGTCCGCCCCGGCGGCCCCCTACCGAGAGGAGACGTCGACGCCATGAGCAACGACGCTCTGCGCCTGCGACCGCCCAACCACCGAGTGGACCGTCGAGCGGTGGGCTGGTGGTCGACCCAGGCCCTGTCCGTGACGGTCCTCCTCACCGTCATCCCGGTCGTGCCCGCGCTGATCTGGGAACCCGTGCGGTTCTGGTTCCTCGTCGCGGCCGGGATCGTGGGCGGGATCGGATTGCTCATCACCGTCGTGATGCCGCGGTGGCGCTACCGCGTGCATCGTTGGGAGATCACCGACACCGCCGTGTACACCTCCAGCGGCTGGCTGTGGCAGGAGTGGCGGGTCGCGCCGATGTCGCGCATCCAGACCGTGGACACCGCGCGCGGACCACTACAGAGAGCCTTCGGGTTGTCCAGCGTGACCGTGACGACGGCCTCCGCCGCCGGACCCATCGAGATCAGCGGACTCGACCACACCCTCGCCACCGAGGTGGCCGACCAGCTCACCGACAACACCGAAGCGGTTCCGGGGGACGCGACATGACCTCCCACGACGACCACCGACCCGAAGAACCCGTCCCCAACGTCGCACGCCCCGAGACGGACCCGACCCCGGCGGACGCGCACGCACCGGAACCGAACCCGCCAGGGCAGGAGGTCCCCGCCGAGACCGGTGAACCGACCGGCGACTGGCCGGGGCTGAGCCCCTTGTCGGTGTGGGCCAACACGGTGATCGTGGCGCTGTTCATGGTCCCCTCCGCCATCGTCGCCACCGTCGTCCTGGTCGTGGTCGACCAGCCCTTGTGGGCACTGCTGCCCCTGCCGGCCACCGGCGCGTTCATCGCCCTGATGACCTACCTGGACATGCTGCGGCTGCGCGCGGTGCGCTACCGGGTCACCGCCGACCGTATGGAGATGCGTTCGGGCATCATCGCCAAGGCCTACCGCTCCATCCCGCGTGAACGTGTGCGCAGTGTGGACGTGGCCGCCCCGATCTACGTGCGGGTCTTCGGGCTGTGCACGGTGACCGTGGGCACCGGCGAGAAGGTGGGGTCCGGCGCCGACCAGCTGAAATTGGAGTTCGTCACCGCCGAGCAGGGCGAGCGGTTGCGCCGTGAGCTGTTGCGGCGGTCCGGGGCCGACGACGCCTCCCGGGCACCGGCCGAGGGGGAGGACGGTTCGCTCGACGAGGACGGCGTCGAGCTGGCCCGACTGAACCCGCGCTGGTTCGCCTACGCGCCCGCCACCACCGCCACCTTCGGTATCGGTCTCGGTGTCATCGCCGCCCTCATCGGCGCCAACGCCCAGTCGGGCGGGCACGGGTGGGAGTGGATCTCCGAACAGGCGGGGCTGCCCGGTTCACAGCAGATGGCCGACTTCGTGATGTCCCGGCTGCTGCTCGTGGTTCCCCTGTTCCTGGTGGGTCTTCTGCTGTCCGGTGTGGTCATCCTGTTGTTGGCCGCTTTGGAGACCTGGTGGAACTACCGCCTGACCCGGGAACCCGATGGCACGGTGCGGTTGCGCCGGGGCCTGCTGACCAGCGTTTCCCTGTCGGTCGAGGGCCGCCGCCTGAACGGTGTGGTCCTGCACGAGCCCTTCGTGCTGCGTTCGGTGCGCGGGGCGAGCATCCAGGCGGTCGCGACCGGGTTGGAGAGCGGCGACGACAAGAAGACCAGCGCCAAGAGCAGGTTGTCCCCGGCCATGCCCCGCTCCCGGGCGCGCGCCCTGGGCGCGGCGTTGATGCGTCAGGAGCGGTCCCCGTTGGATGTTCCGTTGGCCACGCACCCCAGGGCCGCGTTGCGCCGCCGGTTCACCCGGGCGACCTTCGTGACCTTGATGGGGGTGGCGTTGGCCGGCGGGCTGGCGTGGCTGCACATGGTCGCCACCGAGAGTTGGTGGGAGATGGCGCGCACGATCGAGGAGAACATCGTGCCGATCCCGCTGGTCGTCGAGGGTGTGGAGGCCACCCCCGGGTGGGGCTGGTTCGCGCTCGCGATCGTGCTGGGCGTGCTGGCGTTCTGGTACGCGGTGGGTTCCTACCGAGGTCTGGGGCACGGCCTGCACCCGAAGTACCTGGTGCTGCGCAAGGGCATGGCGGTGCGGGACACCGTCACCCTGGAACGGTCGGCGGTGATCGGTTGGCGGATCACCCGATCGCCCTTCCAGCGCAGGTTGGGGCTGGCCGACGTAGCGGCGACCACGGCCGCGGGCGACGGAATGTACGCCGCCCTGGACGTGGGGCTGGGACAGGGGTTGGCCTGGGCGGACGAGGCGGTCCCGGAACTGCTCGCGCCCTTCCTGGAACGCCCCGAGACCACCGGCGAGGCCGAGGGCTCACGCCCCACGGTACTTCCCTGACCGGGCGGCGGTGTCGAACGCCGGGGCCGAGTGTCCGAGCGAGATAGGTGGAGCCTCGATGTCGGGCACCCGGCTTCCCCGCGGGCGCCCGACATCGAGGCCACCTCGTTGACCGGGTCACACGGGTCAGGAGACGGGGTTGTCCCTGAAGGGCGGACCGTCGGCGCACAGCCCGCTGGTGTGGGTCAGCGCCATCTCCACGATCGGATAGACGTCGAACAGGCGCCGCATTCCCAGGGCCTCCAGGACCCGTTCGGCGATGGACGACGGTTCGGCCAGGACCATGTGCGCGCCCCGCGCCTTGAGGACTCGATGGACGGCTACCAGGGCGCGCACGCCGCTGGCGTCGAAGAACCCGAGCCCGGACATGTCCACGACCAGGCAGTCGCAACGGGAGTTCCGAACCACGTCGAGGAGACGTTCACGCAGCCGGTCGGCGGTGGCCAGGTCCACTTCGCCGTGGACGCGCACCACCGTCACCCCCGTACAGGAGATACGTTCCCGGGCCGAGAACGGTACATCCTTCGCCACTCGGGCCACCTCTCACCGGACGTAACCTTTCCACTACGCAACCGCGTACGAGATCGTAACCTCTTCAGAGAGGTTGCGGGAGGCTTTTGATGAGAAAAACCCCCGAAATCTCGTCGATGTGGCTCCGCGGATGGTTCGGTCTCACCTCACCGCGCGTTCTCCCGACCATCCCGACCCGGGGCACGCTCCACAGAGCCCACACAGATCCCTCTCGGACACTCCCGAAGACGGACCCGCACCGTGCTTTCTCGACTCCCGTGCGGTAAAAGCGGTACTTGGACGCCCATGTGACGGCCGGTGCTCCCGAACCCCTCGGGGCACGGGAGGATGACCGCATCGAGGGACACGACCAGAGCGAAGGGAGGGAGCGGCCCATCGACCGTCCCGAGCGGACGACGGCCGCGCACCCCATGACCGAAACCGCCGACACCCAGCCCGGTTGGTTCTCCTCCGAGGAGTTGGAGGATGTCCGTGGCCGCATGCCCGTGCTCTACGTCCAAGCGGTGCCCGTCCGAGTCGACGAGAGCGGCGAGGTGACACACGTGGGCCTGCTCATGCGGGCCGGCTCCGACGGAAGCTTCAACCGCTCGGTGGTCTCGGGCCGGGTTCTCTACCACGAACGGGTGCGTGACGCGCTCCTGCGCCACCTGGAGAAGGACCTGGGCCCGGTGGCCCTGCCCCGCATCCCCAGTTCCCCGCAGCCGTTCACGGTCGCCGAGTACTTCCCCACCCCCGGGATCACCCCGTTCCACGACCCCCGCCAGCACGCGGTGGCCATGGCCTACGTCGTTCCGGTGAGCGGTGACTGCCAGCCCCGCCAGGACGCCCTGGACCTGGTGTGGTTCACCCCGGACGAGGCCACCAGCCCTCAGGTGCGCGAGGAGATGCAGGGTGGCCAGGGTGTCCTGGTGCGCCAGGCCCTGGCCTTCGTCGGGCACGCCCCCTGACGCTTCGCGGGGCCGCCGATCGCCGGCGGCCCCGCCCCTCCTCGGCTCCGCGCCTGGCGGCACTCGCCAGGGTCCGGACCGGCCTGCACCGGGCCCTATGCTTCCGAAGACGCACCCGGCACACCAGGAGGACGGCGCGGATGGCTCCCGAACGGGTCGACCAAGCGGCACGGCGTGAGGAGATCCGCTCCTCGGCAATCCGGGTGTTGTACCGCGAGGGCCTCGCCGCCACCGGGGGCGAGGACGTGGCCGCCGAGGTCTCGCTCGTGGCCGAACGCACCGCCCACCCGCCGCGCGGCGCACGAGAGCCGCACCGCCCGGCGGTGGAGCGGCTCACCGAACTACTGCGATCGACCCTGGAGTCGTGGGCCGAACAGCCCGACCCCGCCCGGGTCCTGACCGACCTGTGGGCGGCCGAACACACCCCGAGGCCGGCCGGTACCCCGGACATGGACTCCGTGTACCGCGACCACCGGGCCATGCTCACCGAACTGCTGCGCGAAGGCGCCCGGGAGGGTGACCTACGCCCCGGCTCGGGCCCGGCCGAGGCGGCCGTACTCATCGGCGCCATCGAGGGCTGCCTGGTGCGGTGGCTCATCGATCCGTCGGTGCCCTTGCCCGACCTCTGCGCCCCGATCATCGGAGCGTGCCTGTCCGATCTGCGGGCCGATCGGGTGTAGGGCCCCGGTTCGACGTAGGCTGGAGTCCATGCTCGACTCCCTCGTGGCCGACGTCCTCGCCATGGTTCCCCCCGCCGGTGGGGAGAACACCCGCCGTACCGTGCTCGGGCTGGCCGGTGCACCGGCCGCCGGCAAGTCCACCCTGGCCCGTTACCTGGTGCACACGGTGAACGAGACCTTGGGCCCGGACACCGCCGGTTACCTGCCCATGGACGGCTACCACCTGTCCAACGCCCGGCTCGAACGGTTGGGCAGGAGCGACCGCAAGGGCGCCCCCGACACCTTCGACGTCCACGGCTACCTGGCGATGCTGCGCCGGTTGCCGGTGGAGACCGACCACCCGGTCTACGTGCCCGATTACGACCGTCGGCTGCACGAACCCGTCGCCGCGCGCCACGTGATCGAACCGCACACCCGGCTGGTGGTGACCGAGGGCAACTACCTGGCCTCCGATCACGCCCCCTGGGATCAGGTTCGGGGATTGTTGGCCGAACTCTGGTACGTGGAGGCCACCGACCTGGTGCGCGAACGCCGACTGCACCGGCGACAGCGGGCGGGCGGCGCCGGGGCGAGCGCCGCCCGGGAGTGGGTGGAACGCAGTGATCGACCCAACGGCGAACTGGTGAAGCGTTTCCGGGACAACTGCACCCGGGTGGTCCGGGTCAGCGGGGTGCCGCGGATCCGTTCGGGGAAGAACCCCCCGACCCGCCGCCGCTGACCCCGCGCCCCGTCAAGCGACCAGGGCCCCGGCCCGCGAGCGGTGGCGGCGAGTCCGGAATAGGCGGCGCCGCTGAGCACCAGGAGTCCTTGTGCTATGGGGTCCTCCTCGGCTCGGAGAGCCGCTTTCCATCCACATGACGAGACGGACTCCGGCGGGCGTGACTTGACTTCCTCCCCGTGGCTGAAGCCGGGGGATTCCGACCCGGCCTGACGGCCGGGTGGCGCTACGCGCCTCGCGGCCGTAGCTGGTTCCTGCTTCACAGACCGGGCAACCCCGAGGTCTCCACAGGCTGGCACCGCATGCCCTGCGGCGCGTGTCCACTTGGCTGTCGTGGACGAAAAGTAGTCTACCGGATACGGAGAGCACCTAACCCCACGGCTGAAGCCGGGGGTCTGCACCGCCAAGAATCGATCATGCCGAGTGGCCCTGATCACCCAGGACGCCAAAAGCCCGAGATGGCAGGGGTTTTCGCGTTCAAGCCTTACCCCCGACATGGACATCGCCCCCATGCGTCCACATGGCGAGACAAATGTTCCACATAGTGTCCACGGGGACTAATATCCAGCCATCAACCCGCACTGACCTGGAAAGAAGTCAAATGACGGACGTCTCCGCAGGGAAACCGTCGCCGCAACGGCCACCGGCCGAGTCGGCGCAACCCCCGACCAACCCCAAGCGGAAGGTCCTCACGGCGAGCCTCGTGGGCACGTCCATCGAGTTCTACGACTTCTACGTCTACGCGACCGCCGCGGTCCTGGTCTTCCCCTACCTGTTCTTCCCCGAGGGCGACATGATGGCGGCCCGCCTGCAGTCGCTGGCGACCTTCGCCATCGCCTTCGTGGCCCGCCCCATCGGTTCCTGGCTCTTCGGTCACTTCGGCGACCGCATCGGACGCAAGACCACCCTCGTGGCGTCCCTGCTGACCATGGGCATCGCCACCGTGGCGATCGGCCTACTGCCCACCTACGCGCAGATCGGCGTGGCCGCGCCCCTGCTGCTGGCGCTGTGCCGGTTCGGTCAGGGACTGGGACTGGGCGGCGAGTGGGGCGGCGCGGCACTGCTGGCCACCGAGAACGCCCCCGCCGGCAAGCGCGGCTTCTATGGCACGTTCCCACAGTTGGGCGCGCCGATCGGGTTCTTTCTGGCCAACGGGGTCTTCCTCATCCTGAGCCAGGCCATGAGCGACGAGGCGTTCCTGGCCTACGGCTGGCGGATCCCCTTCCTGATCTCCATCGTGCTGATCGTCATCGGCCTGTGGGTGCGCCTGACCCTGCACGAGACCCCGGCCTTCGCCAAGATCGTCGCCTCCGGTGAGCGCGTCAAGACCCCCATCGTCGAGCTGTTCCGCAGCAACTGGCCGGCCGTGGTCATCGGCACCCTGATCATGCTGGCGACCTACGTGTTGTTCTACCTGATGACGGTGTTCTCGCTGGGCTTCGGCACCGACCCGGTCACCGGTCTGGGATACGAGCGTTCGCAGTTCCTGGTGTTCCTGCTCATCGGTGTGGTGTTCTTCGGGATCTTCACCCCGATCTCGGGTCTGCTGGCCGACCGCTTCGGTCGCAAACCCACCCTGGTCACGGTCACCGTCGCCATCATCGTGTTCGGTTTCGCCATGGGCCCGTTGCTGGGCAGCGGCAGCACCTTCGGCGTGATGGCCTTCCTGATCATCGGTCTGTCCCTGATGGGTCTGACCTTCGGCCCCATGGCCGCGGTCCTGCCCGAGCTGTTCCCGACCAGGGTCCGCTACACCGGCGCCTCGGCCGCCTACAACCTGGCCAGCCTGCTGGGCGCCTCCTTCGCGCCCTACATCGCGACCTGGCTGGCCGGCACCTTCGGTCTGGCCTGGGTCGGCGGCTACCTGATCCTGGTCGGGTGCATCACCCTGGGCGCCCTGCTGGTCGGCAAGGAGACCAGTGACGCCGACCTGGACGAGATCTCCGCGAAGGTCACCCGGTAGCACCTGGAAGGCATCACTCCCCCACCCCGAGCGGGTCGGACGGCATCGCCGCCCGGCCCGCTTCCTCGTGCGCCCGAACGGGACCGACCCCTTTCGACACCCGGTTCCGTAGGAAACCTGCACCCATAAGTAGGGTTCCGTCAACGGATTTCGATGCCCGCGCGTCGAACCCACACGAGCACCCACTCCGTCGAAAGACCTCCCGCATGAAGCAACGGTTCACCCTCCCACCGCTCTTGGCCCTCACCCTGATCGCCGCGGCCGGTTGTGCAAACGCCACCACCGACCTGTCCGACGCCGCCCCCGCCCGGGGAGAAACCGGCATCCTCGTGGACGGACTCCCCCTGCTGCCCGTCCATGGGTATGTGGGCGGTGAGTTCGAGGGCGAACCGTACGTCGGGGCGCTCTTCGGCGGCGAGGGCGGACTCGACGTCGAACGCTCCGCGGTCCTGACCCGATCCGACCTGGAGCTGTCCGGGGAACAGGAATACATGCTGGTCATGGACACCGGCGACCTGGACGGTGATGGTCACACCGACCTCATCGTCGACGCCCAGGACGGCGGATACCTCGTGTGGGGCGGTCCGGAGGGCCCCGTCGGGCCGGCCGTCCCGCTGCCCTGGCTCTCGGTGGACCACCCCTCGGGTATGAACGCGATCTCCCTTGCCGTGGGCGACATGAACGGTGACGGCGACACCGACGTCGCGGTCCTGGACAGCCTCATGGGCACCCCCACCAACGAATGGGAGAGCACCTTCCACCACGGCCCCTTCGACCGTGAGGGCGCCCCCGCCGCCACCGACGAACTTCCATTGCCGAGCGACGCGGACGACGCGACGATCAGGTCCTTCGACGCCGACGGCGACGCCTACGAGGACCTACTGCTGGTCCGCGGTTCCGACGAGTCGCCCGTATCCCACGTGGTACTGCGTTCGGGTCCGGAGGGCCCCGCCCAGGAGATCGTGGGCGACACCGCGCCCGGACACGAACACGTGCCCGCCGACGTCGACGGCGACGGCGCGACCGACCTGCTCGTCGGGGTGAGCGGAATCCCCAACAACGAGCCCGGCCACGACGACGAACTGCACCCCGGGTACGTGGACACCCACCTCTCCGCCGAGGGCTACCTGGACGCCGATCCGGTGCGCGTCGACCGTGACACCGAGGGCGTTCCCGGCGCGGCCGAGGACGGCGACGGGTTCGGCAACGGGTTGTTGGCCGGCGACGTCGACGGCGACGGTGTCGATGACGTCGTCGCCATGACCGGACCGTTCCACGGCTACTCCGAGGCCACCCTGCTCCTGGGCGGAGCCGAGGGACCGACCGGTGAGGGCGCGGTCACCGTGCCGGTGCCCTCCTCCGACCTGGGTTACCTGCGCCACCACTCGCTGGCCGACTACGACGGTGACGGGCACGCCGACCTGGTGCTGAGCACCGCCGAACAGTCCATGTACCGCACGGCCGACGACGAGTACGCCGTGTTCCTGGGCGGGCCCGACGGATTCGCCGACGAACCGGACACGGTCTTCACCACCGAAGGGCTGTAGGGAGGACGAGGCCTGCCCGCACGGAGCGGGCGGGCCCGAGGGACCGGGCCGGTTCGGGCTGTGGAAAACCCACCGAACCGGCCCTTCTCGTTCTAATCTGGAGGGACCCCCTGTCCCCTCCCCCTCCGGAGCGTTCGTGTTCGAAGCCGCGCTGAAACTGGGCGTGTCGGTCGTCAAGGCCGCCTGTGGGATCTGGATCGGCAACCCGCTCGCCGAGAGCGCCGCGACCACCGTGGCCGACCTCGTGCAGGAGAAGGTCACCGGAAGCCGTGAGCGGCGCAGACTCAAGCGCCGCTTCGACGAGATCGAGGAGAGCGTCGCAGAACGGGTGCTCGGCTACCTCGATCACGAGTTCCGCGGACTGGCCGAGAACGAACGCGAGGCGGCGGTGCTCGCCGTGGCCGACACCTTCGACAAGGCCGGGCTGACCGACCGCACCCTGTTCGAGCAGGACCTGGATCCGCTGTACCTGGAGCGGTACCTGCGCGCCAAGGCGCCACGGGCGACCCGGGACCTGAGTCAGGCGGCGGTGGCCCTATACGACCGGGTGCTGCCGGAGTCGTGCGCGTACGTGATGGCGACCCTGTCGGCGCTGCCACGGTTCCAGACGGGTGCGTTCACCGAGTTGTTGCGGCGGGAGACGCTGCTCCTGGGCAAGGTCGAGGAACTCCTGGACCGGGTGCCGAGGCAGGAGGAACTCGCCGGACGCGAGCGTGACGAGGACGCGGCTTTCCTGACCGCCTACCGCCGCAAGGCGGCGGAGCGGTGGGACGTGCTGGAGCTGTTCGGCACCGAAGCGGGAACGAGGAGATATCCGCTGAGCACGGCGTATCTGAGCCTGCGGGTGTCCGGTGAGTGGCGGGAGAGGGAGCTCGACCTCTTCGATCATGACTCTCCCTACCCGACCGGTGATCTTCGTGTGGAGCAGGTCCTGGCCCTGCACCGGCGCACCTTCCTGCGCGGTCCGGCGGGTTCGGGCAAGACCACCCTGCTCCGTTGGGTGGGTGTGCGGGCCGGACAGGGAGACTTCCCCGAGACGATGGCCTCCTGGACCGGGTCGGTGCCCTTCCTGGTTCCGCTGCGCGAGTACGTGGACCGCGACCTGCCCGAGCCCGCCGACTTCGTCCGGCACACCGGCCGTCACCTGGCCGATCAGGCCCCTGCGGGTTGGGCCACCACGGTGATGTCCCAGGGCCGGGGCATCGTTCTGCTTGACGGGGTGGACGAACTTCCACAGAGCCAGCGTGAGGCCGCCCGCCGTTGGCTGCGTGGCCTGCTCACCGATTTTCCCGACTGCCGTTACGTGGTCACCACCAGGCCCGGTGCGGCCTCGGAGTCCTGGTTGGACACGGAGGGGTTCACCGCCGCCGAGCTCCAACCACTCGGTGAGGAGGACGTACGGGCCTTCATCCACCATTGGCACGAAGCGGTACGCGGTGAGGTCACCGAAGAGACCGAACGCGCGGTGCTGACCCGGCACGAAGCCGAACTCACTCGGAAGGTGCTGGGCCAACGCCACTTGAGATCCATCGCCTCCACACCGTTGCTCTGCGCCCTATTGTGCGCGCTGCACCGGGATCGGCACACGTCCCTGCCACGGGATCGGATGGAGGTGTACGAGGCGGCGCTGGCCATGCTGCTCAAGGAGCGCGACCACCAGCGCGGGGTCCCGGGCGTGGACCTCTCGCGCCGGGAGTTGGTGCTCCTGCTGCAGGAGCTGGCCAAGTGGCTGATCCTCAACGGCAGTTCGGACGCCCCGATCACCACCGCCAAGCGTCAGGTCGGCAGGCTCCTGGCCGCGATGCACCACATCGAAGAGGGCCCGGAGGAGGTCTTCACGCATCTGAGGGTGCGCAGCGGGCTGCTCCAGTGCCCGACCGTCGACCGGGTGAGCTTCCTGCACCGCACCTTCGAGGAGTACCTGGCGGCCAAGGCCCTGGTGGAGGAGGACAGTCTCCCGCTGTTGGTCAAGCACGCCCACGACGACCAGTGGCACGAGGTCGTGGTCATGGCCGCCGGACACGCCACCCCGGCCCAGCGCGAGGAACTGGTCACCGGGCTACTGGAACGCGCGGACCAGGTCAAGAAACACCACGACCGGCTACTGCTGGTGGCGTTCGCCTGCCTGGAGACCTCACCTCAACTCGCCGAACGGCTCCACTCGGAGGTGACCGAGAGGGTTCAGCGCATCCTCCCGCCGAGAACCAAGGAACACGTGCACGCACTGAGTCTGGTGGGCGAGGCCGCTCTGCCGCTCCTGGCCCGTACCCCACCGACCAACGCGCGAGAGGCCGCCAAGTCGATCAGGGCGGCGTCCCATATCGGCGGGCCCGGATCATATTCCGTCATCGAACAGGCTCTACCTTTCCGCGGCAGGGACACGTTCTTCGCGGTGGACGAAGCATGGGAGCGCGACCCCTCAGTAGAGCTCGCCGAAGTGCTCTTGGTCGACACCCTCACCACCTATACCTACGCCTTCCCCATCTGGGCCGAACACCTCGATCTCATCGCCTCCCACAATGAAATCGAAGCGATCCGATCACTTGTCTTGAGGGGTCGTGCGAACGACTCCGTCAAGACGTTGTCGAGGATATCCCGATTGGTCTCGCTCATCCTGAGCCCGGATTCGTCTGACGAGCAGTGGAACATCGATCTGGAACCACTACGCGGAATGCCCTCGCTGCGTCTCCTGATGTGCCTCGGCCTCACCTTCACCCCCAGCATCGCACCCCTCATCGACAGTCCTCTCGAGCAAATCGTGCTTTCGCACCCTGCCCTCACCGATGACCTGGGACTCCTCAGCGAGATGGTGACCCTGGAAGAGATGGGGTTCGGGTACGGGCTCCCGCGCGAGCCGCTCCGAGACCTCCTTCCGGTGGATCGCCTGAGCGAATTCTCGATCCGGCATGACAAGACAATTTCCGATCTGAACTACCTTGCGACCGTTCCGGATTCGATGGAGAAGGTCCGATTGTTGAGCTGTCCGGAACTCAAGGACATCGAAGGGATCGCTAGTCAGAGCGAATCTCTGTCCCATTTCTTCTACTACGGAGAGGTGAACCCGGAACTGGATCTGACTCCGCTGAGGGAACTTCCACTGCTCGAGGATCTGGAGCTGAGCGAAGCCTTGGCGACCACCCCGGCATCGGCGAAGGTACTCGCGTCGCTACCGGCGGTACGTCGTCTGGAACTGATTCATGGTGCGGCGACCATGCGCCCACCCATGTGGCTTCGGGACATGCCGCGCCTACGAACATTGTTGGTACGTGGACCAGGTCCGGTGGACCTGACCGACCTGGCCGGGGCCACCGACCTCACCATCGAGGTCGCCGGGTTCGGGCGCCGGAAGGTCATCGGGGCCGAATCCCTCGGCCCCGGGTCTCAAGTGGTACGCGAACGTCCACCAGCATTGCTCCGAGGTTCTCAGCGGAAGAGACCGAAGCGCTCTCGGTAAGGCCGGCCACCTGTCGACGGAGCACTGAGCAGGTGAAGTCCGGCGGGAAAGGGACATGGGTGGGACCGCCGTGAAGAATGGTCCAAAGACCCCTTTACCGGAGGCCTTCGGCACTTGCGTGCGACGGAGTGACAGCTCGGGAAAGTAGCCGGTCAGGGTGGGTGACTTGAGGCACGTCGTAGTTCGTGGGGGCGAGTCGAACCCGTACAGAACGCCCATAGACTCGGTTGTGGAACCTTTGGACAGCAGCCGGAAAGAGTCCCCATGAGTGAGACAGACGGCGACCACTTCGATCCTCACGAACACGACCGGCTGTCCCTGCCCCAGGTTCGGTTGGACGACCTGCTCGACGAGGTCCGGTCCCGATTGACCGAGATCTCCCGCAAACAGGAACGCGTCCACACCCTCCTGGAAGCGGTCATCTCCATCGGTGAGGGCCTCGAACTGGACCCCCTCCTGCTGCGGATCGCCGAGACCGCCACCGGACTGGTGAACGCGCGCTACGGAGCCCTGGGGGTGATCGGTCCCGACGGGAACATGAGTCGGTTCATCCCGGTGGGTCTGGAACCCCACGAGATCTCCTCCATCGACCACTGGCCCCGGGGCGAGGGCATCCTCGGGCTGCTCATCAAGGAACCCGAGCCGTTGCGGCTCAAAGAGGTGAGCGACCACCCCGAGTCGCGGGGGTTCCCCGAGGGGCACCCGCCGATGCACACCTTCCTGGGGGTGCCGATCCGCATCCGCGACAAGGTGTTCGGCAACCTCTACATGACCGACAAGCACGACGGTACGGAGTTCACCGGCGACGACGAACTCCTGATGCGCGCCCTGGCGACGGCCGCGGGCACCGCGATCGAGAACGCCCAACTGTTCGCGCAGACCCAGAGCCGTGAGACCTGGCTGGACGCCTCCGGGCAGATCACCACCCGGTTGCTGTCCGGGGCCGCACCCGAGGAGGTATTGCGCCTGGTGGCGCGCCGGGCCCGGGTGATGGCGCACTCCGACATCGCGATCATCGCCATGCCCGGCGAGGACCCCGAGACCCTCACGGTGCGGGTGTGGGACGGCCCCGAGGACCAGTGCGAGTCCTTGGCGGCGGGGGCGCGCGGGGCGACCCTGACCCGGGCCGAGGACACCCTGCTGGGCCGGGTCTACCTGAGCGGCACCCCACTTCAGACGGACGTGTCCGAGTTCGAGCACCTCGGGGTCGGCTTCCTCACCCGGATGGGGGTCGGTCCCGTGCTGGTGCTGCCGTTCGGTCCGCCCGACGGGGCCCGAGGTGTGCTGGTGCTGGCCCGGGACCGCGGCCGAGAGGACTTCCAGGACAGCTGGTCGAACATGTTGTCGTCGTTCACGAACCAGGCGGCGGTCGCCCTGGAGTTGGCCGAGGCCCGCCTGGACTCGGAACGGTTGAGCGTGCTGGAGGATCGGGACCGGATCGCCCGCGACCTGCACGACACCGTCATCCAGCGGCTGTACGCCACCGCCATCACGTTGATGGGCACGGTGCGACGGATCGACGACGCGACCTCCTCCAAGCGGGTGCAGGGCGCGGTGGACGACCTGGACGACACCATCCGACAGATCCGGTCGACCATCTTCGCCCTACAGAGTTCGGGTGAGGACGACTCCTCGTGGTTGCGTTCGCGGGTGCTGGAGTTGGTCAACGCCTCCGCTGAGACGTTGGGCTTCGCGCCCAGGCTGCTCACCCAGGGCCCGGTGGACAACGCCGTGGACGAGCGGGTGGGCGAGCACCTGATCCCGGTGCTGCGTGAGCTGCTGTCCAACGTGGCCCGGCACTCGGGGGCGACCTCGGTGGACGTGGAGCTGTCGGTGGACAACGGTGAGGTCGTGTTGCGGGTGTCCGACAACGGCCGTGGCGTCCCCGAGGGAGTGGCGCGCAGCGGGTTGCGCAACCTGGCCTCGCGCGCCGAGGAGTTGGGCGGTGCGATGGCGGTGGCCTCCGGCCCCGGCGAGGGCACGGTGGTGGAGTGGTCCGCGCCCGTCCAGCGTGAGGGACAGACCCTGGAAGGTTGATCGGGCCCGGCGGTCGGATCCGAGGCGTTTCGAAATCCCGTTGCCTCGACAACCCCTGAGAGCGGACAAGGAGCCGGGCCCGCCCCCTTCGGGAGGCCCGACTCCTTGTCCGTTCCGCACGGCTCAGGCGCTCTGGTCCATGGACAGACGCACCGCGTAGGCCGCCGCCTGGGTACGGCGGGCCATGCCGAGCTTGGCCAGGACTCGGGACACGTAGTTCTTCACGGTCTTCTCCGCCAGGTACATCCTGGCGCCGATCTCCCGGTTGGTGAGTCCCTCACCGATGAGCTCCAGGACACGGCGTTCCTGTTCGGTGAGCTCGCTGAGCGGGTCCTTGCGGCCGGCCTCGTCGCGCAATCGCTTGAGCATGCGCGCGGTCGACTCCGGGTCCAGCAGGGATCGCCCCTGGGCGACCGTGCGGACGGCGCCGACGAGGTCGGTTCCGTGGATCTGTTTGAGGATGTAGCCGGCGGCACCCGCCATGACCGCCCCGTAGAGGGCCTCATCGTCGGAGTAGGACGTGAGCATGAGCATGTGGGTGTCGGGAAGCATCGACCGGATCTCCCGGCAGACGGTGACACCATCACCGTCGGGGAGTCGAACGTCGAGTACGACCACGTCGGGTCGGAGCGCGGGCACCCTGGCCAGGGCCTGCGCGGCGGTACCGGCCTCGCCGACCACCTCGATGCCCTCCTCGTCGTCGAGGAGTGACCCCACGCCTCTCCGGACGATCTCGTGGTCGTCGACCAGGAACACCCGGATCGATCTGTCGCCGCCCATCAGGTGCGCACCTCCATAGCACTGGTGACCTGAGGCGGCAGCGCCGCCTTGGGTTGTGGGCCTTCGCCGCCCGTTGTGGCGCACCGTCGGGCGGTTGCGAGCCGTGTGTTCGCCCTCGGTCCGAAGGCTCGGACCAGGTGTTACCACCCTATCCGGGTGTGTTCGCCACCAGAGGGGGCGAACGTCCCTTCCCGTTTGAGTCCTGTGTCCCGACGGGTAATGCGCGAACGAGGACCTTCGCCGTGGATCAGGGGGATCCCGGCCCCTTTTCCGGTGTTCGTGGACGGACGACGATGAAGAGGGCGGATGCACGGAAGGTACCGGATTTCGGGGGGCTTGTGGTGGTTGGAACAAGCGACGCCGGGGCGTCCAGGAGCGGGCGGGACACGGGACCCGGATCGCCACCGGAACAGCGCACGGCGTCGGAGGAGTTCGCGGGCACCGAACGTCTACACGAGGGCGAGCGGCGATCGCTGGGCGCGGACCTGTCCACCGGCGGGCAGGTCTCGTTCACCGTCCTGGAGCGTCAGACCTGTCTGAACCTGTTGGCCACACGGGACATCGGGCGGGTGGCCTTCACCATCGACGGGGACGCCGCGCCGACGGTGCTGCCCGTCAACTACGCGCTGCTCAACGACACGATCGTGTTCCGCTCGACGTTGGCCGGCTCCATCATGCGTTACGCGCGCGGGTACGCGGCCTTCCAGGTCGACCACCTCGACGAGGAACGCCGTGAGGGGTGGAGCGTGCTGTGTTCGGGGCGTTGCCGGTGGGTCCGTGACGACGGGGAGTTGGAACGCGTCCCGCAGGGCCGTATGCCGCGACCATGGGCGGCCGGCCCGCGGGACCAGGTCCTGAAGATCGTCCCGGCCCGGATCAGCGGTCGGGAGATCCAGCGGGCCTGATCCCGCGAACACGCACATGGACCGGGTGTCCGGATCAGGAAGGATCCGAACACCCGGCCTTTTTGTTCGTTCTGTCGTCTTTCCGGGTATCGATGGCGGCATGGGAATGCAAAGCCGGTTCCCGACACGGTGCGTCCCCCCTTCGCGGGGACGTGGCGCGGAGAGCATGCCGGCATGTGCCATCGACCGGTTCGTTCCTCTTCGGCCCCCGACCCTCGCCGCCGCCCCTCCATGTCCGGGGGCGCCGTGATGAGGACGACCTGGCGACGAGTGGCCCTGGGCGCGGGTGCGGCCGGTGTCGCGACGTTGTTCTCCGTCTCGGGCGCCGCGGTGCCCGAACACGCCACCGCGCTGAACACTCCCCCTTCGGCGGCGCCGTTGGAGCCCCTTTCGCGGACCGCCGAGGACGGGCTCGCCGTCGAGGTGCTGTCCTCTCGGCCCGACACCGTCATGGGCGAGACGGTACTGGTCCGAGTGACGCCGCCGGCCCCCCACCAACCCCACCGGGTGCGGCTGGAATCGAATGGCGATGACGTCACCGAGGCGCTGCGGCGGGTGCTTCTACCCGGGGTGGGCCCGGTGTTGGAGGGGACGGTCTCGAACCTGTCCGAGGGGACCAACTCACTGGTGGCCTCGATCGAGGCCGCGGAGGAGGAGACGACCCGGGAGGGCGGCTCCGCGCCCGAACCGGTGGAGCTGATCGTGACCGCCCACCCGTTGTCGGGGCCGGTGTTCTCCGGGCCGCACCAGGAACCGTTCGTGTGTCGGACCGAGGACTTCGACCTGGCCTGGGGCGGGACGCTGGGCGCCGCCCTGGACGAGGACTGCTCGGTCACCACCCGTGTGGGGTACGTGTACCGATCCACCGACGAGGAGTTCAAGGCGTTGCCGGACCGGGACCGGCTGCCCACCGACGTGGCCACCACGACCACCTCCACCGGGGCGGAGGTGCCCTACACCGTGCGGGTGGAGACCGGGACGGCCAACCGTTCGGTGTACGAGACGGCCCTACTGCATGATCCCCGCGACCCCGAACCCGACCCGTGGACCTCCCCCGAAGGTTGGAATCGGCGCCTGGTGTACAAGTTCGGCGGTGGCTGCCCGGGCGGTTGGTACACGCAGGGCGACCACACCGCCGGGGTGGTGGACCACGGCATGCTCTCCCAGGGGTACGCGGTGGCCTCGGCGTCCTTGAACGTGTTCGGCAACAACTGCAACGACCTCCTCGCCGCCGAGACCATGGCGGCCACCAAGGAACGTTTCACCCTCGCCTACGGCTCCCCCGACCACACCCTGGGCTGGGGGTCCTCCGGGGGTTCGTACCAGGCCCACCAGATCACCGACAACCAGCCCGGGCTGCTGGACGGGATCCTGGTCTCGCAGAGCTACCCGGACGTGGGTTTCGCGACCACTCCGGCGGCGACCGACGCGCTGTTGCTGCGTTCCTACGCCGAGAGGCACCCCGAGGCGCTCACCCCCGATCAGGTGGGCGAGGTCTCCGGGTTCGGTGGCCCCGAGGGGGTGACGGCGATGGCCGGCGCGGCGTCGCGGATCGATCCGCGGGGCGTGTGCCCGGACTCACTGCCCGAATCCGAGCGCTACCACCCCGAGGACAACCCCGACGGGGCGCGCTGCGACCTGTACTCGCACACCGTCAACGTCTACGGGACCGATCCCGGCACCGGGCTGCCCCGGCGGCCGTTGGACAACGTCGGTGTCCAGTACGGTCTGTCTGCGCTGATGGCCGGGGACATCGACGTGGACGCGTTCTTGCACCTGAACGAGCACATCGGTGGACTCGACGCGGACGGTCAGGTGGTGGCCGAACGTACCGAGGGCGACCCGGAGGCCATCGCGGCGGCCTACGGCAGCGGCCGGTTGTTGCACGGGGGCGGCGGGCTGGCCGACGTCCCCGTGGTGGACCACCGCCCCTACCAGGACGACACACCGGGCGGTGACATCCACATGCGCTACCACTCCTTCTCCACCCGGGAGCGGTTGGTCCAGGCCAACGGCACCGACGCCAACCACGTGATGCTGGTCGAGCCCTACCGGTCGGGGGTCTTCGACTCATCGAGCCCGGTCGCCGGGCGCGCACTGAGGGAGCTGGACTCCTGGGTGAGCGCGGCCGCCGACGACGCGCGGGTGCGCCCGCGCTCCACCCCGATCGAGCGGGTGGAGCGCACCCGCCCGGACTGGCTGACCGATTCCTGTTGGATCGGGGGCGAGCGTGTGGTCGCGCCCCAACTGCCCCTGCCGGCCGGTCAGGGCGACCGGTGCGCGGACGCCTTCCCCGTGCACGGTTCGCCGCGGACGGTGGCGGGCGGCCCGCTCGCTTCGGACGTGGTCAAGTGCCGGCTCACCCCCTTCGACGAGAGTGAGCATCCGGTGGAGTTCGACGACGAACAGGCCGAACGAGCCCGGGAGGTCTTCGCGGAAGGGGTGTGCGACTGGTCGCGTCCGGGGGTGGATCAGCGACCGCCGAAGGGGCCCTGGCAGTTCTTCTGAGCCCGCCACGACCGTGCCCGGGGCCGGCGGAGCCGACGAGGCCGAACGGATGACCGCGGGGTCAGTCCGCGGGGCGGTGTAGGACGAAGATGCCGCCGTAGGCGGGCTGGTCGAGGCGTTCCTCGTCGGTGGCCACGTATTCGTCCAGAATGGCCAGGATTCGCCGGTCCAGTTCCTGGAGCCCGTCGTCGCTCAGGTGCAGGACGAAGCGGGCGTAGGTGCGCAGCGACTCGGGCCCGGCCTGGGCGAGTTCGTCTTGGAAGGCCTGGACCGGCGCGGCCCGCGCGATCGGTTCCTCGTCCGCGAGCGGACCGTCCAGCCACCAGGTCACGGCGGTGGCACGGTAGGGCTTCTCCAGGGCTCCCCCACTGCCGGTGCGGACCGGGGCGGCCGTCAGGAGCCCCGCCTCCACCAACTGCCGGACGTGGTAGAGGACCGTGCCGGGTGAGGTCTCCAGGCGGTCGGCGAGCTCCTTGTTGGTGAGTTCGCGCAATCGGCACTCGCGGAGGATGCGCAGGCGCAGGGGGTGCCCGAGGGCCTTGGCCTCCTGGGCGGTGGCGGGGCGGCGCTTGCCCGGCTCGAACGCGGCGGGCGGGGCCGGCTCCGACTCACTCATGTGGGCAACGCTACCGGGTCGATAGATTGAAGCCAATCGATTGAGTTTTATCAATCGATCTGTCATCGTCGATCCATGGCCGAGAACGACGGGCACACGCCCTCCACCCCTCCGTCCGGCACCACCACGACCGCCCCCGGACCACTGGGCGGCCCCTACTGGCGGCTATGGACCTCCTCAGGGCTGTCCAACCTCGCCGACGGCGCCCTCAAGGCCGCCCTGCCCCTGGTGGCCCTGCGCCTGACCGACTCACCCCTACTGATCGCCGGAGTGGCCACCGCGCTGAGCCTGCCCTGGTTACTCTTCGCGTTACCCTCCGGTGCCCTGGCCGACCGGCTCGACCGCCGAGTGGCCATGGTCGGCGCCAACGTCGTGCGCGCCGCCCTCCTCGTGCTGCTGGTGCTCTCCCTGTCCCTGGGGTTCGGTTCGATCTGGCTGCTGTACGCGTTCGCCTTCGCCATCGGGGTCACCGAGACCCTCTACGACACCTCCGCCCAGTCGATCCTTCCGCAGATCGTCCCCCGGAGCAGTCTGTCCCGGGCCAACGGCCGCCTGTACGCGGCGGAACTGACCGGGCAGGAGTTCATCGGCCCGCCACTCGGCAGCGCCCTGGTGGCGGTCGGTGTCGCCTTGGCCTTCGTCACCCCGGCGGCGCTGTGGGCCGCCGCCGTGGGAATGTTGCTGCTGGTCAAGGGCCGATTCCGGGTGAAGAGGACCGGGCCGGCCACCACCATGCGCACCGAGATCGCCGAAGGAGTGCGGTTCCTATGGGGCAATCGACTGCTGCGCCGGTTCGCCCTCATGGTCGGGGCGTCCAACTTCGCCACCCAGGCGGCCTTCGCGGTGTTCGTGCTCTACGCGGTGGGCCCCGGTTCGCACCTGGGGTTGCACGAGGCCGCGTTCGGCCTGCTGCTGATCTCCACCGCCGTGGGCAGCCTGATCGGGTCCTTCCTGGTCGAGTGGGCCGAACGGTGGTGCGGGCGCACCTGGGCGCTACGCGTCTCCGTGGTCGGGTTCGCCCTGCTGCTCGGGGTACCCGGGCTGAGCACGAACCTGTGGGTGGTGACGGCGGGCCTGTGCGCGGGCGGTGTCGCCATCATGGTCTGGAACGTGATCGTGGTGTCGCTACGCCAGCGGTTGACCCCCGACCACCTTCTCGGCCGGGTGAACAGCGTCTTCCGGCTACTGGCCTGGGGCACCATGCCGCTGGGCGCGGCCACCGGCGGGGTACTCGCCTCCCTCATGGGGCTCAGGCCGATGTACCTGCTGCTGGGCGGGTCGATGTTGCTGCTGTTGCTGCCGTTGATCCGGCTGAGCGACGCGCGCTTCGACGCCGCCGAAGCAGAGGCCCTCGCCCGGGAAGCCCGCTGAATTCGATGGACCATGGGCGCTCGCCCGGTCAGGATGGGGCGCATGAGTTCCACCGAACCCGCCCCGGACGACGTCGAGGTGTTGGAGGGCGGCAACGTCGCCGAGAGCGTGCTGCGCGTGGGCGCCACGGTGCGCAAGCCGTGGCTGCCCTCCTCCCCCGCCGTCACCGAACTCCTGCGTCACCTGAACCGGCACGGCTATCCGGCCGCACCCGCCACGCACGGGCGGCACCCGGAGGGTTCCCAGTGTCTGGAGTACGTGCCCGGGACCCTGGCCGACCGGATGGCGCCGATGTCCACGGCCGGGCTGCGGCGGGTGGGCGCGCTGATCCGGCGCCTGCACGACCTGACCACCGACTTCATCCCGCGAGGCGAACCCGTGTGGGGATCGGTCTTCCCGCCGGAGGAGGGCGAGGTCATCTGCCACTACGACCTGGCCCCGTGGAACCTGGTCGTCGGCGGGCGGGACACCGGGAACGCGGAGCCTCACTGGTGCTTCATCGACTGGGACGGCGCCGCCCCGGGTACCCGGATGGGCGATCTGGGCTACGCGGCGCACGGGTTCGCACCCCTGCACGCCGGCGGTGATCCCGACATCGACGGCCGGCGTCTGCGGGCGCTGGCCGACGGCTACGGCTGCGACCTCGAACAGCGCGCGGCGCTGCCCTGGGCCGCGCTGCACCGGGTGCGCGGCATGTTCGAACTGCTGGAGGAGGGAGCGCGGACCGGGGCACAACCCTGGGCGCGGTTGCACGCCGAGGGCCACGCCGACCACTGGGGCCCGGCCGCCGACCACATCGAACACCACGCGGACCTATGGGCGCGGATGCTCACCGCGCCCTGACGGCGGCCCCTCAGGCGGGGCGGGTCCAAACGAAGGCGGCCGAGATGGGATGACCGCGAAACCTCTCCCACTTGGGTTTGGCCGCCCCCCAGCCCTCGTCCACCACGGCCTCCTCCAACGCCACCAGCCGCCACCCGGCGGCCAGGGCGGCGCGCACGTGGTCGCCGACGTGGTGGACGTGCGTGGTGATGGCGACGTCCTCACCGGAGGCGTCGGTGAAGTGGGTGGGCATCCCCGAGACCATGATGAACTGCGGGTGGTAGGCGACCAGGACGAAGTACCCGCCGGGGCGGGTGAGCCGCCACGCCTCGGCGTAGAGCGGGTCGAGCCCGGGCAGGTGCTCGTCGATGAGCGAGGCGATGGTCAGGTCGTAGGAACCGGCGGGCAGTCCGGTGGCGCGCACGTCGCCTCGGGCGAGGGTGGCGTGGGCGCCGCGCTTCTCGGCCAGCGCGAGCATCCCGGCGCTCAGGTCCACACCGTCCACGTGTGAGATCCCGCGTTCTCGAAGCCAGGCGCCGGTGCGCCCGGTTCCGCACCCCAGGTCGGCGGCGCGGTCGATCGTGCCCCAGTCGGGTGCGGTGAGCCCATCGAGCAGACCCAGGTCCATCGCGTCAAGGACGGAGTCCTCGTAGGTGGTGGACCATCCGTCGTAGCCGGTGGCCACGTCCACGGTGCGATAGTGGCGGGTGTCGAAGGTGGAGAAGTCGGCCATGGCGACGAGTATCCCGTGTTCGGGACGGGTACGGCCACCCGTTTTCCGGAGTATGGCCCTCGCGGAAAATGCGTTGCCCGCGCGGATGGCCCTCCCCTAACGTGGACGTCATGGCAGCATTCCACGCGATCTTCCAGGGTCCGCAGGCCTGGCCCGCGGTCGCCTACGCACGACTCCGGTCCGCTCAGCCGGCCCGGTAGCCGAACCCCTCTGAGCGCACCGCCGTTCCCGCGTCCTCATCGGCGCGACGTCGGCGGTGCCGGGTTCGTCCTTCGTCGCACCCGCGTCTTCGCCGGTCCGGTCTCAGCCGACGCCCCTTTTCCCTTTCGGGCGGTCGGCCGGCGGACCCTGTCCCTTTTCTGACGCGCCCTGGCCGGGCGTGGGTCCCGTCGTGCCGTTCACGCCCTCGTCGGCCACCCCCGGTGGCGGAACGGACCACGCACGCATGGCACGCGCCAGGAACAACGACCGTCGACGTCTGTCCCAGAACTTCCTCGCCGATCCGGCGACCGCCCGTTGGGTGGTGCGCACCGCGCGAGTGGGACCCGAGGACCTGGTGTTGGAGGTGGGTCCGGGTGAGGGCGCCCTCACCCGCCACCTCACCCGGGACGCGCGGCGGGTGATCGCCCACGAACTCGATCCGCGTCTGGCCGACCGACTGGCCGAACGCTACCGGGAGCGCGCACCCGGGTTGCGGGTGGTGCGCGGGGACTTCACCCGATCGCGTCCACCGGGCTCCCCCTTCGTGGTGGTCGGCAACATCCCGTACTCACGGACCTCCGACATCGTCCGTTGGTGTCTGGAGGCCCGCCACCTGACCTCGGCCACGCTCGTCACCCAGTTGGAGTACGCCCGCAAACGCACCGGGGCCTACGGGCGGTGGAGCAAGGTGACCGTGCTGAGCTGGCCGGAGTGGTCCTGGACCCTGGCCGGGCGGATCGACCGGCGCAGGTTCCGTCCGGTGCCACGGGTGGACTCGGGTGTTCTGGTGCTGCGCGCCCGGGAGGAACCGTTGCTGCCCCGGGAGCACTTGGACGAGTACCGGTGCCTGGTGGAACTCGGTTTCGGTGGGGTGGGCGGTTCGCTTTCGGCGTCCCTGCGCCGCGCGTACCCGGCACGGAAGGTGACCAGGGCACTGGGCACGGCGCGGGTCGCGGCCGGCGCACCGGTGGGGTTGGTGACGCCCGGACAGTGGGTGACGTTGACGCGTGTTCTGACCGATTGAGGCCCCGGCCAGGCCGGGGATCGCGCACCGACCTCACCTAACGTGGGTTTATGCGACGAATAATGCCTTACGCACTGTTGTTGCCGTTGGTCCTCGCCGCTGCCGCGTGCGCCTCCCCTGCGGAGATGGCGCTGGAGGACCCGGTGGAGACCTCCGCCACCGAGGAGGAGACCACCGGGTCCGCCCCGACCGATGAGGCCGACGAGGGGGAGGGCGGCGCCCCGGGCACTTCGGACCAGAGCGGTGCTCCCGACGCCGGGGACACTCTGGCCTTCGGGGAGCCGGCCGTCTTCCCGCACCCGGTGGGCGCCTACGAGGAGGAGTTCCAGGAAGGGATCGAGGAGGACGTGGTCTACACCGTGGACGACGTCACCACCGACGGAGCCGGGAACGCCGGCTTCACCCTGACCGTGGATGTGCCCGAACTCGGCCGGGTGTTCGGCCTGGGCAACATGTCCGTGGAGTGTTTCTTCGACGAGGCCGGCACCCCCGCGACCAGCGACGCTCCGGTCACGGAGGCCGAGGCGGGGACCCACACCATGGACATGGAGTGCGAGGCGCCGCAGAGCGCTCAGGACCTGACCGTGGTGATGACCAACGCCGAGGACGAGGCCACCTGGACCGGCCCCCTGGAGTGACCCTTCGGACCGGGACATCGGGCCCATCACCGTGGCCGGCCTCGTCGCCGGGGCCGCCCTGTTCGAGGGCGGCCGCCTGGATACGCTCGGTGAGGAGGAGCCCACCGCGTTCCGCGGGGACCCTACCCCGTCTACGCGGACACGCTCCTGTCCCCGGACCCGATCAAGGACGTGACCGATGCCCCTCACACCGCCCTGCCCCGCAGGTGAACTCTCGGCCGTACGCGGAGACCTCGTCTACTTCACCGGTGATCCCTTCCGCGTACCGATACGGGAGTGCTTCGTCCACCAGGTCGACGGGGTGGTCGTGGTCGAGGACGGGCTGATCCGGGAGGTCGGACCGGCCACCGACGTCCTGCCCGGACTCCCCGAAGGCACACGGGTGGATCACCACCCGGGCTGTCTGGTCGGGCCCGGCTTCATCGACTCCCACGCGCACTACGCGCAGAGCGACATGATGGCCGCCCACGGCGACCAACTCATCGACTGGTTGCGCAACCACACCTACGTCGCCGAAGAGCAGATGGCCGATCCGACGCACGCCACCGCGATGGCCCGCCGGTTCCTCTCGGAGCTGCTGCGCAACGGGACCACCACGGCGCTGACCTTCGCGACCGTGCACCGCCACTCGGTGGACGCCCTGTTCGGTGCGGCCTCCACCCTCGGTATGCGGATGATCGCCGGCAAGGTCCTCATGGACCGCAACGCGCCCGAGGCCCTGCGCGACACGGTGGAGAGCGGCTACCGGGACTCCCGGGACCTGATCGGCGCCTGGCACGGGAAGGGCCGGAACATGTACGCGATCACCCCGCGTTTCGCCCCCACCAGCAGCGACGAACAGCTGGCGGCCGCCGGTGAGCTGTGGCGCGAGTTCCCCGACGTCCACGTGCACGGTCACCTGTCCGAGAACCGGGACGAGGTCGCGTGGGTGCGCGAGTTGTTCCCCGAGCGTTCCGGTTACCTGGACGTGTACCACCACCACGGTCTGACCGGTCGGCGCGCCGTGTACGCCCACGGCGTGCACCTGGGCGAGGACGAACTCCGGCTCTGCCACGACACCGATACCGCCATCGCGCACTGCCCCACTTCCAACAACTTCCTGGGCAGTGGTCTGTTCCCGTTGCACGAGGCGCTGGACCC
This sequence comes from Nocardiopsis sp. NPDC055551, assembly GCF_053619415.1. NCBI lineage: Bacteria > Bacillati > Actinomycetota > Actinomycetes > Streptosporangiales > Nocardiopsidaceae > Nocardiopsis > Nocardiopsis sp. NPDC055551. Next base: position 671,167 of record NZ_JBSHJJ010000001.1, on the reverse strand, counting down.
CGAGCGTCCCGTGCACGTCGGACTCGGCACCGACGTGGGCGCGGGCACCACGTTCTCGCTGCCCTCCACCATGGGTGAGGCCTACAAGGTGGCGCAGCTGCGCGGCCACAGCCTGGATCCCCTGCGTTCGCTGTACCTGGCCACCCTGGGCGGCGCCGTCGCCCTGGACATCGACCGCCACGTCGGCACCCTCACACCGGGGCACGAGGCCGACCTGGTGGTGCTCGACCCACACGCCACCCCGCTGCTGTCACGGCGAACGAACACTGCCGAGTCGGTCTCCGACCTGATCTTCGCGTTGTCGATCCTGGGAGATGATCGTGCGGTGCGCCGCACCTACGTGGCGGGGCGTGCGGTCGGCCCCGAGGACGTCTCGACGCCGGGCTCCGTCCCGGCAGGCGTGAACTGAGCCGTGGGAGCCCCGTGAACAGCCGGGGCTCCCCCTCACAGCGATCGGTCGGGCCACGTCGGTGACGGCGGCGAAGACCACGGGCGGGGAAGCGGGTGACGCCGGAGCGAAAACCCGTTGTCCGGCGTATCTTCGCTCTGATAGACCGGCGTCATGGATCCAACACGCGTACCCGCCACCATCGACCTCGACACCGCCCGCGCCGGCCTCATGCGCAGGCTGTCCACCCTGCACGAACGCACCTTCGACCTTCCCAAGGACGTGGTGGCCGAGTCGGTCCCGGCAGGGGAGGGAGCGTGCGAGGGCACGTGGATCAGCACGACCGAAGCACCCGCCCGGGACGGGGTGATCCTGTACCTGCACGGCGGTGGATTCCACCACCGCATGCCGGACCTGATGAACCTGTTCGCCTCTCACGTCTCCCGGGCCACCGGCCTGCCGGTGTTCGTGGCGCACTACCGTCTGGCGCCCGAGCACACCTTCCCCGCGCCCCTGCGGGACGCGGTCGCCGCCTACCGCTTCCTATTGGACCAGGGGGTGCCCGCGGAACGGGTGGTGGTGCTCAGCGAGTCGTCCGGGGGCACCCTGGCCCTGTCGATGCTGCTCGAACTCAAGGCCGTGGGCGTGACTCTGCCCGCATCGGTCATCTCCTACTCCCCGCCCACCGACCTGACCCTGTCCAGCCCATCGGTGGACACCAACACCACGCACGATCCGGGTGTGGACCGCGAGATGCTCACCACCCTGATCGGCGGGTACCTGGACGGCGCGCGCCCCGACCAGGCCCCGCAGTCCCCGCTGTTCGGCGATCTCACCGGGCTGCCGCCCCTGCTGTTGGCCGTGGGCGAGGACGAGACCCTGTTGGACGACACCCTGCGGTTCGCGAAGGCCGCCGACGAGGCCGGAAGCCCGGTGACCCTGCGGGTGTACGAGGCCATGTCGCACGCCTTCCAGGCCGCCGTCATCGACCGGGCCGAGGACCCCACCGGGCAGATGGTGCTGGAGCACCTGACCGAGTGGGTGCGGGCCTTCCTACCGGAAACGGCCCGAACCGGCGGGTCGAACACGTAGGACGGCGAAGGACTCGCCCGGCACCTCGACCCTGGTGCCCTCGACCCTGGGGTGTCCGGTGGCGAGCAACGGTTCCCCGGGGGTGGCGTCCAACTCGACCGCGGCCTCATCGGCGGACAGGTTGCACACCAGCCGCAGGCGACCACGGTGCAGCACGAGCACCCGGCCGTCCTCGCCCGCGGTGACCTCGAAGCGGTCCAGGCGCGGGTCGGCCATCTCGGGTTCGGCGCGGCGCAGGGCGATGAGCGCCCGGTAGGTCTCCAGGACCACCGCCCCGGGTTCGCGCTCGGGCTCGGACCAGTCCAGGACGGCGCCCTCGCGGGTGGCCGGGTCCATGGGGTCGGGGATGTCCTCCTCGGCCCACCCCAGGGCGGCGAACTCGCGGCGGCGCCCGGCGCGCACCCCCTCGATCAGGGCCGGGTCGGTGAAGGACGCGAAGAACGGCCAGGGGGTGGTGGCGCCCCACTCCTCGCCCATGAAGATCATCGGGGTGTAGGGCGAGCACAGCACCAGCGCGGCGCCGCAGGTGAGCAGACCGGGTGAGAGGTGTTCGCCCTTGCGGTCGCCGCGGGCGCGGTTGCCGATCTGGTCGTGGGTGGACAGGTAGCCCAGGAACCGGCTGCCGGGGAGCCGGTGGGTATCGACAGGTGCGCCGTGGCTTCGCCCTCGGAACGAAGAGGGCCCTCCGTCGTGCCGGAACACGTGCCGCAGCACGTCGGCGAGCACCTGGGGACCGGCGAAGTCGGCGTAGTAGCCGTGGGTCTCCCCCGTGAGCGCCACGTGCAGGGCGTGGTGCAGGTCGTCGGACCATTGGGCGCTCATGCCCGATCCGCCGGCCTCACGGGGCAGGACGGTGCGCGGGTCGTTGCGGTCGGACTCCGCGATCAGGGACAGGGGGCGGCCGAGCCCGGTGGCCAGGGCGTCGACGGCGTCGGAGAGTTCGACCAGGATCGGTACGGCGCGGTCGTCCCTCATCGCGTGCACGGCGTCCAGGCGCAGCCCGTCCAGGTGGTAGTGGCGCAGCCAGTCCAAGGCGCCCTGGACGACCAGGTCGCGGACGGGGTCGGAGTGGGGGCCGTCCAGGTTGAGGGAGGGGCCCCAGGCGTTCTCACCGAGGAAGTAGGGGCCCAAACGCGGCAGGTAGGCGCCGGAGGGGCCCAGGTGGTTGTAGACCACGTCGAGCAGCACGGCGAGCCCACGCCGGTGGCAGGCGTCGACGAACCCCTTGAGGGCGTCGGGTCCGCCGTAGGGCTGGTGGACCGCGGACCACAGGACCCCGTCGTAGCCCCAACCGTGGGTGCCGTCGAAGGCGTTGAGCGGCATGAGTTCGACGTGGGTGACGCCGAGTTCGACCAGATGGTGGAGGCGGTCCACGGCACTCGTGAGGGTGCCTTCGGGGGTGAAGGTGCCCACGTGGAGTTCGTAGATCACGGCCCCGGAGAGGGGGCGTCCGGTCCAGTCCCCGTCGGCCCACGCGTAGGCGTCGTGGTCGTAGACGCGGCCGGGGGCGTGGACGCCCTCGGGTTGCCACAGCGAGCGCGGGTCCGGCAGGGCCTGGTCGTCCTCGTCCACCAGGTAGGCGTAGTCGGATCCGGGTCCGGCCCCATGGACCGTGACGTGCCACCAGCCGTGGTCGTCGCGGTCCATGGGGTGGTCGCTGCCGTCGACGCGCACGCGCACCCGGTGGGCTTCGGGGACCCAGACCGAAAAGTCGCCGTGGACGCCGCGTCCGGGGGTGGCGGGGTGGTTCGGTTCGTTCACGCACGGTGACCTACCCCGGGGTGGGGAAGGTCGAACCGCCCCCCGCACTACCCGACGGCCTGCGCGCGGACCACGCCCCAGGACAGCTGTTCGATGTGGGGCTCGATCATGTCGGCCTCGGCGAGCAGGATCTCGGTGGCCCGGTCCCCCATCTGCTCGCGCAGTGGCGCCTCGTGTTCGCGGATCGAGCTGTAGAGACGGCCCCACGCGGCGCCTTCGCCGGGCAGTTCGGTGCGCGGTCCGGGGTGGAATCCGGCGGTGCGCAGCGGCTCCGCCCAGGCCGTGGCCGCCTCGTCCGATGTGCGGGGTTCGACACCGGTGAAGAGCAGGGCGCCGCCGGGGCGCAGCACTCTGCGCACCTCTGCGAGGGCTTCATGAGGGTCCGTGGCCAGGGCCAGCGCGTCGACGCTGATCACCGCATCGGCGACACCGTCGGCGAGCCCGGTGTCGGTGAACGAGCCGGTGCGGAACTCCACCCGTTCGGCGGGCAGCCAGTGGGTGGCGCGTTCGGTGGCGATCTCCACCGCGACGGCCGACCAGTCCACCCCGATCAACCGGGTTCCGGTGGCGCGGGCCAGCCACAGGCCGGGCCCGCCCGGACCGCAGCCCAGGTCGACGACGGTGGCTCCAGGGGTCGGGCGCAGGTCGGCGACCATGAGCCCGAGAAGACGCCAGGGGCATCCGCTGTCGGGGCGTACCTCGGCCGGGTACTGATCGCCCCAGGCCCGAGCCCACAGTTCGGCGAGCAAGGGGCTGCCGTGCTGGGCGCGGAACTGGGCGTCGAAGGCCTCCGGTCTCAGCTGCGCGGCGACGGTCTCCTCGTGTTCTCTGGGCAAGCGGGTCCTCCTCGGCCGGTGGTGGTTCGACCCGAGTCTGTCAGGGCCCGGATCGGCCGGTCGAGGGGAGCTCGCTAGGGTCCTACGATATGACCGCGAGTGACCACGCCCCCGCACACCCTCCGCTTCAACCGCCGCCGGAGGAGTTCCTGGATCGACTGCCGTTGGGTCTGGTCTGCCCGGTGTTCGCCGTCTTCGCGCTGCCCCAAATAGTCGTGGCCGTGCTCCTGGCCGTGGCGGCGCCCTGGTTCCTGTCCCACCACGGGGTGCTGATCAACGGTGAACCACACCTGTACGCGCCCTTGCAGGAAACCCTTCCCCCGTGGGCGTTGTGGATCACGGCGGCCCTGGCGTTCGTTCTGATGGCCTGCTCCTGGACGGTGGCGGTACGTTTCCTCGCCCTGGTCCACGACGGCCGGAACCGACCACTGCGCACCGCCCTGCGTGAGGCGGCCACGACGTCGCCCGCCACGATGGCGGCGTTCGCACTCCCGTCGGGTCTGTACCTGATCCTCGACCAACAGGTACATCCGGGATGGACCGTGGCTCTGTGGTCCCTGCTGTTCATCACCCTGCCACCCCTGTGGTTCCCCCTCGCCGGGGTCGCGCTCGGCCCAGGCTCATGGCGGGAGGTCCTACAGATCCTGCGCCGGCATCCCCTACGGCGTGGGTGGGTCGTGTGCCTGATCCCCCTCCCCCTCACCTTCGCGGTGGTCGTGTTCGGCTTCCACCAGGTGAGCGGGCCCGCTGGAGCGGTACTCGTCTGGACCCTGGCGATGATCGGTCTGACGGTCTCGGCCAGGGCGCTCACCCTGGCCTCGCTGTACCACCGGCAGGCACATCGTTTCGAGCAAGGCGAGGACAGCCCTCCGGTGGAGGACGACCTCACCGGGTCGGGTCACCGCTGGGCGCCGGTGGCCCTGTCGGGGGTGCTCCTGGTCGGCCTGTGGGTGCCCGCTCCCCTGTTCGATCTGGTCTTGACCGATGGGCCCTGGGAGATACCCGCCTACGACCGGTGGTCCTCGCCCATGGACGAGGACCAGGGTGAGCCTTCACTGTTTCTCGTCCCGGACCGCTCCTCTGTCGTCCTGGGCTCGGAGCCTGCCCTGTGCGACCTCCCCGAGGGATGTGCGATCCCGGGTGCGGGGAGAGCCGACAGTCTGGCCATGGCCACCGAAGACGGTCTGCGCTCGGTCAGATTCCCCTACCCCGATGACGCGCCCCCCGGTTCCGTCATCTGGGAAGAGGCCGGCTGTGGTGGGAAGGACCGTTGCCGGGACGACCACGTGTTCCTGGTCCCCGAGGGTGAGGTCGACGGGGAATGGGGAGCGTACGAGGACGTCCCCGGCCGCGACCGGACCACCCTGGACTGGCAGAGTCGATCCCGAGTGTGGCTCGAAGAAGGCGGCGGGCGCGCCCACGTGGTCAGCGCCGTCCCCTCCGTCGGTCTGGGCGAGACCATGCTGACGCTGTTCGTTTGTCAGGACACCGACTGCGGCGAGTACACCTCCACCGAGCTGACCAGGGCCGCCGGAGCCCCCTGGATCGGCTTCGCCCGACCTCGCACCGCGCACGACGGCCTCGTCGACGTCGCGGTCGCCCCGAACGGCGACGCGCGGGTCACCGTGCACGATCCGGGTTCTGGAGCCCTCACCTTGTACTCGTGCGCCGGGGTGGATTGCGCCGACGTGACGGAGACCGTCCTGGTCCCCGCGTCCGACGTCACCCGGGCCTGGGACCTGAACCATCGGAGTCACGCCGGAGCGGAGGTGCGGGTGCGTCCCGATGGGACGCCCGCCATCGCTTACCGGGCCACCCTGGATGGTGCCGTCCACTTCCTGGACTGCGCCGACGAGCACTGCGAGCGGTTCGAGTCCGTGGAGGTGTTCGGTCCCGGATGGAACAGACCGGCCCCGGCTCTGGATCTCGACCCACAGGGCCTGCCCCGGCTGCTCGGACACGACCTGACCTCACGCACGGTCGAATACGTGAGCTGCGCCGACACCTCCTGCGCGGAGACCGAGTCGGTGACGGTGGGGTCCTACCCGGTGTCCCCCGGGTGGGTGTCACTGCGGGTGGACGAGGGAGGCCGGCCGGTCATGGCGTGGCTGCGTGTGGGAGAGGAGGAGGACCCGCACACCGCGGAACTGGTGCGTTGCGGGGACACCGCGTGTTCGATGTTGACGCCCGCCGGCCGGAGTTGAGGGTCGGGGCGCGGTCGGTCCGCCCCTGAGGGGGCGTCAGGCGACCTGGTTGAGGGCGTACAGACGGGGCTTTTCACACGGAACGCCCTCGAAAGGGCTCTCCGCGCCGATCTCCCCGATGCCGTCGGGGGCGCAGGCCAACGCCACAACGATCTCGTCGGTGCTCAGCAACCCGTAGGTGCCCAGCCCCACCGGCCCAGGCTGGCCGTCCCTGAGTTCCACCCAGGAGACAAGGCGGTCACGTTCACGGTCGTGGTCGGTGAGGGACACGTGGCGCGGTGTCGCCGGCGACAGTGCCTGGACCTCGGTGTCCTCTGGGAGCGACTCGCCGGTGACCGCGTCCAGGATCTCTCCACCCCGATGTTCGAAGGCGGGCCCCGACGGTGTGTTCACCGGAGTCAGGTCGCCTCGCGTCCCTTCGGCCTCCCAGAGGAGTTCCTCGGTCACGAAGTCGTAGGCGTACTGCACGTCGTCCTCCACCGCGTGGAGAACGACGTAGCCGTCCGGGTGGATCCCGGACAGCTTCGAGAAGCTCCGTACCCCTTCGAAGTCGTCCACGATCAGATGCTCCAGCTCTCCGGTGCGCACATCGACACGGGCGAACCAGCCCTCCCACCGGGACAGGTGGAGAAGTGCGGGGTCGTATTCGGTGTTCCAGGTGAAGTAGGCGTGGGTCCCGTAGGCGCCCACGTATTCGGGGGCCTCCTCGGCGACGTCGTCGCGCACACGCCCGTTCCAGACGACCTCGGCCTCTTCCAGGTCGATCGCGGTGAACAGGGGGTCCTCCCGGCCCTGTCGGAAGAGGGCGTGGCCGTCCGCCACCGAGGAAAGGGTGCCCAGTGAGTGCGAAGTCTCGACCACCGTGTCCACCTCCCCGTCGTCGAGGGCCAGCACCACCAGCCCCCGGTCGAAGATGACGTGGAGGTCGTCCCCTTCCTGGTGGAGACCGCCCGATCCCGAGTGCAGGAAGGATCCGTCGTCCAGGGCCTCCCCCAGGTCGACCCGCCACCGTAGTTCGCCGGTGGCGGCGTCCAACGCCCGGATCCGCGCGTTCTCCGCGTACACCACGGTGTCCCGACCCTCGATCTCGATGGCGGTGAACAGGCCGAGATCCGACCAGGGATCCGCGAGCAGACCGTGCGCACCCGTGTCCACGTGCCGCAGGGCCAACGGCTCGTACGAGGCGGACCGCAGCAGGTACGTGCCCTCCAACGGCAACGACCAACGCAGTGCGCCGTCCTCTGCGCATTCCTCTGAGCGCTCCCCCCGGCACAGGAGTTCTTCGTCCGGGCCGATCTCGGAGATCTCCGAGTCGGGGTCCTCGAAATCGGCGAGGTACTCCTCCAACGGACGCGTGGGGGTATCGGCGTCCGCCGTGATGTCGGGGGCCACCGCGCAACCGGACGACAATACGGCGAGAAGGAGGAGGATGGAGGAGCGGCGCATGACGGGCAGCCTACCGAGGGTGTTCGCGCGCCGCCCTGACGGCCCGGACCCCGGAAACCGGGGTGTTCGGACCGGGGCGCCATGAGACCGTGGGGTGATGGAAGAACGTCTGGTGTTGGGGATCTGCGGGAGTCTTCGGCGGGGTTCGCTCAACGCGGCCCTGTTGAGACTGGTGCCACGGGTGGGTACGGCCGTCACCGTGGTCGGCGAGGATCTGGCCGGTCGGCTGCCGTTGTTCAACCCTGACGTCGAGAACGACGAGGGATCCTGGCCGGATTCGGTGCGTGAGCTGCGGGACCTGGCCGCGCGCGCCCAAGGGCTGGTGATCGCCACGCCCGAGTACGCGCATGGTCCCGCCGGGGTCACCAAGAACGCCATCGACTGGTTGGTGGGTTCGGGCGGACTGGTGGGCAAGCCGACCCTGCTGGTGAGCGCCTCCCCCGGGCAGGCCGGCGGCATGCGGGCCCACGCGCCCTTGATGCCGACGTTGACCCTGTTGGGCGCGGTGCTGGTCGACTGCGTGGTCGTCTCCCGGGCCGGGTCACGCGTGGACGAACGAGGTGAGTACGACGACCCGGCGGTGGTGGAGCGGATGCGGTTGGCCGTGGCCGAACTGGAGGACGCGCTGTCCTACGCCGAGGGCAGGCGAGCGGGTCTGCCCCTGGGCAGGCTCCTCTGACCGTTCCCGCTCAGGCGCCCTGGGGCAGGGGGCGGTAGGTTCCCAGGCGAATCGAGGCGGTGACGCGCACGGGGTCGGGCAGGACGGCCACGCGTTCGGCCAGCTCCTCGGGGGTGATGTGGCGGGCGCTGGGGCCCATCCCCACGACGGTGAGCGCGTCCGGGTGCGGAAGGTCCATCTCGAAACGGACCGGTCGCGCCTGGACCGGTGTGAAGTGGGTGTGCAGGCTCTGGGCCAGGCGCTCTTCCTTGCGGGGGTCCACGTCCAACAACCCCAGGGCGGAACGTAGCTCGGTGAGGTGGTCGGGTTCGGGGGTGACCACCAGCAGCGTCCCGGTGGGCGCCAGGACGCGGTGGAACTCGGCGGCGTTGCGGGGGGCGAACACGTTGAGCAGGACGTCGGCGACCCCGTCGGCCAGGGGCAGGGCGCGCCAGGAGTCGGCGGTGACCGCCCCGGCGCTGGGGTGCGCCTTGGCCGCCTTGCGGGCGGCGAACTTGGACACGTCGGTGGTCAGTCCCACCGCGCCGGGCGTCGCCTCCAGGACCTGGGCCAGGTAATGGCCGGTGCCACCGCCCACGTCCACGATCAACGGGTCCGCGCCGACGCCCGCCACGGCCTCGGCCAAGGCCCGGCCGATGGGGTCGTAGTGCCCGGCCGCCTGGAAGCGCAGCCGATCGGCGACCATCTCCTTGCCGTCCCCCGTTCCGGGCGGGGTGGCTCCGGTGAGCAGCCCGGCGTAACCCTCGCGGGCGACGTTGAAGCCGTGCCGTGCCGCGCAGGTGAGCCCGCGAGGGTCCCGGGACAGTGCGCTCCCGCAGACGGGGCAGGCCAGGGCGTCCGCCACGCGCTGCGGCATGCGCAGGCGGGGACCGGTGTGGGTGTTCGTCATGATCGCGGTCAGCCTACCGGCGTTCGACCTCTGGCCAGCACCGCGACCGGGTAGCGGTCCAGGACCTCGGCGAGGTGGGCGGTGGTGAGGCCGTCCACGCGCTCGGGCACGATGGGGCGAGCGGTCAGCAGGTCGACCCAGCCCCCCGGCCCCGAGGGCAAGGGCAGCACGGTGTCGGCCCAACCACCGGCGTCGGCCAGGGTCAGCGGTAGGCGGGTGGCGACCACCGCCAGCGCCGGGCCGTGGGAGCCGCGGGTGGTACGGGCGAAGGCCAACGCGTGGTCGGCGGCCGGCCCTTGCGCGCTCAACGGCAGGTAGCCGGTGGGTCGCAGGTCGCGGCGGGCCATCAGACAGGTGCGGACCAGGTGGAGTTTGGCCGCGCCGTCGGCGTCGACGCGCGGACGCCACCCCGCCTCGATCCGGGCCAGTGGTTCGGCGCGCGCCTCGTGGTCGACCGGGCGCCGGTTGTCGGGATCGACCAGGGACAGGTCCCACAGTTCGGTGCCCTGGTAGACGTCGGGCACGCCGGGACCGAGCAGCTGGACGGCCTTCTGGCCCAGGGAGTTGCTCCATCCGGGCGCCGTGATGGACTCGGCGAACGCGCGCACCTGGGCGTACAGGTCGGCGTCGGCGCGCAGCCGGTCGGGCCAGGAACGGATCCGTTCCTCGAACTCGGGGTCCTGGTGGGTCCAGGAGGTGCCCAGCCGCGCCTCGCGGGCGGCCTTGAGCAGGTAGTCGGTCAGTCGCTCGTCGTCGATGGGCCAGGCGCCGAGGAGGGTCTGCCAGCCCAGCAGGTCCAGGGCGGGTTCGGGCAGGGGCGCGCGCGGACTCCATCGGCGTACGGCGTCGGCGAAGTCGCCGGGGATCTCCGAAAGCACGGCCAAGCGGGCGCGCACGTCCTCGGAGCGTTTGGTGTCGTGGGTGGACAGGGTGGTCATGGTGTGCGGTTCGGTGGCCTCTCGGCGCAGTTGCGCGGTGTGCAGGTCGGCCACGCTCGTCCCGAAGGCGGCCGGGTCGCCGCCGACCTCGTTGAGGGCCACGAACCGGGTGCCTCGGTAGAAGGCGGTGTTCTCGGTGCCCATGGCCACGACCATGCCGCTGGTCTGTTGGACGCGGCGGGCGAGTTCACCGTGGGGGTCGGTGCGCACCGAGCGGTCGATGCCCTTCAGGACCGGTTGCAGGTCGGGGCGGCGGTCGGCGGCGGCGCGTACGGCGCGCGCCCAGTCGTCCTCGCCTTCGGGCAGGTAGGAGCGGTAGACGTCGAAGGAGACCAGGAGTTCGGCCACCGCCTCCTCCGCCCGGCGAGGGTCGGTTCCTTCCGGCGGGATCAGTGCGGCGATGCGGCGCACCTCGGTGTGCAGGAGTTCCCCGGCCGCGTGACCCCTGGCCTGGATGTCGATCTCGGGGACGTCGGTGGCCACCCCGTGGTCGCGTGCCAGGGTGGTCAGGATCGGTTCGGCTCCGGGGTCGACGAACGCCCCGCACACCTGGCGCAGGGCGTCGTAGCCGGTGGTTCCGGCGACCGGCCAGGACGCGGGAAGGTTCTCCCCCGGGGCGAGGATCTTCTCCACCACGATCCGGCCGCCGAAGCGTTCGGCCAGGCGGCGCAGGTATCCGCCGGGGTCGCTGAGTCCGTCGACGTGGTCCACGCGCAGCCCGTCGACCAGGCCTTCGCGGCCCCAGCGCAGGATCTCGGCGTGGGTGGCGTCGAAGACCCCGGGGTCCTCCACCCGCACCGCGGCGAGGTGGTCGACGTCGAAGAAGCGCCGGTAGTTGAGTTCGCCGTCACCGCGCCGCCAGGACACCAGCCGATAGTGCTGACGCGGGTGGACGTCGGCCACGTCCTCGCCAGGGGTGTGGGTGCCCTCGGCCAGGGGGAAGCGTTTGTCGAAATAGACCAGGTGGCCGTCGGCGATGGTGAGTTCGCTCAAGGCGGCGCGTCCGTCGTCACCGTCGTCGCCCAGGACCGGGACCAGGATGGGCCCGGAGTCGAAGTCGATGTCGAAGCATCGGGCGTGGACGGAATCGCGCCCGTTGGCGAGCACGTCCCACCACCACGGGTTCGCGTCGGGTCGGGCGATCGACATGTGGTTGGGGACGATGTCGACGACCACCGCCAGTCCCAGGGCGTGGGCTCTCTCGGCGAACGCCCGCAGCGCGGCCGGCCCGCCCAGGACATCGGAGACCCGTGTGGGGTCGACCACGTCATACCCGTGGTCCGATCCGGGGGTGGCGGCCAGCACGGGTGAGAGGTAGACGGCGTCCACTCCCATCCGGTGCAGGTGGTCGAGCGTTCCGGTGGCCTCGTCCAGGGTCAGATCGGGGCCCAACTGCAGGCGGTAGGTGGACTCGGGTGTGCGGTGGGGCGTTCTGTCAGCGCTCATCATCCGATTCCGTGCCCCGGTCGTCGGCGTGTCATGCACACGGTTCCGGCCCTGGTGAGGGGCCCGAACGGAACCCGCTTCCAGGGCGCGTCCCGCTACCTTTCACCGGTCGAAAACCCCTAGTTCATCTCTTGTACACCTATAGTCCCCCGAGTCGCCACGGATGCGTCCGGTTCCACACACACCCGCGTTGGGGAAGGCGGTCCGATCATGGTTGAATTCATCGGCGGTGTTCCATTACCAGCGACAACGCGCCGGATATCGGCGGCCGACGGTGAAGACGACGAGGACCACCGCCACCGACGAAGGGGATAGAAGCAGCGTGCTCCCGCCCAACAAGCGCACCCGCACCCAGGACCGTCCCGGACGCCGGGCCAACGTCTACCGGGGCGCCGCCTCGGCCGCACTGGCCGGGTTGATGCTGGCGACCACCGCCTGCGGCGGCGACAACGCCGTCGAGGGCGCGGGGCCGGCGGTCCCCGACGACCTGGAGTGCTTCTCCGGCAGCTTGAACGGCGCCGGTTCCAGTGCCCAGGAGAACGCGATGACCACCTGGATCGCGGGTTTCCAGTCGGCCTGCGAGGACGCGCGCATCTACTACGACTCGATCGGTTCGGGTGGTGGGCGCAACCAGTTCATCGACGGCGCGGTGGCCTTCGCCGGGACGGACGCGGCCATGGACCCCGACGAGAACACCGACGCCCTGGCGCGTTGCGGTGACTCCGACACCATCAACCTGCCCGCCTACGTGGTGGCCATCGCGGTGGTGTTCAACGTCGAGGGCGTGGATTCGCTCAATCTGAGCCCGGACGTCCTGGCCAAGATCTTCAACCAGGACATCACGCACTGGAACGACCCCGAGATCGCCGAGGACAACCCGGACGCGGACCTGCCCGACCTGGCCATCACCCAGGTGAGTCGGGCCGACGACTCCGGTACCACGGAGAACTTCACCGAGTACCTGTCCGAGGCCGCTCCCGACTCCTGGCCGCACGAGCCCGGCGGCCAGTGGCCGTTGGCCCCGCGCGAGTCCGCGCAGGGCAACAGCGGTATCGCCGACACCGTCTCGCGCGCCGAGGGCGCCATCGGGTACGTGGAGATGTCGCACCTGCACGGCCTGCCCGCCGCGAACATCGGTGTGGGCGACGAGTTCGTGGAGATCGCCCCCGACGCGGCCGCCCAGGTCGTGGCCGACTCCCCGCGCCGCGAGGAGAACACCAGCGAGTACGACCTGGCGTTGGACCTGGACTACGGCACCACCGAGCCGGGGAGCTACCCGCTGGTCCTGGTCAGCTATGAGACCGCCTGCCTGGACTACCCGGACGAGGGCGAGGCCGAGCGGGTCAAGGCGTTCCTGAACTACGTGGTCAGCCCCGAGGGTCAGGAGGCGGCCTCCGCCGAGACCGACTCCACGCCGGTCAACGACAACCTGCGGGAGAACCTGTTGGACTCGATCGAGGCGATCAACTCCTGATCTGAGGGCACCGTCCGCCAACTGCGGGGATCTTCGACAGGTGTGGGAATCGCGGGCGCGTCACCACTGTGGCGCGCCCCTTTCACGTTCGCGATCCGATACCTTGTGCGCAGACCGTATCGCGCAGAGTCACCGATGGCGCGAAGTGGCGGTATACGAAGGGGTCCGTCCCCGTTCGGGTGGGTGTCTTCCCCCATCTACCCGGCCGTGGGCGGACCTCCCGGGTCGGCGGACTCGTCGCCCTCGGGCATATCCCGACCACAGGCACGGCAGGCCCGGTGCCACAGCGCCCGGATCCTTCGCCCCAGGCCGCGCCGTCGCACCATGCCGTGCGGGGGCTCCTCCTTCGGGTGATGGTCCTCGGCCGCTCCACGCCCGTCCTGTTCCTCCTCCGGTTCCCCCTTCGGGCCGCCCGCAACACCCGGATCCTCCTCGTATCGGATCTCGGACGCCGGCACGGGCATCGGCGGCACCGAACGGTGCAGGGTCAGATCGGTCAGGGTGCCCTCGCCGCCGTGGATGCGGTAACGCCCGTGCAGTTGGGCGACCACGTCTGTCAGTTCCTCGTCCTCTCGCCGCACCCGCATGGCCCGGGCCAGGGCACGGGTGCGCCACAATCGCACCCTCGTGTCCCGCGTGGGCGAGGAGGCCTGGAAGAGCTCGATGAGACCGGATCGGGAGCGTTCGGCGCCGGCCAGCAACCGTGACAGGCTCAGCTCGCCCAACCCCCAGGCCACCGGCAGCTGGAACAGGAACGGGGAGGGGAACCCGGTGCGCGGGGCGACCGAGGCGAAGGTGATGCGGGGTTCGCGCAGGTAGTTGGCCTGGATCAGACGCAGGTCCAGACCCTGGTGTTCGAGGGTCGTCTCACGCACCCCCGCCCAGTCGGCGACCAGGGTGACCACCAGGTCGGCCTCGGTACCGCCCAGCAGCCGGTCCACGCAGCCGCGCACCAGGTCGTAGGAGGCGCCGGAGACCTCGACCACGGCGTGCACCAGCGGGATGCGGCGCCGTTCGACGGGCACCCGTTCGCGGTAGGCGTGCGGGTGCGGCATGAGCTCGGCCAGGACCTCGGTGCGAAAGCGCTCGGAGGGCAGACGGGTGCGGGCGGTGACGGCCGGGCCCACGTGCCAGGCGGTGGCCGCGGGTTCGGGCACCATGACCGCACCCGCCTGCCACAGGCGATAGCCGAACTCGGTGTCCTGCCCCAGGTCGAGGTCGGGGTCCACACCACCGGCGGCCTCGTAGAGGCTGCGTCGCAGAGCGGCCGCGGCGCCGATGTGGGCGTGGAAGCCGAGGTGGTCGGCCTCGCGCAGTCGGTCGCTGTGGTCCAGGAGTCGCTCGACCCACGTATGGCGTCGGTCGTCGGTCAGGATCCGCTCCGGCCCGCCCGAACGCAGGGCGTCCAGGAGGGACCCGACACTGTCGGGTTCGGTGTCGCTGAAGCGGACGCGGCCCAGGGTGACGCACTCGGCGTGGGTGTGCAGCCAGCGGGCCTGCGCCTCGACGAAGTCGCCGGTGGCGACCATGTCGGCGTCCATCCACACGAGGATGTCGCCGGTGCTGGCGTGGGCTCCGTAGGCGCGGGCGTATCCGGCGCCCCAGCCGTGACCGGGGGCGGGCACGATCCGGCATCGGCGGGGGCGGTGTTCGGGTAGGAGCAGTGGTGGTGAGGAGTGGTCGTCCACGACCACGACCTCCAGGAGGTGGTCCGGGTAGGTCTGGACGGACAGGGAGGCCAGGGCGAGGTCGAGTCGGTCCTGGCCGCCGCGGGCGGGGATGACGACGCTCACCGTGAGTTCCGGTGTCCAGCGGCCGGTGATGGGGGGCGTCAGCGCGTTCCAGTCGTTGCGGAAGACCCGGGCGCTGACGCGTTCCACCCGGCCGCGGTGCGATACCCCGTCGACATGAGACCCCACGTGCTTATTCAGTGACACAGAGTCACTATAGCGATGATTCCTCACCGAGTGTGAGCGTCACGCTCGCCCGCTGTGTCGGTTTCTCGCCGTTTCCTCCACCGGCCCCGAAGAGGGGCCGGCGGAGGGGCGCGTGGGCGGGTTCAGCGGCGGGAATCGGTCTGGAGCATCTTGACGCCCAGGAAGACCACACCGATGACCAGGGCGATCATCAACAACCACACCAGTAGTCCCACCAGCACCGACAGGATCCAGAAAACTCCGATCACCACCGCCACACCCGCGGCGATCTGGAGGATGAGTCGTCCCATGCGGGGAAGAATACGCGACCCGTCGGAGCGAGGACGCGCAGGCCCGAATCAAGCTCGTGCCCTGGCGCGGGAACCGGTGTCTAGCCCGGCCGGACGGCTCCGGTGAAGACGCTGTCCCAGTAGGAGGCCAGGTCGATCTCCTCCAGCGGCTTGGACGGGTTGGAGCCGTGGATCATCATGCCGTTGCCGGAGTAGATGCCCACGTGGCTCGGGGCGGAGGCGCTGTAGAAGAACAGCAGGTCGCCCGGCTGGAGCTGGTCGCGCGAGACCGAGGTGCCCGCGTTGACCTGGTCATAGGTGGTGCGCGGCAGGCTCACGCCGGCCTGCGCCCAGGCGGCCTGGGTCAGCCCGGAGCAGTCGTAGCCGTCGGGTCCGGTGCCGCCCCACACGTAGGGCTTGCCGATCTGGGCGCGGGCGAAGTCGAGGACGGCCTGCACGTCGCCGGAGACCGCGGCCGTGCCACCGGAGGAACCGGCGTCGGCGGAGGTGGAGGCCTGCGAGGCGGTCGGATCGACCCCGCCCAGCTGTTCCAGGACCTCGGCCTGCTCGTCCAGGGCACTCTCGCCCTGGGACATGGCCTCCTCGGCCGCGGTGAGGGCCTCGGCGGCCTCCTCCTCCGTGTCCTGGGCGGCGTTGTACAGCTCCTCGGAGTGGTCGACGTCGATCACGTAGTCGGACAGCATCTCCTGCTGGCCGGTGGAGATGAAGTCGACGTCGGCGATGTTCTGCAGCGCGCTGTCGGCGTCACCACCGAAGAAGATGCCGAAGCTGTCGCCCGAGCCGTTGGTGTAGGAGCTCTGCACGATGCTGGAAATGCGCTCGGAGCGGTCATCGAGGGCCTCTTGCGCCTCTTCGAGCTGCTCCTGCAGTTCCTCCAGCTCTTCCTCGGCGGCCGCGTGGTCCTCTTCGGCGGTGTTGTAGGCCTCGTTGAGGACCGACAACTCTTCCTGGAGCTCTTCGTAACGTTCCCGGGCCTCCGACTCGGAGGGGTCGGCCAGCGCCACACCGCTGGAGAGCACCACGGCGCCCAGCGCGACGAAGCCGACCGTGGTGAGACGGCGGGTGGGTTCGGGGTTGCGAGTCAAGACACCGACTGCCTTTCTCCCACACCCGTTTACCGACACAGGGCAGCCCGAAGGCACGCCGAGGGTCGGCGTGGGGCTGCGAGTAAGGGGGATCCGGCGGGCGGCGAAGATGGGCCGCGAGGGGTCGCCGAGCGTCGTGACGGCCTCTGCTCCTGGGAAAAGGGCGGCTGTTGAGCGAGCTGAGCAGAGTGCAACGGCAGGCCGGAACACTGTCACCGGGTGGTGACGAATCGGGGCGAACCGACCTGAGGGAACACTAATTCATCCCCCGGGGTGGACGCGACCTTTTCGTGACCTTCCATTGGGACCCCCGCTGACCTGCGAGTGAGTGTCATTTGTTCGGGAATCCCCCAGCAGGCGAGGATGAGGGCTCATTGTTCCCGAAGAATCGGGGTCAAAACCAGACCAAGCCCCCGCTTGACCGTGACGCGACTCACATCGAACGGGGGAAGGGGGCCGAACACACGTGCGTATCCGGCCCCCGACCCTGGGGGCGCCCTGATCGGGCGCCCCCACGAGCGACCCCTACAGGTGGTTCTCCCACCAGTCCAGAATCGCCTCGAAGCGGGCCACCCGGTGGCTGGGCAGGCCCGAACGCGACAGCTCGTGCCCCTCCCCCGGGAAGAGCAGCATCTGCGCCTGGTGCCCGCGCTTCCTGAGCGAGACGAACAACCGCTGGGCCTGCTCCAGCGGGCAGCGCCAGTCCTGCTCGGAGTGGATGATCAGGAACGGCTTGTCGATCTGGTCGGCGTAGGTGAGCGGGCTCTCCTTGGGCCAGGAGTCCGGCGGCCCGTACAGCGGCTCGGGGAAGAACGCCCCGATGTCGGACGCTCCCTGGAAGCTGTCGATGGCGTTGACGGCGCGCTCGCTGATCGCCGCCCGGAACCGCTCACCGTGGTGCGCGGCCATCCAGGTGGTCATGAACCCGCCGTGCGAGCCCCCGTGCACGCCGACCCGGGAACCGTCCAGCCGCTCGTCCTCCAGCGCCGCGTCCAGGAAGGCCAGCAGGTCGGTGGCCGTGACCGACCCCACCGAACCGATGATCGCCCGTCCATGCTCCTGGCCGTAGCCGGACGAACCCCGCGGGTTGCAGTAGACGACCGCGTACCCGGCCTCGGTGTACACCTGCGTCTCGTCGAAGAGCTGCCACCCGTACTGGGCGAAGGGCCCGCCGTGGATCATCAGGATCACCGGGTGGGTGCCCTCGCCCCGGGGCGTGGACACCCAACCGTGCACCGGGTGACCGTCGGGGGCGTGCGCGAGCAGTTCGGTGACCGGCAGCGGCTCCACACCCTCGAAGAACGAGGTCAGGGCACGGGTCCCGCCGTCCCCGACCACGTACAGCTCACCGCTGTCGTGTTCGCCCGCGGCCACCGCGACGGTGACCCCGCCGGCGTGGTCGAAGCCCTGCACCTCCACGCGCCCGCCCAGCAGGGTGGCACGTTCCCCCTCGGGGGTGACCCGGTACAGTTCGAGGGCCCCGCGGTTCTCCCCTGCCACCAGCACGCCCCGGTCCGTGGCCAGGGTGCCCAGGCCGTTGATACGCGGACCTTCGGTGTCGGTCAGGCGCCGAGGCTCGCGAGAGCCGTCCAGGGGCATCGACCACAGACCACCGACCCTGCCCACGAAGTCGGTGCCTTCGTCGCCGAGCTCGTCGGCGACGAAGTACACCGTGGAGCCGTCCGAGGACAGGCCCACCGACGTCACGCCCAGGTCGCCTCGGGTGACACGGCGGAGCTCGGCGCCCTTCTCCGGTGCGCAGGCCCACACGTCCTCGTAGAGGTCGTACTCCCTGTTCTCGTGCAGGGACGCGTCGAAGACCAGCTCGGTGCCGTCGGACGTCCAGAGGGGACGTCCGTGGTCGGCTTCGGCGTCGGTCACCTGAACCGGTTCGCCCACCTCACCGGTGGGATCGATCGGGGCGCTGACGAAGATCTGCTGTCGCCGGTCGACGAGGAAGCCCAGGTTGTCGATCCGGTACTTGAGGGTGCTGATCCGGCGCGGCGCCTCCTGGCCGGGGGTGCCGTCGACGTAGCGCCCCTCCTCGGGGATCCGGGCGGTGTAGGCCAGCCGGGTGGAGTCGGGGCTCCAGGAGAGGTCACCGGCGCCGAGCGGATGGTCGGTGATCTTCCAGGCCTCGCCGCCATCGGCGGGCAGGACGTGGATCTGTGCCCTCTTGTTCTCGTCCGGGCGTAGGAAGGCGATCCAACGACCGTCCGGGGAGTAACGGGGCGCACTGTCGCGAAGCCCCCGGGTGAGCCGACGCGGTCGCTCCGAACCGTCGGTGGCCACGCTCCACAGGGAACCGAGGTAGGCGTCCTCCTCCAGGTCCGGACGGACCAGGGCGAAGACGGCGCGGGAGCCGTCGGGTGCCAGGGACGGTGCGCTGATGCCGTGCAGGTGTGCGATGTCAGCGGGTTTCATTCGATGAGTGGCGGGCGCGGGGTGCCGCCCGCCGTCTCCTTCCCTTGGGTACTGGGAGCCCGTCGGCCGGGCCGGCCCCCGGTCCGGGGGACGTTTCCTTGGGGACCTTATCCGCGCCCACCATGGAAAATCCATGACTATTCCGGCTTTCCGGACAGATTCGGCGTGTGCTCCATCCCCGCACCGTCAGCGGCGTCGGTCGGTCTCCAACCTCGTGCAGACCCACCGCCCCTCCTCCTTGCGCAGCCGGAAGGCGAACACCCGCGCGCGGTCGCCACAGTCGATCACCGCGCTGGCCTCCATCCCGCCGGCGCCCAGCGGTTGATGGAAGACCCTGGTCAGACGCGGGGTCATCACGCAGACGACGCTGCCCCGCAACCGGCGCAACTCCTCGCGCACCGGCACGGTCAGGTGCGCGCGCAGCACCTCGGGCGCACGGCGACCCACGAGCACCTCGGCCATGTGCTGGGCGAGCCGGCGCACGTCGGCCGGCGTGCGGTGGCCCTCCAACAGCGGCGCGCCGCAACGACCCACCGACATGCGCCGCAGCGGGGTGCGCGCGGGGGTGCGCACCGGCGCCCATGGCGAGCGCCGACCCTCGCAGGAGGCACGGTGGCAACGGTGGGTCCCACAGGTGTGCGACATGAACAGTTCCCTTCCTCGGGGGGACGAACTACCTACACCCCTTCAAGGAGCGGCCGAACCCGCGCCCGTGCCACCTGGCATTCCGGCTTTTCCCGCTCGGGCACGACCCGACCACCGCGAACGCCTCAACACCACAACCGTCATACTGGGCCACGTGACACACGCCTACCTTTCCTCCCCAGTCCCCGTGGCCCTCGCGCACCGAGGCGGGTGGCTCACCGACGACCAGGGAGTGCGCCGCACCGAACTGGAGAACACGGCGGTGGCCTTCCAACACGCCGTCGACCTCGGTTACACGTACCTGGAGACGGACGTGCACGCCACCCGAGACGGTGTGCTCACGGCCTTCCACGACGACACCCTGGACCGCACCACGGACCGCACCGGTGCCATCTCCGCCCTGCCCTACGCCGAGGTGGCCCGCGCCCGGGTGGCCGGCAAGGAACCCGTGCCCCTCCTTGAGGACCTGCTCGGTACCTGGCCCGAGGCCCGCTTCAACATCGACCTGAAGTCGGACGGCGCCGTCCTGCCCCTGCTGGAGGTGCTGCGCCGCACCAACGCCTGGGACCGGGTGTGCGTGGGCTCCTTCGACCAGGACCGTCTGGACCGGGCCCGCCGGCTGTACGGTCCTCGCGTGGCCACCTCCTGCGGCCCCGTGGACGTGGCCCGCCTTCGCGTGGCCTCCCTGTCGACGCTGCTGCGTCCCATCGCCGGGCGCACCCCGGTGTGCGCCCAGATCCCGCTGGAGCGCAACGGGTTCCCGTTGCTGAGCCGGGACGTCATCCGCACCGCGCACCGGATCGGCATGCAGGTGCACGTGTGGACCATCAACGAACCCGAGGTGATGGAACGCCTCCTGGACGCCGGTGTCGACGGCATCGTCACCGACAACACCTCCGCCCTGCGCGACCTGCTCATCCGACGGGGCCGCTGGAACCAGGACACGCGCCCCACCCCGAAGAACGGATAGCCCCCCATGTCCACCACCCCCGACCGGATCCAAGGGCAGGACCCCTCGCCCGACCCGGCCCAGCGCAAACGCGAACAACGCGGCTGGTACATGTACGACTGGGCCAACTCGGTGTTCATGACCTCGGTGGTCACCGTCCTCATCGGCCCCTACCTGAGCAACCTGGCCTGCGCGTCGGCCGGGGCCCCCAACGCCGAGGCGTGCCGGGACGGTTCCCTGGCCCTCACCCCGCTGGGCCTGGACTTCCTGAGCGTCCACCCCAACGCGCTGTACCCGGCGTTGACCACCGTGGCGATCCTGCTACAGATCATCCTGTTGCCGCTGGTGGGCGCCCTGGCCGACCACACCAGGCACAAGAAGAGCTGGCTGCTGTGGCTGGCCGTGGCCGGGTCGGCCTGCACCACCGGGCTGTACTTCGCCACCGACGGCTACCTGCTCGCCTCGGTCCTGTTCCTGGGCGCCAACCTGCTGTTCGGGTTGTCGATCGTGGTCTACAACGCGTTCCTGCCGGAGATCGCCACGGCCGACGAACGCGACCGGGTCTCCGCCTTCGGTTGGGGCCTGGGCTACCTGGGCGGCGCCCTGCTGCTGGCGGTCCACCTGGTTCTGGTGCTGACCTCCGACGACATCGGTATGGCGGCCCGCATCGCCTTCGTCACGGTCGGCCTGTGGTGGGCCGGGTTCACCGTGGTGGCGATCAAACCGCTGCGCAACCGCTACGGGGCACTGGCCGCGCGCGGGGACGGACGCGCCAAGGTCGGCGAGTCACTGCGCCAGTTCGGGAGAACCGTGCGCGACATGCGCAAATATCCCAATACGGTGCTTTTTCTCTTCGCCTTCATCTTCTTCAACGACGGCGTCCAGGCCGCGATCCGCTACGCGGCGCCCTTCGCCACCCAGGACCTGGGCCTGAGCCAGGACGTGCTGATCGTCACGATCCTCATCATCCAGTTCGTGGCCTTCGCCGGGGCGTTCGCCACCGCCCGGATCGCCGACCACATCGGCCCCAAGAAGACCGTGCTGGGCAGCCTGGTGGTCTGGGGCCTGCTGGTGGGCCTGGGCTACGTGATGCCGGAGGGCAACGTGCCCCTGTTCATCGCGTTGGGCGTGGGCATCGGCCTGGTGCTGGGCTGTACCCAGTCCCTGGCCCGTTCGATGTTCTCCCAGCTCATCCCCAAGGGTCGAGAGGCGGAGTACTTCAGCCTCTTCCAGATCTCCGACAAGGGCTCCACGTTCCTGGGTTCGCTGGTGGTCACCATCGCGGTCGCCATGACCGGCGGCTACCGGGTGGCGATCCTGTCACTGCTGGCCTTCTTCGTGCTCGGCGGATTCCTGCTGTGGCGCGTACGTATGCGCGAGGGCATCCTGGCCGTGGGCAACACCGTGCCCGCCAGGCTCTGAGGGCGGGCCTCCCCACCCGAACACGGAAACGTCGCCGGTCCCCGCCATACTGGGGGCCGGCGACGTCGGGCGTGTTCAACAGGGGGGCGCGGTGCGGGTTCTGCACGGGATGTGGTCCAGGGACACACTGATGGTGTGGGCCGAGGGCGAGGCGGTGAGCGACCCGGCACCGGGCGCGCACCCCTTCGCCGAGGATCTGGCCGGGCTGCGCGCGCTGCTCACCCGGGCCGGGGTTCCACCGGAGCGCCTCGCACCGAACGAGTCCTTCCTGACCCTGCCCGAGGCCGACGGTCTCCCCCTGCGCTCCCTCTCCCCCGCCCCTGGAGAACGAACGTCGGGACCGGCCGGCGGATTCGGGACCTGGCGTGTCCCCGCCCTGGCACTGGACACGGTCGGAGCCGACCTCCTCCTCGGCTCCCTGCGCACGCGACCGACCGACGCTGACGCACCCCGGATCGGACCGGCCCTGACCCACCTGTGCGGCGTGCACGCCTTCGCCGAACGCCTGGTCCACGCCGGGTGCGTACTACCCGACCTGGTCGGTACCCCACCGCGTGCTCGTTGGCGGCCCGCCCCGCTGGACACCGCCGAGGAACACCTGTCCGCCCTCACCGAAGCACTGCCACCGGCGGCCATCGCCCACCTGAACGGCCCCGAACGCGCCGAGGCCGCCCGCTCCTGCGTGCTGGCGCCCCTGGAACTGCTCACCGACGCCGTGGCCCGCCGGCTGGCCCGGGCCCCCGAACACGTCCACGGGGACGGGCTCCCCTCCCCCGCCGCACGGCTGGCCACCGCCCTGACCACCGAACGCACTCGCCTGGACGACGACGCCGCAGACGCCTTGCGCGGCCCCCTGCGCGAGTGGCGGGACCGGGTGCGCGGCGGTGGCCGCGCCCGACTGGTGTTCGTACTGCGCGAACCCGAACCAGAGGGGCCGCGTAACGGCCCTCGCCCCTGGACCCTGGAGTTCTGGGTCCGCTCCACCACCGATCCCGGCCTGCGACTGCCCCTGGAACAGGTCTGGCTCGGCGAGGGCGCCGCGTGGCTGCCCCGGGACGTGGCCAGCACGGCCCTGGCCGACCTGCGCCGCGCCGCCCGCCACCTGCCCGCCCTGAGCCGGGCCCTGGCCGACCTGGCCCCGGCCCGACTGTTCATGGACACCGCGGGGGCCCAGGCCTTCGTGGGCGAGGGGGCCCGACGTCTGACCGAGGCCGGGTTCTCCGTGGTACTGCCCGAATGGAGCCGGCGCGACGGCCTGGCCCTGCGGATGACCGTCGCCGAGGAACCCGCGCGCCGCCGTCGCGGCGGGGTGAGCCCCATGGACCTGGTGGACGTGTCCTTCGAGGCGCTGCTGACCGGCCCCGAGGACACCACCGCGCTGAGCGAGGACGAACTCACCGAGCTGGCCGAACTGGCCCGGCTCAAACGCTCGCTGGTACGCGTGCGCGGCCGATGGATGGAGATGGACCCCGAGCGGGTCGCCTCGGCGCTGGAGCTGATGCGGCGCGGCGCACGGCGACCGATGGGCCGGGAAGAGGCGCTGAGGGCCGCCATCGGGGCCGCGCCCGTCCCGTTGCCGGTGGCGGACGTGGTGGCCGACGGCCCCCTGGGCGCCCTGCTGAACGGTGGCGCCAAGGCCGAGCCCCGCCCCATGGGCACCCCGGTCGGGTTCAAGGGGGCGCTGCGCCCCTACCAGGACCGCGGTGCCTCCTGGCTGCGGTTCCTGGGCGAACTGGGCCTGGGCGCGGTGCTCGCCGACGACATGGGGTTGGGCAAGACCGTGCAGTTGTTGGCGCTGCTCACCGACGAACGCGCCGAGGGGTCCGCCCCCGGTCCCACCCTGCTGGTGTGCCCGGTGTCGCTGGTCGGCAACTGGCGGCGCGAGGCGGAGAGGTTCGCCCCCGACCTGCGGGTGCACGTCCAACACGGACCGGACCGGCCCACGGGCAACGCGATGGCGCGCATCGTCGGCAACTGCGACCTGGTGGTCACCACCTACGGAGTGGTGGCGCGCGACGCCGACGAACTGGCGGGCATGCCCTGGCACCGGGTGGTGTGCGACGAGGCGCAGGCGTTGAAGAACCACGACACCCGCCAGGCGCGAGCGGTGCGTTCACTGCCGGCCGCGACCCGTATCGCGCTCACCGGAACCCCGGTGGAGAACAACCTGGGTGAGCTGTGGTCGGTGATGGAGTTCGCCAACCCCGGGCTGTTGGGCACGTCCGCCGACTTCCAACGCGCGGTGGCCGACCGCGCCGAGGCCGAGGTGGACGGTGGCGCGGCGTCCTTGGACGGTCCCGGCGGCTCGGGCGGCGACGGTGGTGGTGGAGGCACGGACCTGGTGCGCCGGTTGACCGGCCCGTTCGTGCTGCGCCGGTTGAAGACCGACCGGTCGATCATCGCCGACCTGCCCGAGAAGCACCAGATGCGCACCTGGTGCACGCTCACCCCCGAGCAGGCCTCGCTGTACAAGGCCGTGGTGGACGAGATGGGCGAGCGTCTGGCCGAGGCCGACGACAAGGAGCGCAAGGGGCTGGTGTTGGCGACGATGTCGCGGCTCAAGCAGATCTGCAACCACCCGGCGCAGTTCCTGGGGGACGGGTCGGCCCTGGCGGGGCGTTCGGGCAAGCTGGAGCGGTTGGAGGCGATCCTGGGCGAGGCCGTGGCCGAGGGCGACAAGGCGCTGTGCTTCACCCAGTACGCGCGTTGGGGCGAGCGTCTGGCGCCCTACCTGCGTTCTCGTCTGGGGGTTCCGGTGCTGTGGCTGCACGGGGGCACTTCCCGGGCCGACCGCGAGCACATGACCGAGCACTTCCAGACGCTGCGGGGACCGGCCGTGTTCCTGCTCTCCCTCAAGGCCGCCGGAACCGGCCTGAACCTGACCGCCGCCAACCACGTGGTGCACGTGGACCGCTGGTGGAACCCGGCGGTGGAGAACCAGGCCACCGACCGGGCGTTCCGCATCGGTCAGCGCCGCGACGTGCAGGTGCGCAAGATGGTGTGCGTGGGCACCGTGGAGGAACGTGTGGACGAGATGATCGAACGCAAGAGCGCGCTGGCCGACGCCGCCGTGACCACCGGCGAGGAGTGGCTGGGCGGGTTGTCGGTACAGGACCTGCGCGAGGTGGTGCGCCTGGCACCCGAGGCGGTGGCCGGATGAGCTGGTCGACTCTGGTGGGCGAGGCCTTGGCGGGTTCGGGGGGCGCCGAGACCGTCACCGGGTTGCGGGTGCGCCCCGGCGAGGCGCTGGCCCGGGTGGGCCCTCACGAGGTGAGCCTGATCCGCGCCGTGTGGCCCGAGCGTGAGTGGTCCCGGGTCGGGGCCGCGCTGGCCTCCCAACCGCTCTTCCGCGCCCGGCTACTGGCCGGTGAACTGCCCGAGGCCGCGGCGCGGGTGTTCGCGCTGTTGGGGTTGGACCTGGTCCCGGCGGGGTGGGGGGACCTGGTCACGACCTGTTCGTGCGAGCACTGGCGTGGACGGTGCGCCCATCTGCGAGCGGTGGCCGCGGCACTGGGCGAACAGGCCGACGCGGACCCGTTCGTGCTGACCCGGTGGGCGGGCCTGGACCGACGGTCGTTGGTCGCGCTGGTCCGGGACCTCTCCACGGGTGATAGGGAACTTCCGAGCGTCGAGAACGACGGGGAGGACTCTTCGTATTCGAGGGAAGAAGGCTCCGGTGATGTTTTGGCCGCGGGGGCGATAACCACGGATCGGTTTTCGCCCGACTCATTTTGGAACCCGATACCACAACCCCCTGTTCCCACCCTCCCCTCAGGCACCGGAGACCGCGTCAGAGCCGCCGCACCGGGACTTGTCGCCGACGAGCTCCCCCAATTCGAGACCCCCTGAACGGCCCACCCGTTTTTCTTTCGCCGAACGCCGGTAAGTCCGACGAAACACGGTTACCATTCACCTGGAGACGAACTCGAACAACTAGCCCTGATTGGTATTCTCATATGGCCGATCGCTTCCCCCCGCACATCGACATGGACACCCCCAGCATCGCACGAATGTACGACTACCTGCTGGGCGGAAAGGACAACTTCGCCTCCGACCGCAAGGCGTGCGAAGAACTCGCCGCGGGCATCCCCGAACTCGTCTCCTTCGCCAACGACAACCGGGCCTTCCTGGGCCGGGCCGTGGACTACGTGAGCTCGCGCGGCATCGACCAGTTCCTCGACCTGGGCGCCGGCCTGCCCACCACCGACAACACCCACCAGGTCGCCCAACGGGCCAACCCCCGGGCCCGGGTCCTGTACATCGACCACGACCCGATCGTGCTCGCCCACGGACGCGCCCTGCTCGGTGACACCGACACCACCGCGTTCCTGCTGTCCGACATCCGCGACACCGACCGCATCCTGCGCTCGCCCGAGGCCGTCAAGCTCATCGACCCCGACCGGCCGGTCTGCGTCATGATGGTGTCCCTGCTGCACTGTCTGCCCGACGACAGCGACCCCTTCGGGATGGTGCGCGGGCTGGTGGAACGGCTCGCCCCCGGGTCTGCGATCATCTTCTCCCACATCGTCTCCGACGACCCCGAGGCCGCAGCCTGGATGACCGACAAGATCCTGTCCTTCGGCACCCCCTGGGGCCGGGTGCGCAGTCCCCAGGAGGCCGCCGCCGTATTCGAGGGGTTGGAGGTGGTCAGCGCCTGGACCGACGGTCGCGAGGAGGAGCCGCGCAAGGTGGACTGCTCCACCTGGCGCAACCCCGACCGCGACCCCATCTCCCGG
This sequence comes from Nocardiopsis sp. NPDC055551, assembly GCF_053619415.1. Taxonomy (NCBI): domain Bacteria; kingdom Bacillati; phylum Actinomycetota; class Actinomycetes; order Streptosporangiales; family Nocardiopsidaceae; genus Nocardiopsis; species Nocardiopsis sp. NPDC055551. The sequence goes on along the minus strand of NZ_JBSHJJ010000001.1, from coordinate 644,526 downwards.
CCGGCCGATCCCGGCGTCAAACGTTGGGAGCTCTCCGGGGTCGCCTTCAAGCCATGACCGGCGCACCCCCGCGTGGGGTACTTCCGACCCTGGACCGCCCGGTAGGGGATCAGTCCTGTTCGTCGAAGACCTCCTGGGCGAGGGCGAAGGCCTTGTTGGCGGCCGGCACCCCGCAGTAGATGGCGGCCTGCAAGAACACCTCACCGATCTCGTCCGGGCTCAACCCGTTGCGCAGCGCGGCGCGCACGTGCATGGCCAGTTCGCCCCAGTGCCCCTTCGCGACCAGGGCGGTCAGCACCATGCAACTGCGGGTACGGCGATCCAACCCCGGGCGGGTCCAGATCTCACCCCAGGCGTACCGGGTGATCAGGTCTTGGAAGGGTTCGGTGAACTCGGTCTTGCGCGACTCGGCCCGGTCCACGTGGGTGTCACCGAGCACGCCCCGGCGCACCCGCATGCCGGCGGCGTACCGGTCCGCGGCGGTCAGGTGTTCGGTGATGAGCGTGTTCACCCGGCCGGCGCGTTCCCAGGAGAGCAGGTGCGCGGCACCCTCCAGCACCACGGAGCGGGCCCCGGGGATGCGTTCGGCCAGTAGCGCGCCGTGCTCCTCGGGCGGGGTGGAAGGGTCCTGGGCCCCGGAGACCACCAGGGTGGGGGCCGAAACACGGTGCAGGTCCTCGCGGGTGTCGTGGCCTTCGATGGCCCCGCAACAGCCCGCGTACCCCTGGTCGGGGGTGGCCACGATCTGCTCGCGCAGCACACGGACCTCATCGGGATACTCCTCGACGAAGCCGGGGGTGAACCAACGTTCCACCACGGTGCCGGCCAGGGCGACGGTGCCCTTCTCCCGCACCGTGGCGGCGCGGTCGCGCCAGTTCCGCGCCGGACCCATGTGGGGAGAGGTCGCCAACAGGACGAGCCGGTCGATCCGTTCGGGGGCGTTGATCGCCAACCACTGACCGACCATCCCACCGATGGACAGCCCCGCGTAGTGGGCGCGTTCGATGCCCAGCCGGTCCAGCAGGGCCAACACGTCCCCGCCCAGGTCGGCCATGCTGTAGGGGCCCTCCGGCGCGGGCGAGTCCCCGTGTCCGCGATGGTCGATCCGGATCACCCGGAAGTTCGTGGACAGGGCCTGGACCTGCGGCTCCCACATGTCCAGGGTGGTACCGAGGGAACCCCCCAGGACCAGGGGCGGGGCGTCCGCCGGGCCGCTCACGGTGTGGTGGAGTTCAACGCTCATGGACTTCCTTCTTCACTGTCGGTACGACTCGGCCGGCCGATCCCATCCGGGCCGGTCCTACCCGTGACCCGATCGGTGAACACGGGGGCGGCGCCCAGGTAGGCGGACGGGTCGAGCAGGGCACGGACCTGTTCGGAGGTGCGTGCCCCTTCGAGGCGTTCGGTGACCGCGTCGACGAGGTCGCGGCCCTGGGCCACCGCCTCCCGGCAGGCCTCGGTGACCCGGCGGTGGGCCTCCATACGACCCAGTTCGGGGATCAGGTCGGTGGTCAGGCGTTCGCTCAGGGCCAGGCCGCCGGTGAGGTCGAGGTTGGCGCGCATTCGGTCGGGGTGCACGCGCATACGTTCGACGCCGGTGCGCAGCCAGGACACGGCCGAACCGGTCCGGCGCAGCAGGTCGGTCAGGGGCAGCCACTCCGCGTGCCAGGAACCGGCCGCACGCTGGTGTTCCTGGATCTGCGCGGCCAGGAGGGTGGCGACCAGCCCGGGGGCCTGTCGGGCGTTGGCCAGGGCGGAGACCGCCGCGACCGGATTGCGTTTGTGCGGCATCGTGGAGGACCCCCCGACCCCGACACCGCCCTCCTCGGTGACCTCCCCGACCTCGGTCTGGGCGAGCAGGACCACGTCCTGGGCGACGGTTCCGGCCGCACCGCACACCCGTCCCAGGACGGCGGCGACCTCGGCCACGCGCCCGCGTTCGGTGTGCCAGGGCAACGGGGGTTCGGGCAGTTCCAGGCGGGCGGCGTAGGCGGCGGCCACGTCGGGGCCGTGCGGGTCCAGGGAGGCCAGGGTGCCCACCGCGCCGCCGAGCTGGGCGGCCACATGGTGGGTGAGGACCTCGTCGAGCCGCCGGGCGGCCGAACTCAACCCCTGGGCCCAGCCGGCCGCGACGGCGCCGAAGGTGGTGGGCAGGGCCTGTTGGAGGAGGGTGCGCCCCGGCATGGGCGTGGTGCGGTACCGGTGGGCCAGGTCGGCGAGGTCGACGCTCAGCAGGGTCAGGTCGGTGTGCAACGCGCGACCGGCCCGGCACACCACCAGCATGGCGGCGGTGTCCATGACGTCCTGGCTGGTGGCACCGCGGTGTACGTGCCGGGCGGCTTCGGGGTCCCTCGCACGGACCCGTGCGGTCAGCTCCTTGACCAGGGGGATGACGGGGTTGCCCCCGCCGGCGGCCGCCGCGCCCAGGGCCACGGGATCGTAGCGGTCGGCGACACAGGCGTCGGCGATGGCACCGGCCTGTTCGACGGTGATGAGTCCGGTGTCGGCCAACGCCCCGGCCAGGGCGGACTCGGCCTCCAGCAGAGCCCGCAGCCAGGCGGTGTCGTCGGTGAGCGGACCCACGGGGCCTCGGTCGAGAACCCCGTCGAACAGGCCGGTCATGGCGGTTTCCTCGCTGTGCTCAGATGTCGAAGAAGACGGTCTCGTCCTCGCCCTGCAGGTGGATGTCCAGGCGGTAGCCGTCGTCCTCACGGTGGGCGATGAGGGTGGCGCGCGCCCTCGGGTCCTCGATGGTGTTCAACACCGGATCCTGGGCGTTGGCGCCCTCCTCCTCCGGAAAGTACAGGCGGGTGACCACGCGGTGCAGCATGCCGCGCGCGAAGACCGACACGTCCACGTGCGGGGCCTGGTCCCCGGTGGGCCCGGGGACGGGGCCGGGTTTGAGGGTGAGGACGGCGTAGGAGCCGGTGTCGTCGGTGGGGCAGCGCCCGAACCCACGAAAGCCGGGCAGGTGCCGGGCCCCACGCGGGTCGTCGGGGTGGTCGAAGCGACCGTCGGGGTCGGCCTGCCAGGTCTCGATCAGGGCGTCGGTGACCGGCGAGCCCGCGCCATCGTAGACGGTGCCGCGCAACCACACCGCGCCCGGAGTGCCCTCGGCGACCGCGAAGGGGCCGTCGGGCCAGGGCAGGCCGATGTGCAGGTAGGGGCCCACGGTCTGGGACGGGGTGGTGGGATGGGTGCTCACTCGTCGTCCTCCAGGACCTCTTCCTCGGACTCGAACGGGGTCTGTTCGCGTCCGCGCAACACGATGTCCCACCGGTAGGACAGGGCCCACTCGGGTTCGGTGGTGTCGTAGTCGAAACGGGCGAGCATGCGCTCGCGGGCCCTCTCGTCCGGGACCGACTGCCACATGGGGTCCTGGAAGAAGAGCGGGTCGTCGGGGAAGTACATCTGCGTGACCAGGCGCTGGGTGAAGGCGCGGCCGAACAGCGAGAAGTGGATGTGGGCGGGACGCCAGGCGTTCTGGTGATTCTTCCAGGGGTAGGCGCCCGGGCGGATGGTGACGAACCGGTAGCGACCCTGGTCGTCGCTGAGGACACGGCCCACACCACTGAAGTTCGGGTCCAGGGGCGCGGGCCAGTTGTCGGCGGTGTGCCGGTAACGGCCACCGGCGTTGGCCTGCCAGATCTCCACGAGGGTGTGCGGGACGGGGCGGCCGTCGCTGTCACGGACCTGCCCGTGCACGATGATGCGCTGACCCTGGGCTTCGCCGTCGTGTTGGCGGGTCAGGTCGTGGTCGCCACCGACGACGCGGTCCTCGCCCAAAACGGGTGAGGTGATCTCGGTGAGCATGTGCGGGAGCAGGGTGAGCGGACGCCGGGGGTGGCGCAGCGAGGTGCTCTTGTAGAACGGGTGGTCCAGCGGGGGATGGGTGTCGTGGTCGCGCACGTAGCCGGGCACGTACAGACCCTCGTGGGAGGTGTCGGACATGGTGCTGATCCTTTCAGGCGTGCCCGTTCAGGCGTGCAGGACGACGGCCAACCCCTGACCGACCCCGATGCACAGGGCGGCCAACCCCCAACCGCCACCGTTGCGGCGCAGTTGGTGGGCCAGTGAGCCGATGACGCGCGCCCCCGAGGCACCGAGGGGATGACCGATGGCGATGGCGCCGCCATTGGGGTTGACGATGTCGGGGTCCAGCCCCTTCCAACCGCGGATACAGGCCAGGGACTGGGCGGCGAAGGCCTCGTTGAGCTCCACCGCCGACAGGTCGGACCAGGTGATGCCCGCTCGGTCCAGGGCGATCTCGGCGGCGCGCACGGGGCCGATGCCGAAGACGTCGGGATCGACCCCCGCCACGCCCCGGCTGACCAGGCGGGCCAGGGGCTCGTGCCCGGTGGCCCGGACCGCGGCGTCGTCACCCAACAGCAGGGCGGCCGCGCCGTCATTGAGGGGGGAGGCGTTGCCCGCGGTGATGGTGCCCTCCTCGCGGAAGGCGGGCTTGAGGGAGGCGAGCTTGTCGAGGGAGGTCTCGCGGATGCTCTCGTCACGTTCCAGGTGGGCGCCCTCGACCTGGACGATCTCGTCGTCGAAGACGCCCTTGGCCCAGGCGTCGGCGGCCTTGGTGTGGCTGGCCAGGGCGAAGACGTCCTGGTCGGCGCGGTCGACGCCGTACCGGTCGGCGAGTCTTTCGGTGCTCTCCCCCAGCGACAGCGTCCACTCCTTGGGCATGCGCGGGTTGACCATGCGCCAGCCCAGGGTGGTGGAGTGCAGGGTGCCGTCGGTGACGGGGAAGGCCTTGGTGGGTTTGGGCATCACCCAGGGGGCCCGGCTCATGGATTCCACTCCCCCGGCCAGGACCAGGGAGGCGTCGCCGGTCTGGACGGCGCGGGCGCCCTGGACGGCCGCCTCCATCCCGGAGCCGCACAGTCGGTTGACGGTGGCCCCGGGCACGGAGGTGGGAAGGCCGGCCAGGAGGGCGGCCATGCGGGCGACGTTGCGGTTCTCCTCGCCCGCGCCGTTGGCGTTGCCGAGCAGGACCTCGTCGAGGGCGGCGGGGTCCAGGTGGGGCGCGCGCTCGACCAGGGCGCGGACCACGTGGGCGGCCAGGTCGTCGGGGCGGGCGCCCGAGAGGGCGCCGCCGTATCGACCGAAGGGGGTGCGGACGGCGTCGAGAACGTGGACGTCGGTCACCGGTGTCTCCTGGGGTGTGGGGCGTACAGTTACCTAACGGCGTTAGGTAAACGGTATCGGGTCAGGGTCGGGCCGCACCGGTCAGGGAGCGCAGAACGGACAGTTCGGTGCCGGTGGGCTCGGGGGTGCGCCGTGGATCCTCGGCGACCCTCAGGTCCCAACCGGTGGCCTCGCGCACGTCGGCGACCTCCACACCCGGGTGCACGCCCACCAGGGTGAGCTCGCGGGTGATCGGGTCGGGTTCGAGCACGCCCAGGTCGGTGATGACCCGCACCGGTCCGGCACCGGTGAGCCCCAACCGTTCCCGATCACCGGGGCCCGCGCCGTGCCCGACCGAGGTGACGAAGTCGACCTTGTCGACGAAGGCCCGTCGACCGTGCCGCATGATCACGATGACCTCGCGGCAGGAGGCGGCGATCTCGGGGGCACCACCCGCTCCGGGCAGACGCACCTTGGGGTCGGCGTAGTCACCGATGACGGTGGTGTTGATGTTGCCGTAGCGGTCGATCTGGGCGGCGCCGAGGAAACCGACGTCGATCCGCCCGGCCTGGAGCCAGTAGTTGAACACCTCGGGCACCGACACCACCGTGTCGGCGGTCTCGGCGAGGATCCCGTCACCGATGGACAGCGGCAGGTGGTCCGGGGAGGCGCCCAGGGTTCCCGACTCGTAGATCATCCACAGGTCGGGGGCGTGGGTGCGGCTCGCCACGTTGGCGGCGGTGCTGGGCAGACCGATGCCGACGAAGCAGGACATGCCATCGCGCAGCGAGCGCGCGGCGGTCACGGTCATGATCTCGTCGGAGGTCCAGGTCAGGGTGGTCATGCGCCTTTTCCCACGGGTTCGGGGTCGGAGGTCGATGGGGTCTGGGAACCGGTGGGCCCGGTGAGTTCGGCCAGCCAGGCGCCGAAGGCCTCACGGTCGCGCCCCACGGCGTCCCAGTCCCGGTAGGCGGCGTTGTCGCGCTCGTAGTAACCGTGGGCGTAGGAGGGGGCGGCCCCACCGGGGACCACGCTGACCGCGTCCACGACCCGGGCCGGCAGGACCACCTGGCCGGGCACGGCTTCGAGCTCGTCGACGACCTCCTCGACGGTGACCAGGACCCGGTCGGCGGCCATGGCGGCCTCCTTCTGGATCCCGGTGATGCCCCACAGCTGCACGTTGCCGGCGGCGTCGGCGCGCTGGGCGTGGATGACGGTCACGTCGGGGTTGAGCGCGGGGACGGCGGCCAACTCCTGCCCGGTGAAGGGGCAGACGATGGTCTTGATGTGGGGGTTGTTGCCGATCAGGTCGGTACCGCTGTAGCCGCGCAGCACGGCGAAGGGGAGCCCGGAGGCGCCCGCGACGTAGCGATTGGCCATCCCGGCGTGGCTGTGTTCCTCGATCTCCAACGGGACCGGCCAGGAGTGGGTGACGGCGTCTCGAAAACGGTGGAGCGAGCCGACCCCGGGGTTGCCACCCCAGGAGAAGACGAGCTTGCGCGCGCAACCGGCGCCGATGAGCTGGTCGTAGACGATGTCGGGCGTCATCCGCACCAAGGTGAGGTCGCGCAGACCTTGACGGATGATCTCGTGCCCGGCGGCCACGGGGATGAGGTGGGTGAAGCCTTCCAAGGCGACGGTGTCTCCGTCGTGGACGAGCTGCCCGACCGCCTCGTCCAGGGGCACGGCCATAGCTACCCTCCCGTTCGTATAGCGAATGCATGTTCACAGTGCGAACATCTTGGGTACGACAGTAGCGCCGGTCACAGAACGGGTCAAGAGATTCGACATGTGTTCGGTATGAGAACATCGTCCGTGGGCCGAGCAGCGCCCGACGGCGGAACGCACCCGACCCCCCGACCCGGAAGGCTCCATGACCACCGAAGACGCGCCTCGACGCGGAGCCCACTTCGTCCAGTCCCTGGAACGGGGACTGACCGTCATTCGCGCTTTCTCCGCCGAACGACCCTCCATGACCCTCAGCGAGGTCGCCCGCGCCACCGACCTCACCCGCGCGGCCGCCCGACGCTTCCTGCTCACCCTGGTGGACCTGGGCTACGTGCGCACCGACGGGCGCATGTTCTGCCTGACCCCGCGCGTGTTGGAACTGGGCTACGCCTACGTGGCCTCCGCCGGCCTGCCCGACGTCGCCCAACCACACCTGGAGGACCTCTCCCAGCGCGTGCGCGAGTCCGCCTCGGTATCGGTGATGGAGGGCGACGACGTCCTCTACGTGGCCCGCGTGGCCACCTCCCGGATCATGGCCGTGGCCATCACCGTGGGCACCCGCTTCCCCGCCGCGGCCACCTCCATGGGCCGTGTCCTACTGGCCGGGCTCGGCGAGGCCGCCCTCACCGGCTACCTGGACCGGGTCGAACTCCCCTCCCTGACCCGCTTCACCATCACCGACACCGCCCGGCTGCGCTCGGAGATCCTCAAGGTACGCGAACAGGGCTACGCCATCGTCGACCAGGAACTGGAGGAAGGTCTGCGCTCCCTGGCCGCGCCCATCCGCGACACCGACGGCAAGGTCATCGCCGCCGCCAACGTCTCCGCCCACGCCAACCGTTCCTCCATCGACGACGTGCGCCGCGACCTGCTGCCCGCGCTGTTGGAGACCACCGCCCGGATCGAGGCCGACCTGGCCGCCGTGGCCCGCCGCGACGCCACCCGCTGAAGGCCTCACCCGACCCGGAACCTCGCACCCGCGCATGGGCTCGGGCCTTGCGGGGCCCGAGCCCGGGCTGGGATCCTGCCCGAACCCGGCGGCGACACGACCACGCGAGAACGAGCCGCGCCGCCGGTGAACTGACACCATGGCGGGAATCCGGCCCTGGCGCCGCTTCGGAAGGGACACCGTGACCGACGCACACATCACCACCCCCATCGCACGGCAGGCGGGCTCACTCACACTGGGCGGTGACCTGCGCGTCCATCGCCTGGGGTTCGGGGCGATGCGCCTCGTCGGCGAGGGGGTGTGGGGCCCGCCCCGTGACCGCGACGAGGCCCTGGCGGTGCTGCGCCGCGTCGTCGAACTGGGCATCGACTTCATCGACACCGCCGACTCCTACGGCCCCCAGATCGGCGAACAGCTCATCAGGGAGGCCCTGTACCCCTACCCCGAGGACCTGGTCATCGGCACCAAGGCCGGGTTCGCCCGCACCGGCCCCTCCCAGTGGCACAGACTGGGCCACCCCGCCTACCTCAAGCAGCAAGTGGAGCTGAGCCTGCGCAACCTGGGCCTGGAACGCATCGACCTGCTGCAACTGCACCGGATCGACCCCCAGGTGCCGCTGGCCGACCAGCTCGGCGCCCTGGTGGAGCTGCGCGAAGAGGGCAAGATCCGACACATCGGGCTGAGCGAGGTGAGTGTGGACGAGCTCTCGGCGGCCCGCGCCATCACCCCGATCGTCTCGGTACAGAACCAGTACGCCCCCTCCTTCCGCCAGTCCGAGGACGTACTCGAACAGTGTGAGAAGGACGGCATCGCCTTCCTGCCCTGGGCGCCGGTCGGGAGCGGGGAGATGGCCTCACCCCACTCCCCACTCGCCTCCATCGCCGCCGAACACGACATCAGCCCGGTCCGGCTGGCACTGTCCTGGCTGTTGCACCGCTCCCCCGTGATGCTGCCCATCCCGGGCACTTCGAGGGTGGCGCACCTGGAGGAGAACACGGCCGCGGCCGCCGTACGGCTCTCCGAGGAAGAGGTCGAGCGGATCAGCCGCTTCCTGTCCTAGGGCGTGTTCCGCGCACGGCGCGGACCTCGGCGATCACGCGCGCGGCCGCGGCGTCGGGGTCCTCGTGCTCCCACACCCGCACCACGTGCCACCCCTCCTCGTTCAGCCGGGCGTTGGTCGCGGCGTCGCGTGCCCGGTTGACGCGCACCTTCTCCGCCCAGTAGCCGGCGTTGGTGGCGGCCTTGGTGTGGTGTTCGGGGCAACCGTGCCAGAAACAACCGTCGACGAACACCGCGACCTTGATCCGGGAGAACACCAGGTCGGCCGTGCGCCGAAACCCCGCCAGGGGCCGCGCCGAGACCCGGTAGCGCAACCCGGCCGCGTGCAGCCTGCGGCGGATCGCCAACTCGGGCCGGGTGTCACGCCCCTTGTTGGACCGCATGCTCTTACGGGTGCCCTCGTTCGCCGCTCGTGTCGGCCGTCGCGCGTCCATCGCCCTCGATCCTAACGATTCGCCCACGCGAGACGCCTCATCTATCTTGAACCTCATGCTCACGGACGACTCGATCACCATCGTCGACCTGTTCTCGGGGTGTGGCGGGCTCACCGCGGGCTTCCACTCCTACCGGACACCAGGACGCGACGACTCCCCTTTCCGTACCGTGGGCGCGGTCGAGCACGACCTGGCGGCGGCCTCCACCTACGCGGCCAACTTCGGTGAGCACACCGGTATCGAACGCGTCCACGCCGGTGACATCGAGGCCTGGGATCCCGGTGTGGTCCAAGAGGAAGTGGACGTCATCCTGGGCGGCCCACCCTGCCAGGGGTTCTCGGCGCTCAACAAGAAGAACCTGCTCGGCGACCAGGGCGACGTGCGCAACGTGCTCTGGCGTGAGTACGTGCGGGTGGTGCGGGCCCTGCGTCCCAAGGTGTTCGTGATCGAGAACGTGGCGAGGTTCCTGGACTCGGGAGAGTACGCGCTGTTGCGCGCCGAGACCGAGGACCCGGGCGGGCTGCTGGGCGAGTACGAACTGACCGAGGCCCGGGTGCTGAACGCGGCCGACTACGGGGTCCCCCAGGCCCGCCGGCGGGCCATCGTGCTGGCCACCCGACGAGACGTGCTAGCCGCCGCCCCCGAAGGGTCGGGCCTGGACCACCCCCGCCCCACGCACACCCGCGTCCGGCACGGTGGCCCGATGCCCGGACCGGTCGAACCCATGTTGGGGGGCGGCGCGCCGCTGTCGCCGTGGGAGACGGTGGAGTCGATCTTCGCCAAGACCCCGCGCGCGACCACCACGACCGAACTGCCCGCGCGTTCCTGCGCACCGTTGGGGGTCGAGCTTCCCGGGGCCTACCGGACCTTCGAGCTGCACCTGGGCCGTAACCCCAGGCCCCTGTCGCGCCTGCGCTATGAGGCGATCCCGCCCGGGGGCAACCGCAACGACCTGCCACCGGAGTTGTCCACGCGTGCCTGGTTGCGGCACCGGACCGGGACCGGTGACGTCATGGGCCGTCTGCGCACGGATCGCCCCTCGGTCACCATCCGCACCGAGTTCTTCAAACCCGAGAAGGGGCGCTACCTGCATCCCAGTGAGCACCGGCCGATCACGCACATGGAGGCCGCCCACATCCAGGGTTTCGACGAGGACTTCCGTTGGTGCGGGAGCAAGCTGCAGATCGCCCGCCAGATCGGCAACGCCGTGCCGGTGGGGCTGGCCTCGGCGTTGGCCGGCCAGGTGTACCGGTACCTGGTGGGGGTGGGCGTGGTCGCCGATCCCCCGCGCCCGACGGCACCCTGAGTCGGCGGGGGCGAGCCCGCCATGGCGAAGGGCCCGTCGATGCCTCCGGCGGACCCCGTGCCTGTGGAAGGTGGGACTATCCCGGTCGCAGGCGGAAGACCTGCAGACGCATGTTGTAGTACTTCTCGGTCTCGCCGACCCATTCCATACCCAGTCTTCGGGCCACCGCGATGGCTCTTTCGTTCTTGGGCCGGGCGACCGCGAACACCTCCTCGATGCCCTGCTCGAAGGCCCAGGCGATGATGGCCCGGCTGGCCTCGGTCGCGTACCCCTGGCCCCACACCTCCGGTCGAAGGGCCCAGCTCAGTTCGAAGTCCTCCTCGAAGGGCGGGAGCAGCTTCAGTGAAAGCCCTCCCACCAGCTCTCCGTCCTCCTTGCGAACGATCGCCCAGCGCCCGGCGGGTGGGATCAGGTTCGGTCCCGCCTCGATCCAGGCGTGGAGCACCGAGCGCATGGCGCTGTCGTCGGTCACCGGTTGCCATTCCGGCGTCAGCCAGTGCGCGACCTCGTCGGCCCCGTACACCCTCAGGGCCGATTCGGCGTCGTCCAGCTCCCACTCCCTGATCAGGAGTCGGTCGGTTGGCAGCTCAAGGCTCATATCACAACGTTAGCGCTCTACGAAGCACCGGCACAGGGGGGCTGCCACATGAGTCCGAATACCTTGCCCCGGCAGGCCTGGGCGTTGACCGACAGGGCCTCCTCGACCGGAGGTTCCGACGCTGGAAGCTTTCCGTGACCCCCTTCACACGGAGCGCGGCGGTCGCTAGGGTTCCAAATTGGGAGCGCTCCCACATTCTGGTCCATCCCTATCCCCCGACTCCGATCCGCTAGGAGTAGTGAACGAGAGATGACGACACCACGCACGGCCCTGAGGGCCGTGACCACAGTGGCGCTGGGCCTGCTCGTCGCAGGCTGCGCCACCCCCGCACAGACCGTCTCCCACGCCGAAGAAGTCCCCGAAGCGACCCAGGACAGCGGGTTCTACGTCAACCCCGACGCCTCCGCGGCCCGATGGGTGGCCGACAACCCCGACGACCCACGGGCCGCGCTCATCGAGGAGCGCATCGCGAGCGTGGCCCAGGCGACCTGGTTCGCCAACTACGACCCCACCACCATCGAGGCCGAGGTGGACGCCCTGGCCTCGGCCGCGGAGGCCGACGGCACCGTACCCGTCATGGTCGTCTACAACGTCCCCGGCCGTGACTGCGGAAACCACAGTGACGGCGGCGCCCCCGACCACGAGTCCTACCGCTCCTGGATCGACTCCTTCGCCGCCGGTCTGGACGGTCGCCCCGCCACCATCGTGATCGAGCCCGACGCGCTCTCGCTCATGGGCAGCTGCGAGGGCCAACCGCCCGCCGAGGTCATGGAGTCCATCTCCTACGCCGGCGGCACCCTTCGGCAGGCCTCCGACCAGGCGCGCGTCTACCTCGACGTAGGCAACTCGAACTGGCACACCCCCGAGGACATCGCCGAGCTGCTGCACGGCGTGGACGCGGGCGAGACCGCCCACGGCATCGCCACCAACGTCTCCAACTACCGCACCACGGCCGACGAGGTCTCCCACGCCGAGGCCATCGTGGCCGCCAGTGGCCTGGACCTGACCGCGATCGTGGACACCAGCCGCAACGGCAACGGCCCCGCCGACGACAGCGAATGGTGCGACCCGCCCGGCCGCGCCCTGGGCACCCCGACCACCTCCGACACCGGCAGCCCGGTCGTGGACGCCTTCGTGTGGGTGAAGCTGCCCGGCGAGGCCGACGGGTGCGCGGGACCGGCCGGTTCCTTCATCCCCGACATCGCCCACGAACTGGCCGAGAACGCCGGCGCCTGACCGAACGCACGCGGCGGCCGGTTCCCGTCGCGTGAAGGAGGTCGCCGGAGCCGACCGGTTCCGGCTCCGGCGGCCTTCACACCCCTCAACGCAAGAAACGGGCGAAAACTCTTTCGCGTACGCGACGTTTTCTTGCAATGATGTGGGAGATTCTTCCAACCGGCCTCATTGGAGTGTCCCCACATGCGGTTCAGCCACGACCCCCATCACGACGGCTCCCCCGACTACCTGACCGTGAACGGGGACCACGTCCACGTGCGGGTTCGGGTCCCCGGCGACGCCGACGGGGTGTACGCGCGCCTGGTGGAGGACGGCGAGGCCGTACTGGTCGAGGCCCGCCTGGAACACCAGGCCGAAGGGGTGAGCTGGTACGGGGTGGACCTGCCCCGGCTGGAGGTGGTCACCACCTACCGGTTCGCCATCGTGCGCGATCGCCACTACACCTGGCTGAACCAGGAGGGCCCGCACGACCACGAGGTCACCGACGACGGCGACTTCCGGCTCCTGGACTCCCCCGCGCCACCCGACTGGGTACCGGCGACCACCGTCTACCAGATCTTCCCCGACCGCTTCGCCCGCGATGACGACTCCGTCGACTCCCCGGCCGACCACCCCGAGTGGGCCCTGCCCCGGGACTGGGACCACGAACCCGCCGGGTCCGGCCTCCTGGCGTCCCGGGAGTTCTACGGCGGCACCCTGGAAGGCGTGCGCCGGCACCTGGACCACCTGGCCGACCTGGGCGCCGAGGTGGTGTACCTGACCCCCTTCTTCCCCGCCAGGTCCACCCACCGCTACGACGCCTCCTCCTTCGACGAGGTCGACTCCTGGCTGGGCGGCGACGCGGCACTGAGCGCCCTGGTCCGCGAGGCGCACGCGCGCGGTATGCGGGTGATGGGCGACCTGACCACCAACCACACCGGCGACGAGCACGAGTGGTTCCGCGCCGCCAAGGCCGACGCCGACTCGGCCGAGGCCGGTTTCTACCACTTCACCTCCCATCCGGAGGAGTACGTGAGCTGGCTGGGGGTGCGCTCCCTGCCCAAGCTCGACTACACCGACACCGAACTGCGCGAGCGCGTGTACGGAGCCGATGACTCGGTACTGGTCTCACGCCTGGTCGGCGAGGATCCGCTGGATGGGTGGCGGATCGACGTGGCCAACATGACCGGTCGCCTGGGCGCCCTGGACCTCAACCACGAAGTGTCCGGTGAGATCGCCTCGCGCATGCGCGAGGCCGCCCCACGCGCATGGTTGCTGGCCGAGCACTTCTACGACGCCGGCCCCGACACCCGCCACGACGGCTGGCACGGTGTGATGAACTACGCCGGGTTCACCCGCCCGGTGTGGGCGTGGCTGAACACCGGCCCCGAGGGGGTGCGGTACGCGGCCACGCACACCTCGGCTCCGCTGCCCTCCAGCGGGGCCGCCGAGGCGGTGCGGGCGCTGCGGGCGGCCAACGCGGGGCTGCCCTGGCGGGTGCGCACGCACAGCGTGAACGCGCTGAGCACCCACGACTCGGCGCGTTTTCGCACGGTGGTGGGTGACGCGGTGCGCCAGGCGGTGGGTGTGGCCGCCCAGGCCACCCTGCCGGGGGTCCCGTTCGTGTTCGCCGGGGACGAGATCGGGCTGCTGGGGCGCGATGGGGAGAACTCGCGGCGCACGATGCCCTGGCACCGGACCCGGGACTGGGACACCGAGGTGCTGGCGGCCCACCGTCGACTGTTGGCGCTGCACCGGGAGCTGCCGGCGCTGCAGTCGGGGGGTCTGCGCTGGTTGGACACCGGTGAGCACCACATGACGTTCCTGCGCACCCTGGGCGAGCAGGTGGTGTTGGTGCACCTGACCGATGGGCCGCACGGAGAGGTCGGTGGTGCCCTGGGCGACCTGGACGCCCGAGCCCTGAAGGTGGTCGAGAGCGGCGGCGGGGTCAAGGCCCGGTTGGAGGGCGAGGTGGCGCTGGAGGCCGACGGTCCGGGGTTCGTGGTGGCCCTGGGCACCAGCACCCTGCCCACCCTCGGCTGAGATGGTCGAACCTCAACGCCCCGGGCGGTGGTTGAGACGTGCCGCCCGGCGCGTCAGGTGTTCGCGTTCGGCCAGGTTGGTGGCCTTGCGGGCGGCTTCGGCGTACAAGCGGGCCGCGGTGTCCAGGTCACCGGCACACTCGTGCAAATGCCCCGCCACCGCGCTGTGGCGGGGCAACGACTCGTCCAGTTCGGCGAGCGCCGCCAGGCCGGCGGCCGGTCCGTCGGCCTCCCCGACGGCCACCGCTCGGTTCAGTCGCACCACCGGGCTCCGGTTCAGCCGGACGAGTTCGTCGTACCACTCCACGATCTGTACCCAGTCGGTCTCCTCGGCCCTGAGCGCGTCGGCGTGCAGCGCGGCGATGGCGGCCTGGGCCTGGTACTCGCCCAACCGGTCCCGGGCCAGGGCCGCCCGCAGGATCCCGATCCCCTCGGAGATCGCCCCGGTGTCCCAACGACGCCGATCCTGTTCGGCCAGCGGCACCAGAGCCCCCTCGGACGTGGTCCGCGCGGGGCGCCGGGCGTGGTGCAACAGCACGAGGGCGAGCAGCCCGGCCGACTCCGGATGGTCCAAGGCGGCGTGGAGCCGGCGGGTGAGCCGGATCGCCTCGGCGGCCAGGTCGAGCTCACCGGAATAGCCCTCGTTGAAGACCAGGTAGAGGACGCGCAGCACGGTGGCCGCGTCGCCAGGACGGTCCAGGCGCACCCCGGCCACGGTGCGCTTGGCGCGGCTGATGCGCTGACCCATGGTCGCCTCGGGCACCAGGTAGGCGCGAGCGATCTGGCGGGTGGTCAGCCCACCGACCGCGCGCAGGGTGAGCGCGACCGCCGACGAGGAGCTCAGGGACGGGTGGGCGCACAGGAAGTACAACCGGAGCGTGTCGTCCACCCCGGGCGCGGGCCCGGGCTCCGGTTCTCCTTGGAGGAGTTCCTCTCGTCGACGGCGGGCGCTCTCGGAACGGGCCGCGTCGAGGAACCGTCGCCAGGCCACGGTGACCAACCACCCCTTGGCGTCCCGGGGTGGATCGGTGGGCCACACACGTAGGGCTTCGACCAGGGCGTCCTGCACGGCGTCCTCGGCCGCCGCGAATTCGGCTCCGCGACGGACCAGGATCGTCAGGACGCTCGGGGTGAGGCCGCGCAGCAGGACCTCGTCCACCGGCTCAGTCCTCGATGGTGGGCGGCTCGGTCAGGAAGGGTCGCAGTTCGAGCCACTCGTGGATGGGCCGCCCGCCGGCGCCGGGGGCCGCCGAGAGCTCCGCGGCCAGTTCCAGGGCGCGTTCACGGCTGTCGACGTCGATGACCATCCATCCGGCGATGAGGTCCTTGGTCTCGGCGAAGGGACCGTCGGTGACCGGCGGCCGGCCCTCTCCGTCGTAGCGCACGAACGTGCCCTCTGGGGCCAGGGCCTGGGCGTCGACGAACTCCCCGCTCTTCTCCAGCCGGTCGGCGAAGTCGCGCATGTACTTCATGTGCGCGGAGATCTCCTGCGACGTCCACTGGTCCATGGGCACGTCGTTGACCGCCGCCGGAGCGCCCCGGTAGTGCTTGAGCAACAGATACTTGGCCATGGTGATCCTCCTCGGTCTCCGCGACCCATCATGGTCGCCTTCATCCCTGGGACGGAGCGGGCCACGGGTTCTCGACATCCGGGCGAAGGTTTTTTCGTGGAAGGGAGCGGTCACACCGCGGCCGGCGGCGCGCGAGATCCCCCGATAGGTCCAGGTCACCACAACGAAGGCCCCCGCGCCACCCTCGGTGAGGTGGCCTGTGGACAAGTCCGGGGGTCAGGGAAGGACGGCCTGGATGTCCTTGGTGATGCGCGCGACCAGCTCGCCGGTGCGGCCGGTGAAGTAGAAGTGACCGCCGGGCAGGGTGTGGTGTGCGAAGTCGCCTTGGACGTGGTCGCCCCAACCGGACAGGCGCTCGGGGGTCATACCGAGGTCCTCGGCGCCACCGAAGACCGACAGCGGAACCCGCAGGGGCGGGGCCTGGGGGTCGGGGCTCCAGGTGTCGACCACCTGCAGGTCGGCGCGGACCAGCGGTTCGACGTAGGCCCACAGCTCGGGGTCCTCCAGCGCGTGGTGCGGGGTGCCGCCCATCTCCGCGATGGCCTCACGCAGGCGTCCGGAGGGGACGCGATGTCGGGGTTGGGCCCGTTCGGGGCCGGGGGCGGGGCTCCAAGAGGAGGCGCCCAGCCAGGCGGGCGGTGTTTCGGTCAGGCGGTGGGTCATCTCGTAGGCGATCAGGGCGCCCATGCTGTGCCCGAACAGACCGTAGGGGCGGTCGAGTTCGGGACGCACGACGTCGCACAGGTGATCGGCCAGGGATCCGGCCTCGCGGAAGGGTTCCTCGCCGGACCTGCGCGCCCGCCCGGGGGCGTCCACCAGGCAGATCTCCCAGTCGGAGGGAAAGTGCCGAACCCACCCGCGGTATCCCAGGTGCGAGCCGCCCGCGTGGTGCAGGACGAAGAGCCGAAAACGGCTGTGGGGTACGGATCTGAGCCGGGTCAGGGCGCCCTCGTGCACGGGTCTGCTCGCCTTCTTACTTACGGGTAACAAAGCGAACCTACCAGTCGGTAATCATTTTCGGACAACCGGGAGCACCCACCCGCCTCCTCCCCGTGACCGAACTCGCACACGTCCATCAGCCGTCCACCCGCTCTCGCCTCGGCACCGGACCACACCGGCCCGTACCACCTCGCCTGCCCACCCCCCCGCAGGCGCGAAAACCACTCGTGTGGGCGGCTCCGGGTCCGGCACACTGGCCGCTGGTCGATGATTTGGGGCGAGGGGCGTGCGGTGGGGTGGGTTCCGGGGGCACTACGGCATCGGCGTCTGCGCCTGCTGCCGGCAGGCCGTGGCCTCGGCGACCTGGGGGCCGAGATGCTCCCCGTGGCGATGGTGGGCCTGGTGCTGGTCGAACACGGCCCCCTGCTGCTGGGCCTGGTGTTGGGGGTACGAGGGGCCGCGGGGTCACTGTTCGCACTGCTGACCGGGGCCCTGCTCACCCGGGTGCGCAAGTCCACCGCCCTGGCCCGGACCATGCCGGTCCTGGGGGCGTCCCTGCTGTTGTTCCTGGTCATGGACACGGTTCCGGGGTGGCGCTCGGGTGACCTCAGTGGTGGTCGTGCCCCTCGGAATGCTCGCCCTGGTCCGACCCCCCGGTCATCTCCCGCGCCGGAACCTCCAACCGCGCCTCGACCCCACTCGCGAAATCGATCGTGACGGTGACCTCGTCCCCGACCCGCAGCGGGCCGGGGACGTCTTCGACGGTGGTGGTGCCACAGGCCACCGACGCTCACCCCCACAACTCCGATCCCGGCACCTGCCCCTCGTCCCTCACCGGCGGCACCGCGAACACCGCGCTCCCCTCATGGCGGATGTACTCACCGAGCGCGTCCCCGCCCTCGTCCAGACTCCGCTGCACGGCGGTGAAACCGGTACGCGGGTCGGCCTGCCAGGCGGTGAACAACAATCCCGCGTCCACCCTCCCCTCCGAGTCCCACCCCAGGTCGTAGTCGAAGCCGCGCCGGAGCATGCGCGCCCCCAGGGTGTTCTCCGGGGAGGCCAACCGGATGTGCGCGTCCGGGGCGATCACCGGCCGCCCCCCATCGTCCCGGGCCACCAGGTTCGGCCGATCGTCCTCCCTCGAACCGCCCAGGGGCGCCCCATCGTCCAGACGCCGACCCACCACACGTTCCCGCTCGTCTTCGGAGAGCGCGAACCAGCCCTCCAACAGCATGCGGATCCGGCGCACCACCACGTAGGTGCCACCGTCCATCCACGCCGTGGCCGGTTCGGGGTGGGCGGCCAGGACCTGCGAGGCGAACACCGCCTGGTCCGGGTGCGGGTTGACCGTGCCGTCGACCTGGCCCATGAGGTTGCGCGGGGTGGCCGAGGGGTCCTTGGCGGTGACCGCGCCGCGCCGAAAGCCCGGCAGCGCCCACCGCACCCGCACACGCCCTCCCGCGAGGTCGACCAGGTGGCGGGCGGCGGCCCCGGCCACCACCGGGTCCTCCGCGCCCACGTGCAGCATCAGATCCCCGCCGCACCACTCCTCACGGAGTCGGTCGCCGGCGAAGTCGGGCAGATCCTCCAGCTCCTCGGGTCTCCGATCGCCCAGACCGGCCCGCTCCAACAGGGAGCCGCCCAACCCCAGGGTGACCCCCAACGAGGCCGGACGCAGCCCTTGGGTGGGCGCGCCCTCCACCACCCCCTCCAGCCCGTGTTCGTGCAACGCCCGGATCTCCTCCCCCCAGGACTCCAACACCTCGCCGGCCCGGGCCGCCACCTCCTCCGGGCCGTCCCCGACCACCTCCAGCGCCACCACCCGCACATGGGAAGGGGTGGGGGTGAGCAACGCCGGCGGCAACCCGTCCCGGTACCCGCCCCGGGACAGCGTCACCGCCAAGGCCGGGTCGGGCTCCGGGCGGCTCACACCCGCACCCAACAGGCCACCGGCGGCCAACCCCACCGCCCCGGCCGCTCCACCGGTCAACAGTCCACGCCGGGAGGGCCCCCTCACAACAACTCCTCGGCCAACACCGGAAGCAGTTCGGCCACCTGGTCGGCCTCCACCCCCTCGTCGAACATGCCGGCGGCCTCACCACCCTCGGTCAGGACGATGATCCGCCCACCGTGGGAGACCAGGTAGTCGCCCTCGGTCTCCTGCGGCGCCTCGATGGGGATCCCGTAGTCGCCGGCGGCCGCCACGATGTCCTCGATTTCGCCCCGCACCCCCTGGAACCCGGGGTCGAAGCGGTCCAACCAGGAACGCAACTGCTCGTCGGTGTCCCGGGCCGGGTCACTGGTCACCATGACCACGTCCACGTCATCGGCGACCTCCCCCGCCTCCTCCAGGGCCAGGTCGATCTCGGCCATGGTCATCGGGCACACGTCCGGGCAGCTCGTGTATCCGAAGAACAACAGGGTGAGCCGGTCGGGGTCCACGTCGGTGAACCGCCAGGCCTCACCGTCCACGTCCACCAACTCCGCCGCGGAGGCCGCCATCGGCTCATCGGACAGGTCCATGTAGTGCTCGACCTCGTCCAGGCCACCACCGGCGGAACAGGCCACCCCGCTCAACAGCGCGGTCGCGGCCACGACCGCACCTACAGGCCGCCACAGCCGGGACGAGGCGGATCGGGCGGTCACGGGTTCATTCATGTCAGGTCTTTCCGTTCTCATCTGATCAACGTCCAAGGACACGCGGTGGACCCTCACGCCGCCTCGCGCACCAGCCGGGCCAGGTCCCTGCGCCCGCGCGCCACACGCGAGCGCACCGTGCCCACCGGCACCCCCAACAGCGCCGCGGCCTCGGCGTAGGGCACCCGATGCACCTGGGTCAGCACGAAGGCCCGGCGGCGCTGCTCGGGCAACTCCTCCAGCAGCGCCGCCAGCGCCAGGTACTCGTCGAAACGGCCAGGGGAGGCCGCCCCGTCGCCCAGACAGCCCTCCACGTCCCGTACCGGATCGGTACGCGGGGTGCGCTCGCGCACCCGGTAGCGATCCACCACGGTGTGGCGGGCCACCGACAACAACCACGCCCGCACCGGTGCCCGACCCGAGTAGCGGGGCAGGCCGCGCAGGGCACGGGTGTAGGTCTCCTGGGTCAGGTCGTCCACCCAGGTCGGGTCGACCCTGCGAGCGATGTAGCGCCGCACGTCCTCACGGGTCAGCGTGAACAGCGCGTCGATCGCCTCGGGGGCGCCCCGCCCGGCGCGCAACGCCAGACGGGACAGGTTCGAGGGGTCTTCTTCGTTCGAGGTCACCGGTGTGGTCGCCACTGTCGCGCGCACACCGCCTTCACCCACGGTCATCACATTCGAGCCTTCGGTCATCGCACGCGTCCACACCCGACCACGGCACGACCCATGGAGGGCATGACCGAGGTCAGGAGGGCGCGGGCGTCCTGGCGACGCCACGAGGCGCCGAGGGAACACGCCAGGGCCGCCCCGCGGACGAACACGCCGACCACAGCCACGGCGCGCCGGGCGCGCCACAGGGGCCGGTTCACGCTCGCCCTCAGGCGGCGAGCAGGACCGGTGGACCTCTCAGGACCCGGGTGTGGCGCAGCACCGAAGGCCCGGCCGGCAACGGCCGGTCCGGTGGAGCGAACCGGGAGGCGAGCACCGGCTCCGGGCTCGGCAGCGCCCCGACCACCAGCAACAACGGCACCAGGGACAGCGCCATGAACCGTAAGAAGGCGAAGAGGGCGTCCTCGCCCAACCGCAACCACCAGGCGCTCACCAACGCCATGACCACGTGCATCGCGATCATGGCCCACGCCGGCATCGACTGCGCGGCCATCTCGCCCACACCGTGGCCACCGTGGCCGCCACCCCATCCCTGGGCGGCACTGAAGGTCACGTGCAGCGCGAACTGGCCCCAGAGCATGCGGGCGGTCAACGCCCACACCCCAAGACGCCGTGTGGTCGAGGCCCAGGCCATCACCCACACCAGCGCGCCGCCCGGCACCAATCCGAGCAGTGGTACGTCCTGCCCCGAACTCAGCGCGTGTCCGATCGCGGACAGGCTCGCGCACACCAGGGTGAACACCCCGGCGCGCAGCGCTCGGCAAGGCGGACTCTTCGACATCGCCCTCATCGTCGCACCCGCTCACGCCACCCGCGTACCGGGGTAGGAGGACTCCTCGTCCCCTGTTCTAGACTCGACGACGTTCCCGGTGTGAGAAGAGGCCCGCTTGTGACCCTGTCCCCGCTCGCCCTACTGCGCGAGTGGCCCGCGCGTACCGATGACACGGCCCTCCAAGAGTTCGTGCTCATCGGCAACCGGCTCGACCTGCCGGCCCTGGAACGTCACGTGCTGCCCACCGCACAGGAGATGGGCGCCGCGATCACCGTGCTCGGCGCCACCGCGCCCGGGGCCGAACCGGCGGCGCTGTCCCGGCCCGACCGCACCCTGGCCCTGATCGAGGCCGATGCCCCCGACCCACTGCCCGAACTGGCGCTGTTGGTGGGTGGAGCACACGTGGTGGCGGCCTTCGGCGGTGGCGCCCCGGCCGCGGAGCGACGTCCCTGGACCGTACTGAGCGGTGGCCCCCAAGGGGTGCCCTGGGCGTTGGCCGACCTGGGCGCGTGGCTGCGTCTGCGCGCGAGCGCGCCCGCCGTGCCCGCCGCCATGGCCGAGCGTCTCTCCCTGGTGGCCGACCTCGTGGAGGATCTGCTGCTGACCGACCCGGTGGAGTCCGACGCCCGGATCCTGCACGACGGTGAGGACTCCCTGCTGACCCGGCTACCGCAAGGCCCCGTGAGCGAGTTGTGCCTGTACGCCCCGCTGCGCGGCGCCGACGCGCCCACGTTGCGGTCCCTGGCCCGACACCTGGCCCCGGAGCGGGTGGTGCTGGCCCTGCCCCCGGACTGGCCCGACGAGGACACCGAGCGGGCGCTGCGCGTCCTGGCCGACGCGGGGTTGAAGGCCCAGGCCCGCACCGTCCCCGACGGCCACCCCGCGCACGGTGGGCTCCTGGAGTGGGAGGACCACCAGGGGCGATACGCCCTGACCCTGGGTTCGCGCCTGAGCGCCCTGACCCGCACCGGGCAGGGCACGCTCACCGCCCTGGTCCCGGCCACCGCGCCACCGGAACCCGTCACCGCCCAGGACGACGATCACCTGGCCGACCTCCTGGTGGAGTCGGGTGATCCGGGCTGGACCGTGGGGTTCGACTCCGGCCTGTACCGGGTGCACGGTTCCTTCACCAACCCCGTACCCGTGGCGGCCCGGGTCGTCGAACTCCTGGACCGGCGAGTCCAGGGGCCGGGGCCCGTGCTGGTGCACGCCCAAGGCCCCAAGGCCTGGGCGTTGCTGGTGTGGAGCCGACCGATGATGCTGCTGGCCTCGGCCCCCAGGGGCAGCGCCTGGCGTCTGTACCGGGTCGATCCACCCGCCACCCCCGCCTCCCGGTTGGGCGGCGAGGGCCTGTCCCAGGTGGGGTTGGTGCGCACCAGCGCTCCCCTGCACCGGGCCCCGCACCGCGACATCGGCGCTTTCCTGCACACTCTGAACACCGACCACATCACCCTGCTCGAAAACGTCGGGTTCTTGGACAAACCCATGTGAACCACCACTGGTGCCGGTGCGGGGCGGTGCGATGACCTCCCGCTAGAGTCGACACTCATGCGGATTCTCGTACTGGGCGGTACCTCCTTCGTGGGCCGGTTCATCGTCACCAACGCCATAGAGCGGGGCCACGACGTCACCCTGTTCAATCGGGGCCGGACCGGCACCGAGCTCTTCCCAGGGGTGAAACGCCTGGTCGGAGACCGTGATGATGGGGAACTGTCCTCCCTGGAGGAGGGTTCCTTCGACGCCGTGGTGGACGTCAGCGGCATGGTCCCGCGTCACGTGCGCCAGGCCGCCCGGGTTCTCCAGGACCGGGTGGACCGCTACCTGTTCATCTCCACCAACGCCGTGTACGCCCCCGGGGCCGGCCCCGGCGCCGATGAGACGGCCCCCTTGAAGGAACCGGAGTGGAACACCGAGGTGATCGGCGCGACCACCTACGGGACGCTCAAGGTCGCCTGCGAACACGAACTCGACACCCACTTCGGTGATCGCGCCACCATCGTGCGCCCCGGCATGCTCGCCGGACCCCACGACAACGTCGACCAGTTCACCTACTGGGTACGAAGAGTCGCCCGGGGCGGGAAGGTCGTCCTACCCGGAGACCCCGGCCAACCCGTGCAGATCCTGGACGTGCGCGACCTGGCCCACCTGGTGGTGCGCCTGCTCGAACAGGACCTGGGCGGGGTGTACAACGCCATGGGCCCGGCCCGCCCCCTCACCCTGTCCGAGATGATCCACACCTGCGCCCGGGCGGCCCGGGCCGGCATCGACCTGGTGCTGGTGCCACCGGAGACCGTCATGGCCCGTTTCCCCCTGGTGCGCTCCGACCGCACCTGGGAACAGTCCTTCCAACGCGACTTCAGTCGCGCACGCGAGGTCGGACTGCCCTCCACCCCGTTGGAGACCACCGCCGCCGACGTGTTGGCGTGGGATCGCGAACGGGGCGAACCACCCCTGGAGCCGGCCCCCGACCCGCAGGTGGAACGCAACCTGTTGGCCTACATCCAGGGCTAGGGCGCCGGGCACGTGAGAACCCGGCGGAGGTGGGGGCGAGGGCGAGGCCTCGCGCTACCCGTCCCGACCGGAGCGCCCCACCCCTGGGCGCGCCGCCCGGGAAAGACGCCGCCACAGAGCCCGCGTCCGACCCACCCAAGAGCGATCCTCGGCCCTCTCCTGGGGCACGTCCGGCGCCCCCACCCCACCGCCCTCACCTTGACCGATCTCGGCCGCCCGGGCGTGCAGACGCTCCCTGATCTGGTCCGGGGTGTAGGCACGACGCTGCCGCTCGGCACGCACGATCGCCACCCCACTGGCCGCCACACCCACGAAAGCGGCCACTCCCAACGCTTTCCACCACTTCATGGCTCCTAGGCTAGGCCTTGTGACGAACATGAGCATGTCCTTGGACGAGGCGGTGGAGTCGACCCGCACCGGAGACCTGTGGGTCTTCCGGGGCACCAGCGTGCCCGACCGGGCCATCCAGATCACCACCAACAGCCCCGTCAACCACGTCGGGATGTCGCTGGTCATCGACGACCTGCCCCCGCTGATGTGGCACGCCGAACTGGGCCGTTCCCTGGTGGACATGTGGACCGGCACCCACCAGCGCGGGGTCCAACTGCACGACCTGCGCGACGCCGTCCTGGTGTGGGGCCGCCGCTACGGCCAACAGGGCTGGCTGCGCCAACTCGACCCACTCGCCGACCGGGCCATGGAGGACGCCGCCCTGCGCACGGTCGCCCGACTCAACGGCACCCCCTTCCCCTCCACCGCCCAACTGGCCGGACGCTGGGCCCTGGGACGCATGCCCTTCGGCCGCGCCGCGCGCGAGCGACGCCTGGAGACCGCCTACTGCGCCGAGGTCGTCGCCCTGACCTACGAGGAGATGGGCCTGCTGCCCAAGGGCAAAAGCCCCGGCTACTACGACCCCGGCCGGTTCTGGAGCGGCGACTCCCTGACCCTGCAAGGCGAGTCCACCCTGGGCGGAGAGATCCGAATCCAACTGCCCTATCTCTAAGCGCCTCCGCTAGCGCTTCAGCGTGTTCGGGCGCCTGGGAGTCAAGAACCTTCGGCACCTTTGGCGTGATAGCGAAAAAGCGTGCTATCCCACCGCCGGCACCTCCAGAACCTTGACGGCGCCCGAACGATAACCCCCGTGGATCATGGGCCAGGGCCCGGACCAGGTTTCGTGGCCACGGCGATGGGGCAAGCGCCCGGGTGTGCCGCCTCCGGCGGCGGGAGAAGGAGGCCGATGAGCGAGCACCCACTGGGCGAGGACGACGTCGCCGAATCCCGACTGGCCCTGCGAGGGGCACACCTGCGGTGTCTGGCCTTTCGCGACCCCGTCGACCGGAGGGAACACCTGGCCCTGGTCCTGGGCGAGGTCACCGACGTCGAGGACGTCCTCGTGCGCGTGCACTCCGAATGCGTCACCGGTGACGTCTTCGGCGCGCTGCGTTGCGAATGCGGCGACCAGCTCCACGCCGCCCTGGACCGCGTCATCGTCGAGGGACGCGGTGTCCTGGTCTACCTGCGCGGCCACGAGGGCCGCGGCATCGGCCTGCTCGACAAGGTCCGCACCATGGGTCTACAGGACCGCCGTGGCCTGGACACCGTGGACTCGGCCACCGCGCTGGGCCTGCCCGTGGACGTACGCGACTACGCCCCCGCCGCCCGCATCCTGCGCCACCAGGGCGTGCGCTCGATCCGGTTGCTGTCCAACAACCCCGACAAGGTCCTCGCCCTCCAAGACCACGGCCTCAAGGTCACCACCCGCCTACCGCTACTGGTCGACGCCCACACCGACAACATCGACTACCTGACCGCCAAACGCGACCGGCTCGGCCACGACCTCCCCCACCTGGACCACTCCCCCGGCCTCGGAGCCGGCGGCACCCGTGACTGACCGCGCCGGCCACCACCTGAGCGCCCGGCCGGCCACCGCGCTCACCATCGCCGTGTGCGCCGGAGCGGCCCTACTGGCGCTCCTGACCCTCACCACCGGCTTGGGCGCACCCGGCTGGACGGCCGCCATCCTGTACACGCTCCTGGCCACGGCACTGTTGGGGGCGGCCCTTCGCCGCTACCACCACCGGCCCCTGGGCCCGGCCGACCTGGTCACCTCGGCCCGCGTCGTCCTCATCGGCGTCGTCACCGCCCTGGTCGCCGACGGCGACCACACCTGGGCCCTGATCGTCTTCGCCGTGCCCGCGATGGCGCTGGACGCGGTCGACGGCCTCGTCGCACGCGGCACCCGCACCTGCTCCGACTTCGGCGCCCGCTTCGACATGGAGGCCGACGCCTTCCTCATCCTCGTGCTCAGCGTCCAGGTCGCCCAAGACCTGGGGCCCTGGGTACTACTGATCGGCGCGATGCGCTACCTGTTCGGCGCCGCCGCCCTGGTCCTGCCCCGACTACACGACCCCCTACCGCCCGCCCCGGCCCGCAAGACCATCGCCGCCGCCCAACCCATCGTGCTCACCGTCGCCGTCTCGGGCATACTTCCCCCACCGGCAACGACCATCACCGTGGCCACGGCATTGACCGCGCTGTCGTGGTCGTTCACACGCGACGTGGCGGGACTGTGGCGCCCGCGCCCACCCCGGACCACCGCCACCGAAGGGAGCTGAGTCAATGGGACGGACCGCACGCGCCTTCTGGGTACGCTCACCCGGACAAGGCGAGATCCGACAGGTCGACCTACCCGAACCCGCCCCCGACCAGGTCCTGGTGCGCACCCTGCACTCCGGCATCAGCCGAGGCACCGAGACCCTCGTCTTCGGCGGCGGGGTCCCACCCAACCAGTACGGCGTCATGCGCGCCCCCTTCCAAGAGGGCGACTTCCCCGGGCCCCTCAAGTACGGCTACCTCAACGTGGGCGTGGTCGAACAAGGCCCCTCCCACCTGCTCGGGCGCACCGTCTTCACCCTCTACCCCCACCAGACCCACTTCGTGGTCCCCGCCGCGGCCGTCTCCCCCGTACCCGAAGGTGTTCCCGCCCACCGCGCCATCCTGGCAGGCACCGTCGAAACGGCCGTCAACGCCCTCTGGGACGCCGCGCCCCTCATCGGCGACCAGGTCACCGTCGTCGGCGCCGGCATGGTGGGCTGCTGCGTGGCCCGCCTGCTCTCCCAGATGCCCGGAACCCACGTACAACTGGTCGACATCGACCCCGACCGGGCCGAGGTCGCCCAACGCCTGGGGGTCGAGTTCGCCCTGCCCGACGACGCCGTGGGCGATCGCGACCTGGTCTTCCACACCAGCGCCAGCGAAGCGGGCCTCATCCGCTGCCTGGAACTGCTCCACCCCGAGGGCGAGGTCGTGGAACTGAGCTGGTACGGAGACCGGCAGGTCATCCTGCCGCTGGGCGAGGACTTCCACTCCCACCGCCTGGCCGTACGCGCCAGCCAGGTCGGCATGATCTCCCCGGCCCGCAGGTCCCGCTACGACCACGCCCAACGCCTGGCGCTGGCTCTGCGTCTGCTCACCGACCCGGCCTTCGACTCCCTGCTCAGCGGACACAGCCACTTCGAGGAACTGCCCGCACTGCTGCCCGAACTCGCCCAGGGGCACCGGCCCGCGCTGTGCCACCGCATCTCCTACGACCCGCCCCGGCACTGACCCGAAGCGAGGAGGACCGTTTGTTCAGCGTCACCGTCCGCGACCACCTCATGGTCGCCCACAGCCTCACCGGTGAGGTGTTCGGCCCCGCCCAGGCCCTGCACGGGGCCACGTTCGTGGTGGACGCGACCCTGCACCGACCCGAGCTGGACCCCGACAACATCGTGGTGGACATCGGCGCCGCCACCCGCGAACTCGGCCGGGTCGTGGGCGAGCTGAACCACCGCAACCTCGACCAGGTCCCCGAGTTCGCCGGCGTCAACACCTCCACCGAGTACCTGGCCAAGGTGATCGCCGACCGCCTGGCCGAACGCGTCGCCCAAGGAGCGATGGGACCCAACGCGCGGGGCCTGACCTCGATCTCGGTGACCCTGCATGAGTCCCACGTGGCCTGGGCCCGCTACCAACGCGACCTTTGACGATCCCGTTCCTGGTCCCCGACTCCACCACGCCCAGCGGCGGCACCCTGTACGACCTGCGCCTGGCCCGGGCCGGGACCGGGCTGGGCATCGTCGCCCTACCGGGTGCGTGGCCGTGCCCGGGCCCGGCGGGGACACGGGCGTTGGAGCGGGCCCTGGACCGGGTGCCCGACGGCGGTCGGGTGCTGCTCGACGGTTTGGTGGCCTGCGCGCTGCCCGAGGTGATCGTTCCCCACGCGCGGCGGCTACGCCCGGTGGTACTGGTCCACCTACCGCTGGCCATGGAAGGCGGACTGGACCCCGACACCGCACGTGACCTGGACTCGCGCGAACGCCGGGTGTTGGAATCGTGCTCCGCGGTGGTGGCCACCGGCCGGTGGGCGGCCGCTCACCTCAGCGCGCACCATGGCCTGCCCGAGGTGGCCGTGGTGCCCCCGGGCGTGGAAACGGCCCCTCTCGCCCGTGGCACGGCGCCCGGGACCCCGCCCCGATTGCTCTGCGTGGCCTCACTGACCCCTCGCAAGGGACACCGGGTGCTCTTCGAGGCACTGCGACACCTCACCGACCTGGACTGGGAATGCGTGTGCGTGGGCCCGGGCAGGCCCCCACCCGCACCCGCGGGTGTGCGCTTCACCGGCCCCCTGCGCGGCGCGGACCTGGACGCCGCCTACGACCGGGCCGACCTGCTGGTACTGCCCTCCCTGGCCGAAACCTACGGAATGGTCGTCACCGAGGCCCTGGCCCGGGGCGTCCCGGTTCTGGCCAGTGACGTGGGCGGGGTTCCCGAGGCCCTGGGCGGATCCTCCCACTCGGGCACACCCGGCATGTCGGTGCCCGCCGGGAGGGTCGAGGAATGGGCCCGGGCACTACGCCTCTGGCTGAGCGATCCCCGCACGCGCCACCGATGGCGGGTCGCGGCGCACGCGCGCCGCACCACCCTGCGGGGTTGGGACGAGTCCGCCCGCGCCCTTGGTCACGTCCTGGACCAGGTCTGAGTCCACCCCGGGTGTGATCCGCTTCTCGCCCGCTTCGCACGTGGTACGGACATCCGCGATGATATCGTGCACTCACTGCAAAAATTCTTACTCTGTATTTTTGCTCCGCAAGCAGGATTTCTCCACCTGCGCCTTCAGCTTCCCGAGGTCGGCCCTTGAGTACCCCTCAAACCCACAAAACCGCACGCAAGACCGTCAGGCGCAGCCTCACCGGACTCCTCATCGTGCTCGGCGTGACGATGCTCAGCGGCACGATCGTCTCGGTCGCCCTCCCCCAGATCGTCGGCTCCCTCCAAGGAACCCAGTCCCAATACACCTGGGTGGTCACCGCGACCCTGCTCGCCTCCACCGCGTCCACACCCGTATGGGGCAAACTCGCCGACCTCTTCGACAAGAAACTGCTCCTACAGATCTCCATCGTCCTGTTCATCCTGGCCTCACTCCTGTGCGGCCTGGCCCAGAACACCGGCCAACTCATCGGCTTCCGCGCCATCCAAGGCCTGGGCATGGGCGCCTCCCAAGTCCTGGTCCAGACCATCATCGGCGCGCTCGTCAGCCCCAAGGAACGCGGCCGGCTCAACGGCCTCCTCGGATCGGTCATGGCCGTGGCCACCGTCGGCGGACCCCTCATCGGCGGCGCCCTCACCGACATCTCCTGGCTGGGCTGGCGCTGGTGCTTCTTCATCGGCATCCCCTTCATGGTGGTCGCCCTCGTCGTCCTGGCCCGCACCCTGCACCTGAACGACGTCCGCAAGCTCGACACCCGCGTGGACTACGTCGGCGCCACCCTCATCGCCGCGGGCGTGAGCACCCTGCTGCTGTGGGTCACCTTCGTCGGCGGATCCTTCGCCTGGCTCTCCTGGCAGAGCGCCGCCATGGTCGCCGGCGGCGTCATCCTCCTGACCCTGGCCGTATGGGTCGAAGGCCGAGTCGCCCAGCCCGTCATCCCCCTGCACCTGGTCACCCGCCGAGAGACCGCCATCGCCATCCTGGCCAGCGTCGCCGTGGGCATGGCCATGTTCGGCGGAGCCGTGTTCCTGGGCCAGTACTTCCAACTCGCCCGCGGTTACTCCCCCACCGCCGCCGGCCTGCTCACCACCCCACTGATGCTCGGCACCATGGGCGCCTCCACCATCGCCGGCTGGATGGTCTCCCGCTCCGGCCGCGTCAAGCCCTACGTCCTGACCGGCCTGGCCACCCTCACCATCGGCTTCGTCGCCCTGTCCTTCATCGACGCCGACACACCACTACTCCTGGTCTCCCTGGGCATGCTCGCCGTCGGCATGGGTGTGGGCATGTCCATGCAGAACCTCGTCCTGGTCGTCCAGAACTCCGTGCCCCTGAGCCAACTCGGCGCCGCCAGCGGAGCGATCACCTTCTTCCGATCCCTGGGCGGCACCATCGGCGTCTCGGTCCTGGGCGCCATCCTCGCCAACCGGGTCGCCGACAACATCACCGACGGCCTGACCGCCTCCGGCGTCACACTCCCCAAGGGCGGCGCCGACGCCGACACCCTGGACCTGGCCGGCATGCCGCCGTTCCTGCGCACCATCGTCGAGAACGCCTACGGATCGGCCACCGGCGACCTGTTCCTCGTGGCCACCGGCATCGCCGTCGTCGGCCTGGCCGTGGCGTTCTTCCTGCCCGACGTCCGCCTGCGCGACACCATCGACATGCCCGAGCCCACCACCCAGGACCCCGAACCCCGGAACAAGGACGGAAACCGCCCACTTCCCACCTGATCGGGCTTGCCCACCGGCCCACCCGGGCACCAGACTCCGGATGCAGAACCCGCCCCACAACGGGCATCCGAGTTGAAAGGCCCCCCATGACCGACTCCCCCATCGACTCCACCATCGCCCACACCGCACGGGTCTGGAACCACTGGTTGGGCGGAAAGGACAACTACCCCGTCGACCGCGAGATCGGCGACAGGATCAAGGAACTGGCCCCCCAAGTCGTCGACGTCGCACTCGCGGACCGGGTCTTCCTACGCCGCACCGTCCGCGACCTGCCCCAGTACGCCGAGCTGGCCAAGAAGGTCTGAGGAACCGACCGCCCCATGAAACCGCGGCTCAACGGGTAGGACCCGGCGCAGAGGGAGAACACGGGTCGCAGTTCGGTGAACCACCCACTTCGACCCGACCGAACCGGCACTGTGGAGGCAAGAACATCCGCCCCCGGCGGCCCTCTCCGCACGGAGGAATCCCGTTGAGCCCGACATCCGACCAAGCGCCCGAGGCCTTCACCGCCGAGTGGCTCGCGCTGCGAGAGGACGCCGACGGCCAAGCGCGGGCCACCGCTCCCCTGGGCCCCCTGCGCACCCACCTCGCCCAACGCGGCGCGGGCCCCGGCAGGCGCCCCATCCGCATCACCGACCTGGGCTGTGGCACCGGCTCCCAAGGCCGCTGGCTCGCCCCACGCCTGGCCGGCCCCCAGACCTGGATGCTCCACGACCTGGATCCCCACCTGCTGAACCTGGCCGGCGCCCGCATGCCCCGCGTCTCCGCCGACGGATCCACCGTCCAGGCCCGCATGTGCCTGCGCGACCTGAACCAGGTCACCGCCGCCGAC
Organism: Nocardiopsis sp. NPDC055551; assembly: GCF_053619415.1. Lineage (NCBI taxonomy): Bacteria > Bacillati > Actinomycetota > Actinomycetes > Streptosporangiales > Nocardiopsidaceae > Nocardiopsis > Nocardiopsis sp. NPDC055551. Next base: position 613,367 of record NZ_JBSHJJ010000001.1, on the reverse strand, counting down.
CTGGCCCACACCGACCTGGTCACCGGTTCGGCCCTGCTCGACCTGCTCACCCGCGACCAGGTCCTGTCCATCGCCCGGGCCGCGGACGAAGCGGGCTGCGCCGTCCTGTTCACCCTGACCGTCACCGGCCGCGTGGACCTGTACCCCGCGCACCCGGCCGACGCCTCCATCACCGACGCCTTCAACGACCACCAACGCCGCGCCGGCCGCCTGGGGCCCGACGCCACCGCGTTCACCACCCGGACCTTCCGCTCCCTGGGGCGACGGGTCCTGACCTATCCCAGCCCCTGGCGGCTGCTCCCCGAACACCGCGACCTGACCCTCGCCTGGCTGCGCGGCAGGCTCCGGGCCGCAGGCGAACAGCACGCGCAGATCCCCGCCGACCACCTACGGCACCGCATGGACCAGTGCGAACGGCACGAACTCGTGGCGCTCGTACACCACACCGACCTGCTCGCCCTCCCCAACGGCTATCCGGGACACCCGTGAGGTTCCCATGAGCGAGAACCTGCGACGCCGGGCCCGACCACTCATCGGCGCGGCCCTGCTCGCCGCCCTGGTCTGGTGGTACCCGGTGGAGGCCTTCACCGACGCCTTCACCTCCCTCGACGGCCGCACCGTCTGCGCCGCCCTGGCCATCGGCCTGGTCACGACCGTGCTCTGCGCGGCCCGCTGGATCCTGGTGGCCCGCGGAGTGGGTCTACGACTGCCCTGGGGTCGCGCCATCGGCGACTACTACCGCGCCATCCTGCTCAACGCCGTCCTGCCCTCGGGGATCCTGGGCGACGTACACCGGGCCCTGGGCCACGGCCGCTACGCCGGTGACCTACCCCGGGGCGTACGCGCGGTGGTACTCGAACGCGCGGCCGGGCAGGTGGTCCTGGCCGCCACCGGCGCCACCCTGCTGTTCACACTGCCCGCCGCCCTGCTCGGCCCCGGGCTGCTCACCCTGGCGGCGGCCCTGGCGCCACCGGTCCTGGTCGCCACCGTGGTGGGCGTCGGCCTGCTGTTCTCAAGGCGGCACGGCACCCGCCGCCGGCACGCCTTGACGGCCACCCTCGCCGACGCCCGCTCGGGCCTGTTCACCGCCTCCACCGGCCCCGGGGTCCTGCTGGTGTCGGTGGCGGCCCTGGCCGGGCACGTGACCCTGTTCCTGGTCGCGGCGCACGCCGCGGGGGTCACCGCCCCCGTGCCCGTCCTGGTACCACTGGCGATCGCGGCCCTGGTCGCCATGAGCGTGCCGGCCGGCATCGGTGGTTGGGGGCCACGCGAGGCGGTGACCACGCTGACCTTCGGCGCCGCGGGGTTGGGTGCGGCGACCGGCCTGACCGTGTCGGTGCTCTACGGGCTGCTCGCCCTGATCGCCGCCCTGCCCGGCGTGGTGGTGCTGCTGTGGCGGCTACGCCCCGTCGAGCGCGTTCAGGTACCCGGTGAAGGATTTGGCCAGGAACGCCAACAGGTCACGCCCCTTGTTCGCCGTGGCGCGCGACGGTAGACCCACCACCCCCGACCGCGTATAACGGCTCAGCCCGGTGGTGAGCATGTGGTCGCGCCGGTCGGCCAAGTGATCGGACTCCTCATAGCCGACACGGACCAGGTCGGGACGGATGTGCAACAGCACCGAGGTCTCCAACTCCCCGGCGTGCATGTCCCGGTCGTTGGTGGTGCCCATCCCCGAAGCCTTGCGAGCGGCCTCCCAATCGTGTGGGCCGGGGAACAGCGCCATGTCACCGCCGGAGGCCTGCACCAGGTTGGCCAGGACGTGGTTGCCGCCGTGCCCGTTGACCACCACCAGCTTGGGGGTGCCCGAGGCGCGCAGCGAAGCGGCGATGTCGGCGGCCATGGCGTGCAGGGTGGGCGCCGAGACGCTGACCGTGCCCGGCCAGGAAGCGTGCTCGTGCGAGCAACCGAAGGCGAGCGGCGGCAGGAGCCTCAATGAGGGGTTCGCGTCGGCCACGACCTGTGCCAGAGCCGAGGCGATGACGGTGTCCGTGGTCAGCGGCAGGTGGGGGCCGTGCTGTTCGAAGCTGCCCACGGGCAGCAACGCCACCCTCGCACCGCTTCGACGCTCTTCCTCGCTGGTGGTCCCGGGCAGGGGATCGGAGAAGTCCATGTCGATCATTGTCGCGTGGAGTGAGGAGAACAGCTGGCTTTACGTCGTAGATTTTCGGGTTACGGGTTTCTCCGGCCCGATCCGCTGGTAGACCCACAAAGCCCCCACCCCGAAGGAGCTCCGTGGCACCGCGACGCATCAGCATCGACCCCCAGGACCTGGACCGTGACGCCCTCGCCCGCACCCTGCACGCGGCCGGACCGGTGGTCGAAGTGGACCTGGGCGGGGTGAACGCCCTGGCCGTCACCCACTACGAGCCGCTGCGCACCGTCCTGGCCGACCGCGACGGAACCTTCGTGCGCGGTGACGCCGGACGCAACTGGCGGGCCCTGCGCGAAGGCGAGGTCGACCCCCGAAGCCCGCTCGCCCGGCTGGTGGGCGGCGCCATCGGCAGCCTGCTCACCACACACGGCGCCGAACACGCCCGGCTGCGCAGACCCCTGCAGACGCACTTCACCCGGCGACGCGTGGAGACCCTGCGCCCCCGGGTCGAGGAGATCACGGACCGGCTGCTGTCCGACCTCGACGGGACCGACGCCATCGACGTCAAGGAACGGCTGGCCTGGCCGCTGACCGTGGGGGTCCTGGTCGAACTGCTGGGGATCGGCGCCCACGACGCCCCGGTCCTTGGAGACCTGGCCCGCCGACTGTTCGAACTCACCGACGCGAGCGTCTTCCCCGACTCCTGGGCCTTCTTGCGGAAGCTGGTCGCCGAACGCCGCGAGAACCTCGGCGACGACCTCGTCAGCGCCCTGATCGTCACCGACGCCGAGGCCCGCCCCGAGGACCGTCTGGGCGACTACCAGATCGTCGCCAACGTGTTCCTCCTGGTCATGGCCGGTTTCGAAACCACCATGGGCACGCTGACCAACGGAATCCGGGCACTGCTGGACCACCCCGACCAGTTGGAGCGCGTCACCGGTGGCGAGGTGGAGTGGGACGCGGCCGTCGAGGAGATCCTGCGCCGCTACTCCTCGGTGAGCCTGCTACCGGCGGCCTTCAGCACCCGCGAGACCGAACTGGCCGGGGTCACCGTGCCGGAGGGCGAGATGTTGCTGCTGGGCTTCGCCGCGGCCAACGTCGACGCGCGGGCCTGGACGGATCCGGACGCCTTCGACGTGGGCCGGGACACCCGCGGTCACCTCGCCTTCGGTCACGGCCCCCACCTGTGCCTGGGCGCCCCGCTGGCCCGACTGGAGCTCGATGTGGCGTTGCGGGCCCTGTTCGAGCGCTTCCCGCGCCTGGCCCTGGACCCGCGACCAGAGGGCACCGCACCGGTGGAGAGTTGGATGATGCGCCACCCCCGGGAGCTGTGGGTCCTCCCGAACGGCACCCCGGGGTGAGCACCCCGATTCAGAGCCAGCCGCGGTCCTCGGCCGCGCGGGCCGCCTCCACTCGGGTTCGGGCGTCGAGTTTGCCCATGGCCGCCGACAGGTGGTTGCGCACCGTACCCGGGCTCAGGTGCAGACGGACCGCGACCGCCGCTGCGGTGGCGCCATCGGCCACGGCGCGCAGCACGTCGCGCTCGCGATCGGTGAGCGGGCTGGGACCACCGGCCAACGACTCGGTGGCCAACTGCGGGTCGATGACGCGCAGGCCCCGGTGGACGCGGCGGACGGCGTCGACCAGGTGTTCGGGCGGTGCGTCCTTGACCACGAACCCGCTCGCGCCCGCGGCCAGCGCGCGGGTGAGGTAACCGGGACGCCCGAAGGTGGTGCACATGACCACCCGACACGAGGGCAACCGTTCGCGCAGGCGTTCGGCGGCGCCCAACCCGTCAAGGCCCGGCATCTGCACGTCCAGCAGAGCGACGTCGGGTCTGGTGCGCAGTCCCTCGTCCAGCGCCTCCTGCCCGGACGCGGCCTGGGCGACGACCTCCAAGTCCGACTCCAGGTCGAGCATGGCGGCCAGGGCACCGCGCACCAGGGCCTGGTCGTCGGCGACGAGCACCCGGATCATCGTGACTCCCCCGTCCGTCCGCCGTACGCGTACACGGTGAACCCCTCTCGGTCGCCATCGAGCAGTCCCGGGCCGGTGCTCAGCCGTCCGTCCACCGCACGCATCCTCTCACTCAGACCGGACAGTCCGTTGCCGAACCGGCCCTCGGGGTGGCCGTCTCCGTCGTCGGTGATCTCGATGTGGTCCCTCCCCAGACGCACCCGTACCCGGTCGGCGTGGGCGTGCCGGACCACGTTGGTGACGGTCTCACGCAGCACGTATCCGAAGGCCGAGCGCAGGGCGGGGTCGAGGTCGTCGATGGCACGGGGCAGGTCGGCGTCCACCCCGATGGAGCGCAGTGCCTCGGCGGCGTTGGACAGCTCCACGGGCAGGCGTACCTCGCGGTAGTCGTCGACGGTGGCCCGCACGTCGCCCAGGGCGCGCCGGGCCAGTTCCTCGACCTCGCCGATCTGCGCGGACGCCGTTTCCGGGGGACCTCCCTTGTCCAGGACCCGGCGGGCCAGTCCGGCCTTGACCGCGACGGTGGTGAGGCTGTGGCCGAGGATGTCGTGCAGGTCACGGGCCACGCGTTCGCGTTCGCGGGCGGTGGCCAGTTCGGCGACCTGCTCGCGGGCCCGGCGCAATTCGGTGTTGGCCTCCACGAGGGAGGCCAAGAGCCCGACCACGGCGGTCACGGAGGCGATCATGATCAGGTCGGGGACCCGGGCGAACGCGTCTCCGGTGGCCGCGCCCCAGACCAGGAGGCCCACCATGGTGGCCCCGGTCAGGGCCAGGGTCCAGAACAGGGGCAACATCGCGGCGATGACCACGAGGGCGTAGAGCAACACCCAGTGATTGTGCGGGCCGAGCCAGACCAGGATCGCCCATCCGGCGGCGAGCAATCCCGCACAGACCGGAAGTCGAAGGGCGGGCCGACGCTCCATCACCAGGGGGATGGACGCCAGACAGGAGACGGTGTACAGCGCGCCGACCAGCAACACCAGGGCGACCGGTCGGTCCGGGGCGGCCGGCGGCCACCCCGGCAGGGCGAGCAGCCCCAACAGGGCGCCGCCGATCCGGACGAGCGGGTATCGCTCCTCTGTTCTGGCCATGGGGCGACTCTATGGCGGTGAGGACCGACGCACCCCTGACAACCGTCACGGTGTCCCACTGACAAAGGAACGAGGTCGGATCCCTCCCTCAGAGGCAACGTGGAGGTATGACAACGACGACACCGGTGATCGAGGTCGACTCGCTCACCAGAACCTTCGGCGACACCACCGTCGTCGACCATCTCGACTTCACCGTCCATCCCGGACGGGTCACCGGCTTCCTGGGGGCCAACGGGGCGGGTAAGACCACGACGATGCGCATGCTCCTGGGCCTAGAGGAACCCACCTCGGGTCACGCCCGGATCGGTGGTCTGGCCTACCGAGACCTGCCCGACCCGCTGGGCACGGTGGGCGCCCTGCTCGACCCGCAGGCCCCGCACCCCGGTCGCACCGCCCGCGACCACCTGCGGTGGCTGTGCCGGGCCGGACGGATCCCCCTCTCCCGCGCCGACCACCTACTCGACCAGGTGGGTCTGGCCGAGGCGGCCACCCGGCGGGTGGGTTCCTTCTCGTTGGGGATGCGCCAGCGCTTGGGGATCGCCGCGATGTTGCTGGGCGATCCGGCGGTGCTGGTCCTGGACGAGCCGCTCAACGGGCTGGACCCGGAGGGCATCGCCTGGGTCCGCGCCCTGTTGCGCGACCTGGCCGCCCAAGGGCGCACCGTGTTCGTCTCCAGCCACCTGATGGGCGAGATGGAGGCCACCGCCGACCACGTGCTGGTGCTGAGGCGGGGCAGGTTGATCGCCGACCTTCCCGCCGAGGAACTCTCTCGCGGTACCGGCGCCGCTCGGGTGCGGGTGGTCTCCCCCCAGGTGGACAGATTGACCCGCTTGGTGGCGGGGCGCGCCACGGTGCGCCCGGGCGACGACGACGCGGTGGAGGTGGTGGGGCTGGACGCCCCGGCGTTGGGTGCGCTGGCCGCGCGGGAGGGCCTGGAACTGCACGAACTCACCCCGTTGCGCACCGGGTTGGAGGAGGCCTTCCTCACTCTGAACAGCGAGGAAGAGGACGAGAGGGGAAGGGTCGACCATGCTTGACAGTCGAAGGAAGCCCGGGTTCGGGGCGGTGCTGGCCGCCGAGTGGTCCCGTTCGACCACGCTGGTCCAGACACGCCTGGCCCCGGTGGTGTGCGCGGTGGTGGGTGCCGCGGTGGCCGCGATGTTCCTGTTCACCGCCGAGACCACGACCGGAGGTTCGGTGTCGGGGATGTCGGCGTTGGACGTGGTGACCACCTCCATGTTGGGGGTGGACGCGGCGACGTTCGTGGTGGTGGTCCTGGTCGCCTCACTGGTCGCCGCCGAACAGTCCACCGGCCTGAACCGGATCGCTCTGTTGGCCGTGCCCCGGCGCGGGCGACGATTGGCGGCTTCGGCCCTGGTGGTGGCCGGGGGCGGGCTGTTGTGCGGACTGGCGGCCGGACTGAGCGCTTTCGCGGCCGGGCAGTTGGTGAGCGTGCTCTCCGACGGGACGACCGTCGCGTTCACCGCGGAGGGGGTGGCGCGCGTCGTGCTCGGAAGTGTGGTGATGGTCCCCTTCTACGGCACGGTGACGTTGGCCTGCACCACGGTGGCCCGTTCGTTGCCCGGCGGTGTGGTGGGGACGTTGGTGTTGTTCGTCCTACCGACGCTCCTGGCCTGGGTCCCGGGTGACTCCCTGGACGGTGTCCTGCGTTACCTGCCGGGTGAGGCGGTGCACGCGGTCGCCGGTTTCGGCGCCGGCACGGACACCCTCCACCCGGTGATGGCCCTGGCGGTACTGACTGCGTGGGCGGTGGCGTTCGTCGGTGTGGCCCACCTGTGGACGCGGCGCCGCAGCTGGTAAATCCGGCGAGACGGGACGTCCCGTCCTCTAGACTGGACAAAGCGGACGCTTCGCTTCGAAAAACCACTTTGCGCACTCGCCCCGACGCGGAATACTGCCCTGTTCGGCGGGGTTCACTCTGCGTCGGGGACGAAACGGTCATCGAAGCGGGCCCGCTCCTCCCCCGCGATCCCCCGGACGTCCAGCCCATCCATGAGCGCCCAAGGAAATACGTGACCAGGCACACCCCATCCACCACCATCGACGAGGGCGTCGACCAACGCGCCACCCGGCTCGTCATCCCGCTCCTCCTGGTCTCGGCGTTCGTCGTCATCCTGAACGAGACGATCATGGGTGTGGCCCTGCCCGCCCTCAGCCGCGACCTGGGGATCACCGTCTCCACCGGACAATGGCTGACCTCCGCCTTCATGCTCGTGATGGCCGTGGTCATTCCCATCACCGGTTTCCTGTTGCAGCGGTTCCACCTCAGACAGGTCTTCATCACGGCGATGACCCTGTTCAGTCTGGGCACCCTGATCTGTTTCCTGGCGCCGAACTTCACGGTCCTGCTGCTCGGCCGGATCGTGCAGGCCTCCGGAACCGCGATCATGATGCCGCTGCTCATGACGACCGTGCTCAACATGGTCCCCAACGACCGTCGCGGCCGTGTGATGGGCAACATCTCCATCGTCATGGCGGTGGCGCCGGCCGTGGGACCGACCCTGTCCGGGCTCATCCTCAACGTGCTGGACTGGCGTTGGATGTTCGGCCTGGTCCTGCCGATCGCTTTGGTGGGCCTGGCCCTGGGCGCGGTCTTCATCCGCAACATCACCGAGCCGACCACCGCCCGCGTCGACGTGCTGTCGATCGTGCTGTCGGCCTTCGCGTTCGGTGGTCTGGTCTACGGCTTCTCCAGCCTGGGAGAGGCCTCCGACGCCGGGTCCGGCGTGTCTCCGGTCCTGGCCATCGGCGTGGGCGTCGTGTCCTTGGCGCTGTTCGTGTGGCGTCAGCTGCGATTGCAGCGTGAGGACCGGGCCCTGCTGGACCTGCGGGTCTTCGAATCCCGCCAGTTCACCATCTCGATCAGCCTGGTGCTGGCCAGCTTCATGGCGCTGTTCGGCGTCATCATCCTGCTGCCGGTCTACATGCAGAACGTGCTGGGCCACGACACCCTCGCCACCGGTATGGCGATGCTGCCCGGTGGTCTGGTGATGGGTCTGCTGGCCCCGATCGTCGGCCGCCTCTACGACCGGTTCGGACCCCGTCCGCTGGTCACGCCGGGCGCGGCCGTGGTCACCCTGGTGATGTGGTCCATGACCACCTTCGACACCGAGACCACGATCGCCTCCATCGTGACCGCGCACGTGTTCTTGAGCATCGGACTGGGCTTCATGTTCACCCCGTTGCTGACCGGTGCGTTGGGTTCCCTGCCCAAGCGGCTCTACTCCTACGGCAGCGCCGTGGTCGGTACCGTGCAGCAGGTCGCCGGCGCCGCGGGCACGGCCGCGTTCATCGCGGTGATGACCGCGGTGGCCGCGAGCCATGTCGAGGGCGGTATGGGCACCGTCGCGGCCGAGGCCGGCGGTATCCACGTCGCGTTCATGCTCGGTGCCGCCATCACCACCCTGGCGTTCTTCGCGACCTTCCTGGTCCGTCGTTCCGCGCCCGCGGAGTGATCGCACACCCTTGAAAGGGGCGGTGGCCGATGAGACGGCCACCGCCCCTTCCTCGTGTTCGGGATCAGCCCCGGGCGTAGGCGGACAGGTCCAGGCGCGGCCAGGTTCCGACGTCGCGCAGCAATCGCCGGTCGTGGGTGGACAGCACCACTGCGGCCTCGGTGGCTTCGAGGGCCGCGGTGAGCTCGTCCACCAGCGCGATCGACAGGTGGTTGGTGGGCTCGTCCAACAGCAGCACGTGCGGCCGGTGGGTCAGGGCCAGTGCCAGGTCCAGGCGGCGGCGCTGACCCATGGACAGTTCACCGACCCGCTTTCCCATCTCCCGTGGGCGCAACAACCCGAGCGAGGACAGGCCGACGGAGCCGTTCGCGTCGGCGTACACGTCGGCGGCCCGGCGATCCAACGGCGGCTCGGACTCCTGCCGCAACAGCACGACGCGGGCCTCACCCGAGCCGTGCACCCGGCCGGTGGTGGGTTCCAGCTCACCGGCGAGTACCGAGAGCAGCGTGGACTTCCCGGCTCCGTTGGGGCCGGTGACCACCAGCCTCGACCCGCCCCGCAGGGTCAGCGAGGCGGGGGTGGTGAGTCGCTCCGCCACGGTGATCCCCTCGGCCGCCAACAGCGTCGTACCGGACCGTGTGGGCAGGTCGGGGAACCGGAACCGCTGCGGTGGTTCGGGCATGGTGACCTCGTGTGTGTCCAGGTCGGCCTGACGACGGTGCACGTTCTTGACCAGTCCGCCCGCGCGGGTGGCGCGCTGGTGCTTGCCGGTGCCCTTGTCCGGGCGCCACCCCGACACGAGCCGGTTCTGTGCCGAACTCAGCAGGTCCCGCAGGCGCGACCTCTCCTCCTGTTGTTGCGCGTACTCCTGCTCCCAGCGTTCCCGTTCGGCCCGGCGACCCCGGCGGTAGCCTTCGTACCCGCCGCCGTGGACTCGGGGACGGCCGTCGTCGGTGGGGTCCAGGTCCACCACGGTGTGGGCCACGTCGGACAGCAACGCGCGGTCGTGGCTGATCACCACCACGCCTCCCGAGCGCCGACGCAGGCGTTCGGTGAGGAAGTCCAGACCGGCACGGTCCAGGTGGTTGGTGGGTTCGTCGAGCAGGAGGAAGTCGTCCTCGGCGCCGAGCAGACAGGCCAGGCGGACCCGATAGCGCCGGCCGACCGACAGTTCGGTGAGTCGACGGGAGCGATCCGTTTCGGCGCCCAGCGCGTCCAGGGCGATGTCGATCCGGCGTTCGGCGTCCCAGGCGTCCAGCGCCTCGGCGCGTTCCAGGGCCCGCGCGTACCGTTCCTCGGCCCCGGCGGCGTTCTCGCCCAAGGCGAGCCCGGCGGTGTCGAGTTCGGCGAGCGCGGCCAGGGAGTCGGCCAAGGCGTCCGCGATCACCTCTCCCACGGTGCGTCGGTCGGCGGTGGACATCTCCTGTTCGGCCAGGCCCAGCGTGCCGACCAGGTTCACGGTGCCCTCGTCGGGGACGAGCGTGCCCGCGAGTACGTGCAGGAGCGTGGTCTTGCCCCGTCCGTTCTCCCCCACGATCGCGATCCGGGAGGTGGGGGTGACGGTGAGGTCGGTGTCGAAGAGCACTCGGTGGGCGCCCAGGGCGACGGAGACCCCGGACACGACGAGTTGCGCGCGCGAACGCGCAGGAAGGGCGGTGGGCATGTGTGTCCTCTACAACGGGCACGCCGAAGTCACCCGGTGACCGGGTTGGTGGGCATGCCGAAAACGGCGACCCTCGATGGGGTCAGGTCGTCATGGCCGCGACGCGACGCTCGGAGATGCTCGACGAGCGTGGGCGGCGGACGACGCCGTTAAAGGTAGAGAACCGACTGGATCATGGCTCAAGACTAACGCGGGACCCACGGCGAACGAAAGTTCCTTTACCGGAGGTCCCGCACACATTCGTGTCAGGCGCTCGTGAGAACGACGAGCCGGTCGGTGGCCCTGGTCATGGCGACATAGCGGTCGACCGCGCCCTCGGTGCCCTCCCCGAAGTCCTGTGGGTCGACGAGTACGACCAGGTCGAACTCCAGCCCCTTGGCCAGGGTCGGGGTCAGTGACCGCACTCGCGGACCGGAGCGAAAGTCGGGCGCCCCGATGACGCAGGCGATGCCCTCGTCGTTCTCCGCCGCCCAGGCCGCCACGACCGACTCCAGTTCCTCGACACGGCCGTACTCCACCGGGACGCCCTCACGGACGGAGGTCGGCACGTTGGCGTCCGGCAACACGGCCCGGATGACCGGTTCGGCGGCCTCCATCACCTGGGTCGGGGTCCGATAGTTGATGCTCAGCGACGCCGACTCCACCCGGTCGAAGCCGACCCGCTCCAGCCGCTCCCACCAGGACTCGGTGAAACCGTGCCGGGCCTGGGCGCGGTCGCCCACGATGGTGAAGCTTCGAGAGGGGCAACGCTGTAGCAGCATCTGCCACTCCGCGTCGGTCAGTTCCTGGGCCTCGTCCACGACGATGTGCGCGAACGGGCCGGCGAGCAGGTCCGCGTCACCCGTCGGCAGGGCCGCCTCGTCGACCAGGTTCTCGCGCAGGTCGGCGTGGTGCAGCATCGTCACCAGCCCCTCCCCGTCGTCGTCCGCGGCCATCAGATCGTCGATGACGTAGGACACGCGCTCGCGTTCGGTCTCGGCGGCGGTCTCGTGGCGGCGCTTGCGCTCGGAGGCCTTCGGGTCGCCGAGTCGCCGCCGGGCCGCGTCCAATAGCGGCAGGTCCGACACCGTCCAGGCCTGGGCGTCCTCGCGTTGCAGGGCGCGGACCTCGTCGGGTTCCAACCAGGGCGCGCACAGGCGCAGGTAAGCCGGGACCGACCACAGGTCGCCCACAAGGTCCGTGGGTTCCAGCAGCGGCCAGGACCGGTACAGGGCACCGATCAGCTCCCGGTCGCGCAGTAGCCAGGAGTGCAACATCTTCGTGGTGACGTCCTCCTCCTCGTGCCGGTCGTCCAGGATCGCGACCAGTTCCTCCAGGATGCGTTCGCGCGCCTCGTTGTGCGGGGTGCCCGGGTCGACCGCGTCGAACGCCTCCTTCCAGTCGGCGGCGCTCAACCACAGGTCGAACCACGGGGTCGACACGGTCATGGCCTCGGTGGGCGGTCGCTCGTAGAACCGCACGGCCGGTTCGATCGCCTCCACCAGGCGCGCGGACTCCTTCAGCCGGGCGACCTCGGGATCGGTCTCCTCGCCGGCCATGGCGCCCTCGGGGACCAGGTCGCGCAGCGTGCGGGTCTGTACGCCCTCCTCGCCCAGGCTCGGCAGGACGTTGGCGACGTAGGCCAGGTAGGGCTGGTGGGGGCCGATGAACAGCACCCCACCGCGCCGGTGGCCCAGTCGGGAGTCGGCGTAGAGCAGGTGGGCGGTGCGGTGCAGGGCGACCACGGTCTTACCGGTGCCCGGTCCCCCGTCGACGACCAGGGCGCCGGAGGCACCCGCCCGGATGATGGCGTTCTGGTCGGCCTGGATGGTGCCGAGCACGTCGCGCATCCGGTCGGAGCGGTTGGCGCCCAGACTCGCGATGAAGGCGGACTGGTCGTCGAGGGCGGCGTGGCCCTCGAAGCCGTCCTCGGTGAACACCTCGTCCCAGTAGTCGCCGATCCGGCCGAGCTTCCATCGGTAACGGCGGCGGCTGACCAGACCCATCGGGTCGGCGTGGGTGGCGGCGAAGAACGGTTCGGCGGCGGGCGAGCGCCAATCGATGAGCAGGCGGTCGCCCTCCGGATCGGAGAGGCCGAGCCTGCCGATGTACACGGGCTCGTCCTCGCCCTCACGGACGAATCGCCCCAGACACAGGTCCAGGCCGAAGCGACGCAGGGCGCGCAACCGGGAGGACAGGCGGTGGATCTCCATGTCTCGCTCGACCGTCTCTCGGATGTTGCCGCCCGAGGACCGGCGCTGGACGTCGAGGCGTTCACTCAGGTCGGCGATGCCGTTTTCGAGGCTGCGCGCGATGGCGGAGAAGTGTCGCTCGTCGTCGGCGATCAGCTTCGGGTCGGCCTTGGGAGCGAGGTGTTCGGAAAGGTCGAAGGCGCTGGTGGCCTGGGTGTTCACGTCGTTTCCCCGATCGTGGGTTGTGCTCACGATGGTCGATTGTGAACCACCACCGGGGTCTTGCCGCAAGCCCGGGGGTGCGCTATAAATTAGAAGTGGCGAGAGGTCTCTGGAATCGCCCTCGCCCGATCTCGACCCATCTCGCCCCCGCACAGACTCGTAGTGCATTCACGCCGCCGCCTTCAGCGCGCGGCTTTTTTCATGCCCCTCGGACGGGTCACGTCGCTCGGGCCGGTCCTGTCGATCAGGCGGGAAATCGGAATCGACAGCCACGAGCCGACCGCCCGTGAGAACATGGGACCGACCCTCGGCATCAGGAGTTCCCATGGGTATGGCCGCTCTCCCTCGACCACCTCTCGCCCCGCGCCACAGCGGTTCCCGCGCAGGCGGACAAAGGCCCGACGTCCATTCTCCTTCCGGTCCGAACGAAAATCAGGAGCTGTTCCGGTGACCCCTCAATCCGCCCCCGCCGAGATACGACCGGTCGACGGCCCCACCCCCACCCGCCCGCTGCGCATCATGGTCGTCGACGACCACGCCCTCTTCCGCCGTGGCCTGGTGTCGGTCCTGGACGACGAGGACGACATCGACGTGGTCGGCGAGGCCGGCGACGGTGACGTGGCCGTCCAGAAGGCCGGCGAGCTGCAACCGGACGTCATCATCATGGACGTGATGATGCCGCACACCACCGGCATCGAGGCGGGCCCCCGCATCCGCGCCATCGCGCCGGACGCCAAGTTCGTGATGCTCACCATGAGCGAGTCCGAATCCGACCTGTTCGAGGCCCTCAAGGCCGGCGCGACCGGCTACCTTCTCAAGGAGATGGCCGTGACCGACCTGCCCCGCGTGGTGCGGACCATCGCCACCGGCCGCTCGTGCCTGGACTCCTCCATGGCGACCAAGCTGATCGCCGAGTTCGCCGAGCTGGCCAAACAGGAGACCTCCCATCGGCCCAAGGAGACGCTCCCCCAGCTCACCCCCCGCGAGACCGAGGTGCTCAAGCTCCTGGCCAGGTCCATGAACAATCGCGAGATCGGTGGGCGCCTGTTCATCACCGAGAACACCGTGAAGAACCACGTCCGCAACATCCTGGAGAAGCTCCAGGTGCACTCGCGCACCGAGGCCGCCATCTACGCGGTCCGCGCCGAGTACGTGGGCTGACCACCGAACACTTGGGTCGACACATCTGACACACAAGGCGAAGGACACCCGCATTCACGTCGAGGCCGGTGGGGCACCTGGGGTCGGGAGTCTTGGGGTTGGTGGGTGGGGTGTGGGTGGGGCGCCTGAGGTCTCTGCTCTTGGGGTTGTTGGGGGTTGCTCGGGTGGTTGGTGGGGCGCCCCGGGTCGAGAGCCTGCCGGTGGTCTGGCGGGGTGGGGGTGGGTTCTCCCTCCTTCCCCGCCGCGTGATTGTTGCCGCCCGCACCGCACGCGTCAAGGCAATGTTGAGTGCTCTGACAGCGGTGCTGGTGGCCTTGACCCGCACGGCACGGGCGGCGGTTTGGCGGCTATCGGGGAAGGGGGGAGAGTGGTTGGGGTCCCCAACGGCCCCGGGCTTCGCCCGGTCCGGCCGCAGGCGGCCGGATCCCTTCCCTTCCGCCTGGTGTCCTCGTTGAGCGCGTCGCCACTACGTGACGGGTCCGGTCACGAAGGACCCGCTACAGGCCAGGCACGGGGCCGGGCGCGTCCTCGCGGTGGCCGGCCCTGGTCTTCACAGCGATGATCTTGCTCCTAGCGCCCATTTGGGCGCCCAACATGGCGCTACGAGCAAGATCGTTTCCATTCAGAGCCCCTCCAACGAAGTCGCTAGGAGCATCTCCGTGATAGGTGGATCCGGTCATAGGGGAAGAGGTTGTGGATAACCCAGAATGGCCACCCCATCTATGGTAGACACATTCACAGGCCTGAAAATAGGTTGAATAAACTGTCGGGTAGGCCTGCCATTTCCTGGGGTGTTCGCATATAATCAGAGTATGAGCTTTCCTCCCCACGCACCGCGCCCGACCGGGAATACCCCGGTCGATAAGGCGATGGCGGGTGCGCGGGAGATGGCGGTGGAATTCTCCGGCCGGGATATCCCGTTCGGGTGCGAGGGCGATGTGCTCGCACAGTTCGGCCGGCTCAACCAGGAAACAGATCGTATCCGTTATGGGATGCTGCCCGCCCTGGCCCGGATGGAGACCACCGGCGCCCTGCTGGAAGAGGGTGGCCAGCGCAGTATCCAGGCGTGGATCACCCACCAGTGGGGGACCTCCCCGGCCGAGGCCAAGAGCCTTGCCACCCTCGCCCGCGCTTTGTACAAGCAGCAGCTGCCCCTGGTGGAAGAAGCCTTCCAGACCAGCGCCCTGTCCTTGGGTGAAGCGTGCGCCATCGCGACCTCCACCGAAAAGGCTGTGGGTGAGTGGGCGAAGGTCCTGGAAACGGCGGATGAGGAATTCCGTGCCCAGCGTCCTTCGGTGGAGGGGTTTCGAGCCCGGTTGGAATTCGGGCTGATCGGTTTCAAGGCCGAGTGCCCGCAGGCTTCGGTGCGCCAGTTGCGGGACGCGACGAAATGGTTCGTGGCCCGCTTGGATCCGGATAAGGCCGACCGGGACTATGAAGAAACGTTCGAGAACCGGGGTGCGCAGTTCTCGCCCACGTTCGAGTCCGGGTTTTTGTTGCGGATGTGGGGGCCGGGGGCCGATAACGAGCTGATCCAGGCCGCCTTGGAGGCTTACACCGAGCCGTATGGGCCGGAGAACGCGGCGATGCCGAAGCATCAGCGCACTTATGACGCGATGATGCGGATCTTCGAGACCGCTCTGGGCCACCGGGGTTGCTCCAGCCTGAGCCGCCAACCGTTGGCCACGTTGAACATCACCGTCCCGCTGAAGCGCTTCCTCGGTGATGGGTCGACTGAGCCCGCCACTACCGAGGATGGTGTGGTGTTGCCTGATCAGATGGTGGCCCGTTTGACCCCCGAGAGTTGGTTGCGCCGGTTCGTGACCGACGCCCAGGGTCGGACTCTGTTGGATGTGGGGCGTAAGCAGCGGTGCGCCCCCGATCCGGTCCGTCAAGCGGCGGGGTTCAAGAAGCCCTACTGCGAGTGGCACGAGGGTTGTGATGTGCCGCGTAGTTGGTCGCAGTACGACCACATCGTTCCGTTCTCCCACGGCGGGGCCACCAGCGCCGACAACATGCAGGTGCTCTGCTCGACCCACAACCGGCTCAAGCACCGGTTGCAGGCCAAGGTGAACCGGCAGATCTGGGAACACCACCACGCCCAGAACCGCCAGGAAGCGGGAAAGGAAGCCGGGTCCGGGGATGGTGAGGGGGAGCCAGCCCCAGCCACCGCCCCCTGACCACCACCCGCTTCCACGACCATGCGTTTCCGCCAGGTGGAACACCACCGCGAGAACACCCCCGGTTGGGTGTCAGATCCCAAGGGCCCGTGCCCTGTGGGGATATCAGCATGCCCAGAGCCAGAAACACCGCGAACCCCCGCCCGGAGCCATATCCCGGGGCCGGAGCGGCTCCCGTTGGGGGTGTCGGCACGACTCCCACCCCCGGTACCGGCTCCCGCCCCAGGTACCGGCCCACCCGCACCACCAACCCCGTGCTGTCTCTCCACCATGATGATCTTGTCCGTAGCGCCATGTTGGGCGCCCAACATGGCGCTACGGACAAGATCATCGCTGAGAAGACCAGAGCCGGCCACCGCAGGGACGCGGCCCGCCCTGTGTCCGGCCTGTAGCGGGCCCTTCGTGACCGGACCCGTCACGTAGTGGCGACGCGCCCCACGAGGACACCAGAGGGAAGGGAAGGGATCCGGCCGGCCACGGCCGGACCGGGCCCCCGGGGCCCGAAGGGCCCTGGGCCGTTAGGACCCCAACCACTCTCCCCCCTTCCCCGATAGCCGCCAAACCGCCGCCCGTGCCGTACGGGTCAAGGCCACCAACCCCGCTGATGAGCAACTCAACATTGCCTTGACGCGTACGGTGCGGGCGGCAACAATCACGCGGCGGGGAAGGAGGGAGAACCCACCCCCACCCCGCCCAACCACCCCAAGGTTCTCCATCTCAGGCGCCCCACCAACCCACCCCCACCCCGCCCAACCACCCCAAGGAACTCGACCCCAGGCGCCCCACGTACCCGCCCGAGCAACGCCCAACAACCCCCACCCCCACCACCGGCAGCACGAAACCAGACGCCCCTCTCCAAGACTCCAAACCCCCAGACCCCAAGACCCCAAGCCTCCAACATCTAACGATGAGTGAACAACACGTCACCGACCGATAATCGGCTGTTGGTCGGCAACTAGGTCCGTGTTCAGCCCCATCGACGAAGGTTGCTTTCCGTCGGTCCCCCGACCGGCTTCACCCCCGAGGCGACGGAGAGCAATCCGCATGCTCACGAAACGTTCCCAACATGCTCGAAACCCCTTCCCTCCGCAGGCACGCCGCTGTTCTCGTGCCCTTATCGCCGTGTCGACGGCGGCGGTCGTCGTCGGTGCCCTCACCTTGGTGCCCGCCACGGCCGCGCCGACCCAGCCCCAGGACCAGCCCCAGGCCCAGCACCAGGACTGGGACGACATCGCCTACCGTGGCGCGATCGAGGTCGTTCAGGCCGAGGACACTCCCGAGGACGACTCGGTGCTGACCGGCAAGGTGTTCATCGACCAGGACCGGGACAGCGCCAGTGACGACGAGGCCGGGCTGGCCGGGGTCACGGTGACCAACGGCCGCGACGTGGTGCGGACCGATGACGAGGGTCGGTACGAACTGCCCGTCTTCGACAACATGACGGTGTCGATCACCCAGCCGTCCGGCTACCAGGTGCCGGTGGACGAGTACAACGTTCCGCAGTTCCACTACAACCACCTGCCCGAGGGCTCCCCCGAGCTGCGTTACGGGGGCATCGAGCCGACCGGTCCACTGCCCGGCGCGATCAACTTCCCCCTGGTGGAGAGCGAGCTGACCGCCGAGGCGGCGCAGAGCTGCGTCATCGCCGGTGACCTGCAGACCTATGACAAGCAGGAGGTCGAGTACGCCCGGGCCGGCGCCATCAAGGACCTGTCCGAGCGTGACGACTACGCGGGTTGCGGCACTCTGTTCGTCGGCGACGTCGTGGGTGACGACCTGTCGCTCTACCCCGACATCAAGGAACTGACCGCCGAGACCAACGGTCCCGCCCGTTTCCTGCCCGGCAACCACGACCTCGACTTCGATGCCCCGAGCGCCGCGCACTCCTTCGACACCTTCCGCGAGCAGCTCGCCCCCGCCTACTACTCCTACGACGTGGGCGACATGCACGTGGTCGCGCTGAACACCGTCGACTACCCGTGCACGGCGGCCGAGGACAGCCCGGAGGGCATCGAGGAGCACTGCGCCGACCCGGAGGGCAGCCCGTCGTACAACGGCCGGATCAGCGACGAGCAGCTGGCCTGGTTGGAGAGCGACCTGGAGAACGTGTCCGACGACAAGTTGATCGTGGTCGCCGGGCACATCGGTCTGCTCAACTACGCCGACGAGAGCTCTCCGGTGCACCAGGTCGACCAGGTCGTCCGGGTGCACGAGCTGTTGGAGGGCCGTGAGGCCGTCACGGTGGCCGGGCACAGCCACAGCATCGAGAACCTCAAGACCGGCGACGACGTCGAGGGCTGGCGTGACCTCTTCGGCATCGAGGGAATCCCGTTCCCGCACATCACCGCGGGCGCGATCTCCGGTGACTGGTACTCCGGCGAGGTCGGCGAGGACGGCTACCCCACCGCGATCGGCCGTGACGGTGGCCGCCCCGGCGTGGTGACGTTGGACGTGGAGGGCAACGAGTTCCAGGAGCGTTACACCGTCACGGGCGAGTCCGACGAGGTGCAGACGCAGCTGAGCCTGAACAGCCCCACCTTCCGCGAGTGGTTCGACGAGCGCCAGGAGTGGAACGACGACCCCGCCGGAGAGGCCCCCGAGCTGGACGAGCCGCTGGTGCTCGACCGGGCCGACCTGGCCGACGGCACCTGGCTGACGACCAACTTCTTCATGGGTTCCACAGGTTCGACCGTCGAGGTCGCCGTCGACGGAGCCCCCGCGCAGGAGGCCACCCGCACCCAGCAGATGGAGGGTGAGGACGTCAACGTCGGTGTCGAGTACTCCGACCCGTACGCGATCGCCCAGCAGTTGGTGCACGGCGGCAGCCTCGCCGACCGGAGCATGCACCTGTGGCGGTTCGACCTGCCCGGCGACCTCGAAGCCGGCGCCCACACCGCCGAGGTGACCGCGACCGACTCCTACGGCCGCGAGTTCACCGACGTCCTCGAATTCGAGGTCGTCGAGGAGGGGTAGACCTGCCCCCACGACAAGGGTCGTCGCCGGTGTTCGATCACCGGCGACGGCCCTTCGTCGTGGCCGGGAAGCATCACTGCGCGCAGCACGGTCGTCGTCCGTGGTCTCGCGTATGGCCTCTGTCGCACCTGGGGTCGGACCCCGGGTCGATCGCGCGCCCTGACCGGAGCTCCCGTAAGCTGACCTGCCGAACCGGGACGAACCGGACCGGCGATCCAGAGAGCTCCGAGAACCGCAACGTGAAGCGTCGAGCGCCCGAATGGGCGACCCTCTCCCCCAGGCGCGAGGTCCTCGCCGTCGTGCGCAGCGTCCCCGCCGCCGGGCGGCTGCTGGACGTCACCTCGCTGCTGGCCGACGAGCGGGTCGGGGTCACCTTCACCATCACCCCCGGTTCGGCCTCCGAGTCCGGGATCGAATCCCTACTGCACACCGCCGGTGTCGACGAGGTCCTGCCCTGGGAAGAAGCCCTGCGCAGCCCGCACGACCTGGCGTTGGCCGCCAGCGCCAAGGGCGCCCCTCACCGGGTGCCGGCCCCACTGGTACTCATGCCGCACGGGGTCGGACACAACCGACGGGTGGGCGCCGCCCCGGGTTCGTTGGCAAGGGCCTCCGGGCTGGATCCGAGCGAACTCCTCCACGAGGGCGAACCCATCGCGACGCGATTCCTGTACTCGCATCGTGAGCAGCTCGAACGTCTCCATCGAGTGCTCCCGGCGGCCCGGGGCCGTGGTGTGGTGGTGGGCGACCCGGCCTTTGATCGGATGCTCGCCGCCGGCGGGCGCCGCGACCGGTACCGGGAAGCCCTGAACGTGGACGATCGTCGACTGGTGGTGGTCTCCTCCACCTGGAATCGGGGGTCGTTGTTGGGCGCGCGCCGCGACCTGGTGCGGGCCTTGCTCGCCGAGCTGCCCCACGACGAGTACCGGGTAGCGCTCATCGCCCACCCCAACGTGTGGCGATCGCGCGGGCGGGCCCAGTTGGAGCTGTGGTTGGCCGACGAGATCGAGGCGGGTCTGGCCCTGATCCCGCCGGAGGAAGGATGGCGCGCCGCCCTGATCGCCTCGGACGTGGTGGTGGGCGACGTGGGTTCGGTGACCTACTACGCGGCCGCCCTGGGCCGGCCGGTGCTGCTCGCGGCCTTCGACATCGCCGACATCGATCCGGCCTCGCCCCTGTTGGAGTTCGGTTCCCTGTTGCCGCGTCTGGGTTCGGGGCGCCTGGTCGAACAGGTGGACCTGGCCACACGGTCCCCCGTGGTGCCGGTGGCCGATCTACTCATCGAACACCACGGCGACTCGGCGTCCCGGCTCCGTACGGTGCTGTATTCACTGCTGGATCTGACCGAACCCGAACGCCCCGCCTACTTCCCGCCCTTGCCCGACCTGGAACCTCAGGTCGACGACGTCACCGCCTGGCGGATCGACTCGGAGGCCGTTAAGGGGCCGGATGGGACAGAGCTGTCTCTGCGACGCCACCCTTCGGCCGTGCCCATCGGGTCGCCGGAGGAGGCCGCCACCCGCCCGTTGGTGGTGGACGCCGAGGACACCGCCCTCCCTCGCCGGGACGCCGCCGACGCCTGGTCGCGTCGGCGGGTACGGAGTGAGGCGGACTCGGTCTCCTGGGTGAAGGAGCGGATCGCCTCCTATCCGCGTGCCCGGTCGGCGGTCGCCGCCCTGGACCGGAACTCCACACTGTTGTTGGACCGTTCCGGTGCGGCGATGCGGGTGCACGACGTACACGGCGACCACCCCCTGGACGCCTCCATGGTGGCGGCCGCCGCCGTGGCCTGGTCACGCCGTGCCCACCCGTGGCGGGCCTGGCACCATGGGTTGCCCCTTCGCGTGGGTGAACGAACCCTGCGTCTGAAAGGCACCCCCCCCCCGCCGGAATTCGCTTTTCTGGGGGATGTCGAGGAGGTCCGGGGCTATCGGTAGAGTTCGCGCCGGATCTGCGCCGATTCGGTTTCCAGGTGGTAATGTCCGGCCACCTTCCCGGCCCACTCCAACCGCTTGCGTGACAGGTCGTGTTCGCCCCGTGTGCGGTCCAGTTCGGCCAGGAACCGCGCGCCCCGCACCTGTTTGACGGGGTCGGCCACCTGGACGAAGACCTCCAGGGCCGCCTCGGCCTTGCGCGCGGCCTCGTGGGTGCGGTCGATCCCGGCCAGGCCCCGCGCCAGGAGCAGTCGGATCCGGGCCCGAAGCTGTTTCCAGTCGTCCACGACCCACCGTGCCCACCGGTCCGGGCTCTCCCTGTCGAGCTCGGCGATACGCCGGTCGGCGATGTCCTCCGCGTGGGTGAGCTCGTGGAGCGCCTCGGTGAGATCGCCTCGGCGCAGGGCCTGACCACCCAGCTGGTAGGTCTGCATCGCCTCACCGCGCGGACGTCCCGCCTCGCGGTGGATCCGACGGCAGCGGGTGAGCAGTTCGCTCGGAGAGTCCTGGGGCGACCCGGGCAGGTCGGGGTCGCGTTCCTTGAGCAGCGCCTGTGTCTCCAAAACCACCGCGCGGTCGAGCTCGTGGTCGGTACGGTCGGCCTCGCGTTCCGCCTCGGCGACAAGGGGAAGCGCCTGCTCCGTCATGTCGAGCTCGATGTACAGACGGGCGAGGTAGTTGGCGCAGCGGGCGACGGCACCGTGGTGTTCCGACCGCCGTGCCACTTCCAGGGCACGTTGATAGATACGAACGCCGGTCTTGAGACGACGACGGCCGTAACAGGTCGGCCAGACCGCGTCGGCCAGTACCGGCACCGCCAGGGGGCGGTCGAGTTCCAGGGCCAGGGACATCAGTTCGGGGACACGCTCGATCTGACGGTCCTGCCACTCCGCGGCCTCCCGCCGGCCGTCGAAGGGGACCAGGTGGTCTCCGGGCGGAACGGTGAGTTCGGCGGTGGGCAGGTCGTCGGTGAGCCGGTGTCGTTCCCCGAGCGCCGCGCGATCGGCCAGGTGGTGGGTGACGGTGTGGTAGCGCAGCACGGCGAACGCGTCGGAGGCCCAGTTCTCACCCGCCTCCTCCCGGACCCGTTCGCGGACCAGTTCCACCATCCCGCGACCGCCGCCCTCGCCGCGATGCAGCATCCCGGCCTCGGCCAGTCCGTTCAGCACTTCGTCGGCCCGCTCCCCCAGCACGAGATGGGCCAGTTCCCGGTCGAAGCCGCGGCCCGGGTCCGTGGCGAGGACGTCGAGGACTCGGCGCCGATCGGGTGCCAGACCGGAGACCGCGAGGTCGACCACGACCTCGGCGCCGCTCCTTGGCGGAAAAGTGGAGCGTTGCCGTTCCCGGATCGCGCTCACCAGTTCGGCCACGCCCAGTTCCTGGGCCTCGATGTGCCCGGCGGCCATCCTCAGTGCCGCGGGCAGGCCCCCACAGAGTTCGACGAGCCGTTCGGCGGCGGCCCATTCGCACGGCCCCTCAGACGTCGGTCGACACCGTGGAAGGAGCGTAGGAGCGCGAGCGAGTCGTCCCCGCCCAACGCCGTGAGGGTGACGGCTTCGGCGCCACCGGCCACCAGCTCCGCGGTCGAGGTGAACCCGAAGGCGCAGGCGGCCACGACCAGGTGCGGTCCGGTGCCCAGGGACAGGGCGCGAAGATCCCTCTCGTCGGCGACCCCGTCCAGGAGCAGCAGGAGCGGCTTTCCCGTGGTGGTCCTGCGCAGCCGGCCGTGCAGGACCGACGCGTCGGTCTCCTCGCCCACGTCCCCCACCTGGAGTTCGGCGAGCATCCTGCGCAGCACCGCCGCCACGTCGAGCACACCTTCCCCGTCGCGCCAGTCGCGCAGGTCGAAGTAGAGGTCGCCGGCCTCGAACCCGCGTCCCACACGGTGGGCCACCTCCGCGAGGGTGACGCTCTTGCCGACCCCTCGTTCCCCGGTGAGCAGGGCGAGCGCGCCACGTCGTTCCCGTAGGACCTGCGCGGCCACACTCTCCAGCCGGGCGAGTTCATCGACGCGGTTGGTGTACTTGCGATCGGCGTTGGGCGCCTGGTGCGGCGGCGCGGGCGGCCTCGGCTCCATGAAGGTGACGGAGACCCGGTCTCCTTGGATGGACGTGCCGTGGTTGTCCCGCAGCTGGTAGTGGTGTCGGGGGTCGGACACCTTCGGCCTCCTAAGGGTGTGTTCGCACGCGTGCGCCGAGTGGTCACGGCCACCGCCGATCCTAGGCCCCGGGCCGGGCCCGGGGCCTAGGACGCCCCCATCTGTCCGTTTCCGGTCTCGGGTTCAGTCCACGCCGGCGGCCTCAAGGGTGCTCGCGTCCGGGGCCTTGCTGAGCAGGCTGGCGATCACCAGTGCCAACACGGCCGCGGGCAGCGCCACGATCACGCCGTTGAAGCCGCCGGGCGCCCCCGCGACCTCCCAGCCGATGGTGACGGCGGACCCGGTGATCAGGGCCGCCACGGCACCGGCGGTGGTGGCGCGTTTCCAGAACAGGACCGCCAGGACTGCCGGGGTGATGGCCGCGCCGTAGACCGTGTAGGAGTACATCTGCAGGTCCAACACGGTGGGGAAGTACAGGCCCAGGGCGATGGCGACCAGGGCGATGGCCACGACCGAGGTGCGCTGCACCACCAGGGTGCCCCGTTCTCCGATCTTGTCGCCGGCGAACCTGGCGAACAGGTCGTAGGCGACGTTGGAGGCGCCCGACAGCATGAAGGACGATCCGGTGGTGACGACGAACGCGACCGCGCCGGCCAGCAGCAGGCCGCCGATGATGGTGGGCAGGTGGCCGTCGGATGCCAACCGCAGCACGGACTCGTCGCCGTTGATGCCGGGCATGAGCACGGCGGCGGAGGTGGCCAGCATGATCACGGGGACGAACACGAAGAAGCTGGCGATGAGCATGCCCAGGGTGGAGTTGCGGGCGGCGCGTTCGTCCTTGGCCGCGGCCAGTCGCTGGTAGAGGTTCTGGTCGGCGAGCAGGAGCAGGAACAGCGGCAGGAAGTAGCCGAGCAGCTGCAGCGGGCCGAGTCCGCCGGTGGGGGTGCGCGCGACCTCGGGCAGCCCTTCCCAGTAGGCGGGTAGTCCGCCGACGGCGACCAGGATGAGCGGTACCGCCACGATCAGCGCGCCGAAGACGAGGATGGCGGAGACGAAGTCGGTGTAGGCGACCGAGAACAGACCTCCGGTGACGGTGAGGATGGTGACGACCGCCGCGACGACCAGCGCGCCCTGGGTGGGGCTGAGCGGTGTGATGAGCGCGAGGACGTAGCCTCCGCCGACGAACTGGGAGGCGACCAGACCGATGTAGGCGATGGTGGTGACCACCGCGGCGACCGTACGGACCCCGGTGCCGAAGCGGGCTTCGAGTAGTTCGGGGACGGTGTGGCGAGCCGCCCTGCGGATGCGGCGTGCGGCCAGCAAAAGGACGAGGATGCCCAGGGGTGTGCCGGCGAAGAAGACCATGCCCGCCATGGGGCCGTGGTTGTAGGCGAAGTTCGCGCCGCCGATGATGGTGCCCGATCCGACCCAGGTGACGACGAGGGTCGCGATCATGACGGGGGTGGACAGACTCCGCCCGGCGAAGAGGAAGTCCTCACCCGTGCGGACCTTGGAGGATCGGGTGTAGTACAGGCCGATCCCGACCATCACCACGAGGTAGAGGGTGATGAGGATCAGGTGCGTCGTTTGCATGGATGGCCTCTAGAGGGAGACGGAGGGGTTTGGCTGAGGCCCGATGTAACCAGCAACGACGACAGGAATGCAATAGATATTGCATCTTATGTGACTTGGATCACCTAGAAGAGTTCCGCCTGCTCCCACAGCCGCTCGGTGCGACGCACCGCGGCCAGGGCCGTCTCGCCCCCGACCCTGGCCAGATCGGCCAAGATCGCGTGCACGATCACCATCGCCGCGGTCAGCGAGGGGAACATGCCCACTCCCTCGCTGGGCACGACGACGACGTGGTCGGCCACGGCGACCAAGGGCGAGTCCCGACGGTCCGTGATCAGCGCGACCGGCACCGATTCGTCGGCGGCCATACGCGCCGCCCGACCCAGCGCGACGGGGAGCATCCACAGATCACAGACCACCAACAGGTCGCGCTCGTCCATCCGTGCCAGGGCGTTGACCAGTGAGGTGCCGCCGGAGTCATGGAGTCGCACGTCGTAGCCCATGATCTGGGCGGCGTGGGAGAGCTGGACCCCCGGCGCGGCGAAGGTGCCCGAGCCCAGGACCAGGGACCTGCGCGCCCGGTGCAGGGCGGCGGCCACCGCGCGGACCCGATCGGGTTCGAGGGTTCGCTCCAACAGACGCAGGTTCTCCCGGTCCGAACGCACCGCCGCCCGTACCGGATCGGCGTCGGAGCCGGCGTGTTCGGCCAGCACCTCCCCCGCGCTGAGCGAGGCCAGGTAGCGCGAACGCAACTCCACGCGCAGCGCCGGCCAGCCGGAGTAACCCAACTGTTGGCCGGCCCGCACCACCGTCGCGACGTTGACCTCGGCCCGTTCGGCCACTTCGGCGGCGGTCGCGTAGGAGGCGAACCTGGGCTCGTCCCGCAGCACCCGCAGCACCCTCTCGGTGGCCCTGCCCGCGCGCCCGCGCTCCAGTGTCTCCTCGATCCAGTCCGCCATCGCCCCGTCCGTTCTTCGTTCGAGCGATCCGGACCGCCCGGTTCGCGCCGAACCCAGCGATATCACCCCCGCTGGACAACGACACCCAGATGCAACGTATATTGCATTTCATCGTCGTGGCCCAGCCTACGACCGACCGTGCACCCACACCTTGGAGGTTCCCCGTGACCGACCACCCGCGCCCCATCGTGTACACGAACACCGCGCTGCTCGATCCCGAGACCGGAACCCGCGCGCCCGGGAGCTGGCTGCTCGTCGAGGACGGCGTCATCGCGGCCCGTGGTGCGGGTGAGGTCCCGTCGAGCGTCACCGACCGGTCCGAGACGGTCGACCTCGCCGGGGCCACGCTCATGCCCGGCCTCATCGACGCCCACGTGCACGCCACCGCGTTGAGCGCCGACCTGGGCGCCGTAGGCGACCACTCCCCCTCCTACGTGGCCGCCTACGCCGCGAACTCACTGTCCGACATGCTCGGCCGGGGGTTCACCACCGTTCGCGACGTCGGCGGCGCCGACTGGGGGCTCGCCGAGGCCGTGGACGACGGACTCATCGACGGGCCCCGCCTGATCTTCGGCGGCAAGGCCCTGTCCCAGACCGGCGGGCACGGAGACTTCCGTCCACGCGGCAGGCACGGCACCGACCAGCACGGATGCTGCCCGGGGGCGGGTCTGATCTGTGACGGACCGATCGAGTTCCGCCGCGCCGCCCGTGAACAGCTGCGCACCGGCGCCCACCACGTCAAGGTGATGCTCTCGGGCGGGGTGGCGTCGCCCACCGACCGGATCGACTCCACCCAGTCCGCCGAGGACGAACTGCGCGCGGTCGTGGAGGAGGCCGAGGCCGCCAACCGCTACGTCACCGGGCACGCCTACACTGCCCGGGCGGTCAACCGCGGGTTGCGTCTGGGGGTGCGCTGCGTGGAGCACGGCAACCTCATCGACGAGAGCAGCGTGGAGCTGTTCGTGGAGCACGGCGCGTTCCTGGTCCCGACGCTGGTCACCTACCGCGAACTGTCCCGACAGGGAGCTCGCAACGGGCTTCCCGCCGAGAGTCAGGCGAAGGTGGACACGGTGCTGCACCGGGGTCTGGAGGCCCTGCGGATGGCGCACGAGGGCGGGGTGCGCCTGGTGTTCGGCACGGACCTGCTCGGTGGCATGCAGGTCCACCAGAGCGCGGAGTTCGCCATTCGCGGCGAGGTCCAGCCCGCGGCCGACGTGGTGCGCGCGGCCACCAGTGAGGCGGCGGCCCTGCTGGATCTGGAGGGCGAGGTCGGCACGCTGCGCACGGGGGCGCGCGCCGACCTGGTCGTCGTGGACGGTGACCCGCTGACGGACCTGTCGGTGCTGGCCGAACCCGAGCGTGGCGTGCGGGCGGTGCTGCGCGGCGGTGTTCTACGCCGCGGGGGTCTTTGAGGGCACGGGTGCGCCCGAGGGATCAGGCGGGGCGGACCACGCCGGTCGAGCGCAGCAGCGCCCGGTCGCGCTTGCGGCGTTCGCAGCGCACTTCCTCAAGAGCCCTCTTGAGCTTTTCCTCGGGCGTTTCCGTTTTCTCGGCCAGGTAGTTCTCGCGGGGGCTGGTCAGTTTGAACTTTCCCATCACGACCATTCCTCTTCTCGGGGTCGGGCCCTCCGGTCGCGCCTCGGGCCGCCTCCGCGAACAATATACCCAGTGCGGCGGCGAACAAAGCGATCGTGGATCCGTGCTGGTGGTCCAGGCTGCCCGGGTCCGGGGCGTCGATGGTGACCATTCCGAAGGCGTGTTCGGTGGAACGGATCGGCGCGGCGATGAAGGTGCTGTAGTGGGCGCCGGTGCCCGCCCAATAGGGGGTGTCGGCGCCCTCGGAGCGCAGGTCCTCGACGATGACGAAACGGCCGGGTAGTTCGTCGAGGATACGGAAGGCCTGGTCACCGCGTTCAGTACCGCGGACGAAGTCGCGGGGGCGGTCGGGGCGCCCCGCGGGGAAGCGGGGTTCCATCCGTCGCCCGTCGTTGGAGACCACGAACACCACGGCTCGTACCCCCGGTACCGAGATGAAGGCGGCCCGCAGGTCGCCGGCCACCCGCATCGCCGCGGCCTCTGCGGTCTCCACCCTCTTGTCACGGGGGCGGAAGGTGACGGTCGCGGCCAGTTCCAACAGCGGCGCGAGCGCCTCCTCCAGGACCTTCTCCCGGGCGGTGGTGAGTTCGTTGTTGTTCTTGCTGCGCCGTTCCCACCACAGGTCGAGGGCGGGGATGACCACGCCGACGACGATGGGCGGCACTCCCCACCAGATCACGATTCCGGAGACGATACCGCCGAAGGCGACCAGGAGCCCGGACAATGTCAGGGCCAGGGGTTTGTGACGGTGCGCGATGTAACCCAGCCACGAAAGCGTGCCCAGGAGGGGGTTCACGGGCTTTTTCACGCGGCTCACTGTAGCGGGGTCGGCGCCCTTGCGTGACGAAGGCCCGGTGGGCGGCACCGGCGTGATGCCGGGCGCTCCACCGGGCCCGAGTACGGATCAGTGACGACCGGAGGTGACATCCGATCCGGGTTCGATCTCCTCGGTCGGTTTCCGGTCCTCGTCGGTCTCGCCGGTCTCCTCGACGGTCTCGTCCTGGTGCAGGTGGGCGCGCTCCAGGGCCGATCCCTCCACGTCCACGTCGGGCAGCACACGCTCCAGCCACTTGGGCAGCCACCAGGCGGCGTCACCGGCCAGGTGCATCACCGCGGGGATGAGCAGCATCCGGACCAGGAACGCGTCCAGGAGCACACCGAACGCGAGCCCGAAGCCCACGGAGCTGATCATCATCATCTCGGAGAAGATGAACCCGCCGAACACCGAGATCATGATGATCGCGGCGGCGGTGACCACCGAACGGCCGGCCCGGAAGCCCTGCACCACCGCGAGGCGGGCCGGGGCGCCGTGCACGTAGGCCTCGCGCATGCCGGTACCGATGAAGAGCATGTAGTCCATGGCCAGGCCGAACAGGATGCCCACCATGATCGTGGGCAGGAAGCTCAGCACCGGCCCCGGGTTCTCCATCCCGAGCAGACCGCCGAGCCAACCCCACTGGTAGACGGCGACCACACCGCCCAAGGCGGCGAAGTAGGACAGGATGAACCCGAGCGTGGCCACCACCGGCACGAAGATCGACCGGAACACCAGCAGCAGGATGACCAGGGACAGGCCCACGACCACGGTCAGGTAGGTGGGCAGGGCACCGGCGATCTGCTCGGAGATGTCGATGTTGCCGCTGGCCATACCGGCGACGCCGAGCGGCGCCTCGCCGTGGATGGGTTCCATGCCGCGCAGCGTGTGGACGAGGTCCTCGGTGGACTCGCTGGAGGGACCCTCCACCGGTTCGACCTGGAAGATGGCCAGGGTCTGGTCGTCGGAGACACCGATGGGCGCCACCGCCTCGACGTCCTCCAGCGCGTAGATCGCGTCGGCGACCTCGTACTGGTATTGCTCGGCGTTGGCCTCGGCCTCGTCGTCGTCGGGACCGCCGGGCAGATCGGCGGTGACCAGGAGCGGGCCGTTCTGGCCCTCGCCGAAGTTCTCCTCGATGGCGGTGTAGGCCTTGAACTGGGTGGAGTCGACCGACTGCGAGGAACCGTCCGGCAGGCCCTGACGCAGGTCCAGGACGGGCAGGGCGATGACGCCCAGGACGATGATCGCGATGGCGGCCCGGCCGAGTGCCCGAACGTTGGACATCGGCTTGACGTGGCCGGGCCTCTCGGGCGCCTGGCCGTTGACTGAGGCGGCGCCCAGGCGGGCGTGCTCACGCTTGGACAGGATGCGCTTGCCCACCAGTCCCAGCAGTGCCGGGATGAGGGTGATGGCGACGATCACCGCGATGGCGATGGCGATGGCGCCGACACTGCCCATGAGGCCGAGGAAGCCGATGCCGGTCAGGTTCAGGCCCAGCAGGGCGATGAGCACGGTGGCGCCGGCGAACACCACGGCGTTGCCCGCGGTGCCGTTGGCCAGACCCACGGACTCCTGGAGTTCCAGTCCCTGCTTGAGTTGGCGTCGGTGCCGGTTGACGATGAACAGGGCGTAGTCGATGCCCACCGCCAGGCCGAGCATGAGACCCAGGATCGGGGTGATGTCGGCGATGGCCAGGACACCGGACAGCGCCATGGTGATCAGGGTGGCGATGCCCACGCCGACGAGGGCGGTGAGGATCGGCAGGCCGGCTCCGATGAGGGTGCCGAGCATGACCACCAGGACGACGCCGGCGACGACCACGCCGATGATCTCGGCCTTGCTGACCAGGCTGGGCAGTTCCATGGCGATGTCGTCGGCGAACTCGACGGTGGCCCCGTCGACCGGTTCCGACTCGAAGACGGAGATGACGGCGTCGCGGGTCTCCTGGGAAACCTCCTCCTGCGCGTCGGTGAAGGAGACCATCACCATGGCGGCGTTGCCGTCCTCGGAGACGGTGCCGATGCCGTCGGCCATCTCCATCAGGGCCTCGCCCTGTTCGAGCTGCTCCTCCTCGGTCTCCAGGGTCTCCAGGCCCTGGTCGATCTCGTCCTGTCCGCCGTCGAGGGCCTCCTCCATCTGGTCGAGCATCCCGGCGGCCTCGGCCTGGGCGCGGTTCTCGTCCAGTTCCTCCTGGCCGGCCTCGATCTCGGCGCGGGCGTCGTCGATCTGTTCGCGCCCGTCCTGGAGGAGTTCGACCTGCTCGGCGCGCTCGTCCTCTGTGGCGAACGGGTCTACGACACCCTCGACCCCGTCGACCTCGGTGGCGAGGTCGACCCGCTCACCGATGGCCTCCTTCTGTTCGTCGCCGAAGGGCTCGCCGTCATCGGTCTCGTAGATGATGGTGCCGGCGCCGCCGCCCATGCCCTCGAACTCGGTCTTGAGGCGCTGGTTCACCTGGTCGGTGGCGGTGCCGGGGATGGAGAAACCGTCCTCCAGCTCTCCCGAGAAGAGGAAGAAGGCACCGCCGGCGGCGACCAGCAGGGCCAGCCAGAGCGCGATGACGATGCGGGCGTGCCGTGCCGAGGCACGCCCTAGTCGGTAGAGAAGTTCAGCCATGGTTCTTCCGCAGGAGTGGTGGGTGTGGTGAGCGGATCCGCTCAGGTGGCCGCGGTGCCGGTGTCCAGGGTGCCGAGGCCGTCGCGGTAGGTGCCGATCATGCGGTCGAGCAGTTCGTTCCAGACACGGCGGGATTCGGCGGTGTCGGCCCCTTGGGTGGCCCTCTCCCAACGACGGACCACGACCAGGGCGCCCCCGATGAGGGCGCCGCACATCAGTTCGACCTCCATGGGGTCGGCCGAGGGGTGGTGACGCAGGGTGGTGGCC
The DNA here is from genome assembly GCF_053619415.1 of Nocardiopsis sp. NPDC055551. Lineage (NCBI taxonomy): Bacteria > Bacillati > Actinomycetota > Actinomycetes > Streptosporangiales > Nocardiopsidaceae > Nocardiopsis > Nocardiopsis sp. NPDC055551. The sequence goes on along the minus strand of NZ_JBSHJJ010000001.1, from coordinate 582,502 downwards.
GCGATCCGGGTTCCCAGGTCGGTGAGGGCGCGCTCGAAGAGCACGGCCTGGCGCGGGTTCAGGGCCCGGTCACCGGTGGCGAGGACGTGGCCGGCGCCGCGGTCATCGGTCTGGAAGATGCGCGTGAGTTCGTTGATCGGGGTGACCAGGTCGGTGGCGCGCAGGGCGCCCGCGACCCGGTCGAACATCGATGTGCCCTCGTCGGTCGCGGCGAGGTTGGCGTCGACGCCGTCGAGGATGACCGCGAGCATCTCGCGGAACACTTCGAGGGTGATGTCGTCCACCGTCTTGAAGTGGTTGAAGACGGTGCGTCGGGAGACGTCGGCGCGCGCGGCGAGACGGTCGACGGTGAAGTCGGTGCCGCCGATCTCGGACATCAGCTCGGCCGCGGCGTCGACGATGGAGCGCCGGTGCCGTGCCTTGAGAGCCTCACGTCGATCGAGGGCGGGCGAGCGCCGCTGTTCTGCCATGGTGCAAGACTACGGAACTCGGTGCACTCAGTGCAACGACGCACTGAGTGCACCGGATCACATCGCTTCGGACGTGTCCACCCATGGGCCCACCGAACGGACATAGGACGCGGTCGTGGCGACCATGAGCACCAGCGCCGCGACGCCGAGCAGGCCGTGGTACCACTCCCATTCCGGGCCCGATCCGAGGAAGGCTCCACCCACCATCGCCACGGCGGCGGCGCCCACCCCGATCAGCGCACCGGCCAGGAGGAACAGCATCAGCAACCGTGGCACTCGGCGGCCGGCCTCGGTCACCGCGGCCAGGATCAGCAGGGCTCCGGCGAGCCCTGTGGCGGCCGCGAGCCACTGTTCGGCGGCCACACTCAACACCGCGCTTACGGGGCGTTCATAGGCCTGGGGCGGCACGTCCGGGCCGCCGGGAAAACCCAGACGGCCCTGGGAGGCGTAGTAGGCCTTACCGAGGGCGTAGCCGAGGAAGGCCACCACCAGTGGCGCGGCGAACCATCGTGGGCGGCGGTCGTTCACGAACGTTCCCCTGTCAGGCGCGGGCCGGCCGGTCGCCGGGCCCTCACACCCAGAATAGTCCCGTGAGGTCGGGTGGGGCCTCCCCCGTTGGAGGGAGCGGTGTCCCACGGTGGGGGGAGTCGTGGCGCGCGAGCGGGCCCCGATGTCACTTGCGCTTGGCGCGGCGGCCCACACGCCAGTAGGCGCAGAACTGGATCTCGTCCTTGGGCACCCCGCAGGTCCGGGCCAGGGAGCGAACGGCCAGGACGAAGGACGCCTCGCCCACCACGTACACGCGGGTGTCGGCGGCGATGCCGCGTGAGCGCAGGTGTTCCAGGGCCCGGTCGCCGGCGGACTCACCGTAGGTGCGCACGTTCCAGACCGGGTCGGCGCCGACCAGTTCACGACGGTCAGCGGCGTCGGGGATCTCCAGGACGTAGTCGCAGGGCGCGCCGTTCAGGGAACGGGCGATCCCCTCCACGCCCGGCAGTCCGCTCTCGTCGGCCACCACCAGGACCGGGCCCGTGTGGTCCTCGACGTTGAAGATGCGCCCCTGGTCCAGCATGCCGATGCGGTCACCGGGGCGGGCCTCCAGGGCCCAGCGGGCGGCCACACCCTCGACGTCGCCGGTGGTGACGCAGCGGTGGATGACGAAGTCCAGGTCCAGCTCCCAGACATCGCCCACCCGGCGGGCGTCACGGATGGTGTAGTTGCGCACCAGCGGACGGTGCGACTCCTCGATGTCCAGCAGGCGGGAGTACCACCCCTCCGCTCCGCCCAGGGGCAGGTCGAGGGTGCCGTCCGGGGCGGTCAGGAACAGTCGGAACCAGTGGTCGAAGCCCAGGTACTCGAAGTCGTCCTCGAACCCGTCGCCGGTGCTGCGCAGGGTGACGCGGGCGAAGCCGGGGAAGGGGCGGGAGGTGGCGTGCACGGCCAAGGAACGGACCGAGGCGGCGCGGGGGTGGACGGGGCGAAAGTCGGCGAGCTTCTCGGCCATGGGGGTGCCTCCTCAAGGTGCGGGTGATCGGGAGGGGGCGTCCTCGATCCGCGGTTCGGGCTGTTCGGGGTGGGTGCGGCCACGATTCCGGACGGGAACCCGAAGGACCTCACCTTGGCCAGGTTAGACTAACCTAACTAAATTATCGAGGCCGGGTCGGCATCGAATTTCCAAGCCGGCCGGGTCGGGGTTGTGGGAACCCCACAGAGCGCTCCGTGTCACGGTGTGGGCGGGAACACGCCCCCCGGAGGTCCGAGTGGTCCGCGGCGTCGGATCAAGGGCCGTTTTTGGTCGATCTCCACAACTCCACCCCCTCAAGATGCGTTGGGTGCGTCATGGCGCTCGGAGGCCCCCAGACGAGAAGGTGGAGAACGCCGGGGCCGTCTCTCATGTCGCCGCGCGCACATCATTGGTCTTACAGAAGGGCTCATTCGGGTGTTCAGTCGTGTCGCCATCGTGAACCGTGGTGAGGCCGCCATGCGGCTCATCCACGCCGTCCGTGACATCGCCGCGGAGAGCGGAACACCGATCGAGACCGTCGCCCTGCACACCGACGTCGACCGCACGGCCGCGTTCGTGCGCGAGGCCGACCTGGCCTACGACCTCGGTCCCGCCGCCTCCCGTCCCTACCTGGACATGGAGGTGTTGGAGCGCGCCCTGGTGGAGTCGGGCGCCGACGCCGCCTGGGTCGGGTGGGGTTTCGTCGCCGAGGACCCGGCCTTCGCCGAACTGTGCGAACGCGTCGGGGTCACCTTCGTCGGCCCCTCCCCGGAGGCCATGCGCAGGCTGGGCGACAAGATCGGCGCCAAGCTCATCGCCGAGGAGGTCGGGGTCCCGGTCGCCCCGTGGAGCCGTGGCGCCGTCGAGAGCCTCGAAGAGGCCCTGGCCGCGGGTGAGCGGATCGGTTACCCGTTGATGCTCAAGGCCACCGCCGGTGGTGGTGGGCGCGGCATCCGCGTCATCAACGACGGAGCGGAGCTCGCCGAAGCCTACGAGCGCACCAGTCAGGAGGCCGCCCGGGCCTTCGGCAGCGGCATCGTGTTCCTGGAGCGCCTGGTCACCGGCGCCCGCCACGTCGAGGTCCAGGTCATCGCCGACGGTCAGGGCACCGCCTGGGCACTGGGCGTGCGCGACTGCTCGGTGCAGCGTCGCAACCAGAAGGTCATCGAGGAGTCCGCCTCCCCGCTGCTGAGCCCGGAGCAGACCCGGGAACTCAAGGAGTCCGCCGAGCGGTTGGCCGTGGCGGTGGACTACCGCGGCGCCGCCACCGTGGAGTTCCTCTACCACCCCGGTCAGAAGCTGTTCGCGTTCTTGGAGGTCAACACCCGCCTCCAGGTCGAGCACCCCATCACCGAGTCCACCACCGGGTTCGACCTGGTGCGCGGCCAGCTGCACGTGGCCGGCGGCGGGAGGCTGGAGGGCGAGGCCCCGACCGAGCGCGGGCACGCGGTGGAGGCCCGGCTCAACGCCGAGGACCCCGACCGCGACTTCGCCCCCTCCCCCGGGCGCATCGCCCGTCTGGACCTGCCCGCGGGCCCCGGCATCCGCGTGGACACCGGTGTGGCCGAGGGCGACACCATCCCCGCCGACTTCGACTCCATGATCGCCAAGATCATCGCCTACGGGAGCGACCGCGAACAGGCGATGGCGCGTCTGCGTCGGGCGATGCGCGAGACCACCGTGATCATCGAGGGTGGTGCCACCAACAAGAGCTTCGTGCTGGACCTGCTGGACCGACCCGAGGTGATCGACGCCTCCGTCGACACCGGGTGGATCGACCGGGTGCGCGCCGAGGGCGACCTGGTCTCACACCGGCACTCCGCGGTGGCCCTGTCGGCCGCCGCCATCGAGGCCTACGAGGAGGAGGAGCGGGTCGAGCGGCAGCGGCTGCTGTCCACCGCCTTCGGCGGGCGCCCCCAGGTACAGCACGAGAGCGGTCGCCCGCTCGACCTGAAGCTGCGCGGGGTCGGCTACCGGGTGCGGGTGGCGCGTCTGGGCGCCGACCGGTTCCGGGTGGTCGTGACCTCCGGTGAGGACACGCGCACCGCCGACGTGGAGCTGGAGCGCTTCGACCGGCACAGCGGTCGCATCACCGTCAACGGCTCCCGCCACCACCTGCTCATCGGCGCCCACGGCCCGGTCCACCTGGTGGAGGTCGACGGTGTGGCGCACCGTGTGAGCCTGGACGAGGGCGGCGTGCTGCGTTCGCCCACGCCCGCCCTGGTGGTGGCCACCCCGGTGGGGGTCGGCGCCGAGGTCGAGGCCGGCGCTCCGGTGTTGGTGCTGGAGAGCATGAAGATGGAGACGGTGCTGCGCGCGCCGTTCCGCGCACGCCTGAAGGAGTGCACGGTGATCGTGGGCGCCCAGGTGGAGACCGGCGCCCCACTGCTGCGTCTTGAGCCGCTGGCCGACACCGAGGAGGTCGAGGAGGCCGACACCACACCGGTCGAGCTCGATCTTCCCTCCCCTTCCGGGGACGTCCCCGTGGTCGAGCGCCTCGCGCGTGGCCGCGAGGACCTGCTCGGTCTGCTGTTGGGCTTCGACGTCGACCCGTTGGACGAGCGTCGGGTGTTCGACGAGTACCTGGCGGCCCGGCACGAGGCGGTCTCCGCCGGGCACCGTCCCCTGGCGGCCGAGCTGGACCTGCTGGACGTGTTCGCCGACCTGGCCGAGCTGAGCCGTAACCGGCCCGCCGGAGCGGACGACGTCGGCGACACCCACGTGCACAGCCCGCGCGAGTACCTGCACACCTACCTGCAGAGCCTGGACGTGGAGCGGGCCGGTCTGCCCGAGTCGTTCCAGACCAGGCTGTCCCGCGCCCTGGCGCACTACGGGGTCACCGACCTGGAGCGCACCTCCGAGCTGGAGGCCGCGGTCTTCCGCGTCTTCCTCGCCCAGCAGCGTTCCTCCACCGACGCGCGTCTGATCACCGGCCTGCTGCGCGCCTGGCTGCAGGACTCCCCGCCCGAGTCCGAACTGCACGAGCCCACCGGTCTGGCCCTGGAACGGCTCGTGGCCGCCACCCAGGTGCGCTTCCCGGCCGTGGCCGACCTGGCCCGAGGCGTGGTGTTCTCGTGGTTCGGCCAGCCCACGCTGCGCCGACACCGCGCCGAGGTCTACGCCGAGGTGCGCCGTCACCTGCGCCACCTGGACCAGAACCCGGACTCTCCCGAGCGCTCCGAGCGCGTGGCCGCCATGGTGCGCACCACCGAACCGCTGGTGCGGCTGCTCGGTCAGCGACTGGTCCGCGCCGACCTGGACAACTCGGTGCTGCTGGAGGTGCTGACCCGTCGTTACTACGGCAACAAGGGTCTGGCCGACGTGCGCACCACGCGTGGTTCGGGGTGCACGTACGTGGTGGCCGAACGCGCCGGGGTGCGCCTGGTGTCGGCCGCCGTCGGGTTCGAGAACCTGGGCGACGCGGTCCGGGGCCTGGCCGAGCACACCGAGGGCGACCTTCCGGTGGACGCCGACCTGTACCTGGCGTGGGAGAAGCAGCCCGAGGACTTCGAGGCGACGGCCGCCGCCCTGCACCAGGCCGTCAACCTGCACCCGATGCCCGCGGGCGTGCGCCGCCTGACCACCACCGTCGCCGGTCGTGACGGCTCGGTCATGCACCACCACTTCACGTTCCGTCCCTCCGCCGCCGGGTTGGAGGAGGATCGGCTCATCCGCGGGCTGCACCCGCACATCGCCGAGCGCATGCAGATGGAGCGCTGGAACCGGTTCGACCTGACCCGTCTGCCGTCCGCGGACGAGGAGGTGTACCTGTTCCGGGCCGTGGCGCGGGAGAACCCCTCCGACGACCGACTGGTCGCCTTCACCCAGATCCGCGACCTGACCGAGCTGCGCGACCACGAGGGTCGGCTCATCTCCCTGCCCACCGCCGAGAACACCATCGCCACCTGCCTGGACTCGATCCGTCGCGCCCAGGCCGGACGACCGAAGAAAAAGCGGTTCAACACCAACCGGATCGTCATGTACGTGTGGCCTCCGGTCGGCATCACCGACGAGGAGATCCAGGCGATCGGGCGGCGGGTCCTGCCCACCGTCGCCGGGGCCGGTCTGGAGGAGATCCTCTTCATCGCGCGCCGGCGCGACGCCGAGACCGGTGAGCTGGTCAAGACGGCGGTACGGGTGCCCTTCGACGCCACCGGCGAACCGGGCCTGGCCATCGGCGGTCTGTCCACCGAGCCGGTCGAACCGATCGACGACTACCGCCAGAAGGTGCTGCGCGCAGGCAGCCGCAACACCGTCTACCCCTACGAGCTCACCGACCTGCTCGGCGACTTCGTCGAGCACGACCTGGACGAGCACCACACGCTGGTTCCGGTGGACCGCCCCAAGGGGCGCAACTCCGCGGCGATCGTCGCCGGTGTGATCACCACCCGCACCCGACGCCACCCCGAGGGCATGAGCCGGGTGGTGCTGCTGGGCGACCCCACCAAGTCGCTGGGCGCGCTGTCGGAGGCCGAGTGCCGCCGGGTCATCGCGGCCCTGGACCTGGCCGAGCGGATGGACGTGCCGCTGGAGTGGTACGCGCTGTCCGCGGGCGCCCGGATCTCCATGGACTCGGGCACCGAGAACATGGACTGGGTGGCCGCGGCGCTCAAGCGCATCGTGGAGTTCACCCAGGACGGCCGTGAGATCAACATCGTCGTGGCGGGCATCAACGTCGGCGCGCAGCCGTACTGGAACGCCGAGGCGACGATGCTCATGCACACCAAGGGCATCCTGGTGATGACCCCGGACTCGGCGATGGTGCTCACCGGAAAGCAGTCGCTGGACTTCTCCGGTGGTGTGTCGGCCGAGGACAACCACGGCATCGGCGGTTACGACCGGGTCATGGGCCCCAACGGTCAGGCCCAGTACTGGGCGCCCAACCTCATCGCCGCCCGCGACACCCTCATGGCGCACTACGACCACACCTACATCGCGCCGGGTGAGCAGGCTCCGCGACGGGCCGCGACCTCCGACCCCGCCGACCGGGACGTCTCGGACTTCCCGCACGTGGTGGAGGGCAGCGACTTCACCACCGTCGGGGAGATCTTCTCCAGTGCGGCCAACCCCGACCGTAAGAAGCCGTTCGACATCCGGACCGTGATGCGGGCGCTGTCGGACCAGGACCATCCGGTGCTGGAGCGTTGGGCCGGCATGGCCGACGCCGACACCGCGGCGGTGCAGGACGTGCACTTGGGCGGGGTCCCGGTGTGCCTGCTGGGCATCGAGTCGCGGTCGGTGCCGCGCCGCGGTTTCCCGCCGGCGGACGGCCCCGACACCTACACCGCGGGCACCCTGTTCCCGCAGTCGTCGAAGAAGGCGGCGCGGGCGATCAACACCGCCAGCGGCAACCGTCCGCTGGTGGTGCTGGCCAACCTGTCGGGTTTCGACGGGTCGCCGGAGTCCATGCGCAGGCTCCAGTTGGAGTACGGCGCGGAGATCGGCCGGGCGATCGTGAACTTCGAGGGCCCGATCGTGTTCTGCGTGATCTCCCGGTACCACGGTGGCGCGTTCGTGGTCTTCTCCAAGGCGCTCAACCCGAACATGACGGTGCTGGCCCTGGAGGGTTCGTTCGCGTCGGTGCTGGGTGGCGCCCCGGCCGCCGCGGTGGTCTTCTCCGGTGAGGTCAACGCCCGCACCGCGGCCGACCCGCGGGTGAGGGACCTGGAGGGACGTTTGGCCGAGTCCTCGGGAACGGGTCGGGCGACCCTGGCCGCCGAACTGGACGAGGCGCGCGCCTCGGTGCGTTCGGAGAAACTGGGCGAGGTGGCCGCGGAGTTCGACCGGGTGCACAGCATCCAGCGGGCCGTCGAGGTGGGTTCGGTGGACGCGGTGATCCGCGCCGCCGAGATGCGTCCGCGCATCATCGAGGCCATCGAGGCGCACCGGGACAAGGGCGCGTAGCGGCAAGTGAAAGGGGCCCACCGAGAGTTCTCGGTGGGCCCCTTCGCGCTGAAGTGGGCCGGCACGGCGGTCGCCTCACGGCGGATGGCACAACAGGGTTCCTGCCACCTGACGGTGCGGTATTCCCTGAAGGCTGTGTGTAGAGCCCGGGGGACACTTGATACCGCGCCGACCCACCAGCTGTAACGAGCCCACCCCCTCCCCTATTCCACCCTCGGCCTCATCGATGTCCGATCCAGGTCCGAGGTGTCGAGGATTCGGCGAGAATGTCGTACCAGCGCCCTAGGGTCGGGGCATGTATCTGGACGCCATCGCCTTCGAAGCCGAAGACCCATCGACCCTGGCCCGATTCTGGTCCCGTGCTTTGGCGGCCCCGGCGCTCGATCGCGGGCCGCTCGGTGTCGAGATCGCCACACCCGTGGTGCCCCTGCTCCTGGTTCCGACCGGGCCCTCCCCCTCCGACCGCGACGGGGATCGGATCACCCGAATCCACTTCGACCTCGACGGTGGCCCCGACCACCACGCCCACGCCGAACGGCTGGTGTCGCTGGGTGCGGAGCGCAGGGACGTCGGGCAGGGCGACGTCCCCTGGGAGGTGCTCGCCGACGTGGAGGGCAACCTGTTCTGTGTCATGCCCGGCCGCCGGTACGAGAACGTGGGCCCGGTCCTGGGTTCGCTGCCGGTGGACAGCGCCCGGCCCGAGGTCGACCGGGCCTTTTGGGCCGATCTCGTCGGTTGGTCCCCGGTCGACGAACAGGGGCCGGGACTGCGCCACCCGGACGGCGGCGGGTTCGTGCTGCAGTACTGCGACGAACTCGCGCCCAAACCACCGGGCGTGCGCAACACGGTGACCCCGATCCTGCGCCCTGACCCGGACGAGGCCTATGCCCACACCCGGCTCACCGACCTGGGAGCGCGCCCGGTGGAATCGGACCCGGGTTCGCCCTGGCGGGTGTGGGCCGACCCCTCCGGCAACGAGTTCCGGCTGCCGGTGCGCTGACCTCGATCAGTCGTCCTCCTCGTGATGGTCGAGGTTGGTGATGCCCCGACGCCAGTAGCCGTCCACCTCGCTGGTCTCGTTGCGCACGAAGCCGCGCTCCTTGAGCAGCCGGCGGATGGGCTTGAGGGTGGTGGCCTCACCCGCTGCGTAGACGAACCCGTCGCCCTCGGGCAGCTCCAATGCCCTGAACGCCTCGAACAGCAGCTCGGTGGTGCCGGGCTCGGCCTCGCCCCGGTGCAGCCAGGTGATGCGGGCATCGTCGGGGGCCTGCAGCTTCTGTTCCTCGGCTGCGTCGACGACCTCGAAGAACGCGAACACCTTGGCGTCGGCGGGCAGGTCCTCCACGTATCGGGCGGCGGCCGGCAAAGCGGTCTCGTCGACCAGGAGCACGTGGTAGTCGAACTCGCCGGTGATGTAGGCGGTGCCGCGCGGGCCGAGCACACCGAGCTTGTGGCCGGGTTCGGCGTTGATCGCCCACCGCCCGGCCGGACCGTGGTCGTGGGCGACGAAGTCGACGCTCAGGCGTCCGGCCTCGGTGTCCAGGTAACGGACGGTGTAGTCGCGGAAGATCACCCCGTCGGCACGGAAGTTGAGGCAGCGGTCGTCCTCGACGATGGGCAGCACGTGCTCGCCCTCCTCGTTGGGGAACCACAGCTTGACGTGGTCGGCGAAGTGGTCGCTGCGCAGGCCCTCGATGTCGGAGCCCTCCAGATGGATCCGGATCATGCGCGGGGTGACGCGTTCGACCTCGGCCACCTCCAGGACGCGTGGCTTGAGCGGGTACATGTCGATACGGCGTTCGTGGGTCACTTGCTCTCCTCGTGGTTCGGGACTTCGTCGAGGTCGTGGGGGTGGGGCGGCGCACGCGGCCACCACGAAGGCGGGGGCCTTCCCGGTGTGGGTCGTGTTCCGTCCGAGGCCTGCCAGAACCCTGAAACATTTCTGAGGTTAGCCTTACCTTAACGTAGGCGTGTGCGCGAGGTTCGCCCTCCGGCCGCCCGAACCCGGGTCCGACCGGTCGGCAAGGGTGTCCTAACCTGGTGGAGGCCGCCCCCACAGCACGTCGCGCCTTGCCACGAACCCGAGGAACCACCTTGAACTTCAATTCCCTGTCCGCCCTGACCTTCCGCGTGGTGGCCGTATTCGAGGCCTTCACCTGGGTCGGACTCCTGATCGGCATGTACTTCAAGTACCTGGGCAACGGCAGCGAGCTCGGCGTACAGATCTTCGGCCCGCTGCACGGCGGGGCCTTCGTGGCGTACGGACTGGTCGCCCTGGTGGCCGCCTACCGACTCCGGTGGGGCATCCGGCCGACCCTGGTGGCACTGGCCGCGTCGGTCCCTCCGTTGGGCACGCTCCTCGCGGACTGGTGGCTGCACCGGACCGGGCGTCTGAACCCCGAGCCCGCCAAGGACGACCGAACGCCCGAACCGGTGGCCTGACCCCACCGCTCGAAACGAACCCCGAACGGGTCACGATTCCCTTCGTGACCCGTTCTTGTCGTTCGCGCCGAACACAGGGATCTCATCGGTCACTCCAGCCACAGGAGACCACTCCCCTACCGCAGAATGATCTTCCCGAGAAGGGGTGTAAAAGGTTTACCAACTGACCGGTAACGGACAACAAAAACTTTCATTGACCCCTTTGCGTGCGGACGGGGATCCGTGTTCAGTTGTGACCGGCAAGTAACCTCCCCGATCCGAGAAGGGCTCCCCCGCTATGTGTCAGCAAGATGGACCCGCACGTCGCACGGTCCTGCAGGGAGCGGCCGTCGCCTCCGGCGCCGCCCTCGTCGCAGGTGCCGGCGTGGCCACCGCGAACGCCGACACCCGGGCCGCCGCGGCCGAACCGGCGATGTACTTCCGCGCCGACTGGAACGCCCGACCCCCGTCGAGCCCCGTCCAGGTCCTGGCGGCCCCTCCCACCCACGTGGTCGTCCACCACACCGCGACCCCCAACAGCACCGACTACTCCGAGGCCCACGCCCTGGCGCTGTCCAGGTCGATCCAGAACTACCACATGGACTCCCAGGGCTGGATCGACGCGGGCCAGCAGTTCACCATCAGCCGTGGCGGTCACCTGATGGAGGGTCGCAACCTCGCCGTCGTGGCCGTCCGCGAGGGCACCCACTGCGTCGGCACCCACGTCGCCGACCACAACGGCACCACCGTGGGCATCGAGAACGAGGGCACCTACATGGAGGAGGGCCCCACCCAGGAGCTCACCGACAGGCTCATCGAGACCCTCGCCTGGCTGTGCGGCGCCTACGGTCTCGACCCGCAGCAGGCCATCGTGGGGCACCGCGACTTCAACTCCACCGCCTGCCCGGGCGACCGGCTCTACGCGATGCTGCCCGAGCTGCGCGACGCGGTGAGCGGTCTGATGGCCGCCCAGGGCATGGAGTTCGGTACCACCGACGTGGCGGCCGAGGACCGTCCCACCTACCCGCCGGTCCCCGAGGACGAGCCCCGGCGCGAGTTCTTCCACGGCCCCGGTCGCGGAGCAGACGACTTCACCCGCTGACCACCCGATACGACGACTCCCCGCTCGTCGTCGACCGACAGGGGGCGGCGCCACCGGAGAGGCGCCGCCCCTTCCTCGTGCCCGAATCCGGCACCTCGTTTTCGTCGGAGGGCGCCGTTAGTCTCGGAGCGCTCGACGAACTTGGAGGGGGAACCGGGGATGGCGTTGACGGAACCGATGGAGGAGTTCGCGTCCACCGAGGGAACGGTGCGTTGGCGGGCGACCGGGTCGGGAGAACCCGTGGTGCTGCTGCACGGCACCCCGTTCTCGTCCTACGTGTGGAGGGAGGTCGCCGGTGCCCTGTCCGACCGGTACCGGGTCCACACCTGGGACATGCCCGGGTACGGCGCCTCGGAGAAACGCGCCGGCCAGCGGGTCTCCCTGGCCGCGCAGGGACGGGTGTTCACCGAACTGCTCGCCCACTGGGGGCTGGAGCGGCCCCGTGTGGTGGCGCACGACTTCGGCGGGGCGGTGGCCCTGCGCGCCCACCTGTTGCACCACGCCTCCTACTCCCGGCTGGCCCTGGTCTCCCCGGTGGCGCTGGCCCCATGGGGATCGCCGTTCTTCCGCCTGGTGGGCGAGAACACCGAGGTGTTCGAGCAGCTGCCGCCGGCCCTGCACCGGGCCCTGGTCACCGAGTACGTGAGTTCGGCGAGCGCCGTCGGGCTGCGACCGGACGTGCTTCGAGCCCTGGTGGACCCCTGGACGGGCGCCGAGGGCCAGCCCGCGTTCTACAGACAGATCCAGCAGGCCGACCAGGCGCACACCGACGAGATCCAGGGCTCCTACCCCGAACTGGACCTGCCGGTGCTGCTGGCCTGGGGTGAGCAGGACACCTGGATCCCACCGGAGCGCGACCGCGAACTCGCACGGCTGATCCCGGGCGTGGTCACCCACCCCATCGACGGCGCCGGCCACCTGGTCCAATTGGACGCTCCCGCCCGACTCACCGCCGCCCTGCTCGACTTCCTCCGGGAGTGACCGACCCACGTCCGCCGGAGCCGGATACCGGTGGGGCGGGTGTGCAATGGTGTGCGGTGAGCGGCGCGCCACGCGCCGCGAACCGGCCACCACGGACGACAGGAGCTCACATGTCCCAACGAGTGCAAGGTGTCATCTCACGCGCCAAGGGGGCGCCGGTGGAACTCACCACCATCGTCGTCCCGGACCCCGGACCGGGCGAAGCGGTGGTGCGGATCCAGGCCTGTGGGGTCTGCCACACCGACCTGCACTACCGGGAGGGCGGAATCAACGACGAGTTCCCCTTCCTGCTCGGCCACGAGGCCGCCGGAACGGTGGAGTCGGTGGGCGAGGACGTCACCGGCCTCGAACCGGGCGACTACGTGATCCTGAACTGGCGGGCGGTGTGCGGGAAGTGTCGGGCGTGCGCCCGGGGCCGCCACCAGTACTGCTTCGACACCCACAACGCCACGCAGAAGATGACCCTGGAGGACGGTACCGAGCTCTCCCCCGCGTTGGGCATCGGCGCGTTCGCGGAGAAGACCCTGGTGGCCGCGGGCCAGTGCACCAAGGTCGACCCGGCCGCTTCGGCGGCCGCGGCGGGTCTGCTCGGCTGCGGGGTCATGGCCGGGATCGGCGCGGCCGTCAACACCGGCGGGGTCACCCGCGGCGACTCGGTGGCGGTCATCGGCTGCGGTGGGGTGGGCAGTGCCGCCGTGGCCGGGGCCCGCCTGGCCGGGGCGAACCGGATCATCGCCGTGGACCTGGAGGACCGAAAGCTGGACTGGGCGCGCGGCTTCGGCGCCACCCACACCGTCAACGCCTCCCGGACCGACCCGGTCGAGGCGATCCGGGAACTCACCGGCGGGTTCGGTGCGGACGTGGTGATCGACGCCGTCGGCAACCCCAAGACCTACGAGCAGGCGTTCTACGCCCGTGACCTGGCGGGCACCGTGGTGTTGGTGGGGGTGCCCACCCCGGAGATGAGACTGGAACTGCCGCTGTTGGACGTGTTCGGTCGCGGCGGGGCGCTCAAGTCGTCCTGGTACGGGGACTGTCTGCCCTCCCGTGACTTCCCGATGCTCATCGACCTCTACACCCAGGGCAGACTGGACCTGGACGGATTCGTCACCGAGGAGATCGGTATCGGTGACATCGAAGAGGCCTTCGCCCGCATGGAGCGCGGCGACGTACTGCGATCGGTGGTGCGACTGTGAGTGACGCGCGAGTGGAACACCTGACCACGTCCGGGGTCTTCACCCTGGACGGCGGCTCCTGGGAGGTGGACAACAACGTCTGGTTGATCGGTGACGACGAGGAGGTCGTGGTCATCGACGCCCCGCACGACGCCGACGCCATCGTCGGGGCGGTGAACGGACGCCGGGTGGTGGCGGTGGTGTGCACGCACGGCCACAACGACCACGTCAACGCCGCGCCCGCGCTGGCCGACATGGTGGACGCGCCCATCCTGCTGCACCCCGACGACCGGGTGTTGTGGGACATGACCCACCCCGACCGCGCCCCGGACGGGGAACTGTCCGATGGCCAGGTGGTGAAGGTGGCCGGCACCGAACTGCGGGTCGTCCACACCCCGGGGCACGCGCCGGGCGCGGTGTGCCTGTACGCGCCGGAGGCGGGCGTGCTGTTCAGCGGGGACACCCTGTTCCAGGGCGGACCGGGGGCGACGGGTCGGTCCTACTCGGACTTCCCGACCATCGTGGCCTCCATCCGGGACCGTTTGCTGTCCCTGCCGGAGGAGACCGTGGTCAACACCGGTCATGGTGACTCCACCACGATCGGCGCCGAGGCCCCGCACCTGCAGGAGTGGATCGACCGGGGGAACTGAGTCCCGGTCCGGCGTCCCCGGAGCCCCGCACCCGTTCCATCCGGGCGCGGGGCTCCCGTGCTCCCCTTGCGTTCGGTCCCCTTGCCCTCAGGTTCCGGACGAGCGCTCGGTACAGACCTCGTCCGACACGGCGATCTCGTCGACGCCGAGCACCGCGATGACGATGAAGCAGTACTCCTGGGCCGGTTCCAGGGCGTTGACCCGGACGGAGGCGGCCCCCGGTTCGGCGTCGGCGACGTTGCCCGGGTCCTGTCCGGCCACCCCACCGATGACCTGATGGGGCGCCTCCACACCGGTGTTGTCGGTCCACGAGACCACCACCGTGTGACCCTGGTCCGCCAATTCGACGTCCGTGGGGCGGGCCTCCTCGACCCGGCCGGCCGCCGGCGCCGGTGGGTCTTGGGCCTCGGACGGTGGCGCCCCGCTCTCGGGGGTCGCCCGGGTTTCGGTCGGGCTCTCCCGCACCCGTTCGACCAGCGTGTCGCCGGCGTCTGGGCGCAGAACGGCCACGGCTCCCAGCCCGAGGGCGAGGACCACGACCGCCGCGACCGTGATCATGACGGCCAGTGGGCGTCCCACCGATGGGGTGCCCGGTGACCCCGACCGGAGTGGTTCGGGGGGCCGCGGTGGTGTCGGAGCCTCGGCGCGCTCTTCACCGCCTTCGGGTGTCTCCGGGGCCGATCGTCGTTCCTCTGACGCGGGGACCGGCGGGTTCGCTCCACCACTCCAGCCCGGGAGGGCGGCCCAGGCCACGTCGGGGTCCTGCCGAAGGAACTCATCGAAACCGGCGGGCTCGGGGTCGGTGGTCTCGGGGTCGGCGGGCACCTCGTCATCGTGGTCCCGTGCCGCCAAGGCCTCGGCGAACGCGGACGCGTCGGGATACCGTTCGTCCGGTTCCCGGGCCACGGCGCGTTCCAGGACGGAGCGCACTCCGGCCGGCAGGTCGGCACGGGGCAGGCGTGGTGGATCGGAGGCCAACACCTTGTCGCGGTAGGCGAAGGGGTCGAGGGCGGGGTCGGGCCCCTGCGCGAAGGGCGGGTGTCCGGCCAGGAGCGTCCACAACGTGGTCCCGAGTCGATGGACGTCCGAGGCCGGTCCGCCCGGTTCTCCCCGCAGGATCTCCGGCGGGGTGTGGGCGATGGTCATCGGATCGGGGGCCACCGGTTCGGGTCGTTCCCCGATGGGCAGGACGCCTCCGGCGTCGGTGAGGGTCGCCCCGCCCGGGGTGCGCAGCAGGTTGGCCGGCTCCACCCCGTGGTGGAGCAGGCCGCGTTCGTGCAGTGCCCGCAAGGTGCCCGCGACCGAACGGGCCACCGCCAGCACCTCCGCCAGGGGCAGCGGACCACGGTCGGCGAGGGCCGCGGCGTAGTCGCCCTCCGGGTGGTGCTCCAACACGGCGAACGCGCGCCCGGACGAGGTCTCACCGGTCCCGGTCACCCGGATCATGCCCGGCAGGTCCGAGAGCCCACGTGCCCGCTCGACCTCGGCCCGGCCGTGCTCGTCACGGACGACCTTGAGCACCACCGTGGTGTCGTCACCATCGCGTCCGGCCAGGTAGAGGGTGGAGGACACGCCGCGATAGAGGATCTGTGGGGAGTGGTACCCGGGAGCGAGTCTGTCGTCGGATCCGCTCGTGCTCATCGGTGTCCTCTCCGCGTGTTCGCCTCATGGCCCCGGTTCCGCCACAGCAGCGGCCGGGGGTCGAACCACCAGGTCAGTCTCTTGAGGCGGGGACGGGTCGCCCGCAGGCTCCGCAGGTGGGTGCGCACGGTGGTCGCGGCGCCACGGGCGACCGCCTCGTCCACGTCCCGTCCGACGCCGAAACCGACGCTGTTGACGGCTTGGGCGAGCCGATCGAGCCCGGGGGCGTGGGCCGAAACGGGCACCCGGTCTCGGGCGGCGGCCACGGTCGCGCTGACCGTGCTTCCGGGCGACAGCGGCACCGACGCCTGGCGCAGACCGTCGAGGAGTTCGCGCCAGGCGCCCAGGACGCGGGCGGTCGGTGGGCCGGACGCCAGACGGAGCCGGGCGCGCGCCATCCGTCCGAGTGGGATCGACAGGAGCAGCGCGAGGAGGCAGCCGCTCACGGTCAGGCCGATGGTCCACCCGCGGCGGTCGGGTTCGTCTCGTCTCGGCGCGGTGATGGCGTGGTCGTCGGAGGCCGAACCCTCGTAGTCCTCGGCCTCGGTGTCCTCGGAGTCTTGGACGTCCTGTTCCGCGGTGTCCTCGGTGCCGTGTTCGTCCTGCCCGCCGGGGGTGACGGCGAAGGGCACCCAACCGACCCCGTCGAAGTACACCTCGCCCCAGGCCACGGCGTCACCGGTACGGACCTCGTACTCCCCGCCGCCCTGGTCGGTGCCGGGCGCGAAGCCGACGGCGACCCGGCTGGGCAGTCCGGCGGCGCGGGCGAGCATGGCGAAGGCGCTGGAGAACTGCTCCGACGTGCCCCCGCCGCCCTGCCCTCCGGGGGCGGCCAGGAGTGCGTCGATGTGGGCGTAGCTGTGGCCACCCGGGGTGTGGGGGTCGAAGGAGTGGGACTCGCGCAGGTAGCGGGCCAGGGCGGTGGCGCGTTGGTAGTAGGAGCCTTCGGCCGCCACCGAGGCGACCACGTCGTTGAGGATGGCGGGGGCGCCCGGTGGAAGTTCCCGGTAGACGTCGTAGATGTCACCGGCGGGCGGGGAGGCCCGGGTCAGGTCCGTCGATTCCCAGTCCGCGACCTCCCCGACGACCTCGTAGTCCTGCTCGGCGATGGGTCCGTCCATGGTGGCGACGGTGCCCGTACGGGCGTCGTATCCGGGGTCGTCGAGTCCGACCCGTCGGGGGACTCCGATGACCGGGGCCCAGGCACCGGGCAGATCCTTTCCCACCCGCACGTGCCCGGAGACGGGGGTGGCCCCGGGCGGAGGCGGCACCGGCGCGGGAAGGACGCTGTCGGCCTTGCGGTACCCGGACTCGGGCAACCAGGTGGTCCCGGTGAAGTCGGCGAGGGCGACCCAGCGCAGCTCCACCGGCCGGTCCGACTCGACGGTGAGCAGGTACTCGTCGGGTTCTGTGGCCCAACCCGCCAGGTATCCCAGGGGGTTGAGGGCCCGCGAGGAGTCCATGGGCGGGGTGAGGACGGTGCGCGGGTCGCCGGGTTCGGTCTCCCACCCGGCGAGCAGGCGGGGCCCGCCGACCACCGCGATGGTGGCGGTGAGGACGCAGATGGATCCGACGACCACGGCCCGGCGAAGCCTTGACGGGACCGAGGGACGCGCGTCCACCTGGATGCTCAGCGCGGCCGATCCCGTGGGGCCGGCCGTCCCGGGTCCCGAACGCAGGGACATGACCAGGACCGCGGCCACCCCGGTCAGAGCGATCGCGGGGAAGCCCGGTGGGGCCACGGGCCCGTTGATGATCACGGCGCCGACGAGGAGCAGCAGGCCCGGCATCAGGACGATCCCTCGGCGTCCGGCGCGCCAGGCCAGGGCGGTGGCGGCACCGGTCAGCCAGGTGGCCAGCAGCGGCAGGGTGAGGGTGTCGACGCTGAGCGGTGTGGGCGCGGTGCTGGTGAGGATGCGCGCCCCCGAGTGCAGGAGCGCTTCACCCGCGCCCCGAAACGCCCCCTCCCCCTCACCCGGAATCCACACCGCGCACACCGGCACGGCGAGCAGGGGCACCGGCACGCCCAGGAGCACCGTCCGAAGCGCGCTGAACCGGGAACGCAGGACCAGGGTGAGCACGACGGAGACGATCGCGCAGGCGACCAGGATCGCGCCGACCTGCCAAGGGGAGGCGTAGGAGGGCGCCAGGGCGACACCGCCCGCGGTCGTGGCGAGGATCGGTCCGACGTGGGCGAGCGGGGTTCGTGGCGAGGACGAGGGGAACCACGACCGTCGCACCGGTGCGGTGGGGGCGGGGGTCGTCACCGTGGCCATGGTGCCTCGTTCCAACGGTCGGCGAACGACACGGCGTCGCCGGCGGTGATGAGTGTGACGGAGGCCGGCGCGGCCGGGCGTTCACGCCCGCCCAGGGCCACCGCGTACAACCCGGGGTAGCGGTCCCCGAGCTGCGCGAAGAGGCCGAGGTCGGCCGCGTCCAGGTGGCCACTGACCAGGATGGCGGTGTCGCCCTCGCCGTGGGTTCGGGCCAGGTGGAGGGCGTCGGCCAGGTTCGCGTCGGGGTCGGGTGCGGCCTCGGCCAACAGGTCGAGCAGGGGCGGCAGACCACCGCCGCTGTCCCTGCCGCGCCCGCCGACCAACCGGAGTTCGCAGTGCAGGGCGGCGCGCACCCCGGTGGCCAGGAGGGAGGCCGCGGCTCCGGCGACCTCGTCCATTCGGTCGACGCCGTCCGGTGCGGGGCGGTCGTCGACGAGAAGGCACAGTCGGGCCTGGGAGGTGTCGACGTATTCGCGGACCACGAGCCGGTCCAGGCGTGCCGAGCTGCGCCAGTGGACGTGGCGCAGGTCGTCTCCGGGTGCGTAGTCGCGCAGGGTGTGGAAGGTGAGGGTCCCGGACCGGGCCCCGTCGACCTCACCGTCGGGGTCGGCCACGTCGCCGACCGGGATGGCCCGCAGGTACCGCCACGGAGGATGCACCCACACTCGGTCCACGGCGCCCTGGGATCGGCCGCTCGCGGCAAGGCCCAAGGGGTCGGAACGTCCCGCCCACAACGGACCGAGTTCGATCATTCCGCGGCGGAGGGGTTGGACCCAGTAGTCCGAACCACCGGTGCCGCCCCCGGACAGGGGCGCCAGGGGGACGTCGTGTTCACCGTCGGGACCCAGGACCCGTTCGGCGATCCGCACGGATCGACGTCCGATGTTGCGGGCCTCCATCCTTACCCGCACCGACCGGCCGGGGATGGTACGGGTTCCGGTCGGCAGGGATCGGCGCACCGTCACGTCGGCCACACGGCCCACGGTCAGTGCGGCCGCGACCACGGTGATGAGGGCGAGCCCGCCGAGCAGGGCGAGTTCCTGGTACTGGGAGAGGATGCCCAAGGTCAGTAGCAGCGCCCCCACGGCCGCCACCGACCACCCCCTTGTGGTCGGCATCAGCGGTTCGCCGTCGCCCCCGGTCCGCCCGGCTGTGGGGCCGGGGTCGCGTCGAGGATCTCGTTGAGCACGTCGACGCCGGTGCGACCGCCGACCGAGGCCTCGGGTGAGAGCACCAGGCGATGCGCCCAGACGGGGCGGGCCAGGGTCTGGACGTCCTCCGGGGTGACGTAGGGACGACCGCTGGTGAGGGCGAGCATGCGCATCGTGTCGGCCATGGCGACCGTGGCCCGGGTGGACAACCCCACGCTCAAGGCGTCGTGGCCGCGCGTGGCGTGCGCCAGACGCAGGACGTACTCGTAGACCGTGTCGTCCACATGGGCCCTGCGGGCGGCGGCGCGCGAGCGGGCGATCCTCTCCGCGTCGGTGTGCGCGGTCAGGGACTCCGGTGCGACGAGACGGTCGCCGCGGATGATGGCGAGTTCGGCGGCGGGGTCCGCGTATCCGACGGTGAGTCTCATCAGGAAGCGGTCCAGCTGGGCCTCCGGCAACCGGTAGGTGCCCGACATCTCCACCGGGTTCTGGGTGGCGACCACCAGGAAGGGCGCGTCCACGCGGTGTCGGTGCCCGTCGACCGTGACCGCGCCCTCCTCCATGACCTCCAACAGCGCGGACTGCGTCTTGGGTGAGGCCCGGTTGATCTCGTCCGCCACGACGACGTTGGCGAAGATCGGTCCCTGGTGGAACTCGAACTCCCGGGTGGCCTGGTTGAAGACGGTGACGCCGGTCACGTCGGAGGGCAGCAGGTCCGGGGTGAACTGGATCCGACGCCACCGGCCCTCGATCCCGGCGGCCAGGGCCCGGGCCAGGGTGGTCTTGCCGGTGCCGGGGACGTCCTCCAGCAGGATGTGCCCCTCACAGAGCAGCGCGACCAGGGCGAGCCGGACCACCTCGGTCTTGCCGAGCAGGGCGGTCCCCACGGAGGAGACCATGGAGTCGAACGCGTCCGCTTCGAGAGCCGCTTCGTCCGCGGAGAGGGGCTCGGCGGGACCTTGGAGGTTCACTGATGTCTTTCGATGTTCGTGGGTGGACGATCAGGGGTTCTGATCGGTTCCCTGGGCATCCCTCTCCTGTGGGGTCAGGGGGGTCAGGGGGTTCTGGGTCTGGTCCTGACGGCGTTCCTCGTTGAGGTCGCGTTGGGTCTGGAAGGCGCCGAACACCACGAGTGCCGCGGCGACCAGGGCGGCCAGGATCAGACCGACGATCACCGAGGGCCACACGCGTTGTCGGGTGCGCCAGTAGCGGCTGGACCCGTACAGTATGGCCGCGCGCAACTGTCGACGGCGCAGGGCGTCGGCCTGGAGGACGTAGCGCTCGCTGTCGGGCGTGCTCTGGAAGGCCTCGGGGAGCCGTGCGGGGGGCGGCGGAACCGGTGCCCCCGGTTCCGCCTCCGTCGCCTTGGGTGGGTGGGACATGTGTGTCCGGGACCGTGCCGCGGTCAGTCGAACAGGTCGTCGAGGTAGCGCTTGGTGGTCTGGTAACCGTCCACGGCGCCGTCCACCGCGTCGACCATCTTCGAGAAGCCGCGGTTGGTCATGTCGAAGGCGTTGTTGAACTCGGCGGCGCGGGCCTGGAACTTCTCGTCGCCGCCCTCCCACTTGGTGACGAGGTCCTTGGCCTGCCCGTCGATCTCCTGCATGATCGACCGGAAGTAGCCCAGGTACTGGCGTTGGTCGATGTTCAGCTCGGTGAGCTGGTCGATGTCGCCACCGACCTCGTATCGGTTCAGGCTCATGTGGTGGTCTCGCTCTCTGGTGCACTGAGGCCCGGCCGCTGCGAAGAGCCGGGCGCGAGGGGGCCGCTCAGTTGATCGGCTTCATGAAGGAGAGCTCGTTCTGAGCCCGGGCGAAGTCTTCCTCGCTGTCGAGGTCGGTCGAGTTGACGCGTTCCTGACCGAGGTTGAGGTTGACGCCGTACTTGTCGCACCAGGCGAGCAGGGAGTTGAACCCGGTCACCAGTTCGCTCTGGCCTTCCCGGTAGGCCCTGAGAGCACCGCCCTGGAGCGCCTGCCCGTCCTGTTCCAGCGCGCCCAGCAACGACTGCAGGCGTTCCCTGAGTCCCTGGCTCTCCTCGTCGAGACGTGACCCACCTCGGGAAAGGGAGGTGGTCTCCTCTGTTCCGATCCTCTGACTCATCTACCGGTCCTTTCCTCACCGACCCCCCTGAACTGCGTTCATCGCCGGTTCAGGGGCGTTCCCACTCCGTGGAGTTCCGGGAGGTCGCCCGGTTCGGTTGTGAAACCACTCGAAAAGGGAAGGTAGTGAACCTTCGAGTCCTCTGTCAACGCGATTGGAATCGCGCCGAACACCGTCCGATGCCCTGCGCCCCAGGGCATCCGGATGACCGTGGGTTATCCCCGAAGGCGTGACCGCCATCACCACCGCTCGGGAGGAACGCACTGGAAGGTGTCGGAGGAATTCCCTAGTCTCATAGGGCTCGTGCCCCGTGGCACCAGCCGGCCCCTCGTGCTCCCGGGTCCCCTGGCCGTACCGGTACATCCAGCGAAGCGGAAATGAGGAGGGTCGGCCATGGGCGAAGCGTCGATGATCGCGGGCAACACCGGTGAGGGGGCCTCTGGCGGGCGCGACAGCGAGCGGACGCACGAACTCCTGGCCGGGGTCTCCAAGGCCTTCGAGACCGCGATGGACGCCCTGGACGAGGAGTCGGTCGAGGCGAAGATCAACGGCGCCTTCGCCACCTACTTCGCCGACCACAAGGGCCCGGTGGAGAAGGTCGAGAGCAACGGGATCACCATCTCCAGGAACATCGTCTCCGCCGCCGGACTCATCGAACGGACCGATGGAGAGGCCGAGGGGGAGCAACGCGCCGCCATCCCGTACCTGAACCCGCGGCTCACCTCCCCGAACCAGGCGCCCCCGGGCATCGCCGCCCCGGCGTCCGACGGCCCGGTCGGTCCCGTCGCGCCCACCCACCTCCGGCTCGACGTGAACCGCTAGGTCCGGGTGTTCCCGCCCCCTCGACCACCCCACGCCCACCTCTCCGTGTCATGGAAGGCACCGAGCATGACCTCGACCCCGGAACCCTCGGTTCCCCTACTCCCCTCCGCCCCCTCGCCCCTGACCCCACCCGCCGAGAGGATCCCCGAGTTCGATCCGCCGGACACCAAGGTGCGGACGGACTCCCTCAAGGAGAGGTGCGACGACGCCTGGAAACTGACCGGACGGGTCATGGGCGACGCGGGAACGGGGCGCGCGGCCATCACCAGGTCCGCCAAGGAGTTCAGCGACCTGATCGACGGCGACATCAGCTCCGCGGGGGCCTTCAACGAGAAGGAGTGGCGCAAGGCCTGCCTCGCCCTCACCTACGCCGCGTCGATCGCCGACAGGTGGCGCGAGGACGTCGAGGAGTTCAGGCGTGAGCGCAAGAAGCTGATCGATCGGTACTCGACCGCGATCGTCATGGCGGGGCTCGCCAACGAGGGGAACCCGATGTACCGGGGAACGGGTCCGCTCCAGAGCCCACCGACGTACGGGCCCCACGTGCCCAGTCCGCGCCAGCTCGCCTACTACGAGGTGCACCGCGAGTACATGGCCAAGGGGCGAAAGCTCAAGGACGGTTTGGAGGAGACCGCGGCGGAACGGGCCACCCTGCTCAAGGAGGGCCCCGAACCGAGCAACCTGAAGGTCCTCGTGGAGGCCGGGGTGCTGGGCTGGGGCGCGTACAACATCCTCGGCGCGGAGCGGGACGTACCACTCCCGGTCTCCTCGAAGGAGGCCAAGGAAATGGCCCGGGAGATGAAGTCCTACCTGGACGGGGACAAGGAGCCGGACGCGCGCTTCCACGAGATCATCGCGGCGCTCGGCGCCGTGTCGGCGAAGGCGAAGAAACTCCAAGAGGCCGGTCGGTCCACCCTGGGGCAGCCCTACCGGGCCACGATGCACCGGCCGACCCTGGGCGAGGAGGAGCTCGACTTCCTCGAAACCTTCTACGGGGAGATGGAGGACCAGACCCCGAACGGCGTCGTCCGGCTCGTGCCCTGGTTGGAGGGGCACGACGGCCCCGACTGGAGTGACGCCGAACGCAAGACGTTCACCGGGGCGATGGCCGACGGTCTCCTGGTGCTCTCCGACGAGAAGGTCGGCGGCGGCCAGTACCTGCTCCCCGAGAGCGTGCAGAACCTCGCCAACGGCATCCCGAGCCCGAACGACGACGTGCGCACCGGCCGCCACATGAACGACCCTTCGGGGAACTGGCTGGCCGACGCCCGTGACTTCGGTCTACTGATGGCCGCGTCGGATCCGGACATGCGAGGCGGAACCGAGTTCTCCGCCAACACGACCCTGAGCATGGGCCACCACCTGGCCAACAAGGACCTCGACCTGCACGAGTCGTATGACAAGGGCCTTTCGGCGGTCTTGGACGTCACGACCCGCAATGAGGAGGCCGACCACCGCATCCTCACCGACGCGCACGACCACCCCATGACCCGATCGGCCCATGAGAGGGCGGCCCGGATCCCGGGGATGCCGGACTTCGAGAACAACGCCGACGCGCTCCTGGGCCTGTACTCGTACAACTGGCATGACGAGGGCGAGGCCGTCGCCGGGCTCACCGACTGGATTCCCGATTTCAAGGAGGGAACCACCGCCGAGGCCCGGATGGCCGGTGAGGCGACCGTCGGGTTGATCACGACCCTGGCAGGATCCGAGGACGACCGGCCCTTCCACGACACGGACGCCAAGAGTGACTCCGCGTACCAGGAGGCGGTCACCGAGATCAACCCCGAACTCACCAAGGGCCTGACCCGGATCTACCTCGCCTACCAGGACGATTTCGTGGTGGGCGGCAAGTCGGACGAGTACGGTGCCGTCACCGGCGCGGAGGGGAGCCACCTGCTGCACGACCTCGGGGACTCCGCCGTCCTCCTCAAGGACGAAACGAAGCAGGGATTCCTCCAGCTCCTGATCGCGGACGACTCCAACGCGCCGATCATCACCGCGTCGGCCGAGGAGATGGAAAGACGGGTCATCAACGCCGCGGTCGGCGACCCCGCCGACACCGCGGCCGGTGTCGCGGGGGCGAGGGTGGGGCGTCTACGCACCCTTCTGCACGAGGCGATGATCACGGAGTACGAGGACCGTTACGACGACAAGGAGGAGGCGAAGCAGCAGGCGGCCGACAACTGGCAGACGGCGTTCAACATCGGGGTCGCACTCAACAACGGAGTCCTCGGTTCGGTCCCGGGGCCGGGCAGCGCCCTCGCCTTCGGTGGCGAAACCATCCTCCGCCTCCTCGAAAGCCCGCAGAAGGAGGCGTATCTGGAGCGCTGGGACGCGGCCAACTCGGGCGACGAGGACGACAAGAAGTCGATCGCGGACGTCGTCGACACGGGGGAGAAGGCTTATCAGCACGCCCAACTGCAGCTCCTCCAGGTCTATCTGGACCGGGGAGCGATCACCCCCGAGGCACTGCAGGACAGGGGGCTGCTCCCCGAAGGCCACGACGCGGCCAAGGACCCGGTCTACCCCGCGGTCGTGAAAATCCTCGAGGACGACGACGCGGGAACCTTCCCCATTTTGGACGAAGCCCTCGAAGACGCCGGGGAGAAGTCGGAGGTGAACGGCGGCCACGAGGACTGGGTCGAGAAATACCAAAGCGCGGTCGAGAGGTACTACAAGGCGTCGCCCTACATGGTCAAGGACGAGCAGTAGTCTTTCGCTAACCCTCCTCCAGCCCCACGGGCCGTGGAGAACCGCCCGCACCTCGGCCGGAAGTGCGAGCGGTTCCTCGTGTCAGAAGGGCAGGCGGATCGAGGTCACGGCCTCGTACACGCCCAGCGCCCACACGGCGGCCACGCACAGGGCGATGACGGCGACGACCTCCACACCGTTGAACAGGCGCCGGACGGAGGCGCGGGGCACGTCGGTCAGGCGCACCATGCTCAGGGCTCCGACGGCGGCGCCCGCGAGGAGACCCAGCGCGGGGAGCAGGGCCGACCCCCCTCCCGAACCGGTCGAGGCGACCGCGGCCGTCACGACCAGGCCGAGCACCCCGCCCAGGCGGACCGCGAGCACGTGGGCGACCCGGTCGAAGAGCCGGGAACGCGACAGCAGGACCGTCGACACCAGGACCGCCAGCAGCCAGTCGCGCGCACCCGACCCGGTGAACGCCAACAGCACGACGGCGGCGACCGTGGCCACCACCAACCCCAGCAGGGAACCCAGCAACAACCGGTCGCCGGCGGCCAGACTCGTCTCGAACCGTTCGGTGTCGGTCCGGCCCACCTGACGCACCTCGTAGTCCAGTCCGGACAGCCCGCCCAGGGCCAGGGCGGCTCGCGGCAGGACCCCGATACCCAGCACCAGCAGGACCGCGAGCAGCCGTAGCGCCATGGGACCGTCCACGAACAGGCCCACGGCCACGAGCCCGCCCGCGGCCCCGGTGACCACGCTCAGCCCCGCCAGGTAGGGCAGCATCGCGTTGTCCAGTGCCCAACCCACGGCGGCGGGGGTGAGCGCCCCGACACAGGCGAACAGGCCCAGGGCCACGGGGGCGGGTGGCGCCGAACCCATGGCCGACACCGCCAGGGAGGCGGTCAGGGCGCCCCAGCCGCAGGCGGCGACCTGGAGCGCGTGCGCGGTTCCGGGCAGGGAACGGCGCTCGGCCACCCACAGCGCTCCCAGGGAGATCAGGAGTCCCATCGGTGCCACCGCGAGATCGACCGGTGCCGTGCGGACCATGGCCATCACCACGGCGAGCAGCAGGGGTCCGAGGGTGGCCAGGGCCAGTCCGAACCCGAGGGTGGTGGAGGGTCGCCACAACCACGCGGTCTCGTCCACCCGGTCCTCGACGGCGCCGCGTACGTCGTCGACGAAGGTCGGCCGTTCCGGAGCGGCCTCCTTGCGCAGGAGGAGGACGTCACCGTCGAGGACCCCGGCGTCGCGCAGGGAACCTCCGGAGGCCAAGGGGGTGCCGTCGACACGGGCCAGGCTCCACGCCGCGGCCTGCAGCCCCTCGGGGTCGGGTGAGCACATCCGCACGACCTGGGGCATCAGGGTCGCGACGGAAACGGTTCCGGGAAGGGCGAGATCCGCCCATTTATCCGGCCCGGTGACCGTGACCCTGCAGTATCCGCTCACGACACGCACTCCGTTCCGCAGGTGTTCAGGGGGTAGGTGATTCAAGGGGTGAGGAACGCCCGATTCCGCGGAACCGGAGGCCGTTGGATGGGATCCCACAAGATCGCGACCGGTTCTCCACAGGTCCGCACGGGCGGAGTTGTCCGTCGTCGGGCGAAGCGGAAGTATCACGTTAGCAATCGATGTGTTCCGGTGCGTCCGGCGCACACGAGCGGAAAGGCCCCCCTTGTCGACAACGTTGGTCCATCGGCCGGCGCGCCACGCGGTTCCCGACCCCGGAACCTCACCGCTGGTGATCGCCACACCACCGCAGTTGCCGGAGAGCCCTCCCGCGACGAGCTCCTCGGCGATGATCATGATGCCGATCATCACCGGCTCGGGTTCGCTGCTGATGACCATCACCCTGGGCAACCGGCCACTCTTCGCGGTGATCGGCGCGCTGGTCATGCTGGCCAGTGTCGCCGTGGGCATCGTCATGTTCGTGTCCCAACGCAACGGCCCCCGTCGGCGTATCCGCGAGCAGCGCGAACGGTATCTGGACTATCTCGACCACCTGAGGGAGACGGTGCGCGAGGTCGCCGGTCTACAGCGGGCCGCGGGCCTGTTCCGGCACCCGGCCCCGCACCTGCTCTTCGAGGCCGCACGGTTGCCCTCCCGGCGTTGGGAGCGGCGGGTGGGCGACCCCGACTTCCTACACGTTCGCATCGGCGAGGGCGTACGACCACTGACCCGAGGACTGAGCCTGAGCGTCGACAGGGCCAATCCGTTGGTCGTCTACGACCCCGTGTGTCAGGGCATCGCCGAGCAACTGGTCGACCTGTACGCGAACGTGTCGGAGCAACCCCTGGTCTTGCCCCTGCGCGAGTGCGGGGTCGTGTCCATCGTGGGAGAGCGGGCGATGACCCGGAACGTGGCGAGGGCCCTGGTCGCCCAGGTGGCCACCTTCTCCGCCCCGGAGGACGTACGCCTGGGCCTGGTGCGCCACCAGCGGCTCATCACCGAGTGGGACTCGGTGAAGTGGCTGCCGCACAACGACTTCGACGGGGTCCGGGACGGCCCGCTGCCCGCGCGTCTGGTCGCGGGCAACACCGTGGAGATGACCGAACTGCTGTCGGCGGAGATCGAACGACGCACCGTCGACATGCAGCGTCGACGCGGAGCCCCACCCGGACCGGGGACGCAGCGGCTGGTCCTGATCGTCGACGGCGAGTTCCAGGCCACCTTGTCGGGTCTGGCCGCCGAACCACCGGTGCGGTCCCTGGCGGACATCGGCATCCACCTGGTGTTCCTGGTGACCGATCGCAAGGAGGAACCCGAACACGTCGACACCCGCCTGTACGTGGGCGCCGACGGCTCACTCCATGAGGATCGCGCGGGCCCGGGGCGCTCCCCCGGTCAGGCCGCGCCCGTGGAGGAGCATCCCCCGTTGTCGGGCCGGGCGGACCAGGCCGACCCGGAGCTACTCACCGCCTTGGCCCGAACCCTCTCACCCCTGCGGTTGGCGGCCACCGACGGCGGCGACGCCATGCACAGCACGATCGGTCTGCCGGAGATCCTCGGGGTGCCCGACGTGGCCCGGCTGGACACGACGCGGACCTGGGCCCCGCGCGGTACCGGTGACTTCCTGCGGGTGCCCGTCGGGGTGGGCCCGGAGGGGAACGCCGTCCTGCTCGACCTGAAGGAGTCGGCCATGGGCGGGATGGGCCCGCACGGGTTGGTGGTGGGTGCCACGGGTTCGGGCAAGTCGGAGATGCTGCGCACCCTGGTGGCCTCGCTGGTGATCAACCACGCCCCCGACCGGTTGGCGTTGCTCCTGGTGGACTTCAAGGGCGGCGCGACCTTCGCCGACACCGACCGTCTGCCGCACAGCGCCGGGCTCATCACCAACCTCGCCGACGACGACTCCCTGGTGGAGCGTTTCCGTGAGGCGATGTTCGGTGAACTCAACCGACGACAGCAGGCGCTCAAGGACGCGGGGAATCTGCCCAACCTGCACGCCTACGAGACCGCGCGGAGCAGACGCCCCGAGTTGGAACCCCTCCCCCACCTGATGGTGATCATCGACGAGTTCTCCGAGTTGCTCACCGCGCACCCGGACTTCGCCGAACTGTTCGTGGCCATCGGCCGGATCGGTCGTTCCATCGGCGTGCACCTGTTGCTGGCCACCCAACGGCTGGACTCGGGCAAGATCAGGGGCCTGGAGTCGCACCTGTCCTACCGGATCGGTCTGCGCACCTTCTCCGAGGCCGAGAGCCGCGAGGCCATCGGGGTCGGCGACGCCTACCACCTGCCACCCGAGCCGGGGTCCGGATACCTGAAGGTGGACACGACCGTCTTCGAGCGGTTCAAGGCCGCCATGGTCTCCCAGCCGTACGTGCCGCCGGGTCGGGACCACGAGGAGGAGGTTCCCCGGGTGCTGCCGGTGATCTCCTTCAACGGGTTGGCGGCGCTGACCCGGGCCGCCGAACCGACACGGGAGGAGGGCCTGGACGAGGAGGACCCGCGGGACGAGGTCCCCACCACCCTGCAGGTGACGGTGGACCGCCTGGTGGCCTCGGGCGCCGATCCCGTGCGGCCGGTCTGGCTGCCGCCACTACCCGCACGTATGACCATGGACGAGTTGTTGGAGCGGCTGGGTGAGGACCTGACCGGGCCCGACGGCTCCCCCGTGGAACCCGACCCGGCGGAAGTGCGGGCGATCATCGGCCTGGCGGACCTGCCCCGGGAACAGGCGCAGAGCGCGGCCGACCTCGACTTCACCGGTGGTGAGAGCAACGTCGTGGTGATGGGCGGCCCCCAGTCCGGCAAGTCGACCCTGCTGCGCACCCTCATCACCACGCTGGCCTGGCGTTATCCCCCCGGACGGGTCGCGGTCTACGCGATCGACTTCGGTGGCGGCTCGTTGACGCCGTTCGACGATCTACCGCACGTGGCGGGTGTGGCCGGGCGTTCGGACCTGGAACGGGTCCAACGGGTCCTGGCCGACGTACGCCTCCTTCTCGACCAGCGCGAGCGCGTGTTCCGACGCGCCCGGTTGGACTCCCCCGCCGACCTGCGTCAGGCCCGGGTCGACGGCCGGGTGCCCGAGGGGATCCACGGCGACGTGTTCTTGCTCATCGACGGCTGGGCCGGGGTTCGCGAGGCCCTGCAGGACGTGGACGACGTCCTCAACGACATCGTCTCGCGCGGCCCCGCCCTGGGCGTGCACACGGTGCTGACCGCTTCGGCCGGCAACCAGGTCAGGTCCAAGACGCAGTCCCTCTTCGGCGGCAGGTTCGAACTGCGCCTGACCGACCCCTACGACTCCCAGGCGGGACGCAAGGTCGCCGAGCGGATGCCCAAGGACGTCCCCGGCAGGGGTCTGCGTTCGGACGAGTCGTTCGTTCAGGTCGCCCTGCCCCGTTTGGACGGGGTCGGTGAGGACGCCGACCTGGGCGAGGCCGTGCGCGAGGCGGTGCGGGTGCTGGCGGACCGCTGGCCCCACGCTCCGGTGCCCCGGGTCCGGGTGCTACCGACCCAGGTCACCCTGGACGAACTCCTCCCCCGCCACCAGGGGCCCGAGCTGATCCTGGGGTTGGGCGAGAGCGACCTGGCCCCCGCCCTGTACCGGCCGGAGGAGGATCCGCACCTGGTGGTCTACGGCGATCCGCAGACCGGCAAGAGCACCCTGATCCGCTCCCTGGTGCGTCAGGTGATGCGACGCCCGGCCGGGGAGGTCGGCATCGTCATGGTCGACTATCGGCGGGCCCACCTGGGTCTGATCCCGGAGGAGTACCTGCTCGCCTACAGCACCAGCCCGCAGCACACCCAGGGGATGGCCAAAGAGCTGGCCGGGATGATCCGTCAACGGCTGCCCGGACCGGAGATCACCCCCCGGCAACTGCGGGAGCGCAGTTGGTGGGAGGGACTGGAGGTGTTCGTGTTCGTCGACGACCTGGACCTGGTGGCCGGCCGGAACAACCCGATGGAGCCGCTGGCGGAGTTCCTCACGCAGGGCGCCGACCTGGGGCTGCACCTGATCACCGCGCGACGTACCGGTGGTGCCTCACGGTCGATGTTCGACCCGGTCACGCAGACGATCGTGGACATGGCCACGCCGGGGCTGTTGTTCTCCGGGGACCGGATGGAGGGTCGGCTCGCCAACGGTGTGGCGTCCCGTCGCCTGCCGCAGGGGCGCGCCCTGTCGGCCCGCAGGGGCGTCCCGGCCGAACAGGTACAGGTGGCGTGGAGCGACCCGACCGACTAGGCGCCGGGTGGGCCCGGTGCCGGGCCCACCCCTTGGCTCACGGGTCCTACCTCACTCGTTGCAGTTGCCGCTCGGGAACAGTGTCGACCGCTCCCCCACCGCGGCGGTGACCTGGACGCACACACCGGGGGCATGGACCAGGACCGGTCCCGCGACCGTGCCGCTCTCGACGACGGAGGTGTCCGGGGCCACGCCATCGGCGCGGATACCGATGTCCATGCGGGCGGGACCGCCGTTGGAGACCACCACCGCGCAGTTGTACCCACCGGTGCTCTCGTAGAAGAGGTGCACCTGTCCCCCTGGATCTCCCGGAACGCCATCGGGCCAGCCATCGGCGACCTGGGTGTACCTGGGCACCCGGCCCACGTCGGGGTGGGCGTCACTGCACAGGTCCGCGGGTTCGGCGCTCTGCACGGCGGTCGCCCCGCTCAGGAGCAGACCGCCCACCGCCAAGGCACAGGCCGCCGACCACAGTGCCCGGCGGCGCCACTTCCTCTGCGTGCTCATCGGTTCGGTTCCCTCCTCGAAGGGCTGGATTCGGTGGTCACTCGAAGGGGTTCAGGCAGCTCGAAGCGCTGCGCACCGAACCCCCCTCGGTGTCACCGGGGCCCAGCGCGGTGACGGTGAAGGAGAAGCACCGGTGGGCTCCCACGGTTCGGGTGAAGGTCTGGGAGGTGGTCTGTTCCACCGTCGTCTCCGTGGCGAAGTCGACCGCGTCCCCCATGGGGGTGATCCGGTACCCCTCGGCGTTCTCCGCCGCCGTCCAAGTGACGGTGACGTCGGTACCCGAGACGCCGTGGGAGACCTCGCCGGGGTCGCCCACCTCGACCTCGGGCATGGTGACCGGGTCGCTGGTGACCGACTCCCCGGTCACCCCGCCCGTTCCCCGCGAGGTCACGGTGAAGGTGTAGGTACCGCCCTCCGTCAGCCCGGTGACGTCCAGGGAGGTCTGCGTGCCGGTGCGGTCGGCGGGGGCCGATCCCCCTCCGGTCTCCGTGGTGGACACCAGGTAGTCGGTGGCGCCGTCGGCCGCTCCCCAGGAGACGGTGGCGGTCCGCGCGTCGATCACCTCCACCGAGACCGCCCCGGGAACACCCGGGGCCTCGGAGTCCGGAGTGACTTGGGATGACTGCGCGGCCGGTCCGGTGCCGTGTTCGTTGACCGCTCGGACCCGGAACCGGTAGACGGTCCCGTTCTCCAAGCCGCTCACCTCGGTGTCCAGTTCGTCGCCGGCCACCGTGGTCTCCCCACCGTCCCACGTGATCTCGTAGGAGGTGACGGGGGCGTCCGGTGAGTAGGCCTCGGTCCAGCTCAGTCGTACGTCGCCGTTCCCGGCCTCGGCGGTCACCGGGGTCGGAGCGCCGGGTGGGCCACCGGTCTCCTCGGTCGGTTCCCCGGCCCCTCCCGCCGCGTTGGAGCCACCGCCGTCCTGCCCCGGATCACCGCCCGCCTCGGGCAGGTTCTCCGGTCGTCCCGTCCCGGGGGCGTCGGAGGACGTGGGGCTCTCTCCTCGCAGTTCGCCCGGCCCGGGCGGGGGCTCAGCGAGGTCGACCAGGGTGGCCTGTCCGGAGGGGTCGATGACCGCGGCCGCACCGGTGTCGGGGGCGCTGACGAACAGGCTGCCCT
Organism: Nocardiopsis sp. NPDC055551; assembly: GCF_053619415.1. Taxonomy (NCBI): domain Bacteria; kingdom Bacillati; phylum Actinomycetota; class Actinomycetes; order Streptosporangiales; family Nocardiopsidaceae; genus Nocardiopsis; species Nocardiopsis sp. NPDC055551. The sequence continues at coordinate 550,288 of NZ_JBSHJJ010000001.1, read as the reverse complement.
CCCGGGCCTCCAGTTCGAGGGGTCCCTCGGCGTCGGGCAGGGTGACCGTGTCGAGTTCACGACCGTTGGGCGTGTAGGACCGCACGACGCCCTCGTCGTCGTAGGGCACGTACACACGCCCCTCGAAGGGAACGCCGAGGCCGCCCCCGGGATGGCCCAGAGGGAACTTCGAGGTCTGCGCGGCGCCGTAGGGGTGCAGGAGGGTGACGATCTCCCCGTCCTCGGTCTTGGTCACCGCGGCCATGTCCCCATGGGTGCGAGCGGGCATCTGTGAGCCCTCCAGCGTCACGGGCATGGTGACCATGACCGGTTCGTCGCCCTCTCGCATGGCGACCGCCCGGTCACCACCGCGGTCGAGCACCATGGCCCCGTCGTCGAACACCGTGACCCCGATGTCGGATCCGGGTGAGGAGACGGCCACGGTCTGTGTGATGGCGGCCTCGCCCTCGGTGACCTGGATACCGACGGCGTTGCCCTGGGCGGGCACGCCCAACCACAGGGTGTCGGAGTCGTCGAAGCCCCCTCCCACCAGGGGACCCTCCAGGGTGAGGGAGGCTCCGGTGGCCTGGAGCGTGGCCGGGTCGACCGCCCTGACCTCCCCGGCCGCGCGATCGACCACCACCGCCGCCGCCTTCCCCAGGATCACGGCGAAGTCCCCTCCCCCGAGGTCAAGTCTGCCGGAGAAGCCCAGGTCATCGAGGTCGACCGAGGTGACCCGACCCGTCTCGGGATCGGTGAGCAACAGGTAGTCGTCATTCTGCTCGACCTCGACGCGGCCGCCCTCGGATTCGGGCAGGGACGCCACCAGGTCGATCTCGGCGTTGTTGCCGTTGACGCGGATGGCCTCACCGACGGACGCGTTCCACAACCAGGCGGCGCCGTCGGAGACGTCGTCCTCCTGGCCGAGGGCACCGACCCCGAAGGCGGTACCGACCAGGGCCGTGGCCATGATCGTCAACACCAGCCCGGAGGAGCCCGCCCGGGTACGCCTGGCGAGTGTGCCGAGTAACCGTTTCGATCGCCCGAATCCAGCACGCGCCGACTGATGGCTCACGATCTCCACGCTCTCCTTCGACTGTCCACGCCGAACGCCTTCCGCCCTCCAGGCGGCAAGGGAGGTGGAATCGACCGCATCGGGGGGCGATACGGGCATCTGTACAAAACCAGACGCCCCGGAAGACGTCAACGCGAATCCCCCGCGACACCGCCGGGGATGACAGGTCGGTCCCCCTCGGGTTTCCCGACCATCGTGGCCGCCATCCGGGAGCGTTCACCGCCTCTACAAGAAGAGATCCTGGTCAACACCGGTCACGGTGACTCCACCGCCCTCAGTGCCGAGGCCCTGGCGCCCGATCATGCCCGGAGCCCCGCACCGGTTCATCCGTGTGCGGGGCTCCTGCGTTCTTCACTCAGCCCAGCCGAATCTCCAGCGGGTCCTCGAAGGAGAGCGTGTCCTCGACCTGCAGGGTGACCGGTTCGGTTCCCTCGGGAACGTCGAAGACCGCACGTCCGGAGGACTCGTTACCCGGGTTGATCTGTTCGAGGAAGAAGTCTTCCTCACCGGGGACGTATCCGGCGGAGTGCTCGTTACCGTCGGCATCGATCAAGGACAGCGCGGTCTCGTCGAAGTAGGTGGCTTCCGTACCGCTGTTCTCCACGGTCACGTCGACGATGACGAACTCGCCCTGAGCCTGTTCCTGGGAGTAACCGTCGCCGACGGCGCCTGCCGTCTCGGTTCCGTTCACGGTGACGAGCCAGCTGCCGACCTCCCCGGGTTCTCCGACACCGACCGTTTCGACGGACTCTTCCTCCGGGGCCGTTCCTCCTCCGCCTGCGGTGCTCTCGGTATCCTCCCCGCCACCTCCCGCGGTGCAGGCGTACACCAGCACGCAGAAGAGGAAGATCCCGAGCAGGATCCAGGGCCACTTGCGCCGCTTCTTCTTCGCGACCGGCGCCATCGGCGGTGGCCCGTAACCCTGCGGAGGCCCGTAACCCTGTGGTGGAGGGAACCCCTGGGGCGGCGTGTATCCCTGGGGCGGGGCCGCTCCGTGCGGGGGTACGTAGCCCTGGTTCGGGCCGGGCCCATACGGCTCGGGCTGTTCCGGATCTTGGCCGTGCTGCATGCCACCCATGGCGCTCCACCTCCGGGAGAGAAGGAACCAAACCCAGGTCGGGCGGGTTCAACCTCACTCACAAGATTGAGTGTTACGCCCGGGTAAGTAGCACAAATTCCTCAAAAATGTTCACTTGGAATGCGGCCGGGAATTCCCAATTCCCCGGAAAATTCAATTAGCCGAGGCAACCTCCGGATAGGGTTACCCGAAGAAACCAGGGATTTCTCCCTGAACCGGCCTCACACACCCCCTCCCATTCCGGGTTTTCACGCGCTCTAGATGGTGGAGGTGGCACGCGATACCCTTCCTTGGCTTCGACGCGACGTTCATGATCAAGGCCGAATTTTCGGTGATCCCGGGACGGCTCGGCTTGTCGGGGGCGGTGGGTCAGTCCAGGAACAGCTCCGCGACGACTTCACCGTCGAAGACCCGGCCGGTCTCGCGGAAGCCGAGTTTGCGATAGAACTCCGCCGGGCCACCTTCCCCCGGCACCCACATCACGGTGACCCGCTCGTTTCCACGACCGCGCGCCTCCGCGAGGAAGGACCGCACGGCGAAGCGCCCGTAGCCCTTGCCCTGCTCCCCCTCGGCGACGTTGAGCCGCCACAGGCCACAGCGGAAATCGGGGTCGTCCTCATCGGAGACGAAGTCGGCCATGACGAAGGCGACGGGGCGGTCGCCGTCCAGGATCAGGCGGGTCCACACGGTCTCGCGGGAGGCGTAGGCCTCGGCCAAGGAGGTGACGACGGGGGCGACGAAGGTGTTCTGGTCCTCACGGACCTTCACCTTGATGGCGGTGACGACGTTGTCGGGGGTGATCTCCACGGCGTGGAGAGAGGGGGTGCGCATCCGAACACCGTAGAGGTCCGCTTCCACGGTTCCCACCCGTTTTTCACGCCCGGACACGGGTGCGCCCCGGGACCGGGTGGTCTCGGGGCGCACCTCTTCGTGCCGAGGATCAGGCGGCGCCGTCGACGGCGGCCGACCAGTGCAGGGCCTGCCCGACCTGACCGAACAGGCCCTTGGGGTGGTTGCGGAACAGCGGTTCGGTACCGAACAGCACCACCGCGGCGCCGGGTTCGGCGACCCCGCTGACCACGGACGCCTGTCCGGCCGCGTCCTGCCGACCTCCCGTGCCATCGGCCCCGGGCCGCCAGTGCCCGGCGACCAAGGGGTTCTCGGCCGCGTAGGACTGTTCGACCGTGACGCCGTCGCCCAGGTCGGTGAACCACCCGGGCGAGTACACGAACCCGTACCCGCCGGTCCCACCCAGGACCCCGTCGCCGTCGTCCACACGCACCACACCGTTGGCGTCGGAACGGCCCGAGTCACGGGTGGCGTCCAACAGGCCGGCCGCCTCGTTGAACCGGGCCCCGGTCGCGCCGCGCGCCACGACCCCACCCCGTTCCAGGAACGTGTCCAGGGCCGCCCTCGCGTCCTCGTTCAGGTCACCGTGGACCAGGCCACCGGCCACGTACAGCACGTCGATGTCGGACCAGTCGAACCCGTCGTTGAGCACGGCGGTGGACACCGTGGTCACGTCGAATCCCAACTCGCCCAGGGTGAAGACCTCGTCGGCGGCCCCGGCCACGGCCACCCGGGCAGGCCCCAGGACGGGACCCTCCGGTGCGGTGTCGGCGGCGGTGAACACCGCTCCGTGGCGTTCGGCGACCTCGGCCACCGTGTCGGCGGCCTCGGCCGGCACCCACACCGTTCCCTGACCTGCCTGGACCGGCTCCACTCCGGCCTCGACCAGGTCGTTGAGCGCCGCGACGTCCGCGGCGTCGTCCAGTCGCAGGTTCCAGTCGCCCTCACCCTCGACCCTCCCGGTGGGATCGGCGACCGCCACCGCGGTGCCGGTGGGCGGCTCGGACTCGACGGCGGTCACGGTGGCGCCCCACAGGCGCCCGTGGCTCCACCCGGAGATGTCGTACATCGCCTCCACGTCGTCGCTGATGTCGCGTCCGTCCTCCAGCAGGACGTTGGCCATGCCGCGTTTGGGCTGATGCATGTCCACGACGTAGGACCCGGCCGGGTAGACGGCGCCGTCCAGCTCGAACCCCTCGTCGGCGCGTTGGACACGCACGTCGTTGGCGACGAGGAAGTCGACCAGGCGTGCGGCGGCCGGCACGGATCTCTGTCCCTCCCCGGCGGGGATCACGTAACCACGTGGGAAGTCGGTGGTGTACACGTCCTCGGGGCCGAAGCCCGGCACCCAATCCCGGGGCGGGACGACCTGTTCCTCACCGTTGGCCCCGCGACGGAACACCTCGATCTGGTCACCGACCAACTCTTCGTGGTTGTCCTGGGCGTAGTCCAGGGTGGCCTCGATCGTGGCGGCTGAGATGTCGGTGTTGATGGCGCTGCGCCGCCGCAGTTCCTCCTCCGGCAGGTCGTAGTCGGCGTTGTTGACCCGCATCGGAAACTCGATGGTGGCCGCGGCGACCGCGCCCTGGTAGGGGGCGTACATGGGGGTGAAGATGGGCGGCCAGTCGTCCCAGCCGTCCTCCTGGTCCCGGAAGGGGATCTGTGGCGGTTCCACCCCGTCCTCCTCGGGGGTGTACCCCAGGTCGAGGACGGCCTGCTCCATCTCTATGGCGTTCGCGTAGGTGTTCTTGATGAACAGGTCGTACTCGTAGTTCTGGCCGTGCGGCGGCGTGGTGGGTTCGATGAGGGTGCCGTTGACGTACCCGTGCTGGTCGATCATCACCACCGGCCGGGTGTCGATCATGACCTGACGGATCGCGGCCGACTCCGGTTGGGAGACGGTGACGAAGTCACGGTTGAGGTCGAACCCGGCGCTGTTGGCGCGGGTGCCCGCCACCCGACCGTCCGGGTTGGCGGTGACGGTGAAGTACAGACGTGAGGACTCCAGCAGTTCCTCGGTCCGTTCGTCCTCGGCGGTGGCCAGCTCCTCGATGACGCGCAGCGAGGCGTCGGTGCCCTCCCATTCATTGCCGTGGATGTTGGCGTTGACGTGCACCGGTGTCTTGTACCGGTCGATCAGGGTGTGGTCGCGGGCGGCCCGATCGGGGTTCTCGGAGATCAGCTCGCGCATGCGCCGCTGATGGCGGGCCTCGGCGCGCGTCTCGGGTTCGGTGAGGGTGACCAGGTACAGGTCGCGTCCCTGCACGGACTCACCGATGATCTCGGCGCTGACCCGGTCGGAGGTCTCCTGTAGGTCGTTGAGCGTCGGCGCGATGTCGTGGAAGGGGACCAGTCCGAGTTTGACGGAGTGGTCGTCGGGATCCTCGGGCGGGACGGGAAGCTCGTTCTGACGCGGGTAGGCGGCGTCCGCCTCGACCCCGGGCGCGGACGGGGGCTCGGCCAACGGTTCGGCGGTCAGGGCCTCCGCACCGGCGGCGACCTCGTCGCGTTCGGGGCCGTTGGCGTCGTCGCGGGGTTCGGCGAGGGCGGGCGTGGGCGCGGCCATCAGGCACAGGGCCGCGAACGCGGCCGTGGCTCCGGCGAGTGCTACGGGACGGGCGGTGCGGCTATCGGGGGGATTGTGCACGAGGCTCCTCCTGTGGTCTTCGACGTTCCTACCTGTCCGGTGGGGCTGCCACAAGACGGCCAGGGTCGACTTTTCCGTGTCCACCCGGGACCTCTGCCGGAATGTCGGTGCCCCCGTTTAGGGTGCGCACCATGGACGAGCACCTCCCCACCGGTACCGAAGCACTGATCGACGCTCCGGCGGCGGCCTGGACCGCGATGTCGCGGGAGCTGTCGGAGACGACCGGCACCTACTGGCTGACCGTCACTCGCACCGGCTCGGCCCCGCACACGCGGCCGTTGCTCGCGGTGTGGTCGCGCGGACTGCCCCACTTCGCGTGCGGGCCGGACAGCGCGAAGGCGCGATCGCTGACCGAGGGGGCACCGGTGAGTCTGGCCGTGTCCACCGGCCGTTGGGACGTGGTGGTGGAGGGCCCCGCGGAACGGGTACGCGACCCCGAGAAGGTGCGCGTGGTCGCCGAGACCTACCCGGTGGTCTATGGGTGGGCCCCGCTATCCGAGGGAGATCTGCTGGTCGGCCCGGACGGAGCCCCCACCGCCGGTCCCCCGCCTTACGCGGTGTACGCGGTACGGCCGAGCACCGTGTACGCCTTTCCCACCGACACCACCGACCACGGCCCCACCCGCTGGCGGTTCGAGCGCCCATGACCACGGGGACGCGCTCGTAGGTGAGGATCGGGGATCGCGGGGTAGGTCTTCCCAAGAAATTCGAGACCCCGACGATCGCAACGGCTCCACCCCCGGGAGGCATTAGTGCGCATCAGTATCGTTCTCTCCGTCCTCGTCGTGCTGTGGTTGGTGATCGGTCTGGTAGCGGCCTTCCAACGCGGCTACTTCAGTCCAGCGGACACCAACTGTTCGACGCTGGGCAGCACCGTGGTGACCGTCTTCGTCGGCCCGCTCAACTACCTCGGGGTCAACCCGACCATCGAGTGCCCGACGCTCCCCCAGCCCTCGGAGTGAGCGGCGGCTCCGGGGCGGTTTCGCGACCGGGGGCACGAAACGGAGTGCCGTTTGGGCCCGCGCTTCCGTAACGGGCAGGATGTCGGGTATGGATGTTCTCAGCAGCCGCGTGATGATCCACCCCACCGATCCGACGCGTAGCCGTTCCTTCTACCGTGACGTGCTCGAACTCGGCGTGCACCGCGAGTTCGGGCCGCCCGACGCGCCAGGAACCGTGTTCTTCCTCGGCAACGGCCTGTTGGAGGTGTCCGGGCACGCAGAATCCTCCGGGGTGCCGTCGATGTCGCTGTGGTTGCAGGTGCGCGACGTGCGCGCCGAGTACGCCCGGGTGACCGCCCTGGGCGCCCGGGGGCTGCGTCCCCCGCAGAAGGAGTTCTGGGGGTTGGTCGAGGCGTGGGTCGCCGACCCGGACGGGGTGCGCATCGTCCTGGTGCAGGTTCCGGACGACCACCCGTTGCGCCGGGACCAGCGCGAGTTCTGACCACCGAACGAGCCTGACGCTCGCCCGCCCGACCCGTCGCCATCACGCGCCCGACGACCCCGCCGACTCCCACGGCGGGGTCTTCCTCGTTCGCGTCGTCTCCTCAACAGCGCCGGCCCCCATGTGGTGAGGGGCACCACTTCACGACGACACGCCGCGCCACGATCCGGCACCCTCCCGTGCGGCACGGGCAGACTCTTGACCATCCCGTGCCGCCCCAACGGCCCGGGCCACCTCCCCTCTCCCCCGTATCCCCCATAGAAGACGACACCACCGAGAGAACGGAGTCCATGTGCGATCCGAGTGGCCGGGAGTAGGGGCACTTGCCAACAGGTGGAACGCGACCCGCCGGGCCCGTGCCGAACAGGACCGGCGGCGGGAGGCCGAGCGGGCGGAGAGCCTCCCCGTCGACGAGGGCACCGAGACGCGGGACGACACCGGCGCCGGTGACCTCCTGCGCGTGGTCAGCGACACGTGCTGGCGGCTGTTGATCATCGGCGTGTTCGCCGGCCTGTTGGTCTACGGACTGATCCACCTGTCCGTGGTCACGCTTCCGGTGATCATCGCGGTGTTCCTGACCGCGTTGCTGATGCCGCTGGCCAACCGGCTGCGTCGGCCCAACATGATCCGACGCGCGGGGTTCGGCCGGGGCGCGTCCACGACCATCACCCTGCTCGTGGCGTTGATCGTCTACAGCGTGGCCGTCACCCTGATCGTGACGCCCGCGGTCGCCGGCTTCGGTGGCCTGGTGGACAGCGTCAACCAGGCCATCGCCCGGATCGGGTCGATTCAGCTGCCGTTCGGGCTCGATCCGGCCCTGCTCACCGAGGCCATCGACAACGCCTGGGCCCAAGCCAGGTCCCTGATCTCGGACAACTCCGACCAGATCCTCAGTGGCGCGTGGACGGCGACCACCGCCGTGTCCCGGATCGTGCTCGGAATCGTGCTGATCCTCGTCCTGACGATCTACTTCCTGCACTCGGGCGACAAGCTCATGGAGTGGATCGCGCGGCTGTTTCCGCCCCGTTCTCGCCCGGTCCTGCACCGCTCCTCCCGAGTGACCTGGGACGTCATGGGTCACTACGTTCGGGGCGTGGCGCTGGTGGGCCTGTTCGACGCGGTGGGCGTCGGTATCGCGCTGCTCCTGTTGATCGACACCGGCCTGGCGGTCCCTCTGATCGTCCTCACCTTCGTCGGGGCGTTCCTGCCGGTCGTCGGCGCGTTCGTGAGCGGTCTTCTGGCCGTTCTGGTGGCCCTGGTGACCGAGGGCTGGATCGTGGCACTGATCATCCTCGGCGTCGTGCTGCTGGTGCAGCAGTTGGAGAGCAACGTCTTCGCGCCGCGCGTCTACGGCCGATCCCTCGACCTGCCCTCCGCCGTGGTGTTGATCGCGCTCACCGTCGGTGGTTTCCTCGGCGGCGTCGCGGGGTTGTTCCTGGCCACCCCGATCGCCGCGGTGCTGGCGGCGCTGCTGCGCGAACGCCCGGGGAGCGGGCCGGACACCGCGCCCCTCTCCGAGCCGGACGGTACACCTACGCCCTAGTACACCGAGGTGGCTCCGGTGCCGGGCCCGTAACCTGACTCCATGATCAAGCGCGAAGATACCGACCTCGACGTCGACGCCATGCTCCAAGACCTGCGGACGCTCGTGGAGGTCGAGTCCCCTTCCCGGGACCTCGCCGCTCTGCGAAGGTCGGCCGAGGCGGTGGCCGCGCTGGTCGAGCACCGCCTGGGCGGGCGCGCCACCCTCGTGGACGGGCCGGCCGGGACGCACGTGCGCTGGTCGGGCGGGGGTACGCCCCGGGTCCTGGTGCTCGGCCACCACGACACGGTCTTCCCCTTGGGCACCCTGGAGCACCGCCCGTTCCGGGTGGAGGGCGGTCACGCCACGGGCCCCGGTGTCTACGACATGTTGGGCGGCCTGGTGCAGGCGATCCACGGTCTGGCCACGTTGGAGAATCCCTCCGGGGTGGAGCTGTTGGTGACCGCCGACGAGGAGGTCGGCTCGCATTACTCGCGGGCGCTCATCGAGGAGCGGGCGCGGGCGTGCGACGCGGTGCTGGTGTTCGAGGGCGCCACCGCGGACGGGCACCTGAAGGTCGCCCGTAAGGGCTGCGGGACGTTCGAGGTGGCGGTGCGCGGCGTGGCCTCACACGCCGGGTTGGAACCCGAGGCGGGCGTGAACGCGCTGGTGGAAGCCGCCCACCAGGTCCTGGCGATCGCCGCGTTGGATCGCCCAGAGGTGGGCACGACGGTGACGCCGACCGTGGCCGCGGCGGGGACCACCGACAACGTGGTGCCGGCGGAGGCCACGATCGTGGTGGACGTGCGTGTGCCCTCCGCGGCGGAGAAGGACCGGGTGGAGACGGCGTTCGCGAATCTGAGCCCGGTCCTGGCGGGCGCGGAGCTCACGGTGACGGGTTCGGTGAACCGGCCGCCGATGCCGCCGGAGGGGGCGGCGGAGCTGCTGGCGAAGGCCCGGTGGTCGCTGCCGGGAATCGAGGGTGTAGCGGTGGGCGGTGGCAGCGACGGCAACTTCACCGCGGCGTCGGGCGTGCCCACGTTGGACGGGTTGGGCGCGGTCGGAGGCGGCGCGCACGCCGACCACGAGTACCTGGTGGTGGACTCCATGGTCGAGCGCGCGCGGCTGGCCGCCGACCTGGTGAGGGCGATCCGCACCTGACCCACGGAGTCACCGGATCAGAGGAGTTCGGCGAGGAGGGGGATCTGGTCGGGGTCGGCCAGTGCCGAGCCGACCGCCACCATCCGCGCCCCCGCGTCGAGGTACTCCCGCGCGTTGCGGGCGTCCATGCCGCCGGTGGCGACGATCCGCACGTCGGGGAAGGGCCCGCGCATGGCACGGAACCACTCCGTGCCCAGGGCCGTGGCGGGGAAGGCCTTCACCCAGTGCCCGCCCGCCTTCAGCACGCCCTGGACGTCGCTCGGGGTGGCCACCCCGGGCAGGTGTGGCAGGCCCGCGGCCTCCGAGGCGGCCATCACCTGGGCGTCGAAGCCCGGGGCGACGGTGAAGGCGGCGCCGGCCAGGGCCACGGCTCGGACCTGCTCGGTGGAGATCACGGTGCCCGCGCCGACGGGGTGGCCGCGTTCGGCCCCGGCCCGGACGGTCGCTCGCAACGCCTCCAGACCCGCTTCGTCCCGGGCGGGTACCTCGATCGCGGTGACACCCAGCTCCCAGGCGCGTTCGGCCAACGCGACGGTGGTGTCCACGGGCATGCCGCGCAGGATCGCCAGCACGCTGTGTCCGGTGAACAGGCCGTCCAGACCTTCGTCACTCATGGTCGTCTCCTCTCATCGCGGCCATCGCCGCGGAGGCTCGGTCGATCCACCGCTCGTCGGGGACCGACAACAGTTCATCCACCTGTTCCGGAGGGGGTGGGGCGGCGAGGTCGCCGGTCACCCGTAGGACACGCCCCGCGCACAGGTGCCCCAGTCGTAGGCGGCCCGTGGTGTCCAGGTCGCGCAGTTCACCGGCCAGGTACCCGGCGGCGAACGCGTCTCCGGCACCCACCGGTTCGACGACCTGCACCACCGGTGCGGGTACGTGGAGTTCCGTGTCACCGTCGAACGCGGTGGCCCCGTGTTCGGCGTCCTTGACCACCAGACGGTCCACGTCGGGCAGGAGTGAGCGCACCTCGCGGGCCGTGGTGGTACCCCACAGTTCCTCCGCCTCGTCCCTGCCGACGAAGACGAGGTCGGCGAGCCGGGCCAGTTCCAGCAGACGGGTGGCCGCCCGCCCGGGGCTCCACAGCCGGGGCCGGTGGTTGACGTCGAAGCTCACCCTCACGTCGGGGTCGGTGAGCAGGCGCTCGGCGAGGGCGTCGCACTCGGGTGAAAGGGCCGGGGTGACGCCCGACAGGTGCACCGTCCCGGCCGAGCGGACATGGGGGTGATCGGCGATTTCGGGCCCGAGCGCCGAGGCCGCCGATCCCGCCCGGTAGTAGTGGACCGTGCTCCCCGAGGGCGAGGGGTCCTTGGCGATCAGGCCCGTGGGCCGTTCGGGGTCGACTCGGACACCGGACACGTCCACGCCCCGATGTCCCACGCTCCGCGTGACCACCCGCCCGAAGGGGTCGTCGCCCACGGCGCTCAGCCAGGCGGACCGGTGGCCCAGTTCCGCCAGTCCGCAGGCGACGTTGGACTCGGCGCCGGCGACGCCCATCGCCAGGTGCGGTGCCCGGTCCAGGGGGACCGGTTCGGTCGCGGTGAGCAGCAGCATGGTCTCACCGACACAGGTCACTCGGTGCGTCACGGGTTCCCTCCGAAGTACCGGACCGGCGGGGCGCCGACGTCCACGGGGACCCCGAAGAGCGCGCCGTCGAAGGGGCCGGGGTGGCTCAGGCCCACCGTGGCGGAGGTGACGAACATCCGGGGTCGCGGCCCGTCCACGACGCACACGCTCGTGGGTTGGGCGGCGGGCAGGGTGACCACGCGTTCCAGGGTTCCGTCCGGGTCGTAGCGGTGCACCCGACCGGCTCCCCAGACGGCGACCCACAGGTGTCCTTCCGAGTCGACCTGCATCCCGTCGGGGCCACCCTCGTCGACGCGGGCGAAGACGGACGGGTTCGTGGGCTCCCCGGTCGCGGAGACCTCGTAGGCGTCGATTCTGCCCGCGGCGCTGTCTGCGAGGTACATGCGGGAGCCGTCGGCGGTGAAGGCCGGTCCGTTGGGAACCGTGTAGCCGTCCAGGACCCGGGTGACCCCGCCGTCGGGGTCGGCGCGGTAGAGCGCACCGGCGCCGGGTGTGCCGTCATAGGCCATCGACCCGGCCCAGAACCTCCCCTGGGGGTCGCAGCAGCCGTCGTTCATCCTCATCGGTGTGGCCGCCTCGTCCTCGGGCCTGGCCAGCCATCGGGGTCGGGCGCCCTCGGCGAGCAGCGCCACCCCGGTGCCCGCGGCCGCGACGTAGGTTCCCGGCCGGTCCCGTACGGGGGCGACCGCGCCCAAGGGCACGTCCAGGTCGACGAGCACCTGGGCCGGTCCGGGCAGGCCGGGGTCGAGCCGCAGGAGCCTGCCGGTGAGGATGTCCACCATCAGCAGGTCCGGGCCATGAAGGCGCAGGCCCTCCCCGAGTTCGAAGCGGTCCGTACTCCAAGGTTCGTGTCGCATCCGTGTCACCTCCTCCTCACCACTCCGCGAAGGAGCCGTCGTCGTGGGTCCACAGCGGGGGCCGCCAGCGGTGGCCCTTCCGGTCCGCCCTTCGCACCGCGTCCTCGTCCACGTCCACGCCCAGCCCCGGGGCGTCGGTCCTGTGGATGTGCCCGTCGGGGAAGGCGAAGACGTCGGCGTCCAGGACGTAGTCGAGCAGTTCGGCGTCCCGGTTGTAGTGGATGCCGATGCTCTGTTCCTGGATGAGGAAGTTGGGGGTGGCGAAGGCGACCTGGAGGCTCGCCGCCAAGGCCAGGGGGCCGAGCGGGCAGTGCGGTGCCAGAAGGACGTCGTAGGTCTCGGCCAGGGAGGCGATCCTGCGCACCTCGGAGATCCCTCCCGCGTGGGACAGGTCGGGTTGGGCGACCGCGATGCCGGCCTGGAGGGCGGGGAGGAAGTCGCCGCGGCCGAACAGGCGCTCTCCCGTGGCGATGGGCACCGGGCTGCACCGTACGACGTCGCCCAGCAGGTGCCCGTACTCGGGCAGCACGGGTTCCTCCACGAACATGGGGCGCAGGGGTTCCAGCAGGGGCAGGACCCGGCGTGCGGTGGCCGCGTTGAAGCGGCCGTGGAAGTCCACGGCCACGTCCCGGTCCGGGCCCAGTACCTCGCGTACCCCGGCCAGCCGCTCCACGACGCCGTCGAGCTCGCGGACGGTGGCCGAGCGGCCCATCACCCCCGAGGCGTTCATCTTCACGGCGGTCAGACCGGACTCCACGCGCGCGGCGACCGAGTCCGCCAGTTCCGCCGGGTCGTCACCGCCGACCCAGCCGTACACGCGCACCTTGTCTCGGACGGGGCCGCCGAGGAGTCGGTGCACGGGAACGCCCAGGGTCTTGCCCGCGATGTCCCACAACGCCTGGTCGAGCCCCGCGACCGCGCTGGACAGCACCGGCCCGCCCCGGTAGAAGGCGGCCTTGGTGAGTCGCTGCCAGTGGTACTCGATGGGGGCGGGGTCCTGGCCCAGGAGGAGTTCGGACAGCTCCTCCACCGCGGCCCGCACGGTCTCGGCCCGGCCCTCCACCACGGGCTCGCCCCAGCCGACGATCCCGGCGTCGGTCTCCACCCGGCACATCAGCCACCGGGGCGGCACCAGGAAGGTCTCGATACGGGTGATTCTCACTGTGGTCTCTCCAGTCGATCTTCGGTCGCGTCGTACTCGGTGACGCGAAGCTGGTCCGCCCTGGCCTGGGCCAGCAGGGAACGCATGGCGGCCTCGGCCGCGAGGGGATCACCGGCGACGACCGCCTCGGTGACCGCGCCGTGGCTGGGCACCGGATCGCCATGGTCGCCCCCGTGGACCAGGCGGTCGCGTTCGGACAGCCCCGCGGCGAAGAAGACGTCCGTGCGGGTGAACAGCTCGTTGTGCGTGGCGTCCAGCAGGGCCCTGTGCCAGCGCAGGTCGGCCCGCACGGCGGCTTCGGCCGGTCCCTGGACCGAGGCCGCGATGTCGGCGAGCGCGGCGCGCAGCTCGACGACGTCGGCGTCCTCACGGCGTCCGGCCGCCAGCCGGGCGGCGGCCGGTTCCAGGGCGTCACGCAGTTCGGCCAGCTCCTGGAAGAAGACGTCGCCCGCCCCGGCGGCGATCCGCCACCGGACCACGTCCGGGTCGAGCAGGTTCCAGTCCCCTCGCGGACGCACGAACGTCCCCTTCTTCTGCCGCGAGCCCACCAGGCCCTTGGCCGCCAGAACCTTGATCGCCTCGCGGAGCGCGGTCAGGCTCAGGTCGAGTTCCTCGCTGAGCGCGACCAGGTCGATCGTCTCCCCCTCACCGAACCCGCCGGAGAGCAGGCGCTCACCCAACAACCGCACCGTCTGGCCGTGCACACCGCGTCCCGAATAGGCCGCCATCACTTCCTCCGCTCCAGGCGTCCGGTCACGAGGACGCCTTGTAGATACTCCACCCTCCGTCGACCGGGACACTCGCCCCGGTGACGTAGGAGGCCTCGGCGGAGGCCAGGAAGGAGATGACGGAGGCGACCTCGTCGGGGTCCCCGAAGCGGCCCGCGGCGGTCTGGGCGACGCTGGCGCGACGTTCCTCCTCCCCCACCCCCTCCCAGGCGGCGGTGAGGACGGGCCCGGGCAGTACGCAGTTGACGCGCACCCGCGGACCGTATTCGACGGCGAGTTGGCGGGTCAGGGCGGTGAGGCCGCCCTTGCCGGTGGCGTAGGCCGGTCGGCCGGGCAGTCCGAACCAGGCGTGGACCGAGGAGGTGACGACCACGCTTCCCTCACGGGCGATCAGGTCGTCCAGGCAGGCGCGAACCCCGAGGAAGGCCCCGGTGAGGTTGACGGCCAGTTGGCGCTCCCAGGAGGCGAGTGTGGTCTCGTGGGCGGGCGCCTCCTCGAACGTGTAGGCGTTGGAGACGAGGACGTCCACCGGACCGAAGGCGCTTCGGGCCTGGGCCACGACCCGATCCCAGGAGGCTTCGTCGCTCACGTCCGCCCGCACGGCCAGCGCGCGTCCGCCCCGCGCACGGATGCGTTCGGCGGCCCCCTCCAGGCTCGGGGACAGGTCGGTCATCACCACCGCGGCCCCCTCGGCGGCGAGGCGGCGGGCGGTGGCCTCGCCGATGCCCCGTGCCGCTCCGGTGACCACGGCGGTCACTCCGTCGTGCCTGGTCTTGGTCATGTCTCTCCCTTACGGTACGAACTCGACGTCGGTCGCGGTGTGCTCGTCGGCTCCGGGGATCGGGGCGGCCCAGTGTGTCGGCTCTCCCGGCCGGGTCCGGGCCACGACGTGTCCGGATGCCCGGTGGAGGAGGTCGCCGGAACGCAGGGCGGTGAAGGTCCCGGCCAGCCGCCCTCCCCTGGCGTCGAACCCGGTCCAGTGCGGTGGCTCGCTCCAGAAGCCGTCGGGGACCACCTCGGAGACCGGTTCGGCCCCCGCACCGAAGCCGAACTCGATGCCCAGGGTCGTTCGTCCCCCCGGTGCGAGCTCGGTGCGCGGCCCCAGTGCCTCGACCTCGGTCACCCGGTCCACCGGGTACAGCCCGCCCAGGTGCTCCAACGGTCGCTCAACCGGCGCTTCCAACCAGACCTCTGCCCGGGACCCGGAATCGGGGTAGTCGGCCCCCTCGTTCACGTCGAAGCGCTGGGTGAGCGTGCCCGAGGCGCCCACGTGGGCCAGCCATCCGGACGCCGTGGGGAAGCCGACCTTGCCGACGACCTCCTGCGAGGGCACCCGCATCACCCGGGGCGTGTGTTCCACCACGCGCGGGTGGCCGTTGCCGGCGACGAGCGCGACGACGTGGGGCCCGTCCCCTCGTACGCCCACGAAGACGCCACCGGCGTCCTCCCTCGTGGCGGGCGCGCCGTCGATCTGGGTCACGTTCCACAGCGCCCACCGGCGCACCGTGTCGGAGACGTTGACCGCCTCCAGCTCCAGCCGGTAGCCGGCGACGCCCGGTTCCAGGGTCAGGCGACGGCGTAGGCGCAGGCCCGACCTAGGGTCGTCCCCACTGGTGAGGGTGAGCGTGACGGAGCCGTCCGGCGCGGAGACGATCTCGACGGCGTAGTGGCCCGAGTCCAGGACGGAATCGGGCGGACCGGCCCACTCGTGGGGGCCGTCCCACCCCTGGGGCGCGGGCCAGGTCTTGTCGCCGCCGACGTTGTTCCAGGCGCTCATCGGCCCGTCCACCGGGCCGAGCACCACGCCTTCCACGGGGCGCAGGTCCTCGTCCAGCAGACGGGAGTTGCGGTACAGGTGTTCGTGTCCGCGATGGCGGACCGACAGGACGCGGCCGCCCAGTCCGGGCGCCGCGACCAGCCGGACCGGCCCGTTGTCGAGCACGATCAGCTCGCGCGCGCCCGAACCCTCATGGCGGACCTCGACGGGACTCATCCTTCCTCCCGATTCACCAGGCACACCTTGCCCCGGCTCTCGCCCGCGGCGAGCCGGTAGGCGGTGTCGGCCTCGGTGAGATCGAAACGGTCGGAGACCACGCGTTCCGGGGACAGCCCCCACCGGACCAGGTTCACCGACAACTCGGCCATGGCCGGTAGCGAGGTCACCCAGGAGGCGTACAGGGTGAGCTGCTTGTGCAGGAGGGTGTCGGACACCTCGGTCTCCAGCGTGCCGCCCTCGCCTACCAGCGAGACCCGT
This sequence comes from Nocardiopsis sp. NPDC055551, assembly GCF_053619415.1. NCBI lineage: Bacteria > Bacillati > Actinomycetota > Actinomycetes > Streptosporangiales > Nocardiopsidaceae > Nocardiopsis > Nocardiopsis sp. NPDC055551. The sequence goes on along the minus strand of NZ_JBSHJJ010000001.1, from coordinate 533,946 downwards.
CCCCACTCGGCCGCGTTCTCCAGGGCCAGGGAGCGGCCCGGGCGCGAGCCCGAGCAGTCGATGACCGTCGCCGCGCCCCGGCCGGCGGTGGCCCGGCCGATCGTCTCGGCCGCCTCCGCCGGTGCGGCGAGGGTGTCGAAGACGTCCAGGTCGGCGGCCCACGCGCGGCGCCGCTCGTTGGGTTCCACCCCGATGACCCGGGTGGCTCCCATGCCCCGGCCGATCATGCCGGCGGCCAGGCCGACCGGTCCCAGGCCGACGACGAGCAGGTCCCCGTCGCCGTCGACCCCGATGCGCCGCAGCCCTTCGTAGGCGGTGCCGAACCCGCAGGCGATGAGCGCCCCGTCCACGAAGGAGAGTTCGTCGGGCAGGGGGACGCAGGTCGATTCCTCGGCCAGCAGGTACTCGGCGTGGCCGCCGTCGCGCTGCCAGCCGTAGGAGGCCCGGTCGGGTGCCGTGCAGCTGATCATGTAGCCGCGCCGGCAGTTGTCGCACAGCCCGCATCCGGCGATGTGGTAGACGATGACCCGGTCTCCCGGGCCGAACCTTCGGCATCCCGGACCGGCCTGGACGATGGTCCCGGAGGGTTCGTGGCCCGCGACGACGCCGCGGTAGGCGGGCCCGTCGACGCCGCGGTGGGTCTTGTGCTCGTGGTAGATGTAGCCGATGTCGCTGCCGCAGATGCCCGAGGCCCCGACCCTCAACAGGACCTGGCCGGGTCCGGGCTCGGGCACGGGCAGGGTCTCCACGACCGCGGTGGAGTCGCCGGGCAGGCGTACCCCGCGCATGGTCGGGGGCGGGGTGTTCGGGTCCGTCACGTTCATGTCGATGTTCCCCCGTTCGGGTCAGGCGAGTCGGTTGGCGGCGCTGCGCCGGCTGATGACGACGTTGATCAGGACGGCCCCGACGATGATGAGGCCGCGCACCACGTCCTGGAAGAACGAGTTGACTCCGAGCAGCACCAGACCGTTGGCGATGACGGTGATGAAGACGACGCCGAGGAAGGTGCCCCCGAGCGAGCCGCGTCCACCGGCGAGCGCGGTGCCCCCGATGACGACGGCGGCGATGACGTCGAACTCCAGGCCCGCCGCGGCACCGCCGTTGCCCGAGCCCAGACGTGCGGCGAGCAGCACACCGGTGATGGCGGCGAGCAGCCCGGTGGTGGCGAACAGCAGGATGCGGACCCGGGCCACGTTGAGCCCGGCCAGTTGGGCGGCGGCCGCGTTGCCGCCGGTGGCGTACACGGACCGACCATAGGCGGTGTACTTGGCCACGTAGGCGAAGACCGCGAACAGCACGAGCATGACCAGCGCGGCCGTGGGCACACCCAGGACGGACCCGCCGAGCACGTCGAACAGGGCGCTCTCGGGCAGCGGCACGGGTAGCGCGTCGGTCATGTACAACGCCAGCCCGCCCAGCACGCTCCACAGGCCCAGCGTGGTGATGAAGGAGGGCACGTTGAACCGGGCTCTGAGCCACCCGGCGAGCGCGCCCCACAGCAGACCCATGGCCAGGGTGAGCAGGATGGCGCCGAGGACTCCCAGGTTCCACTCCGTGGCGCCCTTGGCGACGATGACCGAGGCGAAGGCCACGGCCGGGCCGATGCTGATGTCGATCTCCCCGGCGATGATCACCAGGGTGACGCCCCAGGCCGCGATGCCGATCGTCGCGGCGTTGCGCAGCAGGCCGAGTTGGTTGTCCATGCTCAGGAACCCGGAGGCGGAGAGCCCGAGGACGATGTAGAGGATGAGGATGGCGGCCAGGAGGCCGATCTCGTTGAGGCGGTGGCCGTAGCGGCCGATGAGGTCGCCACGGGCGGAGACCGCTTCGCCGGTGACCTTGGTCGTGGTGGTCATTGTTACCTCGCCCTTCACGCCGCCATCGCGGCGGCCATGATGTTGTCCAGGGTGATGTCTTCGCCGGTGAACTCGCCCTCCAGGCGGCCACCGCGCAGGGCCAGCACGCGGTCGCACACGAGCGGGAGTTCCTCCAGTTCGCTGGAGACGAAGAGGACCGCGGCGCCCTGCTCCGCGAGTTCGCGGACGATCGCGTAGATCTGGGCCTTGGCCTCCACGTCCACGCCGCGGGTGGGCTCGTCCAGGAGCAGGATGCGGCTTCCGGCGTGCAGCCAACGGCCGATGACGGCCTTTTGCTGGTTGCCGCCGCTGAGGTTGACGATGGGGGTCTCGGGTGTGGCCGCCTTGATGGACAGCCGATCGATGAGGTCGCGTCCGATGGAGGAGACCCGTGAGGGAAGCACGGTCCCGGCCCGGGACGCCCCTCCGTACCAGGTCATGACCATGTTCTCGGAGACTCCGAGAAGGGGGACCACGCCTTCTCCCTTGCGGTCCTCGGGGGTGATGCCCACGCCCAGGCGCCGCATCGTGCGCGGGGTGGGGCGGGCCACCGGCCCGCCGTCCACCTCTACGGTGCCCTGGGACGGGGTGAACCCGGCCAGCGCGCGCAGGAGTTCGGTGCGCCCGGACCCCATGAGGCCGCCCAGGCCCAGGACCTCACCGGGGTGGAGGTCGAAGGAGACGCTCTCGACCTTGGGCGGGACCGCCAGGTCGCGGACCGACAGCAAGGGCGTGTCCGAGAGGGGACTCCGACGCCGTGGCACGGTCTCCGCCTCCTCGGCGCGTTCGCCGAGCATGAGGGAGACGATGCGCTCGGTGGTGGCGCCTTGGATCGGCACCGTCTCCACGATGGCGCCGTCGCGCATGACGGTGACGGTGTCGGCGACGCGGCGGATCTCGTCCAGGCGGTGACTGACGTAGATGACGCCCACTCCGCGTGCGGCCACGCGGGTGACGGCCTCCAGGACGGCCTCCGCCTCGGCCGCGGCCAGGGCGCTGGTGGGTTCGTCCAGGATGAGGAGTCGGGGCCTGGACCGGAAGGCGCGTGCGATCTCGACGAGCTGTTGTTGGGCCAGGGGCAGCTCTCCGACGCGGGTGCCGGGAGAGATGCGCACTCCGAGTTCGGTGAAGATCTCCTCGGCCCCGGACGTCATGGCGGCGTAGTCGATGCGTCCACGTCCCTTGGGCCAGGACCCGAGGTAGAGGTTCTCCGCCGCCGAGAGCTCCGGGACCAGGCTGAGTTCCTGGTAGACGGTGCCCACGCCGAGCTCGGCGGAACGGCGGATCCCACCCTCTCCGAGGGGGAGGTCACCGATCTCGATCTCGCCCTCGTCGGGGGTCTCCACCCCCGCCAGCAGCCGGATCAGGGTGGACTTGCCGGCTCCGTTGCGGCCGAGCAGGGCGCGGACCTCTCCGGCGTGGATCTCGAAGTCCGCGTGGTCCAGGGCGGTGACTCCGGGGTAACTCTTGGTCGCGCCGCGCACGCGGGCCACGACCTTCGTGGCGGGTGCCGCCTCGACGGGGTTGTCGCTCATGGGTGCTCCATGGATGGGACGAAGGATGGACGGGTGGTCGGGGAAGAACCGTCAGGGGATGCCCTCCGGATGGGTCTGGAGCCACTCCTCGCCGTCCTCGGGTGTGGTGTAGAGGTCGATGGGGGCCGGGGTGACGAACTCGTCGGACTCCTCACCCGCGATGACGCGCTCGACCGTCTCACCGGCCAGGAGTCCCACCTCGATGCCGGAGATGTCGACGTTGGCCTTGAGGATCGTGTGGTCCGACAGCGCGCGGGCGGCGTCGGTGGACATGTCGCTGCCGAAGACCACTACCTCGCCCTCCGCACCGCGGTTGCCCACGGCGCGGACCGCGCCCATGGTGGCTCCGCCGGCCTCGCCGTAGAAGGCGTCCAGGTCGGGGTGGGCGGTGAGGAGGCGCTCGCCCACGTCGACGGCCTCGTCGATGGTGGCGCCCTCCTGGTTGGCCACGATCCGCGCCTCGGGCAGGCGATCGAAGAGCGCTTCCTCGAACCCCTCGCGGCGCTGTACGCAGACCTCGACGAACTCGCAGTTGAGGACGGCGATCTGCGGATCCTCCACCCCTTCGCCCTCGAAGTGGTCCGCGGCGGAGTCGCCGAGCAGACGTCCGAACTCGTGGGGATCACCGAGGATGTAGGAGGTCACGTACTCCTGGGCGGCCTCGTCCTCGATGCAGGTGTTGTAACAGATCACCGGCACGCCGCTCTCGTGGGCCAGGCGCAGGGCCGGGACCGAGGCGGTGGCCGAGACCGGTGACAGGACCAGGGCGTCGACGTCGGCCGATGAGGCGACGTCGACGAAGGTGCTCTCCTCCGAGGCGTCGCCGCGGGCGTTGAGCTCCAGGAGTTGGAGTTCGCGTCCGGAGTTCTCGGCGTAGTCCTGCATGCCCTGGCGGACACCCGCGTAGAAACCCTGCGCGTCCATGTAGACCACGCCGATCCGGCCGTCCTCTCCGAGCCGGGCGCCGCATCCGGCGAGTGTCAGCACGCACAGGATGGCGGCGAGCGTGGCGAGCGCGCGGCCCGGGGGGCGTGGCGGTCGTCTGCCCATGGGGGTCCTCCTTGACGTAGGGCGTACCGCTCACCTGCGCGGACGCCTTTATCGACTGCGCCCGAGCATCGCAGAGTGACCTATGTAACGTCAAGAATAAATACTAATTAATTATTTTACGGATGGCGGTGCCGGCCCCTGACCCCGAACGCACGTCGGGGAGGCTCCCCGAACGGGAGCCTCCCCGGAGCACCGCCTCGCGCTACTTCACCGCCCCCGCCGACAGTCCGGACACGAGGTAGCGCTGGATCAGCATGAACGCGATGACCACCGGCAGGGAGATGGTCAGCGATGCCGCCAGGAGCTGGTTCCACAGCGTGTCGGTCTGGCTGGTGTAGAGCTTGAGCCCGATGGAGAGCGTGCGGGTCTCGGTGTCGGTCAGCACCGACGCGAACAGCACCTCGCCCCAAGCCGTGATGAACGCGAACACACCGACCGCGATGATGCCGGGCCTGGCCACCGGAAGGATGACACGGACCAAGGCGCCGACCCTGGTGGTGCCGTCGATCATCGCCGCCTCCTCCAACCCCTCGGGGATGGCGCTGAAGTACCCGGCCAGCATCCAGATCGAGAACGGCAGGGCGAAGGTCAGATAGGTGATGATCAGCCCGAGGTAGGAACCGGTGAGCTCGATACCGATGAGGTCCTCCACCCGCACGAAGATCAGGAAGAGCGGTAGCAGGAACAGGATGCCCGGGAACATCTGTGTCGAGAGCACCGTCATGCTGAACAATCGCTTGCCGCGAAAACGCAGTCGCGACAGCGGGTAGGCCGCGAGTACCGCCACCAGCAGCGCCAGGACCGTGGCCGTGGTCGTGACGATGAGGCTATTGACGAGATAGCTCGCCAAGGGGATCGTCGTCCACATGTCCACGAACGGTTGGAAGGTGATCCGGTCGGGGAACCACGTGAACGTCCCCCTGACGTTTTCCAATGGCTTCACCGAGGTCACCACCAACACATACAGCGGCAGCACGGTGAACACGGTGAGAAAGGTCAAGACGACCCTTCGAAACCAACGGAACCCCCTGGTCTCAATCATTGCCACTCCCCTTGGGCAGCACCATTCGGACGTACATCGCCGACGCGACGATCAACACGACCAGCAACATCACGCTCATCGCGGCGCCCAACCCGAAGTTCCAGTTGACGAAGGAATGCTCATAGATGAGTGGCGATATCAATCGTGCGCTCTCGGGCGAGGTATCGCCGAAGAGCAGATAGGGGATGTTGAACTCATTGAACGTCCACAACCCCATGACGAGCAGGACGACCAGGTTCGCCGATCGGACCATGGGCAGCGTGATGTCGGTGAACCGTTTCCATGTCGAGGCGCCGTCGATGGCGGCGGCCTCGTAGACGTCCGCGGGGATGCTCTGTAGCGCCGCCAACAACATCAGGAACGCGAACGGCCACAGGCGCCACACCGACACGATCACCAGCACCCAGAACGCGTTCTCACCGATGAGCCAGAAGGGACGTTCGTCCAACAGGCCCATGTCCTGCACCAGCACGCGGTTGACCATGCCGTCGCGCTGGTTGAACATGAACGCCCAGAGAATGGCGGCGACGTAGACCGGCAGCGCGTAGGGCACCAGGAACAGCGTGCGAAGCACGCCGCGCCCCCGGAACCTCGTGTTCAGCGCGACGGCCGCCGCCATGCCCAGCGCCCACGACAACCCCACCACCAGCACGGTGTAGACGATGGTGCGGATGAGGCTTTCGAACAGGGCGTTGCCCAGGGCGCTCCCGGGGTCGAGGCCGCGTACGAAGTTGTCGAACCAGACGAACGGCGCCGTCGTCCATCGCCGGATGGTCAGCTGCGTCAGCGAGGTGAACGCGATGTAGATCCCCAGAAGCATGGGGATGATGTGGACCAGCAACTCCAGCACCGCCGCCGGCAGGATCATGCCGTACGGCAGGAACCACCCGGGTCGGCGCGACCGTCGCCGGTCGGACCCGGGCGCGGCACCGGACCGCGGTTCTTCGGTGAACGACATCTGGTGCCCTCCAGGGGTACGCCGCTCAGTTCGCGGCGTCCATCTCGGCCTCGGCGTCCTCCATGGCCTGACGGACGTCGGCCTCGGTGATCTCGCTTCCGGTCGCTATGTCGGCGAAGATCCCACCGATCGCCGCACCGAGCACCGTCTCCATCTGTCCCTCTTCGGGGATCAACGGCATCGGTTCGGAGTGTTCGGTGAGGATCCGTTGGAAGGTGTCCATCGACTCGTCCTGGAGGTCTTCGTTGTCGTAGGACTCGGTGGCCACCGGCAGCGTCTGGAACTCCTGCGAGAGGTAGACCTGCTCCTGCGGGCTGGTCAGGTGCTCGACCAACCGCAACGCGCCCTCTTGGTCGTCGGTGTCGTTGAAGACACTGATGTTGATGCCGGCCGCGAGGCTCTGAATCGGATCCCCCGGAAGCGGGTCGAGCATGGGCACCTCGGCGATCTCGTAGTCGTCGAAATCGCGGGCGGCCATGGTGGTGCGGGCGCTGCCCTGCACGATGATCATGGCCGAGCGCCCGTCGACGAAGTCGCTGATGGCCTGGGTGCCGTCGCTGAACTCGGCGCTACTGGGGTCGACGACGTCCTCCACGGCCATCAGGTCCACCCACTGCTTGACCGCGGCGACCTGCTCGTCGGAGGAGAACGTGGGCCCCTGCTCCGCCCACAGGTGTCCGCCCTGCTGTCGACCGAGGATGAAGGCCATGTGGGAGTTCTGGCGCTCGTTGCCGCCCTCCAGCCCGAATCCGTACTGGTCGATCTCACCGTCGTCATCGGTGTCACGGGTCAACTCGTTCGCGGTGTCGACGAACTCCTCCCACGTCGCGGGCGGCTCCTCGATGCCCGCCTCCTCGAACATGGTGGGGTTGTAGAACAACGCGTAGGACAGGCCGTAGAGCGGCACCGACGTCGGGGGTTGTCCCTCGGCGCCACCGGTGGCGAAGCTGGTGGTGACGAAGCGTTCCTCTCCGCCCACCGCCTCCAGTTCCGCGCCCTCGAAAGGCACGAAGGCACCCGTCTCTTGAAGGCTGGCCGCCCAGGTGTTGCCGATGTTGAGCACATCGGGCGAATTGCCGCTACTGACCGCGGTGAGGATGCGGTTGTACAACTCACTCCAGGGGACGACCTCCAGTTCGACCTCGATTCCGGTCTCCTCCGTGAAGCGGTCGAGCGCGGGCTGAAGGACCTCCAGGTCCTCCTCCACACTCGCGCCCTGATTACTGGCCCAATAGGTCAGGGTCTCGCCCTCGGAACCTTCGTCGGGACCGCAGGCGGTCAGTGCGGCGACGAGTCCGAGCGCGGTCGAAGCGGACAACACCGCTCTGGCGGAAATCTTCACGACCGTCTCCGTTTCCCATTGGTCATGCGCACCCGCCCATCACCGACGGTTCGGAGCGCAATGGAATCGACCGGCCACGTGTTCTCCGATCGGCCTCCGACCAATCAGGTAAACCGGTTTACCGCGCAAGTGTAAGTGAGATCTCGCGGACATAGCAGAGGTGGTTGTGAAACCGTTACTCGGGCGGGTCCGGCCGCCCGGAGGACTCCCTCAGACAAAGCTCACCGGTCATCACGGTCGACAGCGGCGGTTCCTGTCCCTTGAGCATGTCCAACAGAATGCGCGCCCCGGCGCTGCCCAGCGCTCGATGCCTGCTACGGACGGTCGACAGCGGCGGCGAGACGAACGAGGCCAGGGGGATGTCATCGAATCCGGCCACCGCCACGTCGTCGGGGACGGCCAGTCCGGCCTTCCCCAATACCGAGTAGCCCCCTACGGCCATGATGTCGCTGCCGTAGAAGATGGCCGTGGGGCGTTCGTCGACGTGCAGGTCGATGAGGCGCTGTGTGGCCCGGGCCCCACCCTCGATGGTGTAACCCCCCTGTTCCTCGACCGGGCCCGGTTCCAGCCCGAACTCGCGGACCGCCCGCTCCCAGTGACGCCTGCGCTGGAAGGCGTGCAGCATGTCGGGGGCACCCTGGACATGGGCGATACGACGATGGCCCGCCTCCACGAAGCGCCGCACGAGACCGCGGATCGCCTCCTCGGAGTCGATGGTGACGGAGGGAAGGTCCGTGGAACCCTCGGGCACACCGACCACGACGGCGGGCGCGCCCACCCGGCGCAACAACTCGGGACGACCATCGTCCACCCGCAGGTCGGTGACGAGGAAACCGTCGACGAAGCGGTCATTGAACAACCGCTCATAGGTCGCGGTCTCGGTCCGCGTGTCGGGCACGAAGCGGATGACGGTGGCGTGCTCCTCACCGGAGAGCACCGACTCGATACCCGACAGGACCGAGGGGAAGAACGCGTCGAAGTCGAGTATCTCGGGGGAACGACGCACCACCAGACCGATGGTGCCCAGCGGCTTGCCGTTGAGCGCGCGTGCGGCGTAGCTCGGGCTCCAGCCCAGCTCCACCGCCGCCTGACGAATGCGCTCACGGGTTTCGGAGCTGGCCCCGGTGCCGCTGTTCAAAGCCCGCGACACCGCGCCCTTGGACACGCCCGCTCGTCTGGCGACGTCACTGATCGTGGGACGCTTTCGTCCCGGGTTCCCACTCGTCATAGGTGGGATGATAGTGGGACCGGGGTCCACGCCCCGATCGGCCATATCCGGGCGCGGATCCCCGACTCACCCCTGGGCACGGGGTTCGTCGTGCAACGGTTCCACGGGCGGGGCGGTGCCGCCCTGGAGTTCGTGCTCCAGGGCGTCGAGTTCGGCGCCCCCGGCCATGTGGTGGGCGAGTTCCTGCGGCGACAGGTTCTCGCGGGGCTCGTCCAGTTCCACCGCGCCCAGTTTGAGCACGGTGAAGTGGTCACCGACCAGGTGGGCGTGGTGGGGGTTGTGGGTGATGAACACGACGCCCAGCCCGGCCTCGCGTGCGGCGTTGACGTACTTGAGCACCACCCCGGACTGTTTGACCCCGAGCGCGGCGGTGGGCTCGTCCAGGATGAGCACCCGCGCCCCGAAGTAGATGGCACGGGCGATCGCCACCACCTGGCGCTGTCCACCGGACAGGTGACCCACGGGCGCGTCGATGTCGGGCAGGTCGATGCCGATCTTGCGCAGTTCGGTGTCGGCGATGGAACGCATGCGCGCCACGTCCAGCATCGACAGAGGGCCCCGCCCTCGACGGAGTTCCGAACCGAGGAAGAAGTTGCGCCACACCGGCATCAGCGGCACCAACGCCAGGTCCTGGTAGACGGTGGCGATGCCCCGGTCCAGGGCCTGGCGCGGCGAGGTGAACGTCACCGGTTCGCCGTCCACCAGGTACTCCCCCGTCGTGGGCCCGTACAGGCCGGACAGGATCTTGATCAGCGTGGACTTGCCGGCGCCGTTGTCGCCGAGCACGCAGGTGACCCGTCGGGCGTGAACGCGCAGGTCCACACCGGTCAGGGCACGGATGTTGCCGAAGTGGCGATGCACGCCGCGCAGCTCCAGCAGGGGTGTGTCGTCGCCCATGCTCACCTCCGATCGGCCTGGGTGCGCACCCAGCCGTTGATCACGACGGCGGCGAGCAGCATCGCGCCGACGAAGAACATGACCAGGTTGTTGTCCCAACCCGCGTAGACGATGCCCTGTCGGGTCATCCCGTAGATGAACGCGCCGATGGCGGCGCCGATCACCGTTCCATAGCCGCCGGTGAGCAGGCATCCGCCCACGACGGCGGCCATGATGTACAGCAGCTCGTTGCCCACGCCCTCGCCGGACTGGACGGTGTTGAACGCGAAGAGCAGGTGCATGCCGGAGAACCAGGCGAAGAAGCCCACCGTCATGAACAGGCCGATCTTGACCCCGGCGACGGGAACACCGACGGCGCGTGCGCTTTCGGCGTCGCCGCCCACCGCGTAGATCCAGTTGCCCACGCGGGTGCGCACCAGTACCCAGGTGGCCAGGGCCACGAACAGCAGCCACCACAGGACGGTGATCCGCACCGACACCCCGCCCACGGAGATGGTGGAGGCGAACACCGTCCGGGCCGACTCGAAGCCGTCCATGTCGGAGATGTCGCGGGTGGACACTCCCCCGGTGACCAGGCGGGTGACCGCGATGTTGACGCCCTGCAGCATGAGGAACATCGACAGGGTCACCAGGAAGCTGGGCAGTTTGGTGCGGGTGAGGATCCAACCGTTGAGGAACCCCACCGCCAGGGCCACCGCGAGCGCGAACAGGGCGCCGACCCACACGTTCAGCGAGAACCACCAGGCGAACATGGACGCGCTCAGCGCGGAGGTGATGACGGCGACCCCCGCGGACAGGTCGAACTCGCCGCCGATCATCAGCAGGGCCACGCCCACCGCCATGATGCCGATGGTGGAGCCCGCGTAGAGCACGGTGGCCATGGCCGAACCGGTGCGGAAGGGTTCCGCGATGGCGAAGAACACCGCGAACACGACGACGGCGCCCAGCAGCGACCCGACCTCGGGGCGGGTCAGGAAGCGGCGCAACGGACCCCGTCGTCCCACGCGCAGTGTCTTCTCCCCGCCCTCGGCGGCGGGCGGCACCTTAGGTACCACTGTGCTGCCCATGGTCAGCGCGTTCCTCTCTCCGCGTACTCGGCGACCTCGTCGATGTTGGTCTCGTCGATGAACGCCGGTCCGGTCAGGACGGGTTCTCCGCCGCCCAGGGTGTTGCCGTTGGTGCGGTACAGCCATAGCGACTCCACCGCCATGTATCCCTGTAGGTAGGGCTGTTGGTCCACTGCCCACAGCACGTCGCCGTCCTGCAGGGCGGCGACGAGTTCGGCGTTGGTGTCGAAGGTGGCGATGGCCGCCTCGCTGCCGGCGTCGTCGACGGCGTCCAGCGCGGTGATGGCGATCGGGGCGCCCAGGGCGGCGACCAGGTCGATGTCGGTGGACTCCTCCAGACGGGCGGAGATGGCCGAACGCGCCTCGGGCATGTTGGCGCTGTCGACGTAGAGCGTCTCGGAGTCGCCGTCGAACTCCTCGGTCAGACCCTCACAGCGCGACTCCAGGCCCACGTTGCCCTGTTCGTGGATGACGCAGACGACGTTCTCCAGGCCCTCCTCGTCGAGGCGTTCGCCGAACGCCTCACCGGCCAGATACTCGTCGGTGCCGAAGTACTGCTGCACGCCCAGGTCCTGCCATTGTTCGATACCGGAATTGAGGGCCACGACCGGGATGTCGGCGGCCTCCGCGGCGGCCAGCGCCCCCTCCATCGCCTCGGGGCTGGGCAGGGTGACGGCGATACCGTCGACGCCGCGGTCGACGGCGTTCTGCACCAGGCTCGCCTGTTCACCGGCCTCGGGGTCGGAGGCGTACTCCAGTTCGACGCCGCTCTTCTCGGCGGAGGCCTCGGCGCCGTTGCGCACGATGTCCCAGAAGGTGTCGCCCTGCACCTGGTGGGTGATCATGGCGATGGTCAGGTCGACGTTCTCGGTGTCCTGCGCGGACTGTTCCCTACCGCCCTCGGAACTACAGGCGGTGGCGAACAGGAGCGCGCCCGCGGCTCCCAGGGCCATGGCCCGAGTGGTGGGTGTACGTCGCATCGTTGGCCTCCGGGGGATCATGTCGAATGGATGTGGGGGTGGTTCAGGGCAGCCGTTGGTGGCGTGCGCCCAGACCGCACCCGTTCAGGTAGCGGCGAGTGCGTTCGGCGATCGGCCTGGGCACGTCGAAACCGCAGGGGTACAGGTCCTGCTCGACGATGACGAACACCCGGGCGTCCACCTCGGCGAGGGCGTCGACCACCGATGCGGGCGAGGGCACCCCGGCCGGGGGTTCCACGCACACCCCACGTCGGACCGCCTCGCCGAAACTCAGTCCCTCAGTATCCACCTGCCGCAGGACCTCGGGGTCCATCTGCTTGATGTGGACGTAGCCCACCCGCTCCCGGTAACGCCGGATGAGGTCGACGGCGTCACCGCCCCCGTAGGCGACGTGGCCGGTGTCCAGGCACAGGGACACCAGGTCGGGATCGGTGGCGTCCAGGAACCGTTCGATCTCGTCCTGGGTGCGCACGTGGGTGTCGGCGTGCGAGTGCAGGCATAGGCGCACGTCGTACTCGTCGATGAGGATCCGGCCGAGTTCGTCGGCGGTGCGGGTCAGGTGCCGCCACTGGTCGGCGTCCAGGGTGGGCGACTCGGTGTACTCGCCGGTGCGCTGGTCTCGGTACATGGGCGGGATGAACACCAGGTGGTGGGCGCCCACGGCCGCGGTGAGCGCGGCGACCGTGCGCGCGGTGGCGAAGGTCTCCTCGCGGTTGTGCGCGTTGTGCAGGTCTCCGAAGACGGTGCCGCCGCTGACGCGCAGGCCCCGGCGGCCGACCTCGTCGGCGAGCCGGGCGGGGTCGGTGGGCAGGTAGCCGTAGGGGCCCAGTTCGAGCCACCCGTAGCCGGAGTCGGCGAGTTCGTCGAGGAACCGGGGCCAGGGGATCTGGAGGGTGTCGTCGGGGAACCACACGCCCCAGGAGTCGGGGGCCGAGCCCAGGACGAGGTGGTCGTGGAGGGTCCGGGGTCCGGTGGGTGCCGCTGTGTCGGTCATGGCTGCTCCTCGCGGGGGCTCACAGGTGGTGGCGACGGGTGCGCCGGTGCCGCCGGTATTCGTCGTGGGCGTTCCTGGTGGTGTCGAGGGTGGACACCTCGGCCACGGGCACGTCCCACCAGGCGGTGGTGGGCGGCCCGGGCGCATGGGGGTCGGTGCGCAGGTGGACGACGGTGGTCGTGCGGGCGGCGCGGGCCTCGCGCAGGGCGCCGGCCAGGTCGCCCGGCTCCTCGACCCGAATGACGTGCGCGCCGAGACTGGCCGCGTTCGCGGCCAGGTCCACGGGCAGCGGGGCCCCGTCCAGTAGTCCGGTGATGGGGTCGCGGTAGCGGTAGCCGGTGCCGAAGCGTTGGGATCCCACGCTCTCGGACAGGGCGCCGATGGAGGCGAATCCCTGGTTGTCGACCACGACGATGACGATGGCGACGCGTTCGGCGACCAGGGTGGCGATCTCCTGGGCGAGCATGAGGTAGGAGCCGTCGCCCACCAGTACGAACACGGCCCGGTCGGGGGCGGCCAGTTTCACGCCGAGTCCGGCGGCGATCTCGTAGCCCATGCACGAGTAGGCGTACTCGACGTGGTAGCCCTTGGGATCCCGGGCCCGCCAGAGTTTTTGCAGGTCGCCAGGCATGCTCCCGGCGGCGTTGACGACCACGTCACGGTCGTCGAGGACGTCGTTGAGGGTGCCGATGACGGCGCTCTGCGCGGGCAAGCCGCCGTGGGGTCCGGCGCGACGGAGGTGATCGCTCTCGGCGACCCAGTCGTCGGCCAGCGCGCGGGAGCGGTGTTCGTGGTCGGAATCCACCCGCCAACCGGCCAGCGCCTCGCGCAACGCGGTGAGGGTGGTGCGGGCGTCGGCGACGACCTCGGTCGCGGCGAGTTTGGCGGCGTCGAAGCGGGCGACGTTGACGTTGACCAGGCGCACGTGCGGGTGCTGGAAGAGCGTGCGGCTGGCGGTGGTGAAGTCGCCGTAGCGGGTACCGACGCCGATCACCAGGTCGGCCTCACGGGCGAGTTCGTTGGCCGAACGCGCGCCGGTGGAACCGAGTCCGCCCACGGCCCGCGGGTGGTCCCAGGGCAGGGCGCCCTTGCCGGCGTGGGTGTCGGCGACGGGGATACCTGTGGCCTCGACGAAGGCGCGCAGTTCGGCGGTGGCGCGCGAGTACACCACCCCTCCCCCGGCCACCAGCAGGGGACGGCGGGAGGCGCGGATCGCCGCCACGGCACGGGCCAGGGCGGCGGGTTCGGGTACGGGGCGGCCCACGTGCCAAAGACGTTCGCGGAAGAACTCCAGGGGCCAGTCGTGCGCCTGTGCCTGGACGTCCTGGGGCAGGCACAGGGTGACGGCGCCGGTCTCCACCGGGTCGGTGAGCACCCGCATCGCGGCCGGTGCGGCGGCGAGGAGCTGTTCGGGTCGGCTGAGGCGGTCCCAGTAGCGGGAGACGGGGCGCAGGGTGTCGTTGACGGAGACGTCGCCGGCGCGCGGATCCTCCAACTGTTGCAGGGCCGGATCGACGGCGCGGCTCGCGAACATGTCCGAGGGCAGCAGTAGGACGGGGACCCGGTTGGTGGTGGCCAGGGCGGCGCCGGTGACCATGTTGGTGGAACCGGGGCCGGTGGAGGCGGTGCAGGCGTAGGTGGAGAGCCGGTCGGTGGCCTTGGCGTACGCGGCGGCGGTGTGCACCATGGCCTGTTCGTTGCGGGCCAGACGGTAGGGCAGGTCCACCTGCGCGGTGACCGCGGCCTGGAGCAGGGCCTGGCCGATTCCGGCGACGTTGCCGTGGCCGAATATGCCCCACACGCCGGCGATGAGACGGTGGCGTTCGCCGTCGCGTTCGGTGTACTGGGCGGCCAGGAAGCGCACCAGGGCCTGGGCCGTGGTGAGCCGGACGGTATCGGTGGAATCGGTCGACCCGGGCCGGTTCACGTCCGACCTCCTCTGCCTCGGTGCGAGCTGAACGGCAGCCGGGAATCCATCGGCTGTCGGGCCCAGGTGTCCCGGACCCAGGCGTGGGAGGGGTGGTCGCTGATCCGCCAGGCGCGTTCGGTCCCGGGGCCGGCCATGACGTTGAGGTAGTACATGTCGTAGCCGGGCGCGGCCATGGACGGCCCGTGCCAGCCGTGCGGGACCAGGACCACGTCCTCGCTGCGCACCTCGGCCATGACCTCGATGGGTCGTCTCTCCGTGCCGTGCACCCGGTGGTAGCCCACCCCGTGTCCGTGCGGCCCATCGGAGATCTCGAAGTAGTAGATCTCCTCCAGCTCGGACTCGGTGGCGGTGACCTCGTCGTGTTTGTGCGGCGGGTAGGACGACCAGTTCGCCGAGGGGGTCAGGACCTCGCACACCAGGAGACGGTCGGCGGCGAAGGTGCCCGGCAGGCACAGGTTGTTGACCTGGCGGCTGCTCTGTCCGGCCCCGCGCAGTTCGACGGGGACGTCCTCGGCGGGTCCGTAGCGGGCGGGCAGGGCCCGGTCGCAGCGCGAGGCGGGCAGGGCGAACCGGCCTCCGTCCCGGCTGGTGATGGTGGCGCGGGCGTCTCGTGGCAGGTACACGAAGTCGCTCACCCGTGAGAACACGTCGTCGCGGCCCTCGACCTCGAAGACCATCGAGTCCAGGGCGACGGTGCAGCCGCCCTCCAGCGGTAGGACGAGGGCCTCGGAGTCCCCGGTGGTGATCCGAGCCGAATGCCCGGGTGCCAGTTCCAAAACCCGCAGGCCCGAATAGCCCCACCCCGCGGTGTCGGGGGTGACCACGGTGCGGAACGGCGGTTGGGCGGTGCTCAGCGCGGACAGGTGGTGTTCGGTGTTCACAGCAACCCCACAGCGGTGTCGACGGCGGCCTCGACGTCGTCGTCGGCCGGATACAGCAGGGACCGGCCGACGGCCAGCCCGATGACGGTCGGTGGCTCCAGCGCCTTGGCCCAGCGGGCGTAGGCGGCCTCGGGGTCGGCGGCGACCTCACCGCCAAGGATGACCGTGGGCAGTGTCGTGGCGGCGGCGACACGCTCCATGTCCTCGACCGCGGGGAGTTTGAGCCAGGTGCGCGCCGAGGAGGAGCCGAGACCGGCGGCGATCGTGGCGGCGCGGGTGACGGACTCGATGGACAGGTCGTTGCGCAGCCCCTGGCCGGGTCCGTCCGGCCGGCGGGACACGAAGGGTTCGACCATCGCGACCAGTCCGGTCTCGGCCAGGTCGGCCACGGCCCGGGCGCAGTGTTCCAGGGTGCGGGCGGTGCGGTCGTCGGCGTAGTCCAGGCGCAGCAGCATCTTGCCGCCCTCGAAGCCGGAGCGTGCCAGGCCGTGCGCTGTGTAGCCGGTGAACCGGTCGTCGACCTCCCAGTCGGCGCCGGCCAGACCTCCCCGGTTCATCGAACCGAACACCGCCTTGCCGTCCAGGGCGCCCAACAGGAGCAGGTCCTCCAGGACGTCGGCGGTGCCCAGGACCCCGGTCACCCCGGGGCGGGCCAGGGCGGCGCACAGGCGGGAGAGCAGGTCGGTGCGGTCCGCCATGGCCAGGGGGTGCGCCCCGGCGCGCAGGGCGCCGCGGGCGGGATGGTCGGCGGCGATGATGAGCGCCCGCCCCGAGGGGCCCACGGGGGTGGTGGGGCGTCTTCGTCGAGCGGCGGCGTCGGTGATGACGGCGGGATGGAACAGACGGGCGCGGGTGAGTTCCCGGACCTGTTCGCGGGTGATGGCGGTAGCGGTTCGGTGGACCGCGTCATCGGGCATGGGGTGCCCCCGCTCCACCGGTCTCCAGGGCGGCCCGCACCTCGGCGGTCGTGGGCATGGCGTCCGAGCACGCCAACCGGGAGGCGACGATGGCGCCGGCGACGTTGGCGAAGCGCAGGATGCGTTCGGTGGGCCATCGAGAGAGCAGGCCGTGGCAGAGGGCACCTCCGAAGGCGTCCCCGGCGCCGAGCCCGTTGACCACCTCCACCGGTACCGGAGGCGCGCTGTGCGGACCGGTGTCGTCGACGGCCGACACTCCCTCCGGCCCCTGTTTGACCACGGCCAGGGTCAGGCCCAGTGCGCGGCCACGGCGGGCGGCCTCGACGGGGTCGCGGGTGCCGACGGCCGCCTCCCACTCGTCGAGGTTTCCACAGGCCACGGTGGCCAGGGGTAACGCCTCGGCGACGTGACGCCGGGCCTGTTCCCGGGAGTCCCAGAACATGGGGCGGTGGTCCAGGTCCAGGACGGTGGGGTGGCGGCGCTCGCGTGCGCGCAGCGCGGTCAGGGTGGCGGTGCGGCCGGGTTCGCGGCACAGCCCGGTGCCGGTGGCCCAGAACAGATCGGCTCGGGCGATGGCCCCGGTGTCGAGTTCGTCGGCCTCGATGAGCAGGTCCGGCGCGGGGTCTCGGCCGTAGAAGTACAGCGGGAAGTCGTCCGGTGGGAAGAGTTCGCACAGGGTGACGGGAGTGGCGGTGCCCGGCACGGCGTCGACGAAGCGGTCGTCCACCCCGTAGCCGCGCAGGGCCCGGTGCACGAACCGGCCCAAGGGGTCGTCGCCGACGCGGGTGATGACGGCGGCGGCGCGCCCGTGGCGGGCCGCGGCCACCGCGACGTTGGTGGGGCTGCCGCCGAGGAACTTGCCGAAGGACTCCACCTCGTCCAGGCCGACCCCCACCTGGTGCGGGTAGATGTCGACACCGACCCTGCCCATGGTGATCACCTCGGGCGGGGTGGTCGACGGGTCCGGTTCGCTCACGGCCGCACCTCCGTGATCCGGACCGGACGGTGTTCCCTGCGCGACAGGTCCGCGGCCTCGGCGATCAGCACCGCCTCCAACGCGTCGGCGACCGTGCAGGGGCTGGGGGCGCCGTCGACGACCATGGCGACGAACGCGCCGATCTCGGCCTCGTAGGCGGCGGTGAAGCGAGGCCAGAACACCTCCCAGGGCTCGCCCGAGGGGAAGTCGATCCCGGGTTCGGCCGAGCGCAGCGGCACCCGGTCGTCCAGTCCGACGACCAGGGTGGAACGGGAGCCGGCGAGTTCCATGCGGACGTCGTACCCGGCCCCGTTGTACCGCGACCCTTGGAGCGTGGCCAGGGTGCCGTCGTCCAGGCGCAGCACCGCGGCGGAGGTGTCGACGTCGCCATGGTCGGTGAAGTAGGAATCGCCCCGGTTGGCGCCGTAGGCGAAGACCTCCTCGACCTCGCGTCCGGTGACCCAGCGCAGGATGTCGAAGTCGTGCACGTGGCAGTCCCGGAAGAGCCCACCGGAGGCCGCGACGTAGCCGGCGGGCGGCGGCGCCATGTCACAGGTCAGGGCGTGGACGCGGTGCAGGTCGCCGAGTTCGCCCGCGCGGACGGCGCTGTGGGCGCGCAGGTATCCGGGGTCGAAGCGGCGCATGAACCCGATGTGCACGGCGGCCTCGGCGCGCCGCACCTCCTCCAGCAACCGGACGGTCTCGGCGACCGTGGGGGCGACCGGTTTCTCGCAGAAGACGGGGACCTTGGCGGCGATCCCCGCCCGGATCAACTCGGGGTGGGCGGGGGTGGCGGCGGCGATGACCAACGCGTCGACGGCGCCGGGACCGAGGAGCGCGTCGACCTCGACCGGTCGGGCGCCGATCCGGTCGGCCACGGCGTGGGCGCTGTCGGTGTCGACGTCGGCGAGCAGGAGTTCGGCCACCTCGGGGCGAGCCCGAAGGGCGGCGGCGTGTGATCGTCCGATGCGTCCGGTTCCGACCAGGCCTATGCGCATGTGACTCCCTGGGGTGTAGCGCGTATCACATCCGGGGCCTCATGCTCACCCGCCGCTCTTCCCGCTGTCAATACTTTGTCCGGACATACTGATGTAGTAACCTCGTGTTCCGTTCTCCCGTACACGAGGTAGCACCGGTGACCCACAGTCCTTTGTCCATCGACCTGGATCGCAGCAGCCCCGTGCCGCTCTACTTCCAGGTCGCCCAGGAACTGGAACGGCGGATCATGGCGGGCGAGATGCCCGCGGGCACCCGTTTGGAGAACGAACTCATGCTGGCCGAACGGCTGGGTCTGTCCCGGCCGACCCTGCGTCAGGCCATCGAGTACCTGGTGGACCGCGGCATGCTGGTGCGCAAACGCGGCGTGGGAACGCAGGTGATCCGCCCGCGCGTGCGTCGTCCAGTGGAGCTGTCCAGCCTCTACGACGACCTGGCCCGTGTGGGCGAGGAACCCGGCACCCGGGTGCTGCGCCTGGCCGTGGAGGTGCCGCCCGACCCGATCGCGGCACAGATGGAGCTGCCGCCCGGGACCGAGGCGTACGTGCTCGAACGGCTGCGCCTGGCCAGGGGCGAACCCCTGGCCCTGATGCGCAACCACCTGCCCGTGAGCCTGGTGGAACTGCGTGAGGGCGAACTTCGCGAACAGGGGCTCTACCAGCTGCTGCGCGCCGCCGGCGTCACGTTGAAGATGGCCTCACAGAGCATCGGCGCCCGCAACGCCACCCCCGCCGAGGCCGAGGCCCTGGACGAGCCACCGGGCGCGCCGTTGCTCACCATGGAGCGGGTGGTCTACGACGACACCGGGCGAGTGGTGGAGGTGGGATCCCACGTCTACCGCGCCTCGCGCTACTCCTTCGAGCTCACCCTCACCGGCTGAGACGCCCTGAACCGGACAGGCCTCGCAGCGCTTCCTCATGCCCGGATAGGCTCCTGCGATCCCCCATAGCGCAAGGACGTACCCCATGGCTCTCTCTCCTCGTAACACCGCGGGCACCAGATCGCTCTCGGATGTCCTCCGTGATCCCCGCCAGTGGTGGTGGGGGATCCAGGGCGGGGACCCCCGGGCCGCCGCGCAGGACCTGGACGACCTCCGGCAGGGCCTTCCGCTGCACTCGGTCGCCCACCTCCGCCACGGGCACGCCTTCTACCAAGGCCTACTCGTCATGCACTTCGCCGCCCCCGAACGGGAACGGCTGAAGTGGCGCCAGTGGAGACCCTTCCGGACCTACGCACAGCCCTTGTTGCTCCCCACCCCGACCGAGGTACTCGGCGTGCGTGAACCGTCGTCCTGGCGGGAACGCCGACTCGGGGACACGCGCATCATCGACTTCCTCGCCGGCGGCCACCCCTGGGAGATGGCGGTGGTCCCCATCGACGTCGCGGTCGTCACCACCGCCCTCGACAAAGCCGGGTTCTGAGGCCAGGCCGGGGAAACCGCGTGGCTCGATGGATGTACGGGCACTCCGGGCGTACGGGGTGCGGGGTGCGGGGTGCGGGGGTGCGGGGGTGCGGGGCACGGGGGTGCGCAAGGGGGTGGGTGCACAAGGGGGGTGTCAAGGGGGTTGCATAGGCGGGGGCGTATCAGGGGTGCGGGGCGCCTCAGATCTCATGCCTTGGGGTTGTTGGGCGTTGCTCGGGTGGGTGCGTAGGGCGCCTTAGGCCGGGGCCCTTGAGGTTGTTGGGCGTTGCTCGGGTGGTTGGTGGGGCGCCTGGGGTCGAGTTCCTTGGGGTTGTTGGGCGGGGTGGGGGTGGGTTCTCCCTCCTTCCCCGCCGCGTGATTGTTGCCGCCCGCACCGCACGCGTCAAGGCAATGTTGTGTCCTGTGGCAGCGGTGCTGGTGGCCTTGACCCGTACGGCGCGGGCGGCGGTTTGGCGGCTATCGGGGAAGGGGGGAGAGTGGTTGGGGTCCCAACGGCCCTGTGGGCCTTCGGCCCACTCCGGCCGCAGGCGGCCGGATCCCTTCCCCTCCCTCTGGTGTCCTCGTTGGCCGCGTCGCCACTACGTGACGGGTCCGGTCACGAAGGGCCCGCTACAGGTGGGACGGGTGGCGAGCCGCGTCCCCGCGGTGGCCGGCTCTGGTCTTCACAGCGATGATCTTGCTCGTAGCGCCATGTTGGGCGCCCAACATGGCGCTACGGACAAGATCATCATGGTGGAGAGACAGCACAGGGTTGCACGGGGTTGATGATGTCGGTGGGCCGGTACCTGTGGTGGCAGTGGCGCCGACACCCCCGATGGGAGCCACTCCGTGCCCGGGATATGACTCCGGGCGGGGGGTTCGCGGAGTTTCTGCCCCTGGGCATGCTGATATCCCCACAGGGCACGGGCCCTTGGGGTCTGACACCCACTCGGGGGTGGTCGCGGGGTGGTGGTGTTCCACCTGGCGGGAACGCATGGTCGTGGAAGCGGATGGTGGTGGTTAGGGGGCGGTGGCTGGGGCTGGCTCGCCTTCCCCGTCCCTGTCCCCGCTGGTCTCGGTGTCCTGTCGGTTCTGGGCGTGGTGGTGTTCCCAGATCTGCCGGTTCACCTTGGCCTGCAACCGGTGTTTGAGCCGGTTATGGGTCGAGCAGAGCACCTGCATGTTGTCGGCGCTGGTGGCTCCGCCGTGGGAGAAGGGGACGATGTGGTCGTACTGCGACCAGCTACGCGGCATGTCGCAGCCTTCGTGCCACTCGCAGTAGGGCTTCTTGAACCCGGCCGCCTGGCGCACCGGGTCCGGGGCGCACCGCTGCTTGCGCCCCACGTCCAGCAGGGTGCGGCCTTGTTCGTCGGTGAGGAACCGGCGCAACCAACTGTGGGGGGTCAGACGGGCCACCATCTGGTCGGGGATGACCACACCATCCTCGGTGGTGGCGGGCTCTGCGGTGCCGTCTCCGAGGAAGCGCTTCAGGGGGACGGTGATGTTGAGGGTCGCCAGAGGTTGGCGGCTCAGGCTGGAGCAACCCCGGTGGCTCAGAGCGGTCTCGAAGATGCGCATCATCGCGTCATAAGTGCGCTGATGTTTCGGCGTCGCCGCGTTATCCGGCCCGTACGGCTCGGTGTAAGCCTGCAGAGCGGCGTGGATGAGTTCGTTATCGGCCCCCGGACCCCACATCCGCAGCAGGAACCCACCCTCGAACGTGGGCGAGAACTGGGCGCCCCGGTTCTCGAACGTTTCATCGTAGTCCCGGTCGGCCTTATCCGGGTCCAGGCGGGCGACGAACCATTTCGCCGCGTCTCGCAACTGGCGCACCGAAGCCTGCGGGCACTCGGCCTTGAAACCGATCAACCCGAATTCCAACCGGGCCCGAAACCCCTCCACCGAAGGACGCTGGGCACGGAATTCCTCATCCGCCGTTTCCAGGACCTTCGCCCACTCGGCAGTGGCTTTTTCGGTGGAGGTCGCGATGGCGCACGCCTCACCCAACGACAGGGCGCTGGCCTGGAAGGCTTCTTCCACCAAAGGCAGCTGCTGCCGGTGTAGGGCGCGGGCGAGGGTGGCAAGGCTCTTGGCCTCGGCCGGAGAGGTCCCCCACTGATGAGTGATCCACGCCTGGATACTGCGCTGGCCACCCTCTTCCAACAAGGCGCCGGTGGCCTCCATCCGGGCCAGGGCGGGCAACATCCCATAGCGGACCCGGTCTGTTTCCTGGTTGAGCCGGCCGAACTGGGCGAGCACATCGGCTTCACACCCGAACGGGATATCCCGTCCGGAGAATTCCACCGCCATCTCCCGCGCACCCGCTATCGCCTTATCGACCGGGGTGTTCCCGGTCGGGCGCGGTGCGTGGGGAGGAAGGCTCATACTCTGATTATATGCGAACACCCCAGGAAATGGCAGGCTTACCGGCGGGTATATTCTACCTATTTCCATGTCGGTGAATGTGCCTACCATAGATGGGGTGGCCATTCTGGGTTATCCACAACCCCTTCCCCTATGACCGGATCCACCTATCACGGATATGCTCCTAGCGACTTCGTTGGAGGGGCTCTGAATGGAAACGATCTTGTCCGTAGCGCCATGTTGGGCGCCCAACTGGGCGCTACGAGCAAGATCATCGGGGAAAGAGCCTCACCGGTGCCGGCTACCGCAGGGACGCGCCCCACCCCGTGCCCCACCTGTAGCGGGTACTTCGTGACCGGACCCGTCACGTAGTGGCGACGCGCTCAACGAGGACACCAGAGGGAAGGGAAGGGATCCGGCCGCTTGCGGCCGGAGTGGGCCGCAGGCCCACAGGGCCGTAGGGACCTCAACCATTCTCCCCCCTTCCCCGATAGCCGCCAAACCGCCGCCCGCACCGTACGGGTCAAGGCCACCCACCACAGCGTCACAGCACTCAACATTGCCTTGACGCGTGCGGTGCGGGCGGCAACAATCACGCGGCGGGGAAGGAGGGAGAACCCACCCCCACCCCGCCCAACCACCCCAAGAGCAGAGACCTCAGGCGCCCCACCCACACACCTGAGTGACGCCCCGTAAACCGGTGGGTTCCCGACCCGAGGCGCCCCACCAACCACCCGAGCAACCCCCAACAACCCCAAGAACCAAAAACCTGAGGCACCCCACGCCCCACACCCCACGCCCCACCACACCCACCCCCCGGGCAGCACGAAACCGGCGAAACCAGCGGCTCCCCCAAGATCGATGGGATCATGTAGGCGGAACAGTTCGCCAGCCCAAAATCTCCCACCTGTGGATAACCCACCACAGGCAGCAGCCGCCCGTCCCGAACGGGCTTGGGCGCGCCGGCCCGGCGTACTGGGGCCCGACATACTGTGGCCTGGCGTACTGGACCAGTCCCCGGGGTGGCCCCACGCATCCCGTGCGTGACTAGCTCCCGGAAGGCTCATTCCCAGAAGATCAGCCCCCGGAAGGGCCGTTCTCGGAAGACCCATTCCGGAAGGCCCATTCTCGGAAGGCCCATTCCCTCACGAACCGACCACCGACCATGTGGGGGCGGCATTCCGCCCCGGGCTCAGTCGCGGGGGCGTAGACCGCACAGGGCCAGGTCGAGGAGGCGGTGAGCGCGTCGTTCCCAGTCCTCGGCGGAGGGGTCGAGCTGATAGAGGCCTGCCACGGCCAGCAGGACGTCGTCGGCGGTCAGATCGGCGCGCAGGGTGCCGGCCTGTTGATTGGCGACGAGCAGGTGTTCGACGGCGTCGGCCACGGGCCCCCGCCCGACCTGGGCGAATCGGCCGTGGGCGGTGGCGGTGCGCAGCACCTCCAGGAGCCCGGCCTTGGTCATGGCGTAGCGGGCGAAGCGTTCCAGCCACAACCGGAACGCCTCCTGCGGCGAGTGCTCGTCGAGGAGTTCACCGGAGGCCCGGGTGAGCCGTTGCACCTGGTCGCGGTAGAGCTCGAAGACCAGGTCCTCGCGGGTGGGGAAGTGCCGGTACAGGGTGCCGATGCCCACCCCGGCCCTCTTGGCGATGGAGTTCAGGGAGACGTCCCTGGACTCCTCGAAGGCCTCGCGCGCGACCTCCAGCAGGCTGGCACGCGTTCGAAGCCCCTGTGCGTGGAGTTGTTCGACACGCTTCGTCGACATGTAGGACCTTCCTACGGCCGGTGCCACGGAGACTTCTCCGCCTCAGCGTATCCGATGTGTCCCCTGTTCAGAGCGGGGTTTTCGGTGGGTGGGAATCCTCGTCACACCGAGGAGGTCTTGTTTGGCGGAGGGTTCTCCGGATAAGTTGTAATACGTGGCGGAGACATCTCCGCCACGAGGTCGGCCTCGACCCCCACCCGTACCGGCCCCGAATGACACGACTGGAGCGCACATCTATTCGCAGGGGGCTCCCATGCACGAAACTTCCGTGACCAGCACGATCGGCATCATCGGCGTCGCCGGTGGGCTCGCCGAACACATAGCGACCGAGGCCGCCGCGCGCGGCCACGAAGTGACCGCGTTCGTGGACGATCCCGAACGATGGTCCGCGCCCGTTACCGCCGTCCGACGCGACCCCCGGGACCTCACCCGCCCCGACCTCGCGGAGTTCGACGTCCTGATCAACGCTTACCAGGTGCCCACCGGCCGCGAACGCGACCACCTCTCGGTCAACCGCCACCTGCTGCTGTTACTGGCCCGTTCCCCGATCCGCCTCATCACCGTCGGCGATCCCGGCCCCCTGTTCGCTGACGCCTCTCGCACCTCCATTCACTGGCAGCAGAGCGTTGCCCGCGGCCCCCGACGTAAGGCCGGCCGCACCATGGAGCGGGTCTTCTTCCTCTACAAGATCAACCGCGACGTGCTCTGGACCTACCTGGCGCCGCCGATCGAGCTGGTCGGCGACGGTGAACGCACCGGCCACTACCGGGCCGGCGGCGACGTCCTTCTCACCGACGAGCAGGGCCGCAGTCGGATCAGCAAGGCCGACTACGCGGTCGCGATGGTGGATGAGGTGGAGGCCGGCGCCCACCCGAGGCGGATGTTCACCGTCGCCGCCTGAGCGGTCCGGTGGCGAACTCCCACGGGAGGGTGACCGAGGGGGGAAGCCTCGGGGAAATCCCGTTCCGTCGCGTCCGGGGGTCTGGGCGCGGGCCACGGGATGGGGGACACTTCCCTGACCCGCCACCCCGCAGAGGATTCCGATGCCCCCTTCCTCCCGTACGCCCCGTGCCCTGCTCGCCGCGCTGTGCACGCCGCTCCTCGCCCTCAGCCTGATCGCGCCCTCCTCCCCCACCGCGTCCTCCCCCACCGCGAACTCCGAATCCGAGCCCGACCTGGTCACCGACCCGGTCGGGTACGTGGACCCGTTCATCGGCACCGCCGGGGGCGGCAACACCTACCCCGGAGCGGTACGCCCGTTCGGGATGGTCTCCTGGAGCCCCACGACGACCCCCGGCGACCAGACCGACACCGGCGCCGCCAACGGCTACCACTACGACACCACCCGGGTGCGCGGCTTCGCCCTCACACACGTCAACGGGGCCGGTTGCCACCCGGGCGCGGCCGGGGACCTGCCGATCATGCCGGTGACCGTTCCGGTGGACTCCTCCCCCAGCGCCGACACCACCGACGAGATCTACGCGAGCGACTTCGACCACGAGGACGAGTCCGCCGAGCCCGGCCGCTACACGGTGACCCTGGCCAATGGGGTGCACACCGACCTGACCGTGACCGATCGGGCCGGGGTGGGCGAGTTCTCCTTCCCCGAGGGGGACCCGGCCACCCTGTTGCTGCGCGCCTCCAACTCGCTCAACGGCAGCGAGGAGGCCGAGGTCGGCATCGACGAGGAGACCAGGACGGTCTCCGGGTCGGTGCTCACCGGCTCCTTCTGTGGCCAACGCGCCAACGGCGGAGAGAACAACCGCCGTTCCTACTACCGGTTGCACTTCACCGCGAGCTTCGACACCGACTTCAGCGAGGTGGGCACCTGGGAGGACGACGAACTCATGCCCGGGGCCACCACCGCCTCCGGTGGCGAGGGGTACGACCGCGACGCCCGCCGGGGAACTGGTTCGGGCGGCTACGTGTCCTTCCCCGAGGGGTCGGACGTGCGGATGCGCGTGGGGGTCTCCTATGTGAGCGCCGAGGGCGCCCGGGCGAATCTGGAGGCGGAGGTCGAGGACGACGCCGCCGTCGACACCGTGGCCGAGCGGGCGAGCGAGGCCTGGAACGAACGGTTGGGCGCGGTCGCGGTCGGCGGCGGGAACGAGGACCTCCACACCGAGTTCTATACGTCCCTGTACCACTCGCTGCTCCAGCCCAACCTGGTCAGTGACGTGGACGGACGCTACCCCGGTATGGACGGCGAACCTCAGCGGATCGTCGACGGTCAGGGCGCCCAGTACTCCAATTTCTCCGGCTGGGATCAGTACCGCGCCCAGATCCAACTGTCGGCGCTGTTGGAGCCGGAGGTGACCGGGGACTTCGCGCAGTCGCTGCTGAACTTCTCCGAGCAGAACGGCCACGTGTGGGACCGGTGGGTGCACGTCAACGGCCCCACGCACGTGATGACCGGCGACCCGTCCGCGATCACCCTGGCCACGTTCGCCGCGATGGGGGTGGACGGCTTCGACGCCGAGGCCGCCTACGCGTCGTTGCGGGCCCAGGCCACCGAACCGCATCCGGACGGGTTGTCCGACGCGGGTTGCCCGGGTCAGTGCGAGGGGCAGCGCCCGAACCTGGAGCGCTACCTGGAGTTGGAGTACGCCCCGCACGACGACTGCCATTGTTGGGGCGGGGCGGCCGAGACCTTGGAGGGCGCCGTGGCCGATCATTCCCTGGGTCAGTGGGCGCGGCGTCTGGGCCTTGCGGAGGACGCCGAGATGTTCGCCGATCGGGGCGGGTACTGGCGCAACGTCTTCGACCCGCGGGCCACCGAGGACGCGGGGTACATGCGGGCTCGCAACGGCGATGGTTCCTGGGTGGGGCCCTTCGATCCGGCGTCGGGGACCGGGTTCGCGCAGGGCACGGCGGCGACGTACACGTGGATGGCACCGCACGACGTCGGTGGTCTGGCCGAGGCGATGGGCGGGCGCGAGGTGGCCGCCGAGCGATTGGACGGGTTCTTCCGCACCCCCGACGGCGAGTGGTCGGTGGGCGGCGGTGACCCGCTTCGTTACGATCCGACCAACCAGCCGGGGTTGCACGCGCCGTGGCTGTACAACGGGTTGGCGCAGCCGTGGAAGACCCAGGAGACGGTGCGGGAGATCATCGCGTCCCAGTACGGGACGGGGCCGGCGGGCCTGCCGGGCAACGACGACCTGGGGACCATGTCGGCCTGGTACGTGTTCGCGTCGTTGGGGTTGTTCCCGCAGGCGCCCGGGCGCGGTGAGATGCTGCTGTCGAGCCCGGTCTTCACCCACGTCCGCCTGACCCCGCCGGGGCGCGGCCCGATCACCATCAGCGCCCCCGGGGCCGGCCCGGACTCGGTGTACGTGCACGGGGTACGTCTGGACGGGGACGAGCACGGCGCCTCGTGGCTGCCGGAGTCGTTCTTGGAGGAGGGCGGACACCTGGAGTTCGACCTGGGCACCGAGGCCGACACCACGTGGGCGACGGCGCCCGGGGAACCGCCCGTGGACCATTGAACGCCAGGCTCCGGCCCCGATGGCCTCGTGCCACCGTCGGGGCCGGAGCGTGTCCTGGGTCAGCGCACCGGGGCGCCGGGGCCGAGCGGGATGCCCAGGGCCCACCAGGCCAGGAACAGCAGGGTCCAGACCGCCGTCATGCCGATCGCCAACGGCAACGTGTAGGAGGCCAGGGTGCCGATTCCGGCGCTCTTGCGGTACTGCTGCAGGAATCCGAGCGCCATCACGAAGTAGGGGCTCATCGGGGTGATGGCGGTCGAGCCGGAGTCGGCGATCCGGAACAGCGCCTGGGTGGTCTCGGCGGGCACGTCGATGAGCATGAGCATCGGTACCAGGACGGGTGCGCAGATCGCCCACATGGCCGAACCGCTGGTGATGATGATGTTGATCAGGCTCAGCAGCACCAGGATGAACAGGAACAGCACGACCACCGGGATGCCGCTGGTCTGCAGGGCCTCGGCCGCGCGGACCGCGATCACGTCACCGATGTGGGTCCAGTCGAAGTACGCCAGGAACTGGGCGATCGCGAAGAACAGGACCAGGACGGGCGCCATCTGCTTGATGCCCTGGACCATCAGCGCGGGCACGTCGCCGGGCTTCTCGATGGTGCCGACGCGGTGACCGTAGACGATGCCGACCAGACCGAACAGCAGCGCCACCAGCGCGCCGACCCCGGTGAGCAGCGGCGACTCGGCCAGGCCGCCGTCCTCGCCGCGCAGCGGGGAGCCTTGCGGGACGACGATGGCGATCAGGACGATCAGGGCGAGCATCAGCGCGACCAGGGCGCGGCGCAGCCCGGAGCGCTCGGCGTCGCTCAGGTGCAGCGAACCGATGTTCTCCAGGTCCGCGTCCGGGTCGGGGTCCAGGTCGGGCCGCTTGGCCAGGACGAACTTGGTGATCACGGTGATGACCGTGGCCAGCACCACCGAGGAGGCGATGTTGAAGTACCAGTTGCTCAGCGGCGAGACGAAGGCCCCCGGGTCCACGACCTGGGCTGCGGCCGTGGTGATGCCCGCGAAGATGGCGTCGTTGGGGGTGGGGATCGGGCTGGCGTCGTAGCCGGAGGCGATGGCGGTGTAGGCGACGACCACACCGAGGATCGGTGAACGTCCGACGGCGCGGAAGGCCAGCCCGCCGAGGGGGACGAGGATGATGTAGGCGGCGGCCGAGGCCACGTGCGACATCGTTCCGGCGAAGGCGACCGCGAACACCACCCAGCCGGTGGGGACACGGGAGACGCTGACCCGCATGAGCGAGGACAGGAACCCGCTGCGTTCGGCGACCGCCACGCCCATGATGACCGCGACGATGGTCGCCATGGGCGGGAACGCGGCGAAGTTGTCGATCATCGTCGACAGGGCCATCGCCATGCCCTCGCCGCTGAGCAGGTTGCGGACCACCACGGTCTCCCCGTCGCTCGGGGAGACCACGGAGACGTCGAGCCCCGCCATGATGGCGCTGGCCACTCCCAGGATCGCGGCGAGGATCCAGAACAGCCAGAACGGGTGCGGGAGCGCGTTGCCGACCCGCTCGATCACCGCCATGGCACGGATGATGCGCGGCAGTGGGACGTCGTTGTCCGTGGTCGGGTCGCCGGCGTGGTCGGAACCGGTGGCGTCAGGGCCACCGGAGGTGGATCGGGACATGGGGTACTCCTGAGCTGAGCTGTGCGGTGCGGGTCAGACGAGGGGCAGGCGGAAGCGGCTCATGAACCGCCACATCTCCTCATGGGCCTCGATGGTCCGGGTGGTGTGACCGCCGCCGCTGTAGGAGTCGGCGCCGGGCCAGGTGTGTCCGCCGCCCTCGATGGCGACGTGTCCTACCGCCGCTCCCGGCGCGCAGCCGGTCCAGCGGTACTCGATGACGTCGGGGTCGACCCCGCGCGTGCGCGGGTCGGGTCGGCAGTCGCCGGCCTCGGCCCGTTCGGCGTTCCAGGTCCAAAGGTCGGGCAGGCCGCGCTCGGGGTCTCCGGTGTAGGGGATCGTGGCGTCCTCGGTGCCGTGGAAGGACAGCGTGGGGACCGGACGCTCGGGCTCGCAGTCCAGGTCGTGGGGGTAGAGCGCCGGAGCGACCGGGGCGATCGCGGTGACGCGTTCGGCGGCGGCGCAGGCCAGGAGCGCGGTGAAGCCGCCGCCGTTGGACTTTCCGGTGGCGTAGACGCGTGCGCGGTCCACGCACAGATCGGACTCGACGGTGTCCAGGAGGTCGTGGGTGAAGGCGACGTCGTCCACACCGGGCGCGGAGTAGGGGGCGCCCTGCCAGGCCTGTCGGTCGCCGTCGCCCTGGCCGATCACCCCTTCGGGGTAGACGACGACGGCGGGCAGTTCGGAGAGTCCGGAGAACTCCTCGGTTCCGGCACCGGTGTTGCCCCGTCCGTGGAAGGCGAGGACGACGGGCCAGGCGCGGTGCTCGTCGTAGTCGTCGGGCAGGTGGAGCCTGTAGGAGCGTTCCATGTCCGCGCTGTTCAGGCGATGTTGGACGCTCTGCCCGGGTTCTTGGGGCGGCGGGCTCGCGCAGCCTTGGGAGCGGTGCGGGGCGGTGGTGTCGTGGGCCGGGGCGACGGCGGTCGCGGCCGTGGACGTGCTCGACAGGAGCAGGGCGGCTAGGGCGAGTGTGATCGTCAGGCGGGCGAGGGGTCGTCGGTGCGGGCGACTCATGGTGTCCTCTTCCGTCGGTGTGCGGACGCATCGGGAGCGTTTTCGGGTACGGCTGACGGACCCTCGGCCATCGCGAACGCGACCGGGGGCCTGTGGATTCGGTCGTTACCGGGCCCGCGGCGGTGGCGGGCCCGGTGGGCTTGGGCGAGGGGGTCGGTCCGCCTTGGTGCGGCGGATCGACCCGCTCAGGGCCGGGTCAGGCCTTGAGCCATTCCTCGACGAACTCGGTGATCTCGGCGACGACGCGGTCGACGATGGCCGCGCCGTCCTCGGCGGTGGCCCGGGCCGGGTCGCCCAGGACACCGTTGGCGCTGAGTCGGTCGTAGCGCACCTGGAGGGTGGGGTGCCCGGGACGGCGGGCGAGTCGGGACAGCGCGTCGAGTTCGGACAGGTTCCTGGTGCCGGGGGCGAAGCGGTCGGTGTGGACCAGGTCGGGTGCCAGGTGGAGCATCTGCGAGGTCTCGGCCTCACCGCAGTGGCCGTGGACCTCGCTCTTGGGCATGCGGGCCACGACGTCGGCGGCGATGGAGGTCAGGGGCGACCACGCGAATTCGAGGTCGGGCAGCTCCGCCAGCAGGTCCTGGGCCAGGGTGGTCAGGGCAGCGTTGTTGCCGCCGTGTCCGGTGACGACCAGGACCTTGCGCCATCCGTGCGCGTACAGCCCGTCCAGGTACTCGCGCAGCACGGTGCGGAAGGTGGCGACGGACAAGGTGAGGGTGCCGGCGAAGGCGATGTGGTGGGGGGAGACTCCCACCGGCAGGCTCGGGCCGATCACGGCCCGCCCGGAGAGGCGTGCGGCCACTCGATCGGTCACCGCCTCGGCCCTGACCAGGTCGGTGGCCAAGGGCATGGCGGGACCGTGCTGCTCGAAGGCCCCGGCGGGCAGGATGACGACCGGGCTCTCGGTGACGGCCTCGGCCGCCTGCTCGGTGGTCATGTCGGCGAGGTGATGGGGGCGCGGCGTGTGGGGTCTGGAAGTGCTCATCGGTTCGCCGCCTCACGCGAAGCGGCCGCCACGGCGTCCCTGATCGCGGTCAGGTGTTCTCGGGTGAGGCGTTCGGCGGCCTCGGCGTCCCGGTCCTTGACCGCGGTGTGGATCTCCAGGTGCTCGGCGTGGTCGCGTTCGCGGTCGTGGTATCGGTGCCTGATCTCTACCTGTTCGCGTGAACGCACGAAGAGCAGCGCCTCGACGGTCTCCCGCAGCAGGGTGTTGCCGGTGGCGGCGGCGAGCGCGACGTGGAAGTGCACGGGTGCCTCGGCGTCGAAGCGGGGCGGGTGCAGGGCGTTGACGGTGGAGCGTTCGATCTGGGCCAGTTGCTCGTCGTCGCGCACACGGGCGGCCGTGGCGGCGATCGGCGGTTCCAGGACCAGACGGGCCTCGGCCAGTTCCAGGACCGAGTCCCCGCTCTCCCTGGGCAGGTGCGGGTTGACCAGGAGGGTCCGACTGAATCCGGCGCCCACGTAGGTGCCCGACCCGTGCCTGAACTCCACGACGCCGGTGGCCTCCAGCCGGCGCAGCGCCTCGCGCACGGTCGGGGTGGTGACGTCGAATCGCTGGGCGAGTTCGCGGGAGGAGGCCATGAGGTCTCCGGGCGCCAGGCTCTCCTGGCGGATGATCTCCACGATGTCGTCCGCGAGCCGCTCGGACAGGGAGGGCGCGTTCTTGTTCATATAGTGACTAAATCACTTAGTCTGTTGGTGCGTCAAGTCACACCCGTGCCCCTTCCCCGGAACGATCCGCACGTCAGAGGGTGCCGTCCTCCGCTCGGCCCTGCGCGGCGCGTTCGGCGACGCGCCGTTCGACCCCGTCCAACAGCCATGCCAGGGCCCGTTCGAAGACCCGCACGGGCTCGTAGGGGTCCCGGAGACGTTCGATGGCCTCGAAACGGCCGGCCTCGATCCGATGCGTGGTCAGGTAGCCCTCCTGGATCGTGGCGAAGGAGCGCCCTTCGGGATCGACCCAGCCTCGGGCGCGGTCGGCCTCGATCACCTTGGCGACGTGCCCCTGGACGAGACCGTCGACGGCCTCCACCACGGCGAGGGCCTCCTCGGCGTCGAGCCCGGTGCCGTCGAAGACGCGGATGGCCGAGTCGGTCCACGCGAAGGCGTGGGGGCCGATGAACGGGCCGGAGGTGATCTCGACCAGCCAAGGGTGCGCGCGGAAGGAGGCCAGGTCCTCACGGGCCCAGGCCTGGACCTTCTCCCGCCAGGTGCCCGGGCGGGTGTGCGGGAGCGGCGCCTGACCGGTCATCTCGTCGACCATCAGGGCCAACAGGGCGGCCTTGTCGGGCACGTAGGTGTACAGGGTGGCGGCGCCGACGTCCAAGTGGGCGGCGACCTTGCGCATCGACAGCGCCTCGACGCCCTCGGACTCGGCGACGACCATGGCCGCCTCCACCACGCGCTGGACGGTGAGCCGGTGGCGGGGCCCGCGTTTGGGCCGACCGAGACCGGTCCACAACAGGTCCAGCGTGGCCTCGACGCTCTTTCGTGCGGTACTCACCCGACATCCCCCTTTGCCAAAACTCCGTACACTGTTCTACATTAATCGAACAGTGTACGGAGTTCATTGGAGCACTCATGTCCCCACCGGGAACCCCCCGTCTACGCGAGGACCTGATCCGGATCGGGTCACTGGTCGTGGTGTTCGCCCTGACCGGCGTGGCCGCGTACGCGCTCATCGACCTGTTCTCCACCACGCCCGACGCACCCCTGGGGACGGCGGTCCGCTCGACCGCGTTCGTCCTGGTGATCCTGCCGATGGTGTGGGCGCTGTGCCGCACCGCCGGGCGCACCCTGTCCTCGATCGGCCTGAGCACCCCGGGACGGGCCTGGCCACCACTGGTGACCGCCGCCCTGAGCGCCTGGTCCGTGTCCGCCCTCGTCGTGGGCGCCGCGCTGATCACCGACAACGCCACCCTCGACGCCGCGGCCCTGCTCCCGGCCCTCCTCTGGGCCCTGTTGCTCGCCCCGCTGATGACGCTCGCGCAGATCCTGCCCGAGGAACTGGTCTTTCGCGGCTACGTCCAGCACATGCTCGGGTTCCACCTTTCCCAGGTAGCCGTGATCCTCGTCCAGACCGTGCTGTTCGCGGGCGCGGTGTCCTTGGCCATGGGATCCGCCGACGCACTCCTCGACCTCGTCCTGCTCGGTGTCCTCACCGGCCTGTTGCGCATGACCACCGGCGGGGTCTGGGCCGGGGTGGGTGTGCGTCTGGCCCTGACCGCCACCGCCATCGTGCTGCACGGCGTCGATCTCTCCTTCGGCGCCGGCTCCGGGGCCTGGAACCTGGGGGTGAACATGGGCGGCGCCTTCGCCGCCTACCTGGCGATCCGGTTCCTGTTCGCGGCCCGCCCCGAACTCACTCGGGTACCGGTGGAGCAGGACGCCCTGCCACGTCGACGGATCCCCGTGCGCGGCGTCATGTACGACGTCGGTTCCGGCTACGTGCCCGGACAGAACTCACGCGAGCGCTGGAACCCCGAGGTGGTCCGCGAGGAGATGCGCGTCATCCACGAGGACCTGCACTGCACCACCGTGTCCCTGTTCGGTCAGGACCTGGACCGCCTGGAGCAGGCCGCCCGCTTCGCCCTGGCCCAGGGGCTGGACGTGTGGCTGCAACCCCGTTCCCTGGACGCCCGCCACGACGAACTCGTCGAACACGTGGGCCGGGCCGCCGAACTCGCCGGGCGGCTCATCGAGGAGTACCCCGCCCGGGTGGTGCTCAACGTGGGCTGCGAACTCACCATCC
Organism: Nocardiopsis sp. NPDC055551; assembly: GCF_053619415.1. NCBI lineage: Bacteria > Bacillati > Actinomycetota > Actinomycetes > Streptosporangiales > Nocardiopsidaceae > Nocardiopsis > Nocardiopsis sp. NPDC055551. The sequence goes on along the minus strand of NZ_JBSHJJ010000001.1, from coordinate 499,873 downwards.
TCAACCGTGACATCATCCCCGGCCGCGACATGAGACGCCGGACGATGGCCCTGTACGTGTTCGGGATGCTGCCCTCCTACTACAACCACCGGCTGAACAGGGTCTTGCGCCGGTTGGTCGCCGCCGCCCGCGAGGAGTTCCCAGGGCCGCTCACCTACGGTTCGGGCACCTGGGAGACCGTGGACTGGACGCCCTTCGACATCATCGGAGTGGACTACTACCTCGACGAGCTCACCCGCGACTCCTACCGGCAGGGGCTGCACGCCCTGAACCGGCTGGGCAAACCGGTGGTGGTCACCGAGTTCGGCTGCTGCTCCTACCGGGGCGCCGAGACCCTGGGCGGCTCGGGCGCCGACATCCTGGACTGGCGCGACCTGGACGATCGGAAGGTACGGGGGAACCCGGTCCGTGACGAAGGCGTCCAGGCCGACATGATCGAGCGGCTCATCGACGTGTACGAGACCGAGGACGTGCACGGCGCGTTCCTGTGCATGTTCGTCGAGGGCGACTGCCGCTACTCCCCCGACCCCACCCGTGACTGCGACATGGCGAGCTTCGGGATCGTGCGCCCGCCCTCCCTGGAGTCGGGTCTGTCCCCCGACGACGGACACTGGGAACCCAAGGAGGGCTTCCACGCCCTGGCCCGCCGTTACGGAGCCGACGTCCCTTCCACGGCGGACCGGGGCTGAGGCCTTCAGTCGCGCAGTTCGCGCTTGAGGATCTTGCCCGAGGCGTTGCGGGGCAGTTCCGTCACCACCCGCACCGCCTTGGGCACCTTGAACGGGGCCAGCCGCTCCCGAACGTGTTCGACGAGAGCGGCGGGAAGCCCGTCGGTGTCGGCTCCGGGCGCGGGCACCACGAAGGCGGTCACCGCCTCGATCCACTTCTCGTCGGGCACGCCCACCACCGCGGCCTCGGCCACCTGCTCGTGGGCGAAGAGCACGTCCTCGATCTCCCTGGAGGCCACCATCACGCCGCCGGTGTTGATGACGTCCTTGATCCGGTCCACGATCTCGATGTAGCCCTCGGCGTCGGCGCGCACCAGGTCACCGGAGTGGAACCAGCCGCCTCGGAACGCCTCGGCGGTCTCCTCCGGCTTGTCCCAGTACCCCTGGCACAGCTGTGGGGATCGGAAGACCAGCTCGCCCAACTCTCCCGGGGCGACGTCGCGGTCCTGCTCGTCGACCACCCGAAGTTCCACGAACAGGACGGATCGTCCGGCGGAGGCGGGGCGGTCGACGTGCTCCTCGGGGCGCAGCACGGTGGCCAGCGGTCCGATCTCGCTCTGCCCGAAACAGTTGTAGAACCCGAGTTCGGGAAGGGTCGTCCGGAGTTTCTCCAGGACCGGTCCGGGCATGATCGAGGCCCCGTAGTAGGCCTTGCGCAGGCTGGACAGGTCGCGGTCGGCGAACTCGGGATGGCCGGCCAGGGCGACCCACAGGGTGGGCGCGGCGAAGAACGCGCCGTGGCGGTCGGTCTCGATCCGACACAGCAGGTCGGTGGGGTCGGGTGCCTCCACCAGGGTGTTGGTGGCGCCCACCGCCAGCCAGGGCATGAGGAAGACGTGCATCTGGGCGCTGTGGTAGAGCGGCATCGCGTGCAGCGGGTCGTCGTCGGCGTCCAGGTCCAGGGCGACCAGACACGACAGATACTCGTGGACCAGGGCGCGGTGCGTCATCATGGCGCCCTTGGGCCGTGAGGTGGTCCCGGAGGTGTAGAGCAACTGCACCAGGTCGGTGTCGACGACCTCCACGTCCAACACCGGGACCGGACCCTCCGTGGCGTCGGCCAGCAGTGATCCGGCACCGCCGCGCAGCTCCAGCACCTGTTCGATCCCGGTGCGCGCACGCAGCCCGTCCACCGCGGAGCGCAGCGCCGGGTCGGCCAGCACCATGCCGCTGCCGGACTGTTCGAGCAGGTAGGCCAGTTCCTCGCCTTGGAGGGCGAAGTTGATGGGCACGTGCACCAAGCCGGCACGGGCGCAGGCCAGGTAGCCGATGAGGTAGGCGTCGGAGTTGCGCCCGTAGGCGGCGATCCGGTCGCCCTTGGTCGCGCCCAGGCCCAGGAGGCGGGCGGCGGCGCGGGTGACCGCGTCGTCGAGTTCGGTGTAGGTCCAGGTACGGTCCTCGAAGACCAGGGCGGTGCGGTCGGGGGTTCTCGCGGCACTGCGGTGGAGGATGTCGTCCACGCGGCTGGAGGTGGTCGAAGTGGTCATGGCACCTGCTCTTCCCAAGGTCGCGGCCCGAGGGTCGGGGCCGTCGGCACGGACCCCATCCTGTTGTCCCCCCGACCCCGTTCGCAAGGGTCGAGGTGTCAGGACGCTCCGACCTCGGAACGGGCCCGGCTCGCCTGATACGGGGTCGTCCACAGGCGGGACATTCGCTCTTGCGGTGGGGTGTCCCATCGTCATACCTTTTTGCCTGGTTCAGCGGGTTCGACGGAGTGGGAGCGGCATGAGGATCCTTGTGGTGGGCGCCGGGGCGGTCGGCGGGTACTTCGGTGCTCGGCTGGTCAAGGCCGGGCGGGACGTCGACTTCCTGGTGCGACCGGCCCGAGCCGAGGTGCTCCGCGCGCGGGGTCTGGTGCTGCGCACGGTGGAGGGCGAGACCGAGAGCGTGCCCGTGCGCGCCGTCACCGCGGCCGAGCTCAACCCCGAGTACGACGTGGTCCTGTTGGCGGTGAAGTCCTACGGGCTGGAGGGGGCCGTGGCCGACCTGGCCGGGGCGGTGGGGCCGCGGACCGTCGTGGTGCCCTTCCTCAACGGCATGCGGCACTTGGACGTGCTCACCGAACGCTTCGGCGAGGACCGTGTCTACGGCGGAGTGAGCATGGTGATGACCCGGCTGGGTGAGGCCGGGGAGATCGTCGAGGTCGGCAAGATGGGCGAGCTGATCTACGGTCCGCTGGGGTCGAGCCCCGTGGTGGGACTCGACCAGGTGCACAAGGCCCTGGACGGGGTCGGTTTCACCGCTCGGGCGGCCGAGGACATCCGTCAACGGATGTGGGACAAGTGGGTGTTCCTGGCAAGTCTGGGCGCCGCGACCTGCCTGATGCGCGCCCCCATCGGCCGGGTCAACCGGGCCCCGGGCGGCGCGGAGTTCAGTGCCGCGGTGTTCGCCGAGGCGATGGCGGTGGCCACCGCCGCCGGATTCCCACCGAGTGAACACATCCGGGCCTTCGCCGAGAAGACCATCGGTGACACCGAACGCGAGACGTCCACGTCCATGTACTGGGACCTGACCCATGACAACCCGGTGGAGGGCGACCACATCGTCGGTGACCTGGTGGGGCGGGGCCGGGAACTGGGTGTGCCCACTCCACTGTTCTCGCTGGCCCACACGCACCTGAGCGTGTACTCGGCCGGCCGTGGCGACCTTTTCGCGAACCCACAGCACTGACGGCGTCACCCTTGGTAGTTTTCCTCTGTTCGGCGCACCCCGCCCGGACGCTCCGAGGAGAGGATGACCCCATTGGGTACGCCCCGTGCACAGTCGGCACAGCACCTGCCCGAGATCCACGCCGACCTGGGCCGGCTTCGCGCGACCGTCGCCGCCGCCCTCGACGAGGAACTGCACGCCCTGGTCGACCTCCGCGCCTCCCTGCTCAACGGCTGCGCGTTCTGCGTCGACATGCACACCGACACGGCGCTGAAGGCCGGCGTGTCCGCGCAACGCGTGACCCTGGTCGCCGCCTGGCGCGAGGCGGGCGACCACTTCAGCGAGGCCGAACGCGCCGTCCTGGAGGTCGTGGACGCCCTCACCCGGCTCGGCGAGAACGGTCTGGCGGACGATGTCTACGCGCGGGCCGCCGAGCATCTCTCGGAGCGGGAGATGGTCGCCCTCATCACCGCCGTCGGTCTGATCAACCTCTACAACCGTTTGGGGGTGGGCACCGCGCTGACCCCGCCCGTTCGCTGACACCGGGGCGTCCGGCGGGGCCGGCGGCCCCGCTCACGCGGGCCGGCGCCCCCGCACGGAGTAGGTCAGGCAGGAGCAGGCCCGGAACGTGGGATCGGCCAACAGCTCGCGCACCCGGGCGAGGTCCTCGTCCGTCATGCCCTCGCGCACGAAGGCGTCGCGCAGGTGCCGGGTGTGGTGGGAGATGAGGTGCACGCCCGGGGAACCGGCGTCCCACAGTTCCACGTGCGGGCGCGGATCGACGTCGACCAGGCCGGCCCGGCGCATCGCCTCACCGGCGTGGCGCCCCCAGGCCGGGTCGGCGCCGGCCCGGTGCATCAGCGCGACCTTCGCCGCCAGGAACCTCTCGTACAGCGCCCCGGCCTCGGAGTCCGGCATGAGCAGGGACGGCCCGTAGTCGATGTCGAATTCGTCCAGTTGCAGTACCCCGCCCGGTTTGAGGGCGCGCACCAACCGGTCCAACACCTCCAGGCGTTCGGGCAGGTGCAACAGCACCAGACGCGAGTGGATCAGGTCGAAGGCGGCCTCCGGCAGCGGGTCGCGGGTGACGTCGTGCCGCAGGACCCGCAGTCCTTCGGCGGGGGCGATGTGGTCGGGCTTGATGTCGGTGGCCACGACCTCACCGCCCGGGGCGACCCGCCGAGCCAACCAGTGGGCGACACCGCCTCCCCCGGCGCCCACCTCCAGGCAGCGCCATCCGGGTCCGACCCCGGTCTCGGCGAGCCTGCGGGTGGTCAGGGGGTCGTAGGCGGCGGCCAGGAACCGGTGTTGGTCGCCGGCGTTCTCGTTGTGGTTGTCGAAGACGTAACCGGCTTCGGCGGGAACGGTCTGTGTCACTTGGGGTCTCCTGAGAGTACGGTCGGTCGGTCTCGCACCGCGTCGGCCGCCATCCGGGTCAGGGTGGAGGTGCACGTCTTCCCGGTCGGGCCGAGCGGTAGCGCGGGCAGGAACAGCACGTGTTCGGGCAGAGCCCGAACGTCCATCCCGTGCCGGTCGCGCAGGTGGAGGATCAGTTCGCGGGGCGTGGGCGGATCCACGCCGGGTAGCGAGCAGACGCAGGCGCACATGCGTTCGCCCAGGTCGGGGTCGGGTACGGGCACGCACTGCGCCTCGGCCAGCGCGGGATGGGCGACCAGGGCACGCTCCACCTGTGCGGGGAAGAGGGTGACACCACCCCGGATCACCGTGCGGCGCAGCCGGTCCACGACCCACAAGGTGCCGTCCTCGTCCAGACGACCGACGTCGCCGGTGCGGACCCAACCGTGGGCCGTGCGCCCGCGCGCGTGGAGTTCGGGTGCGCCGACCTGGCAGAGGGGCGTCATCGGCCCCCGGGCCAGGATCTCGCCGTCCCGCCCCGCCGGCAGGGGACGCCCTCGCGGATCGCACACCCGGATCTCGGTGACCTCGGGGTCGGGTCGACCGGCCATGCCCGGTTCCCATCGGTCGGGGTCGTGCGCGGTGTGGCAGTTCACCCCGTCCGTGGAGCCGTAGACGTTGATCACGGGCCGGCCGAAGCGCTCCCGGCACAGGTCCAGAACGTCCCGGTGCAGAGGCGCCCCGCTGGCCACCAGGGCCCGCAGCGACGAGGTATCGACGCCCTCTTCCACCAGGGCGATGCGGCGCAGCATCGTGGGCACGCCGATCACGTGGGTGGGCCGGTGGCGTTCGATGGAGCGCAGCGCGGCCACGGGATCGAAGCGTCCCGGAACGATCAGGGTCGCCCCGAGCCGGATCAGGGACACGATGCCCAACGAACCGAAGGACGAGGCCAGGGGGACCGGGATCAGCGCTCGGACGGGGCCGGCGCCGCCCAGTAGCGCCCGCGCGTAGTTGCCCCGTCCCCCGGCCATGGCGTCGTGGGAGTAGGCGACCATGCCCGGTGCGCCCTCCGATCCCGAGGAGACGAGGATGCGGGCGGGCGAGTCGGAGTCGGGCCGCGCCGGTTCGGGAACCGGCGTGTGCGCGAACGGGCCGTTCGTGTCCAGTCCCCCGGTGTCGACGCACCAGTGGGAGGTCCGTCCCAGGTCGTCGACCCGACCGGTGTCGGTGACCACCAGCCTTGCGCGGGACCGCTCCACCAGGGAGAGCACGTCGGCCCGGGAGCGCCCGTAGGGGATCGGGAGGGCGACCGCGCCCAGGGCGGCGATGCCGAGTTCGACGGCGATCGCGTCCCGGCCGTCGGGCAGCAGCACCGCGACGACGTCGCGTTCACCGCACCCGTGAACGGTCAGGGCCGCGGCGGCCCGGCCGGCCCGCGCGGCCAGCCCCGCGCGGTCCAGGGCGCCGTGGGCGTCCACGATCGCCTCGCGCCCGGGGTCCGCACGCACGGTGTCCAGGAACAGGGAGTACAGGTCCCGTCCCGGGCATGTCCCCTCTTGGACCCATCGTTCACGGAGGCCGGCGGGTACGAGGTCGGGCAGGGTCATGCCCGCCGAGGAGGTCCAGGTCATCGCGGCGCCTCCCCGTCCAGGGGCGCGAACGTCCAGGGCGCGCGGGGCAGGGCGACCCCGTGCTCCCGGGTGAACGCCTCGGGGAAGTTCCGGGCGACGGTTTCCGGGTCCGCGACCGGCGGCGTGCCGTGCCCGGTCGAACCGGCACGGCCGCGACCGGCCCACCGGAGCAGGCGGGCGGCGTCGACCAGCGCCGTGCGGCCGGCGACACCGGCACCCGTGCGGGCACGTAGCAACAGTCCGGCCAGGGCGGCCTCGGCCGCCAGCAGGGCGCCGAGCACGTCGGTGAGGGTGACCAGGGAGGGGGCGGGGCCGGTGTCGTCGTCGGCCAGCAGGTGGGCGATCCCGCCGTGGGCCTGGATCGAGAAGTCGGTGGCCGGAGCCCCCGGGTCGGGTTCCTCACCGGCCCAACCCTCGGCGTGGATGTGCACCAGACCCGGGGCACGAGCCGTGAGGTCGTCGACGCCCAGCCCGAACCGTTCGGCCCGGCCGGGTGGCCAGTTGTAGAGCAGAACGTGCCCCCGCGCCGCCCACTCGCCCGCCGCGCGACGGCCCTCGGTGCTCCTCAGGTCGCACTCGACCGCGTCCTTGCCCCGATTGAACGCGGCGAAGCGGGCCGAGACCCCTCCCGCCAGGGGTGGCACCCCGCGCATGGGATCACCGCCCGGCGGTTCGACGCGCACCGTCTCGGCGCCCAATAGGGTCAGCGCCAGCCCCGCCAAGGGGCCCTGGACCCGGTTGGTGGCCTCCACCAGGCGCAGCCCGGACAGGGGCGCGGTCCCGTTGCCCGGCCACGAGGGCAGGGGCGTGCCGGGCATCGCGTCCAGGTCGCGTAGTCGGCCGGGTGAGGAAGGTCCCTCCTCGGTGTTCTCCCCCGGTGAGCGCAAGGGGACGGCCCCCACCGCGCACTCTCGGGCGATGTCGCGCACGACCGCGAACGACCGTGCGGCGAGGGTGTCGAACAGCGCCTCGGGCAGCGGACACACCGCGGTGGCGAAGCGTCGTTGGAATGGTGCCCACCCTGCGGCGATCGCCTCCATGGGTGCGCCCGACGTCCGCCAGAACAGGAGCCACGCCTCGGGATCGAGGGTCTCGACCTCGAAGCGGACCCCGTCCGAGGAACGGAACGGCGGTGTCCGTCCCGTGTGCTCCTTTGGCGCTGTACCCCGTGTCGCGGTGGCCTCGGCGACATAGGGGGCGACTGCCATCAACGCCGCCCCGGCCACCGACACCGACCCCCGCAGCACCGGTCCACCGCGCTCCAGGGTCAGTTTCGTCGCCAGCACCGCCTGCACCGCGAGCACGCCCGCGCACACCGACGCGTAGTCGATCGGCAGGAACCGGTCGCGGCCCCGCGCACGGCCGTGCAGGTGGGCCAGACCGCACGCGGCCTGGACGTCGCGTTCGCCGTACAGGGGCACCGAAGGGGTCGACCACGTGATGTCGCAGCCCGGAGGCGGTCCCGCGGGGCCTGCGGGGCCGGGGAGCAGGTCGATCCGTCCGGCGGACCCGGGGTCGGGCGGGGCCTCGCCCACCCGTTCGACCGCACAGCCCAGTTCCCGCAACCGGGAGATCGCCACGCGTACCGGCACCGTGTCGCCCACGGCCCGCACCGTGGTCCCCGTCAACGGTGCCGCGACGACCGCCGTCGCGGTCACGTCCACCGCCCCGTCCCACGGCCTCCGAAGGACAGGCCCAGTTTCTCCCGCAACGCGCCCCGCCGTACCTTGCCGGTCCCGGTGCACGGCAGTTCGTCCCAGGTGAGGACCATCGGGTCGGCCATCGTCGGCAGGTCCTCGACGGCCTTCTTCCACTCCCCCGGGTCCAGGGCCCCGTCCTCGGTGGCCAACACCGGGACGGGCGGCCCCTCGGCGACACCGAGCACGACGCATTCCAGTACCCGGGGGAGTCGCTCGTCGACGACGTCCTCGATCTCCAGGCAACCCCCCTCGGTCAGGCCGTCCACCTCACGGTCCACCAGGCGGACCGCGCCGGTGCGGTCGATGGAGCCGATGTCGCCGGTGTTCCACCAAGAGCCCACGAGCTTGTCCCGCCAGCGCCCCTCCTCCCCGACGTAGCCCAGGCACAGGGCTTCGGTACGGCAGAACAGCAGGCCCTCCTCCCCTGCCGGGAGGGGGCGCAGGGTGCGGGGGTCCACGGCGCGCAACCGGGTCCGGCCCGGGATCGGTCGCCCCAGGTCGCGGGTGGTGGCGCCGACACCCTGACGTCGGGACAGCGACCGGCGGGTGAAGAAGCGGAAGGTCAGCGGTCCCGTCTCGCTCTGGCCCCATCCCTGCATCCACACCGGGACCCGGCGTTCGCTGGCGTCGAGGAACGTGCGGACGGTGGAGGGATGCACGGCGTCGAAGGTACTGACGAACAGCCGTACCCGTCGTAGCCCCTCCCGTGGTCCCTCCTGGCCGAGGTGGCGCTGCCAGCGCGCCAGGGTCGCGGGTTGGGCCTCCAGGACGGTGGGTCGGTGCAGGCGCAGCGCGGGCCCGGCCTCCTCCAGGTCCGGTGAGGTGATCGCCGAGAGCGCGTCGGGGAACAGCCACAGCACCCCGGCGGTCCAGGCCAGGGCGCGGCCGTGGGCGAAGGAGATCGAGGAGGTGACGGTGTCGTCGCGGCGGCTGCCCAGGATCGGCCACCGGTGGGATTCGAACCCGGCCAACCTGCGCATGAGGGTTCGGGTGGAGTGCACGGCCAGTTTCGGTACACCGGTGGTGCCGGAGGTGTGCATGATCGTCAGTGGGGCGTCCAGGTGCGGGCGGCGCGGTGGGGGCGCGGTGCCCCCTCGCACGTCGTCGAGGGTGAGCGCGCCCTCGACGTCCCCGTCCACCACCAGGGTCCGGGCGGCGTGGAGCGAGGGGTCGTGTCCGGCGTCCCTCGCGCCGAGCAGCAGGGCGGTGTCGGTGACCAGCAGCGCCGGTTCCGACCTCCGGAGCAGGGTCGCCAGGGCCGACGGCGCCAGGTGGGCCGACAGCGACATGGGAACCGCTCCCATGCGCGCGGCGGCGCAGGCGAGCAGGACGTAGTCCCAGTGGTTGCGTTTGGCGATGGCGACGCGGTCGCCCGACCGGACCCCGGCCTGGGCGAACCATCCACAGATCCGATGGACCAGGGTGCGAGCGCCCGGCACGTCGAGTTCGACGCCCGCTTCCGGGGCGATGTCCAGGGGCCGGCTCAGGCGCACGGCGGTGGTGGACCCGCGCATGGTCAGGTCGTCGAAGAGGGTGCCCAGGTGGATGGGTTTGCTCGGTATCACGTTGCCTCGATCGGAGTGGGTTCGCGGGTCGCGGTGAGGAAGGCGAAGACGCGTTCGGCCGCCGTGTAAGCCGACGCCACCGCCCCCTCACTGCAGGGTCGAGAGGAGATCCAGTCCCCCGCGTAGTCGACGGCCGCCAGGGGACGGTCGACGAAGGCGGGGCGCGCGGACATCGTTCGTGGTTCGGGCAGGGGCAGACCGTGCCGGAAACGGTGCGTGACCGCCCCGCGCACGCGCGCCCCCGCGCCGGGCAGGTAGCGTTCGACCCTTGCCAGGAATCGCCGGGTCACCTCCTCGTCGGGGGCGTCGAGCAGGTCCCGCGCCGTCGTGGGGGTGGCGATCAGCGATATCAGGCCTCGGCCCCGCGGCGCCCGTCCGGGATGTTTGGCGTGGTCGATGGTGACCACCCCGATCAGGGGGTCGTCGGGCACCAGGTGGGCGAAGCCTCGGCGGGCACCGCGCGGGGACAGTGGGGCGTCCAACATCAGGGACAGTCGGAGCATCGGCGCGTACCCGCAGGCCGCCAGGTACTCGTGTTCGACCGTGGGCGCGTCCGGGTACAGGCGCGCGGCGACGGGGGCGGGCACGGCCAGGACGACCGCCCGTGCGGTGAGCGCGCCTCGCGGTGAGTCCAGGCGTACCCCGTCCGGGCCGGGGGCCACCGCGGTGACCGGGTGGTCGGTGCGCACGTCGAGCCGGGCGGCCAGGGCCCGGGGAAGGGTGTCCATCCCGTCCCGGTAGGTGCGCCAGGTCGCGGTGCTTCCGGAGGCCACCAGGTGTGCGGCGAAGGGCGCGGCCACCGCCCGGTCCGCGGGCCAGCCGAAGAACCCCGCCGCCAGGGGACCCAACAGCCGTTCGCGCAACTGCGGGTGATGAGGGCGGAGCAGGTCGGCGATGGTCGTCTCCCCCGGTCCGGCCCTCTCGGGGTGCTCGGGGTCCAGGCCGGCCCGGCCCAGGCTCAGTTGCAGACGCGCCAGGTCCCAGCGGGCGCGCGGGGACAGGCCCATCCCGGTGAGCAATCCCAGGGGGCGCCCCGCGTGCCGATGGGATCGCCCCCTCCACCTCACCGACAGGGCGTCGCGTACCAGGGGGATCGCCTCGGGGTCGCCGTCGAGCCCCATCGCCCGGATGAGCCGCCAGGTCGCCGGGTAGGCGTCGGCCGACGGAATCATCTCGGCGCCGGTGTCGATGAGGTGGCCCTCGGTGCGCAGGGTGCGCGTCCGTCCGCCCACGGCGTCGGCGGACTCCAGGACCCGGACGCCGCGCCCCGCCCCGGCCAACAGGTGCGCCGTCGCCAACCCGGCGGGACCGGCGCCTACCACCGCCACGTCGATCGGTGTGTTCACGACGCCCCCATGAGGAAGGCGGCGATCAGGTTGGCGCCGATGAGCAGGACGACCGTGACGCGGTGGGTGTGGATGGCCATGCGTCGCGCCCGCAGGATGTCGCCGAGGACGAACCCGATGAAGAGCTGGGTCACGCGCAGCGCGATGACGGGCAGCAGGGCGAGGGGGAACCACCAGGGCGCGATGCCGACCAGATGCGATGCGGTGACCAGCAGGGTCTCCACCGCGGTGAGCGCGATGATGAAGATCGAGTTGACGCGCGGCGAGACCATCGTGGCGACGGTGATCCGTCCGGCGGCCCGGTCCCCGTCGGCGTCGTTGGTGTTGGAGTACAGGCCGAAGATCATCGGGCCGCCACCGAAGATCAACGCCTGGACGACGACGAACCCGTCGACGTGCCCGATGAGCAGCCCGTAGGGCACCAGGATCCATCCCACGCCCAGGCCGACGAGGAAGATCTCCTGGAAACCCCGGTAGCTGATCTTCAGTCCCCAGGAGTACTGGACCGACGCGACCAGGCACAGGGCGGCGCCGATGACGGCCCACAGCGGCCGGTGCGGGGCCAGCGCCACCACCAGGGTCCACAGGGCGACGCTCGCGACGGTCGCCGCCCGCCCGAAGCGCAGTGCCTGGGGCTCGGTGAGCGTCCCGGCGACCAGGGGTTTGCGGGCCAGTCGGCGACGGGCCGCGTCGGAACCGTAGTTGGCGGCGTCGGAACCGTCCCGGTGGCCGGTGACGTCGTCGAAGGCGACCATGGCGGCCACCACCGCGATCTCGGCGACCAGGATCAGCAGGAGGAACCCGATCGTGTCGACGCGCATGCCCAACAGGGGCAGCGTCAGGGCGAACACCAACGGCAGACCGATGTAGTAGTCGACGATGTCGAGCTTGGCCAGCCGGGCGTAGGTCCCCAGGGTGGGCCTTGGCGGGGCCGCCGAACCGGTGAGGGTTTCGGGGGTGGGCGACTCGGAGGGCGCGCTCACTTGGTCGGTCATCGTGTTCTCGGGGCGACCACTCCGGCGTGGGCCGGGGAGGGCGCCCCTGCCTCCTTCTTGCTGGTGTGGGCTCCGGAGCATGTCCGCGGAGAGGCCCCTCCGATCGGAGGGGCCTCCTGTGGGGGTGGATCCCGTCAGCGGTTCCGCGTGTGGACGAACGACCGAACGGCCTCGACCACGTGTTCGACGCGGGCGTCGCTCAGGTGCGGGTACAGGGGCAGGGAGATGTTGCGGCGAGCCGCCTCCCGTGCCCGGGGCCAGGTTCCGTCGGGTCGGGCGTGGGGGGCGAAGGCCGGCTGTTCGGGCAGGATCCGCGGGTAGTAGACGTGGGCGGCGACCCCTTCGGCGGCCAGGTGGTCGCGCAGTCCCTCACGGTCCTCGCACAGAAGCGTGTAGACGTAGGGGAATCGGCCGTCCCCGCCCACGGGCGGCGCGACGATCCCGGCGTCGGCCAGGTCGGCCAGGCGTTCGGAGTAGTACGAACAGATCGCGGTGCGGCGGTCGATCCGTTCGGTGAGGCCCGCCAGGCGGTGCTGCTGGAAGGCGGCCATCACCTCGTCGAAGCGACTGTTGTGGCCGACGTGGTGGTGCAGGAAGCGGTTGCGGCCGTCCTGACCGTGGTTGCGCGACATACGCACCCGTTCGGCGAGGTCGGTGTCGTCGGTGAGGACCACGCCGCCCTCACCCGGCATCCCGAAGACCTTGACCTGAACGAAGGAGTACACACCGGCGTCGCCCCACCGGCCGGCCGGACGGCCCGCGAGCACGCCTCCCTGGGCGAGCGCGGAGTCCTCCACGAGCCGTACCCCGACCTTGGTGGCCAGAGCGCGCAGACGCGGCATGTCGGCCATGACGGAGAACATGTGCGCGGGCATCAACGCCCGCGTCCGGTCGGTGACCAGGGCCTCCGCGTGCTCGGGGTCCATGGTCAGCGTGCGGGGGTCGATGTCGGCGAACACGGGGGTCGCGCCCTGGGACAGGACCGTGCTCGCCAGCGGCGCGCACCCGAAGGCGGGCACGACGACCTCGTCACCGGGCCCGATGCCCATGGCGGAGAGGATCAGGGTGAGGGCGGAGGTGCCGCTGGAGCAGGCCACGACGTCGGAGGCCCCCAGGCGGGCGCGCAGCGCGTCCTCGAACCGCGCGGTGCGCCGACCCAGGATGAACTTCTGCTCGGGGTCGGTACCGACCTCATGCAGCGCCCCCAGCAGGGCTTCGCGATCGGCTTCGAACAGGTCGGCCGGAAAGAAGGGGATGGTCTGTTCGGCGGTGACGGTCATCGCGTCCTCCCGGTGAGGAAGTGTTCGATCTCGTCGCAGACCCGGTCGACGTGGTCCCCGGTCAGGTCGGCGTACAGCGGTAGCGCCACGGCCGACCCGCACACCGACTCGGCACGGGGCAGGTCGCCGGGCCGGTATCCCAGATCGTCGAAGCACGGCTGCAGGTGCAGCGGGCGCGGGTAGTAGACCTCGGTGTCGATGCCCGCGGCCGTCAGGTGGGCGACGAGGCCGTCGCGGTCCTCCACCTCGATCAGGTACACGTAGACCACGCGTTCCTCGCCGGGGCGGGAGGGGGTGTCGCCGGGGACGGCCCGCACCCCCGGCAGTTCGCGCAACCGGTCGTCGTAGCGGCGCGAGAGCGCGGCGCGGTGGGCGATGTCCACGTCCAGGCGGGCGAGTTTGGCCAGCAGCACGGCGGCCTGGATGTCGTCCATCTTGCTGTTGCCGCCGGTGACGACCGTCGGGTTGGAGATCCCCGGGAACGCCGCCAGGGTGCGCCCGGACCGGCCGTGGTGGCGCAGCATCCGAGCGGTCTCGGCGATGGTGTCGTCGTCGGTGAGCAGCGCACCCGCGTCGCCGATGGCCCCCAGTGTCTTGGTGGGGAAGAAGGAGAGCACACCGCCGGCACCGAGCAGGCCGGCGTGTACGTCATTCGCGCGCATACCGATGGCCTCGGCGCTGTCCTCCACCACGGTGAGCCCGTGGGCGCGGGCGACGCGGCCCACACCGTCCATGTCGGCGAGACGGTCGAAGAGGTGGACGGGCATGACCATGCGGGTGCGCTCGGTGATGGCGGCCTCGACGGAGTCGGGGTCTATGCCGTAGCCGTGCTCCTCGATGTCGGCGAAGACGGGGACGCCACCGGCGTGCACGACGGCGGTGGCGGTGGCGACGAACGTGTAGGCGGGGACGATCACCTCATCGCCGGGGCTCAGCCCGGCGGCGCGCAGCAACAGCACGAGGGCGTCGGTTCCGGAGTTGACGCCGACGACGTGTCGGGCGCCGGTGAAATCCTCCAGGGCGCGCTCGAATTCGGCGACCATGGCGCCGTGGGAGAATTTACCGTCGTCCATGACGCGGACACAGTGGTGTTCGATCTCCGGCCACAGTCTTCGAAAGGACTCGGACTGGTCGAAGAAGGGCACACCCGTGTGCTCCCCGCCCCTTTTTCTGGGGGCCGGGGAGGAGAATGTCGTCTTCATGTCATTTTTCCTTGGGGCGGAGTCCGGCCGCGCGGGACGCGGCCGGACTGAAGGGGGTCGACGCCGCGGGGGGTGTCAGACTCCCAGGAGGGGGATGTCGTTCTTGCCGAGGTGGTAGTCGCGGACCGCGGCGACCAGCTCGGTGACCGTGAGGGTTCCGTCACCGTCGGTGTCGATCTCGCGGAAGGCCTCGTCGGACTGCTCCGGGGTCAGGCCGATGGCGGAGAACCACCGCTGCATCTCCACCGGGCTGATCTCGCCGTCACCGTCGGTGTCGATGATGGTCGTGATCGCCTGGATGGTCGGCTGCAGGACCTCGGAGAAGCCGGCGTCGCCCCTGCTGACGATCTCGCTCTCGGCGGCCCGGATGAAGTCCTCCTTGGACATCTCCTCGGTACCCGCGGCCTGCGCGAGACGGTCGAACAGGCCCTGGTAGGCGGCCCGGAGGGCGGCGGCACCGGGCGCGGAGGCGTCGACGCCGAAGCGCTCGATGATGCCCTCGAACTCCTGCTCGAAGTCCGAGCGCTCGATCACGCCGTTGCTGTTGTGGTCCCAGAGACGGAAGCGCTCTTCGAGACGGTCGTTGGCCTTGACGGCAGTCGTCATCTGTTCTCCTTCAATAATGAATGCGAGAAAACAAGGAGCTCCCCGGGCGGGGAATATAAAGGCGATTCTTGAATCGCCCCCTCGACTCGAAGCCTACCAATATCGAGCGCCCGACAATGACCTCACAGGGAAAATCACCGAGACTACTCTAGTTTTATATCGGACATTCTCCGACATTGTTTATGTATGGTGTGGAGAAAAGTTCGGCGACGATGTCCGCGCTCCCCTGCCGGAACACCACGGGCTCGTTCGGGCACAACCCCAGGTCGCCTCCGGTGGGCATCGGGGCGGCGTGGATCAGCACGTTGTAGTGGTTGGGCGTGTGGCAGGCGTCGAACCCCAGCACCACCCCCACCCGGCGCGGACCGATCCATACCTGGTCCCCTCGATCCACGACCCCGGCTGCGGTGATCTCGGCGAACCCCAGGAAACCGACCCGGTCGATCCGGGTCCCCTCGGCGGTCTCGGTGTGCTCGGTGGCGACCAGTTCGTGGACCTCGCCCGCGCGCAGGCACCGGCTCGCGAACGGCTCCAACCGCATCCCCCGTTCTGTCCTACGATGCCTCAGCACCTTGACCAGGGTCGCGGTCACCTCCCGTTTGGCCCCGTCCTCGTGCGGATTCACCGTCCCACCCGCTCTCCGTCGGCCGCCGCGAGGTAGGCCTGGCCCACCAACCGCAACGCGGACGTCCCGCCCCCGTCCTCGACCCGGCCCTGACGGACCCGCCGGGCGAAGTCGGCGGCCACGCCCTCGTACTCGTGCCACAGCGACTCCTTGAAGGCCGGTCGGTCGGCCAGCATGTCCGCCGTCAGCTCACGACCGTCGGCCGTGCGCACCCGAACGTCCTTGCGTTCCCCCGGGTGGGACCAGTCCAGGACCACCCGGGCCCGGCCCGTGCCACCGGTCAACGCGATCTCCGCCCACCGGTCCACACCCGCCTCGTCGCACACCACCCGCGCCCCGGACACCTCGGTCCGACCCAGCAGCGTTTCCACCAGGTCGAAGGCGTTGGGGCCGTTGTCGGCCACGCATCCGCCCCCGCACCGTGCCGGGTCCAGGTACCAGGTGTCCCGTCCCGCGTGTTCCTCGATCCGTTCCAGGTAGCGCACGGTCACCTCCGTCACCGTGCTGTCCGCGACCTGTTCCCGCAACGCCTCGAACTCGGAGTTGTACCGGCGGTGGAAGGCCGTGAACAGGGGCACCCCCCGGTCCCGGGCCAGGGCGCTCAACGCCTCCCCCTCCGCCAGGTCCAGGGCCAGCGGTTTCTCCACGCACACCGCGGTCCCGGCCGTGATGGCATCCGCGCAGATCCGGACGTGCGCGTCGTTGGGGGCGGTGACCACGACCGCGTCCAGGTCCGCCTCCGCCAGCATCCGGGCGTGGTCGGTGTAGCCGGTCGCGCCGGGTGGGGGCGCGGCGACCTCGTTCGGGTCCAGGTCGCACACCGCCACCAGGTCCCAGTCCGGGGAGGCGGCCAGCGCCCTCAGGTGGAAGCGGGAGATGACCCCCAGGCCGACCACTCCCACGCGCAACGTCCTCATCGCTCCTCCTCCAGGGTCGCGGGGGCTCGGATCTTGGCCCGGCGGGCCGTCTCCACCAGTTCCTCGTACAGGTCGACGTGCAGTGGCACACCCCGTACACGGCGCTCGGCCGCCAGGTGGTACTCGTGCCAGCCGGGGTAGCGCACGGGGTGGTCGGGGTCGACGGGCTCGCAGTCCGTCAGGACCCCGAACAGTTCCTCGGCGTCGGTGCGGGCGCCCTCCCGCAAGGCGTCGGGGGCGATGGCCAACATCAGGAAGCCGATGTCGTCATCTCGCCCGTGGGGCCCGCCATCCCCCGTCAGGGCGTCCGGGTGGGGTCCCCGGCCGGATCCGGAGACCACGGCGGAGAGCACCTCCACCAGCACACCGAGCCCGAACCCCTTGAACCGACCCACCTCGCCACCGAGCCACATCAGGTGCGCCAGGCCGGCGTCGAAGGCGGCCGGATCGGTGACCGGTGCGCCCCGGTCGTCGCGCAACAACCCCTCCGGAATCGACCGCCCCTCCCGGGCCGCCTGCCGGATCCGCCCGGTGGGCGCGGCCGTGGTGCTCATGTCCAGCAGGAACGGGGGAAGCGAACCGGCCGGCGCCGCCGCGCTGAGCGGGTTGGTGCCCAGGACCGCCACGGTGCCACCGGGTGGTCGGGCGATGCGCTGACCACCGCAGTTACTCGTCACCACGCCGACCATGCCGCGTTCGACCGCGCGCAGCGCGTGGTGTCCGGCGCAGCCCAGGTGGGTGGCGTCGCGCACCGCCACCAGCCCGACCCCGTGGCGTTCGGCCCGCTCCGCGGCCAGGTCCATCGCCTCCGAGGCCGCCCACAGCCCGAGGGCGCGGCGGGCGTCGATCAGCACGGCCGCGCCCAGGTCGGTGATGACCCGGGGCTCGGCGTCGGGGTCGGCCCGCCCCTCGTCGAGCAGGGGCAGGTAGAGACGGGCCAGGTTGGCCACGCCGTGGGAGTCCATCCCGGTCAGGTCACCGTGGCACAGGGCGCGGGCCGCCTCGCGCGCACGGGCTCGGGGTAGGCCCCGGCCCACGAGGATCTCCGTGAGGAAGTCCAGCAGGGCGTCGTGGTCGACCAGGACCCTCTCTCGTGTCGGGGAGGGTTCCGGTGGTGCGGGCAGTGTGGTCACGGTCCTCCGTAGGTCTCGTCCGGCTCGCCGGCCTCGTCGGTGAAGGCGGCGAGGATGCGGGCCACCGTGTCGGCGAACCCGTCGAGGTCGCTCAGGTGGGCGCGCTCGTCGTCCCCGTGGGCCCCGTCCGCGGCCAGGTCTCCCGGTCCCAGCACGACCGTGCAGGTGCCGGCGATCCCCGCCATCCAGATGGCGTCACAGGTGAAGGCGGCCTCGTCGGCGGGCCAGGTGGGCACGCCGATCCCCCGCAACAGGTCGTGGCCCCATCGATCGTGGTCGTCCAGGACCGGCAGGCCCCGCTTGGGCCAGGTCAGTCGGGTGATGTGCGGGGCGTCCGCCGCGGTGCGGGCGAACAGGGTTCCGTCGCCGAAAAGGTCGGTGAACTCCTTCAGGGCCATCTCGAACGCGTCGGTGACCGCCGCCTCCAGGGCTCGACCGGCCTCGGGTTCGGCGTAGGACAGGTTGAGCAGCAGGTCACCCGTGCCGTAGACACGGTTGTGCAGGTCCCCGGTGTGCAGGCCCGCCACGCACACCGCCCCGTCGTGGGCGCGCCCGTCCAGGGATCGGCCCATGCTC
Organism: Nocardiopsis sp. NPDC055551; assembly: GCF_053619415.1. Taxonomy (NCBI): domain Bacteria; kingdom Bacillati; phylum Actinomycetota; class Actinomycetes; order Streptosporangiales; family Nocardiopsidaceae; genus Nocardiopsis; species Nocardiopsis sp. NPDC055551. Next base: position 481,561 of record NZ_JBSHJJ010000001.1, on the reverse strand, counting down.
TGGGCGATGAAGCCCAACAGGACCGAGGCGTTGTGCCCGGTGTGGGGGCGATCGTCGATGGCGTCGTCGCCGCGTACGGACACCCGTGCGGTCATCGACGCCGTCGAGCGGGTGAGGAAGCGCCCGGACGTGGGTTCGCAGAACACGTTGAGGCGGCCCACGTGTCCGCGTTCCACCAGCGGTCGGGTGCCCAGCACACCCATGGCACCGCCCTCCTCGCCCGCGACCGCCTGGATGATCACCGCGCTGTCCCGCCCCAGGGCGGCCGAACGTTCCCGGGCCGCGCGCACCCCGGCCAGCAGCGCCACGGCGGGGCCCTTGGCGTCGATGGCGCCCCGGCCGTGGAAGACCTCGCCGTCGAAGTGGACCGGGGGCCCGCCCGCGACGGTGTCCAGGTGCACGTTGAACATCACGGTGCGCTCGGGTGGCACGGTGTCGGGACCCAACCGCAGGACCAGGCTGGGCTGGCAGGTCAGGAAGTCGGGGTCCGCCGCGGCCTCGCGTACCGTTTCGGGCACACCGGGGACGCTCAGGTCGGTGTGGTCGGCGGGGGCGTGACGCACCACGCGGAAACCGATCCGCGCCGCGGCCTCGGCGTAGTCGTGCTGGGCCCGCCACAGCCGGGGAGGCGGGCCGGTGGCGCCGACCTCCAGTGGGCCCGCGGTGGGGGTGGTCAACAAGCGCAGCAGGAGGGAGTGGTCCCGGTCGGTCAGCGTCATCGGATCACCTCCCCGCGCCAGACCCGGTCCACCAACTTCTCCAGGGTCCGTCCGTACTCGACGAACGCGGCCTCCTCCCCGCGACCGGGGTCGATGCCCTGGGCTCCCAGGTGGGGGCGCAGACGCAGGTGGGGTTCGATGGAAAGGGCGCCCCGGTAGCCGTGGCCGGCCAGGATCGCCAGGCATTCCTCCACCCCGGCCTCGCCCTCCCCGGGCGCCACGTAGGCGGTTTCGCCGTCGGGAGCGGCGATGGCGTCCTTGACGTGGACGTGGGTCACGTACTCCACGAGCGGGCGCAGCATCGCGGCCGCGTCGTAGCCGTGGGCGACCCCGTTACCGGTGTCGAACAGGATCCGTAGCGCCGGGCTGTCGACGTGGGAGATCAGGTCCAGGGCACGGTCGGCGTCCTCTCCGGCCCAACCGGCGCAGTTCTCGTGTGCCAGGACCAGTCCCGCGTCCTCGGCGCGGCGGACCAGTTCACGTACCCGGGTACGCACCTCGCGGCGCCACTCGGGTTCGTTCGACCCGCCGGAGGGATAGGACATGATCCGCACCGTGCGCGTCCCCAGGACCGCGCAGCGTCGGGCCAGTACGTCGAGTTCGGCCACGTCCAGCGCGAAGTCACCGGTGATGGGACGCGACCAGTCACCGATCTTGGCGGCGACGGCGACGACCTCCACACCGGCCGCCCGGATGCGTTCGGCCGCCGACGCGAAGTCGGCCTCGGACAACGCGGCGAGGGGGACGCGGTCCAGGGTGCGCAGCTCCAACAGGTCCCATTCGAGCTCGCGCACGGCGGTGAGCTGACTCGATAGTCCGGGGGCGGCCTCGTCACCGATTCCGGCCAGGCGAGGTCGTTCAGGCGCCGACGACATCGGCCACCTCCCATCGTGTGGTGTGCGGGGAGTACGGCTGGAGGGAACAGCGGTTCTTGGCCTCGGAGAGCAGTCGGACCGCCTCCACGTGGACGGGTAGTTCGCCCGGTTCCCGTCGATGCCGGGAGTAGCGGGCGTAACAGGAGTGCAGGAGTTCGGGCAGGGCGTCGTCGACGAAGATCGAACGGACCGGTTCCCGGCCGGGCACCGCCACCATCAGTTGCGCGGTGTGGTCGGCCTCGCTGCACGGGTAGTGGCCGGTCAGGACGGCTTCGTCGAACTCCAGCACGATGCGCCGCTCGCGCAGGGGCGCGGTCAGGTCGGATTCGATGCGGGTGCGCACACCCGTGTGGTGCAGCAGATCCAGCCGCGCCCCGCCCAGGCCGGGCAGCCGGGTGCGGCCCAGGACCATGTCGTCCAGTTCGGCGGCGACCACGTCCGCCCCGCCCGCCAGGGTGACGGCCATGGCCAGGGCGTGGGGCACCTCGATGTCGAAGGCGGTGGGGTGTGCGGGGGATTCCAGGGTCCGGCTGAACCGGGGTTTGTGCTGGAACACCGTGATGGCGCGCAGGGCTCCGAAGTCGTGGGAGCGGCGGACCGCCATGAGACGGGCGCTCAGGGTACTGGCCGACCAAGGGGTGGTGACGGTCAGGTCCAGGTCCCAACGGCGGCGCAGCCGGGCGATCGCGGCCAATTCCACCAGGTCCGGGGCCAGGGGTTTCTCCACGATGATCCGGCGGTAGCCGAGTCGGGCCAGTCGCTCCAGTGTCCGGGCCCGCAGCCGGGGCGGGGTGCACAGGTGGACCACGGTGTCCCGTGGTGGTCGATGACGGGCCGCGTCGTCCAGACGGGAGAACGGGAGGATGCCGTCGACCTCGGCGGCGTGCGGGTCGTGACCCATGACCGGCCCGGGTGCGAACAGGGCGGGGGCCGCCGCCCGCACCTTGGCGAGCGACGGCGCGTGCAGTCCTCGTCCCGCTCTCCCCAGACCCACGATGAGGGTGTGCAGCATGAAGGGAGGGCACCTTTCCGTTCTTCGCTCCCCTGGTCCGTGTCCTTTCCGGACGAACGGAACCATCGAACGAGGAGCCAGTTTGGTGCACTGCGGGAAAGGGCGTCAATTCCGAGAACGGACCCTCATGTCCCGAACTCGGAGGAGCGCATACCCAATCGGCCGAGAACAAAGGGACAAAAGACGCTATGGACCCATAGTGCGTTCCGTCCCTTTTCTTCGGTTGCGAAGGTCACGCCACCGAGAAGCTGAACAGTCCGCTGGGCGGCGCGTGCCATCCACGGTCCGGCTCCACGGTCACCCCGGGCCCGCCGCACCGGGGTCCGGCGTGCAGGCTCACGTCCGTGTCGGTCAGGTTGACCAGGACGTGCGCGGTGGCGGGGAGGCGCACGCAGTCACCCGACGCGGGTTCGGCGTAGCGCACCAGGTCCTCGAACTCGGTGGTGAAGACCACGACCTCACCGGTGGCGGCGTGAGCCGGCGCCGCGCCCAGAAGGAGACTCCCCAGAACCAGCGCGGCCATGGCGGAAGGAATCCTCATTCCACCTTCCTTTCGCATTTCGTGCACGTTTCACGGAAACGATCCCCTCCCTCACGCGCGACACGGAGGATGATCAGGAAGATCTTCTCCGAAGCAGGGGTCCCGCGCAAGACCGATACTCGAACGGACGGTTTCGGTCCACCGATCAGCGACGAATAAAACCACAATGGCACGAACACGGGAATTCACATTCCCCTTTTTTCCACCGAAAAGGACAACGGGCGTCGCCTCCCATGATCGGAGACGACGCCCGTGCGTGGATCAGCCCTTGAGCGCCCCGGCCATCAGACCGCGCATGAAGTAGCGGCCTAGGACCAGGTAGACGATCAACGTCGGCAGCGACGCCAGGACCGCCGCCGCCATCTGTTGGTTGTAGGGCACCACCATCGACCCGGCCACGTTGTTCAGCTGCACCGTCACCGGCCAGCTGTTGGGACCGGTGAGGAAGACCGCGAACAGGAAGTCGTTCCAGGCGGAGGTGAACTGCCAGATCAACGTGACCGCGAAGGCCGGCGCCGACACCGGCAGCACCACCGACGCGTAGGTGCGCAACATGCCCGCGCCGTCCACCCTGGCCGCCTCGATGAGCGTCTGGGGGATGCTCGCGTAGTAGTTGCGGAAGATGAGCGTGCAGATCGGGATGCCGTAGACGGTGTGCGCCAGGATCAGCGGTAGCACCCCGCCCATGAGGTTCGCGCTCACCAACATCTGTTGGAGCGGGATCATCACCGCCTGGTAGGGGATGAACATCCCGAACAGGAACAGCGTGAACACCGTGTCCGCGCCGGGGAACCGCCAGCGCGCCATGACGAACCCGTTCATGGAGCCCAACACCGCCGAGATGGCGGCGCTGGGCACCGCCACCAGGACGCTGTTGTACATCCCCGGGGCCAGGGCCTCCCAGGCCGTGGCCCATCCCTCGACGCTCCAGACCTGCGGCAGCGACCAGGCCCGGGCCGCGGTGGCCTCCTCGAAGGGTTTGAACCCGGTCACCAGCAGTACGTACATCGGCAGCAGGAACAGCACCGCCAGGGCGAACAGGACGGTGAACTTGACCGCCTGTCCGCGCCGCGTGGTGCCGGCGACCCCGCCTCCGGGCGCGATCACCCGTTCGGGTGCGCTCTGGGTCATCGGCCCTCGCTCCGTTCCTTGCGCACGGTCCACACCAGGTAGGGGATGACGAACACCGCCACCGCGAACAACAGGTAGGAGGCGATGGTGGCTCCCTTGGCCGGGTCACGGACCTCGAAGACCATCGCCCACATGTACACGGCCGGGACGTCGGCGATGATCTGTTGCCCGGCGATCGCGATGATCAGGTCGAACACCTTCAACGACATGTGGCCCAGGATGATGATCGCGCTGAGCAGGACCGGCCGCAGTTGGGGCATGACCACGTGCCGGTACACGCCCCATTCGGAACATCCGTCGACGCGGGCCGCCTCGCGCAGGTCCTCGGGAACACCGCGGAAGCCGGCCAGGAACAACGCCATGATGTACCCGGCCAACTGCCAGATCGCGGGCAGCGCCATGGCCGCCATGCCCAGGTCCGGCGCGGTCCACCAGTCGTTGACCAGGAAGTCCAGGTTGAAGTGGACGAACAGCGCGTTGAGCCCGGTGGCGCGTTCGGCGGGCGCGGGGTTCATCAGCCAGCGCCACACCACACCGGTGGCGATGAAGGAAACCGCCATCGGTGCCAGGAACAGGGTGCGAAAGACCGCCTCGCCGCGGATGCCCTTGTCCAGGAGCAGCCCCAGGAGCCAGCCCATGAACAGCGCGCCGCCGACGAAGACCACGGTGAAGACGATCGCGTTGCCCACGGCCGCTGGCCAACGGGCCTCCTGCCACAGGGCCACGAAGTTGACGAGACCGACGAACTCCCCGTCCTGGATCGGCGCGTGCTTGTCGCTGAGCGCCAACCGGGTGTTCCACCCGATCATGCCGTAGACGAACACCCCGATGAGCAGGATCGACGGGGAGACCAGCAGGAGTCCGGGCAGCCAGGTGCGGGCACGGGTCAACGCCCGACGGACCCTGCTCGGGCGCGCGGGCGCGGTGGTGCGCCCGGGGTCGCGCGGTGCGACCCCGGGCGGGTTGTTCGAGTTGCTCATTCGGACTGCGCGGCCTCGTTCAGTGCGGCGTTGAACGCCTCGGTGTCACCGTCGCCGAGGTACAGGCCGACGGCGGTGTCGATGTCGTTCTTCCAGCGATTGCCGACGGTCACGCCGTGCCAGAAGGAGCCCGCGAGTTCGGGGCCGGACTGCCATTCCTCCAGCGCCGACTCCAGGTAGGGGCTGTCGGCGTAGCGGGCCGGGTCGGCGTCCTCGCGTGCGGGGATCGAACCCTTGAGCGGGTTGAAGGTGTCCTGGCCCTCCTGGCTCGCGACCAGTTCCAGCCAGGTCATCGCCGCTTCCTCGTTGGGCGCCCCCACCGGCAGGGTGAAGCTGTCGGAGAGCCACATGTAGGTGCCGTCGGTGCCCGGGGACGCGGCCCAGTCGTAGTCCTCGCCGGGGAGCGCTCCCAATTCGTCGAAGTAACCGGCGGCCCAGTCCCCCATGATGTTGAAGGCGGCCTCGCCGTCGGAGACGCGACGCGCCGCCTCCTGCCAGTCCTCGGCCGCCGACTCCTCCTGGGTGTACTCCATGATCTCCTCGAAGGTGCCCAGGGCGTCGGCGACCTCGGGGGTGTCCCAGGAGGCGCCGGGTTCCCACAGCGCGTTGTAGCCCTCGGGGCCCAGCGAGGCCAGCAGCACCGACTCCAGCAGATGGGAGACGGTCCACTGCGCGCCCACCGCCATGGGGATGACGTCGGTCTCCTCCGAGACCGCCTCCAGCGCTTCGAGGAGTTCGTCCAGGGTCTCGGGCGGGGCGTCCACCCCGGCCTCCTCCAGCACCCCGGGGTTGAACCACATGACGTTGGAGCGATGGATGTTCACCGGCACCGAGTAGACGGACCCGTCGTAGGTGATCTGTTCGACGAGCTGGTCTGGAAGCGCGTCGTGCAGCCCCTGTTCGTCGAAGAAGTCGTCCATCGGGGCCAGGTATCCGGCCTCGATGTAGTCCTGGAGTTCGGCTCCGGCGTGTCCTTGGAAGGAGTCCGGCGGGTCCTGGCTCTGCAGGCGCCCCTCCAGGACCGCCTGGGCGTTGGTGCCCGAACCACCGGCCACCGCCGCGTTGACGAACTCGACGTCGGGGTTGTCCTCCTCGAACTGCTCGATGAGGGCGTTCAGGCCCGCCTCTTCGCCGCCGCCGGTCCACCAGGAGAACACTTCGACCTGGGCACCGCCGCCATCACCGCCGTCGCCACACGCCGAAGCCATGAGCACCAGACCCAGTGCCCCCGCCGCGACCGACCACCCTCGTGCACGCATGAGTTGTCCTCTCGTAGAGGCGGGCCGTCCCACGACCGCTTCCCGCCCCTCGTGTCCCACATCACAGAAGTTGACTGCGGTGCCATCTTTCGCATCCAGGTCGATCAGGGTCAAGAGGCGGACGAATCCGAATCCGAGGCGTGACCTGACAGGAGACTCGATCACCGAGACAAAACTTCACGCGACCTTTCGATAACGCTCCGATCGACCGGATCAGAACATCGGACCACTCAGTCCGAATTATTGGACATTCGACCCACAAAATACCGAATATCCTTTTCTCGTTCACGTCTTCCCCGGGCACACGGAAGGGCATGGCCGGGAAGGTCTCCGGAAGACACGCCGAAGCCGACCCCACATCACGAACGGCACCCAGGCCCACCCTGACCTGTGCTCTCCCTCGCGAGGGCGGCACCGCGCGCCGGAACCGGCCCACCTCGGGGGCACGAACCTTGGCACAATCGCGGCATGTCCGCCATCGACAGAGCCACCACACCACGACTGGCCGCCCTGCCGCTGACCGCCCTGCTGCTGACCTCGTGCGGCGCCGACGGCGGTGCCGTGGGGGCCGTGGCCACCGGCCACTTCTCCGCCCGCCACCACTTCCCCGTCATCCTGATCGATTGGTGCGGGGAGAGCCCTCCCGCGCGCATCGACCTGTCCTCGGAGGATCACCGGTGGCGGCTGACCGCCAACGAGGAGTTCTCGGAGAGCCCGGTGGAGGTGGACCTGTCCGCCCCCGGCGAGGCCTGGGACATCACCGACGAATCAGGGGCTCCCGCCTACCGGGTCGTCCCCGAGGGCGCGGACACCGAGTACACCTTGGGCGTGACCTCGGCGAAGGGGGCGGAGGACGACCGGGAGAACGACATCGCGTCCCTGCGCTTCGACACCGACACCCTGGCCGCCGAGGACGGGGTGCTCCTGGGCACCCACGAAAGCGACGAGGGAACCGTCATCAGCCCCGACGACTTTCCACCGGAGTGCTGAGTCCGAAACGTCCTCGGACGAAGCATCGTCCACCGCCGAAAAGGGAACTCGCGCCCCAGAAGTCCCACCCATGACCTCCGCACCACGCTAGGTCGCGATTGTGCGACCAATAATCGGAACCACCCCGATAGGGTCGCCTCGATCGGTACATAATGTGCCCCATGCGCGAAGCGGGGAAGAAGACCCGGATCGCCTTCGGCGCGATCCTCGCGGGTGTCCTCACGGCCGGCCCCTTCCTCTTGGAGGGGGAGGCCATCACACCCGGTGGCGAACCCGCCGTGTGGGTCGCCGCGGCCGCGGTGGCGGCCTACACGGCCTGGGCCGTCGTGGGCCCGCGCCGGTCGCCGCGGGCCGGTGCCGATACCGACGACCGCCCACGAGAGCCGGAAGGCCTCGGGCCGCACCATCCCGGGCCCGCACCGGCCCACCCGCTCCGTTCCGTCTTCACCTCTCCGGACGAATCCGCCCGCGAGGGTTCCCTCCACGACATCGACGCCGTGTTCGAGGACCTCGATCGTCCCCACCTGCTCGTGCTGGGCGAACCCGCCTCCGGCAAGTCCTACCTGGCCACCACCCTGGCCCGACGGCTCGCCCGACGCGACCCCGAACGGCACGCGCTCGTCCTGGACCTGGGTGTCTGGAACCCCGAGGCAAACGAGGACGTGGCCCTGCACGCCGCCCGGACCACCCGTCGCGGGCTCCATCCCGGCACCGATCCGCCCTCGGAGCGGGAACTCCACACGCTCATCCACCAAGGGCGCGTCCTCGTGGTTCTGGACGGACTGGACCGGGTCCGACCGGCCTGGCGTCCCACCGCCCTGGCCGCGATCGAGGATTTCGGCGCCCTCGGCGCCCCTGTGGTCCTCACCTGTCGTACACGGGAGTTCGCGGCCCTCGAACGGCTCTCGCCCCACGCGTTGCCCGGCTTCGCCCGGATCACGCTCGCCCCGGTCGAGCCCTCCGAAGCGCTCGACCTCCTCATCGACACCGAACCCGCCCCGGGCATCGCCGTCGACGAGCCCCGGTGGGCACCGGTCGTGGAGCGGCTCGAACACCACCGCCGCGGCCCCCTCGCCCACGCGTTGCGCTCGCCCCTGGCCCTGGACCTGGCCCGCGTCGTCCATCGCTCACCGGGCACCGAACCGGCCGAACTGGCGGAGGTCGCCGAACGCTCCTCCCCGCTGCGCCACCTGGTCCACGAACGCCTCCGACAGGCCTTCGATGACGACGACATCGACCCGGGGCGCGCCCGCGGGTGGGCGGCGCACCTGGCCTACCACCTGTACTTCACCGGGCGGCAGCGCTTCCACTGGTGGCGCATGCACGTCGGGCTGGTGCCCCGGTGGTTCACCCACGCCCTGCTGCCCGCCCTGACGGCGGTGACCATCGCCGCGCTCGCCGCCCCGGTCCTGGGCACGGGCGCCGTCGGCGCCTCCCCCGAGTCTCCGCTCGCGCTGGCCGCGCTCCTCGTTCTCAGTGCCCTTGGCGTGTTCTCCCCGTTGTGGCGCAACACCGACCTGTGCACCGAGGGGCATCCGAAGGACAACACCCGGGGGATGGAGTGGGATCGCCCCGCGCACGCGCTCTCGGCCCTGACGTACGGAACCCTCGTCGGCGTCGCGGTGGTCGGCGGGACGATGGGGCCGCTGCTGGGTGCCCTGTTCGGTGTCGTGCTCGGGTTCGTCCAGGGCCTGCTGAACCGGCCCCGCAACGGTCCTCCGATCGACGTCGGTCCCGGCGACGCGCCGGCCGCCGCCCTGCGGCTCGGTCTCGGGTTCGGTCTGTTCGGCGGGGTGTGCTTCGCGGTCGCCGCCTGGGCCGTCCCGAGCGTGGCCGGTCCCCTGTCGGTCGCCTGTTCGGCGTTCCTGGTGTGCGCGCTCACCTGTGCCCACCCGTTCGGGCTGTGGCCCTGGTTCCGCTTCCGGGTGAGCCACCTGCTCCTGGCCGCGAGGGGACGGCTGCCCCGACGGCTGGACCTCTTCGTCGACCGACTGCGCGACGCCGGCCTGGTGCGCGGACACGGGTCGACCTGGTGGTTCCATCACCCCCTGGTTCGCGACCACCTCGCCGACGACGTCGAGATCGCCCGGCTCACCTCCCAGGTCCAGAGCCTGTACGGGGCGGCGGGGCAGGGCGGCGACCCCCAGGGGCGGCGCCTGGACGAGAGCGTGGAGCTGCACAACCTCGTCGAGTTGTACGCCGAACGCGGTGACGTGGACGCGCTGCATCGGCTGGTCACCGAACGGGAGAGCTCCACCGCCGAGGTCAGGTTGGCCGACGTGCTCACCGAAGGCGGCGACCACGAACGGCTGTGCGAACTGGCGCGCGGCGGCAGTCGCCCGGCACGCATTCGGTGGGCCGACGACCTCGTCGAACGTGGCGAACTCGACCAGGTGCGCCTGCTGGCGGCCACCGGCGACCACACCGTCACCGAACGGCTGGCCGACGCCCTGTCCGCCTGTGGCGCCACCGGGGAACTGGCCACCATGGCCGACCGCGGCGGGTGGGAGGACCCGGCCGCCCAGGTCGCGCGGCTGCCGACCCTGCACCATGTGCCGGACGGAGCCCTGTGGACCGCCGCGCACGCGCTGGAGCGGTTGGGAACCTCGGCCCTGGCCGACGCGCCCCGCTGGCACGCCGCGCACAACCTGGCGGCGCTGCTGGCCGAGCGCGGCGACCTGGAGGGGCTGGCCGTACGTGCGGCCGAGGGCGACTGGTGGAGTTCGGAACGGTTGGCGTCCTCGCTCGCCAAGGAGGGGAACCTGTCGGCGTTAACCGCCCGTGCGGAGCGGGGTGACTGGTGGTCGGCCCAGCGTCTGGCCCCGGCGCTCATCGCCCGCGGGGACCTGGCCGGCGCCGCCCGGGTCCTGGAGTCCTACCAGGTCAGGGAGCACTGTTGGGCGTTCCTGGGCCAGGCCGACCTGTACGCCCGCGCGGGCGACACCGAGAAGGCCGTCCAGGTTTTGGAGGAGATCAAGGACCGGCACCGCGAACAGGTCGGCACGCACCTGTGGAGCATCGACGCCAAGATCATCGATCTGCACCTGGGCGATGGCAGGCCGGAGGCGGCCTTACCGGAGCTGCGTCGTCAGGCCGACCGTGGGCGCGAGTGGGCCGGGCGCCGGCTCGCCGTGGTCCTGTGCGACCTGGGCCGGTGGCAGGAGTTGGAGCGGCGCGCCAAGCAGGGTGACGCGGGCGCGGCGTTGACCCTGGCCGACGCCCAGACGGCCGATGGGCACCCCGATCGCGCGCTGCGCACCCTCGAACTGGGCTTCGATCACCGTGCCGAGGAGATCGGCGCCGCGCTGGCCGACGCCTACGCGCGCCTGGGGCGGGTGCACCGGTTGCGACGCCTGGCCCGCGATGACGCCAGGGCCCGACGACGTCTGGCCCGCCACCTGGCCGAGTCGGGACGGGTGGAGGAGGCCATCGACCTGCTGCGGGGACGGGGGCGCCCGGGGGTCGAGCGCGACGCCGACACCACCCGGCTCCTGTTGGAACTCCACCGCTCCCGCACCGAGGTCCCCTCCCCCGCCTGACCGGGGCCGCTCCGGAAGGACGTCGTTCCTGGGCGGCCCCGGTCAGGCCGACGTGGATCAGGCGCCGGCGCGCAGGGTGTCCACGATCGGGGTGGTGGGCCGGCCGATCAGCTTGGACAGATGGCCCGGCTCGCCGTACAGCTCACCCTCCCGGGCGGAGGTGTCCAGGCCGACGACGAACTCCGCCGTGGCCTCGTCCAGGCCCGCTCCGGTGAGCACCTTGCGGTGTTGCTCCTCGTTCAGGTCGTTGTAGGCGACCTCACGACCCAGGACCTCCCCGATGGCCGCCGCCAGGTCGGTGTAGGTCCAGGCCTGGTCACCGGCCAGCTCGTATACGGCGCCGGCGTGCGCGGCGGGGTCGAGCAGGACCACGGCGGCGGCCTCGGCGTAATCCGCCCGCGAGGCACTGGACAGGAGTCCCTCACCCGCGCTGCCGACCACGGCACCGTGCTCGCGCGCCTGCTCCAACTGATTGACGTAGACCTCGCTGTAGAAGCCGTTGCGGAGCAGCGTGTGGGGCAGACCGGACTCGGCGAGGATCTGCTCGGTCGCCTTGTGTTCGGGGGCCAGGGACAGTGCGCTCCGGTCGGCCCGAAGGACGCTGGTGTAGGCGATGTGGCCCACAGCGGCCTCCTTGGCGGCCTCGATGGCGTTGCGATGCTGGCGGGCGCGCTCGCCGACCTCGCTGCCGGAGACCAGTAGGAGGGTGTCGGCCCCGGCGAAGGCGGCGCGCAGGGAGGCGGGGTCCTCGAAGTCGGCGCGCGCGGTGGCGACACCGAGCTCGGCCAGGTCGGCCAGCTTGGTGGTGTCACGGCCGGTCGCGGTGATCTCACCCGCGGGCAGGCCGCGCTCCAGGAGGGATTCGACGACGAGGCGGCCCAGGTGGCCGGTGGCACCGGTGACGACGACGGACATGCTGTTCCTCTGTTCTGTGACGGTTGGGGACGGTGTGTCCTGTCGATCGACAACGGCACCGGCCGACACCACATTCCTTGGGTGGGGTACGCACCTTTTGGTAAGTTGTGATCATGAGTCGAACGGAAACCGAAGAAGAGGCCGTGGGCCGGCGCGCGCTTCCCCTGATCGGGGGCCCCATCCTGAGCAGCGACTGCCCCTCCCGCGCCCTGATCCGCGACGTCACCGGCAAGTGGGGGCTGCTGGTCCTGGTCGCCCTGTCCGAGGGGCCGCGCCGGTGGAGCGAACTGCGCCACGGCATCGCCGTCATCAGCGAGAAGATGCTCGCCCAGACGCTGCGCACCCTGGAGGCGGACGGCCTGGTCCATCGTGACTCGCGCCCGGTGGTCCCGCCCTACGTGGAGTACGGACTGACCGCCCCCGGCGAAGAGGTGACCGCGTTGCTCATCCCCCTCCTGGAATGGGCGGGCGAGTACTCCGAGCAGCGGGAGGAGTGAACAACGGCTTACACATGAGCCCCCTGACTCACAAGAGATTTTTCGGACCACTCCTTCCGTTACGGACCCCAAGAAGCACTCAAACAATAGAACCAAAACAGCCGCACGCCAATTTCTATCACTCTCCTTCATGAAGGATCCGATTCCCGCGTTGTTTCTCCGTATCCTGGAGTCAGGGAACGTAGGTACGGCCTCCTTCGTTGTGAAGGTAGCCATCGGTTCCGGCAGCTTCCACCTCAGCCCTCCCACTTTCGGCCCTGGTCCAGCTCAGACCAGCGATGTAGACACTCAGCACCGAACCAGAATCCATGGGGTACGGCATGAACGTCCAACTGTCAGTTCACGGTCCGAACAACATCACCGAGCTCACATCGCTACATCGTTGGTTGAAGGCGAAGGGGGGAGAACTGCGCACCGCGGGCATCGCGATGGAACAAACGGTCGAAACCCCCGAACGACCGGACACCATGGGCGGTACCTTTGAAATTGTCCAGTTCGCCTTCGACGCCGTGGCCCAATACGGTGCGCTCGCCGTGGCGATCGCGTCCTGGCGCCGCGCCTACCCCTCGCGTTGCTCGTTCACGCTTGAGCGAGGTGACATCAAGATCACCCTCACCGAGGTAGAGCTCCGTGACATGTCCACGGTTCTACGTGCCCTCGAAGAACTGAGCGAGGAGGACGACCCCGGGGAGGAAGGGGAGGAAGAGGAATGACGGCACAGACGCCCTCGGAGCCGCTGGACACGGCGGAGAACGGGCCAGGTCGGCTGGATCCGACACGGTCGGCGTGCATCCTGATCGGAGTCGATGACTATCAGGATCTGCCGATCCTGAGGTCCGTGGAACGGAATCTGGATGACCTCAAAGGCATCTTGACGGACCCGGACATCTGGGGAATCCCCAATGATCGGATCTGGGTGGTGCGGAACCCCTCCCGAGCGGGCGATCTGACCGGTCCCGTGCGTGAAGCCGCAGAGCAGGCCGAAGACACCTTACTTGTCTACTACGCCGGACACGGTCTCTTGGAGTTCGGTGACGACCAACTCTTTCTGACACTCACGACTTCGGTGCACGGTCACAGGGAAACCTCGCTCGCATATGGGGTACTCCGCGAGATTCTCAGGGATTCCAGAGAAAGCGTCAAACGGCGAATCGTGATCCTTGACTGCTGCTACAGCGGCAAAGCGCTGGACGGAGCGATGGCCGGCGCCGGAACGACCGTTCCGGACAAACGGCAGGTCGAGATCGAAGGTTCTTACGTACTGACCTCCACCACTGACAAGGAGAAGGCCGAGGCTCCTCCGCGATCTGTACACACCGCCTTCACCGGGGCACTCATCGATGTTCTCGCCCACGGTGATCCTGAGGTCAGGCAAGAAGAACTACTCACTCTCAACCAGGTCTATGCCCTGCTCAAAAGGAGACTGCTCAAGAAAGGCCTTCCTGAGCCACAACGACTGGATGAGAACGGTGTTGGAAACCTATTCTTCGTCCGCAACCGGCAGAACCCGCCTCCCGGCCCGCAGCCCGCCGCGACCGCGTCACGCCGCACGATGTTCATCGCAGCCACCACCGCCTTGCTCCTCGGTCTCGCTCTTGGGGTTGTGAGCGGCTATCAAGTGCGCGAATGGAACGATCCGCTCTCCGGTACCGCACCGATCCCCGGCCCCTGTGATGAGGAGGGTCGGGCACAACTCCTCGCTGTCTCGGATGAACTCGATCAGCCACCCCAGAACGAGTACATGGGGAGTCCGGTCGCAGGCCTCTCCGCCCTCGCCCTCACAGGGGACGACTCCCAGGCACTCGTCCTCCGCGACAATGAGCCCGCCCAGTTCTTCACCCTCACACTCGGAGACGCAGAGGACCTGGAGCCCACTGTCACCGGCATGACGGCGCTGTACGGGCCGGACGGCGAGCAGTTCGACGAATTCGACGGCGAGGGGTTGGTCATCGAAAATGGCGGCGAAACCATCCTGGTCGCCGCGGAGGGCCAACCCTCCATCCGCCGGTTCGGGATCGATGACGGCAAGCAGATCGGCGACCAGCTCCCTCTCCCAGAAAGTTTCCGTCCCGCCCCGGATGGAGAAGCGCAGCGCGGGCGCAATCTCGAATCCCTCACCGTTACCCCCGACGGGAACTACCTGTACACGGCTTTGGAGGGCCCACTACTCAGTGACGAAGACGTACACGGACGCCACCAACTACGGATCCAGCGCTATCGGGGTGAGCCCGGAGGCGAATACGAGCTCGACAGCCAGTACGGATACCGGACAGAAGTGGGCCTCTATCTCGTGGAGCTGGTCGCGATCAACGAGAACCGCCTGCTCGCCCTCGAACGTGGCCACCTCACCGGGCTTGGGAGTAGCATCCGCGTCTATGAAGTGGACCTCGGCGAGTCACCAGACGTGACCGGCATGGCTCTGCGCAAGGACACCGTCGACCTACTCACGCAGAAGAAACTCCTCTTCGACATGGCTGACTGCCCCGAGGGCGATATCGTCTCCAAGCAGACCCAGCCGAACCAGATCCTGGACAACGTCGAGGGCATGGCTCTGGGCCCTGAGGTGGAGGAAGGGCCGTACAAGGGCCGGCGCACCCTCTATCTCGTCTCCGACAACAACGGGCGCGACGCTCAGACGACCCGCCTCTACTCGCTCGCCGTCAGTCTTGGCTGATCCCGAAAGCCCTTCGGGTAGGTGACCGGGTTCTGGGGCCGGAGAGGAAACGTGGTCAGGTCCCTTCGGGGGGTTCCCGGTTGGCTACGCCAGTGCATCGAGGCGATCATCTAGACGTTGAAGGACCAGCTCGGCCTGGAGCGGCACCGTGCCCGGACCACCGAGGGGTTGTGGGCCCGGGTGTGCCAGAAAATCTGCGCGCTAAACGCATCGATCTGGCACAACTGGCTGACCGGTGCCCCGGTCAAGCGGTCGCTGATCGCCTACGACGACTGACCAGGACACCAAACCTCCATCAACGATCCAGCGGTAGCCGGTGGCTTGGGAGATGTGGTTGTCCCTGGACAGAGCATCGATGGCCGTGGCATCACGAAACCACCGCGAGATCAGGGCCGCCTGCTGTTGGCCTCGTGAGGTCGTCCCATATCTGGGCTGCTTCTGACGGCACCCTGATTCAGGGTGCGAGATGGTAGCCGGCACAACGGGGTGCCCCGGGTTGTCCACAGGCCAGGTGATGCGCGCCGGCATCGCCCGGCCTGGGTACGGGGAGGGTCAGATCAGGACCGGGTTCAGGTTCGGGTTCGTCGGATTCAGGTAGGGCCGTAGGAACGGGGTCGGTTCGGGGTGCGGTTCCGGTTCGGGTTCGGGGGTCAGAAGTCGGGCGAGGGTCGCGGCGTCGGGCACCTCGGCCAGGCCGGAGGGGGTGGCGATCCAGAAGGACTGGGTGGCTTCGCCGAAGTAGATGAGCAGGTGGCTGTTCTGGGCCTGGATCTGAGCGGCTTGGGCGTGTTCGCGGGCGTACTCGGAGCGGTGTCCGCCCAGGCGGGGCAGGGTGCGGGCGCGTTGGGTGCGGCAGGTGCGGTGGGTACAGGTAGCGCAGGCCGGGCCGGTGGTGGGTGTCGGGCGCGGTGGGGTGGGGGTGAAGGTCGTGCCGGTGGAGTGGGTGGGGCGGGTGTCCACGGGGCGACGGGGTGCGGGGATAGAGTGGTTCATCAGATCCTCGTTTTCCTTACTATGCAACGTTTGGGTGTTCGGGGGTTCAGGGCCCGGAAGAGCGTTGGCGCGCTCTCCTGGGCCCGTCTCATGTCTGCGACACGTCGATCAGTTGTGGGCGGCGGTGTTCCAGCCGCCGGCGGTCAGGTCGTAGGCCAGGTAGAGCCAGACGGTGCGGTACTCGGCGTTGCCGTTGTCGCCCCAGGTGGTGGCCAAGGCATCGACCATCGCCAAACCGCGCCCGGATTCGGCTCCCAGGTTCAGGCCGCCCGGGTTCGGGATGAGGCGGGTGTTACGGGTGCACAGTCCGCCTCGGTCGCGGCAGGCCAGGCGCAGTCCTTCCTTGTCGCGGTGCACCCGCAGGGTGTAGGTGCCGCCGGGTTGCCCGGAGAGGCTGTGGCGGAGCGCGTTGTTGGCGAGTTCGCTGCCCAGCAGGGTGAACAGGTACCGGTAGTCGCCTGTTTCGGTGGCTGCGCAGGTGTCCAGGAACGCCCGCACCAGCGGCATAAGGGCAGGGACGCCGGCGAAGTCGTAGCTGCGCGCCCGGTAGTTGGGACGCTCCGGGAGACCGGAGAAGTAGTGGCGCTGGAAGGGCCGGATGAAGCTGGCCAACGGCACCGTGGCTTCTCCCCGAACCGGGACCGGGGCGGTGGGCGCGAAGACGGTTTCGGGCATGACGAACACACTCCTTGGCATGGCTGGACACATGAGTCGGGGGATCGTGCGAAGCGCCCGTTGGAGGAGTCTCACGGAGGCCGTGATGCGCGGAACGGGCAAGGCATAGCCTGGACAGATGAACCCTGAGTGATACACCCGTCACTGACTACACCCCCATCATGAAGCGCGATATACATGCTGTCAATGTCAAAACTCG
This sequence comes from Nocardiopsis sp. NPDC055551, assembly GCF_053619415.1. Taxonomy (NCBI): domain Bacteria; kingdom Bacillati; phylum Actinomycetota; class Actinomycetes; order Streptosporangiales; family Nocardiopsidaceae; genus Nocardiopsis; species Nocardiopsis sp. NPDC055551. Next base: position 464,562 of record NZ_JBSHJJ010000001.1, on the reverse strand, counting down.
ATATACGAAAACTTTCTGGATAGGCTTCCCCCATGAACCATCCGATCAGTCCCACCGTGCGACGACGAAGGCTCGCCCGGGAGCTCCGCCGCTTGAGAGAGGATCGCGGCCTCCAACTCTCCGCAGCCGCCAAGGAAGCTTCCGTCCCTCCCTCCACACTGAGCAACATCGAGTCCGCTGAAGCCCGCCGCGTCAAGCCCCGCGACATCGATGCACTCGCTGAGCTTTATGGAGCTTCCGCTGACATACGCGCCGCCCTCCAAGAACTGGCTCAGGAGTCGAAGGAGAAGGGCTGGTGGTCAAAGTACAAGGATGTGTTCGGCGGTAACGCCCTGCCAGACTTCGAGGTTGAGGCTTCGATGATCCGCATGTATCAGTGCCAGGTCATCCCCGGCCTGCTTCAGACGCCGGACTACGCTGAAGCCGTCTTCCGTGGCGGAGGTACCTACACAGATGAAGAAGTCAGGCGCCATGTCGACGCTCGTATCCAGCGTCAGCACGTTCTCTCCAGACACAATCCGCTACACCTGTGGGCGGTGATCGACGAAGCAGCCTTCCACCGGCAGGTGAGCGACCTGTCCGTGATGCAGGAACAACTTCAGCACCTGATCAACATGGCGATGCGTCATAACGTGAACATCCAGGTCTTGCCGTTTCAGGCTGGTATGCATGCAGCGCTATCCGGGTCGTTCTTTCTCCTGGACTTCCCTAGCGAGCCCGATCCGAGCATCGTCTACACCGAGACCTCGACGGACAGCCTCTTTGTCCAAGAGAGTGCCTCAGTACAGCGATATGTAACGATCTTCTCTAACCTGAACGCAGCCGCTCACCGCCCAGCGGAGAGTATTCAGTTCCTACAGCAGACCCTGGAGTCGTACACACAGCATGTCCACGACTGACGATCTGACCTTCTTCAAGTCCAGCTACAGCGGCGACCGCGCGGAGTGCGTAGAGGTTGCACACACCCCCACCAAATTCCAAAAGAGCAGCTACAGCGGCGCTGGCCAGAACTGCGTCGAGGTGGCCGAACTCCCCTGCGGCGCAGTCATCCGCGACTCCAAGCACCCCGCCAACGGCCACATCCCCTTCTCTTCCTCCGAGTGGGACGCCTTCCTCACCACCGCCCGCGCCCCTCAGTCCTGACCCGGCCTGACCCCGCCCACATCCGGCTCTGAACTGCGATGATCTTGCTTGTAGCGCCCATTCGGGCGCCCAAATGGGCGCTACGAGCAAGGTCGTCGCCAAAGGGCGCCAGAGCCGGCCACCGCTAGGACGGAACCCCCGCCGGGTCGTCCCCCTCCCCGAACAGCGGTCAGACCTTGCGGCCCACGCCCCCGTACTGGTCGACCTCGACCGGCTCCTCTTCGCCGGTGAGGGCGGGCCGCCAGCGGGTCACCGAGACCACGCCCGGATCGAGGAGTTCCAGACCCTCCAGGTACCCGGCGATCTGTTCGGGGCTGCGCGGGATGTAGGGGACCGCGCCGCCCTCGTTGTACTCGTCTTGGGCCTGAACGTTCTCCTGGCTGTGCACGTTGCTGCCCTCGCTGATGGTGAGGTGACTGCCCGGGGGCAGGCCCGCCAAGAGCCGGCGCACGATGGAGACGGCCTCGTCGTACTCCTGGACGTGCCCCAGGACCCCCATCAGCATCAGGCCCACCGGCCGTTCCAGGTCCAGCAGTCGTCCGGCCTGTTCGAGGATGGCTTCGGGCTTGTACAGGTCCTCGTGCACGTACCAGGTCCGCCCTTGGGGCGTGCTGGTCAGCAGGGCGCGCGCGTGGGTGAGGACGAGCGGGTCGTTGTCCACGTAGACGATCCGGGCGTCCGGAGCCACCGCCTGGGCCACCTCGTGGGTGTTCTCGGCGGTGGGAAGCCCGGTACCCACGTCCAGGAACTGGCGAATACCGCGCTCACCGGCGAGGTGACGGACGGCGCGCCCTTGGAAGGACCGTGAGGAGCGCGCCATGCGAGCGATACCGGGGAAGACCTTCAGGAACCGGTCCCCCGCTTCTTGGTCGACCGGATAGTTGTCCTTACCTCCGAGCCAGTAGTTCCACACCCGGGCCGAATGCGGAACCGTGGTGTCGATGTCCGTGTCCTTTTCGTTCATCGCGTCCCATCGTCGGTCGGCGTGTCATGGATGTTCCGATCCTACGGACCCTGCACCACACGCAAACCCCTACGCCGCAAGGGATTCCAACGCATCGAACGGAACGGGTGGTGTCCGGTTCCGGGACCACCCGCGGGATGGGACAAAAATCCCGAAACTCCCTTTACACTTGTCCCGCCCACCAGCCGCCCACGTAGTTCAGGACACGTGTGACCACCTGCCCCCACGCTCGATTGTTCGATCCCGAGTACCACGCCGCCCCCCACACGATCCACCGTCACCTGACCACTGAGCACGGCGGCGTTCATCCCGCGGAGATCGCCCCCGGCGTCAACGCATGGATCGTCACCGACTACGCCACCATCACGGCCTGGTGCCGCGACACCCGGACCTTCCGCCGCGATTCACGGCTCTGGCGCGACTGGAGGGAAGGCCGCGTCCCCGACGACTCCCCCGTCGCCGCGATGATGGCCCACCGCCCCAACCTGTTGTACGCCGACGGCGAGGAGCATGCCAGGCTCAAGCGGGTCGTGGTGGACTCCCTGGGGCGAGTGCCCGAGAGCCGAGTCGGTGACGTCACGCGACGACACGCCGACGCGCTCATCGACGCCTTCGTCGAACGGGGCGAGGCCGACCTGGTCGCCGAGTACACCCGGATGCTGCCCCTCATGGTGATGGCCGACCTGTTCGGTTTCTCCAGGGACGTGGCCGAACGGGTCCTCACCTCCATCAGCGAACTGTGGGACGGGACCGACGTCCTGCGCGCCAACCAGGAGTACGAGCGGGCCCTGTCCGACGCCGTCTCCGCCAAGCACGCCGAACCCGGCGAGGACATCACCACGTGGCTTCTCCAGCACCGGGCGGGGCTCTCCGACGAGGAGATCCTGCACCAGATGGTGGTGACCTTCGGTGCGGGCGCCGAACCCACCGCCAACCTCGTCGCCTCCAGCGTGCACGTCCTGCTCACCGACCCCGAGACCGCGAGTGCCCTCGGCGGCACCCGGGTCGGTGTGGCCGAGCTCGTGGACCAGGTGCTGTGGCGCGAACCACCGATCACCAACTACCCGGTGCTGTACCCGACCCGGGACGTTCCCGTCGAGCGCGGCGGCGTGATCAGGGCCGGAGAACCGATCCTGCTCGGTTACGCCGCGGCGCACCACGCGATGGCCGGCGCCTCCGATGACGTCGAACGGCACAACCGTGCCCACCTGGCCTTCGGTGTGGGTCCGCACCGCTGCCCCGCGCGCGGGTTCGGCCAGGCCATCGCCGAGGTCGCCGTCCAGTCACTGGTCCAGCGCCTGCCCCGACTCCGGCCGAGCGATCCGACCCCGCACTGGCGGGTCTCGCCGTTCGCCCGAGCCCTGTCCACCCTGCCCGTCACCTTCACACCCGGCATTTCGAAGGGAACCCCGTCATGGCAGAACAGCGCCCCGTCCTCCTCCCCCAGGACCTCCCCCGACAGGCCGCCCGCCTCCGCGAGCTCGGACCCGTCGTCGAGGTGGAGATCGTTGGTGGGGTGGTTGTTCGGGCGGTGACCGACCACGCGGTGCTGACCGAGGCGCTCGCCCACCCCGGGGTGCGCAAGGAGCTGCGGCACTGGCGGGCGTGGAACGACGGCGAGATCCCCATGGACTGGCCGCTGGTGTCGTGGGTGGCGCCCGACAACATGCTCACCGCCGACGGTGACCGGCACCGCCGGTTGCGCACACTGGTCTCTCAGGCGTTCACCCCGCGCCGGGTGGAGGCGCTGCGGCCTCGGGTCCGGGAGATCACCTCCGAGCTGTTGGAGGAGATCACGGCGGCCGGGACGGAGACGGTGGACCTGAAGGAGGCACTGGCCCTACCACTGCCCATCACCGTCATCTCCGAACTGTTCGGGGTGGCCCCCGAGCACCGGGACGTCCTGCACCGGATGATGCACACGGTCTTCGACGCGAGCACCACCCCCGAAGAGGCCGTCCGCCTCCACGGCGAGATGCAGACGTTCCTGGCCGACCTGGCCGCGGCCAAGGCGAAGAACCCCGGTGACGACCTGACCAGCGCCCTGTTGGCGGCGCGGGCCGAGGGCGAGGAGCGGCTCTCCCAGAGCGAACTGGTGTGGACGCTCATCTTGATGATCGGCGCGGGCTACGAGACCACGATGAACCTCATCGGCAACTCCGTGCACGCGCTGCTCACCCACCCCGACCAGCTGGAACTGGTCCGCTCCGGCCGGGCCTCGTGGTCGGACGTGGTGGAGGAGACCCTGCGCTGGGACGCGAGCATCCAGTACCTGCCGCTGCGCTACACCGCCGAGGAGGTCACCCTGGGCGGCGTCACCGTGCCGGCCGGGGAGGCCCTGCTCATGGGCTTCGGCCCGGCCGGGCGTGACCCGAAGCACCACGGTGCCGACGCCGAGGGGTTCGACCTGACCCGCGAGCAGCGCGGCCACCTGGCGTTCTCCTACGGGCCGCACTTCTGCCTGGGCGCGGGTCTGGCCCGTCTGGAGGGGACGACCGCCCTGGAGATGCTCTTCGAGCGCTTCCCCGGTCTGGCCTTGTCCGGGGAGGCCGTGCGCGAGCCCTCCATCGTGGCCAGTGGTTGGTCCGTCCTGCCCGTCCGCACCTCCTGAACCCCCGGCCCTGGGCCGGGGACGCGACCATGTGTCCATCGGCCCGGGGTCGTCCACACCCGACCGGGTCAGACCCGGGACGTTCGAAGGTCCACCGGGTCGAGCGCGGTGGGCAGGTGGCGGCGCCACGACAACGCCACCACCACGACGCTCAGGATTGCGAGCGCGACCCCGACCGCGAACATGGTCGGGTAGTCGAACCGGCGGGCCAGCCCCGCCAGCACCGCGGGGACGAAGAAGCCCAGGTAGGCGAGCGAGTAATAGACGGCGGTGAGCCCGGCCAACCGGTCGGGCCCCGCGATGCGCTGGACCTCTTGGAGACCGGAGACCAGCAGCAGTCCGTAGGCGGCGCCGAGCACCGCGGCGGCCACCAGCGCCATCGGGACGGTCAGGGTGCTCGCCGCCCGAACGGCCAGGGCCATGCCGAGCGCGGTCAGTCCCAGGGCGAGCACGACCGCCCGGGAGGAGTGCGGGCTGTCCACCCACTTGGCCGCCTGCTGGCTGAGGACACCGCAGGCCAACGCCACCAGGCACAGCAGTCCAGAGAAGCCGACCTCGTAGCCGGGCACCCGGTGGACGACCAGGTTGGGCAGGACCGCGTAGGCGGTGGCCGAGGCGCCGAAGACCCACGGTGCCATGGGCACGACCACCAGTAGGAACCGGCGATGCAGCGCGGCCGGGACCAGCATGTCGTCCAGGAGACGCCCCGAAGCGGCACCGTCTCCACGCGCCCGTGGAGAGTGGGTCTCGGGGGCGCCCAGCATGACCACCGCCAGGATCACGGTGAGCACGATGTTGACCACGTACGGCAGGACGGCCGACAACGGGGAGAACTGGGCGATGGCGGCGGCGGCCACGGCCCCCAACAGGAACCCGAGGGTCAACGAGAGCGAGGCCCGGACCGCCCCGGCCCCCGCCGACGCCTCGGGGTCGAACGGCGCCTGGGACAGTTCCTTGACCCAGCTCGTGCCCACCGCCATCACCAGGCCGAGCGCCAGTCCCGAGAACACGCGTCCGGCGAACAGCAGGGCCACCGAGTCAGGGCCCGAGGCCAGCAGGGCGCTGCCGATCACGCACAGGATCGGTGCCGGGGTCATGAGGGGGCGGCGCCCGTAACGGTCGGACAGCGGGCCACCGACCAGTAGCGCGGGCACGATCCCCAGCACGTAGGCGCCGAGCAGGATGTTCACGACCTGCACGCTCATGCCGCTGTCGAGGCGGTACATGACCAGCAGCGGCGTGAACTCGTTGCCGCCCCAGGCGACGGCGACGAGCATCCCGCAGGCGGCGAGCCACCCGGGAAGTCGACGTCGGGCGGTCCCGTCCGCGTTCCTTCGATCGCGTGCGGGCCGGGGTCTGTGGGCCTCGATCGTGGCCATGGTCGCTGTTTCCTCCTGCGTTTCGGGGTCAGGGAGGGGGTCGGGGTCGGATTCGTGTCCGAGGGTTCAGGGGGCGGGGGTCACACGGTGGAACCGTGGATGTCGTTCAGGTGCTCGGCGGTGGCCTGGGCGAACCCCTCGGCGTCGCCCGCCTCGATGAGCTCCGTCAGCCCGGCGTGCTGGGCGAGCACGAGTTCCGCCCGGTCGGTGTCATCGCTGATCGACTGCGTGGTCATCCGCCGGTGGCGGTCCTGGAGGAGTTGGTAGAAGTTCTGGAGGATCGAGTTTCCGCCGGCCGCGACCACCTCCCGGTGGAACTCGACGTCGGCGCGGGTGAAGGCGGCGAGGTCGTCCGTCTCCCAGGCACGCCTTTGCGCTTCGGTCACCTCGCGCAGGCGTCGCACCAGGCGCTTGGAACCGCTCTTGGACGCGCACACGCTCCGGACCGCGGCGGACTCGATGATCTGGCGCGCCTGGAGCACCTCGCGGAACTCGTGCGGCGGCACCGGCCGGACCATGGCGCCGCGTTTGGGGTACAGGCGCATCCAGCCCTCGGCCTGGAGTTGCAGGAAGGCCTCGCGCACCGGGGTCCGGCTCATCCCCAGTTCCGTGGCGATCCCTCCTTCACTGAGCATGCCGCCGTCCTCGTACTCCCCGTCGAGGATCCGGTCGCGGACCACGGTGTAGGCCCTCCCGGCCGCCGATTCGGGGGTGGTGGCCGCTCCGACCACCGGCCCTTGCCCTTCGACACCACTCGCGCTCACGAGACCTCCCAGGTTGGATACAACATAGATACTAGTCGTACACCAGGAGCTTCCGGCCGTGGAATCGATACCGTACGGCTGAGACCAAACCCACCTCACCCGCACTCGGGTTTCGCGGCGCCGATGGCCGACCATGGGGGCATGCGCCTTTCCCTTCTTCGTCACGGTCAGACCCCCTCGAACGTCGCCGGTCTCCTCGACACGCTCGCCCCGGGGCCCGGACTCACGACCCTGGGCCACCGCCAGGCCGCCGCGGTGCCCAACGCGCTCCAGGAACGCGAGATCGACGCGCTCGTGGTCTCTCCGCTGCTGCGCACCCACCTCACCGCGGCTCCCCTGGTCGACGCCTTCGGCAAGGAGGCCGTGATCATGGAGGGGGTGAGCGAGGTCGAGGCCGGTGCACTGGAGATGGGCGCGGATCCGGCGGCGCACCGGACCTACGTGGACACGGTGTTCGCCTGGGCCCGCGGCGACGTGGATCTGCGTATGCCGGGTGGTTCGGACGGGCGCGCCTTCTTCGACCGCTACGACGAGGCGGTGCGTCGAATCGCCGAGCAGGGGTGGGAGGACGTCGTCGTGGTCTCCCACGGCGCCGCGATCCGCTCCTGGGCCTGCGCACGCGTCGCCGAGGTCGACGTCACCTCGGTCGCGCGCACCCCGCTGGCCAACACCGGCCTGGTCGAGATCGAGGGCGACCCCGACTCGGGTTGGCGCCTTCTCGGTTGGAGCAGCGGCCCGGTCGGCGGCGCCCACCTGCTGAACCAGGACGGCAGCGACCCGACCGGCGAGGCCGTCAGCGCCTGAGCCCGATCGACCGGAACGGTCGACCTGATACGACTCGTCACCGCGCGCTCGACACACGAGGTCAGATTTCCATAACGTTCGGTCGACCCATCGCGCATTGACCGGACAGCACGAAGCAATGGTGGCATGATGACGGGCACGAGGCGGGCGGAAGCCGTCACCACTTCCGCCGCCGATTCGCGTGAGAAATCCCCGCCGACCGCACCTGCCACAGCGGTCGCCCTTCTCCGCACCCGCACATCGCACGATATCCGCGCCGTAGGCCGTCCTTCGGCGTATTGGCGATCGCGCACGGCGATCAGCCATCGGTGACCCGTAATCGCCCTCTTGGCCTGTGTTGTTCGAAAAGGTGGTTCCCACATGTCCCGGCCCCGTCGTCGTTCCGCGTTGCTCCCGACCCCGAGCTGGGGGTGGCAGGACGCCGCAGCCTGCCGAGGCGAGGACCTCGCGCTCTTCTTCGGTCCCGAAGAGGAGTCCTGGCCACAGCGCGAGATGCGTGAGCGCCGGGCCAAGCAGGTCTGCGCGGGGTGCCCGGTGCGCACCTCCTGTCTGGACCACGCGGTCTCACGCCCGGAGAAGTACGGCACCTGGGGCGGCCAGAACGAGGACGAGCGCACCTCCGAGCGTCGCCGTCGTCTGCGCCGCGCCAACGCCGCCTGAGTCCTTGGAGGGTCTTACCCCACGCTCCGGCCCCGCGCTCGGTTGAGCGCGAGGCCGGAGCGGTATCGACACGGGTCAGCGTTGCCAGCTGCGCCAAAGACGTGCGTAGCGGCCCTCCAGGGCGACCAGTTCCTCGTGCGGCCCCTGCTCCACGATCCGGCCCTGGTCCATGACGACCACCCGGTCGGCGGTGGCCGCCTGGGTGAGCCGGTGGGCGACCACCAGGGTGGTGCGGCCCTTGGTGGCGGCCACGGCGGCCTCCTCCAGTCGACGGGCGCCGGAGCTGCCGGCCTCGGCGGTGGCCTCGTCCAGTACCGCCAGGTCCGGGTCGGCCAGCGCCAACCGGGCCAGGGCCAGGTGCTGGGCCTGCTCGGCGGTGAGGGCGTGTCCGCCCTCGCCCACCACGGTGTCGATCCCCTCGGGCAGGGCGCGCACCCAGTCCAGGGCGCCCACCGTCTCCAACGCCTCCTCGATCTCGGTGGCGGTGGCCTCGGCCCGGACCAGGCGCAGGTCCTCCAGGAGGGTTCCGGCGAACACGTGCGTCTCCTGGCTGACCAGGAACACGTGCTCGCGCACCCGCCGCTCCCCCATCTCCTCCAGGGGGATCCCGCCCAGGTACACGGTGCCCGAAGTGGGTGTGCGCAGGCCACTGACCACGGCGGCCAGGGTGGTCTTTCCGGCGCCGCTGGCCCCCACCAGGGCGACGCGCTCGCCCGGGGCGACGGTGAGCGAGACCCGGTCCAGGGCCTTGGGCGCGTCGGTGGCGTAGACGTGGCTCACCGCGTCCACGTGCAAGGACGACCCGGCCGGCCCCTCCTCGGCACCGGGGTCCTCCGCCTCCGGCAGGTCCACCACCCCGGCCAGGCGGGCCAGGCTCGCCCCCGCCTGCTGGACGTCGTTGAAGGTCATCACCAGGAACCCGACGGGTCCGAACAGCCGGTGGAAGTACAGGGCGGCGGCGGTGACCATCCCGACTGTGGCCAGGTCACCGCGCACCAACCAGAACCCGACGACGAGCACGGTGCCCAGGCCGACCAGTTCGGAGCCGTTCATGCGGGCTCCGAGCCTGGTGAACAGGCGGAACACGTCCAGGGTGAGCCGCATGGCGCTCAGCGAACGGTCGGCGATGCGTTCCTCGTGTTCGGCCTCCAGCCGGTAGGCGCGCACGGTGTCGCGTCCGCGTAGGGCGCCCATCATGGCGTGCGAACGCTCGCCCATGGCCACGCGTTCGCGGGCGTAGAAGGGGCCCGAGAGCGGCATGTACCAGCGCACCGCCCACACGTAGAACGGCAGGGCGGCCAGTCCGGCCAGGCCCAGACGCCAGTCCAGGGCGGCCATGCCCGCGGTGGTGAGCACGACGGTGGCCAGGGCGGTGACGACCTCCGGACCGTTGCGGGCGATGGCGTTGGTGACCACGGCGACGTCGTCGCCCACGCGGGAGAGCAGGTCCCCGATGCGCACGCGTTCCAGACGGACGGCGGGCATGTGCAGGACGCGGCGCATGACGCGTTCGCGCAGGCGGGCCAGGATGGTCTCGCCGAGCCGGCTGACCTGCCAGGCCCCCAGTCCGACGAGGACGCCACCGATGGCCGCGGCGGCGGCGATGAGCGCGGCCGAGCGCAGGATGGCCTCGGCCCCGGCGCCGTCGTTGATGTCGTCGACCATGCCGCCCAGTACCCAGGGGGCGACGAGTCCGGCGGCGCTGCCGGCAAGGACGGTGAGCAGCGCCAGGGCGGAGGTTCCGGGGCGGGCGCGCAGCCCTTGGAGGAACACCGCCCAGGTGCGGCGGGCCGTGGCCGTGGGCAGCAGTTCGGTGGTCGCGGTCGGGGTTCGGGGGCCTTCGAGGGGGTCCTCGACCTCGTGGTGGATGGTTTCGGTGCTCAACGCAGGACCGCCTCGCGGTAGTGGGGGTCGTCCTCGGCCAGTCGGATGTGGGTGTCCTGCGCGCGCACGCGACCCTCGCGCAGGACCAGGACGCGGTCGGCGCGGGCGAGCAGCGCCGGGCTGCTCGCGATGACGATGGTGCCGCCGCCGTGGGCGGCGCGCAGCGCGGCGGTGCCCTGGGCGATGGCCTCCTCGGTGACGGCGTCGACCGCGGTGGTGGGGTCGTGCAGGACGAGCACGGGCGGGGCGGCGGCCAGCGCGCGGGCCAGGGCCACGCGTTGGCGTTGGCCGCCGGAGAGGTTGCCGGCGCGGTCGGTGATGGGACGGTCGAGGCCGTCGAGGTGGCCGGTGACGAGTTCACCGGCGGCGGCCGCGTCGAGTGCGGTGAGCAGGTGGTCCTCGTCGAGGTCGCCGGTGGTCAGGTTGGAGCGCAGGGTGCCCTCGAACAGGAAGCTGCCGTGTTCCTCGACCAGGACGGTACCGCGCAGGGAGGCAAGGTCGAGTTCGGCGAGGGGGACACCGGCGACCAGGGTGGTTCCGCGGGCGTCGGCGGCGCGACCGGCCAGGAGGTCGACGAGGGCCTCGGCGTCGCGGGGGTCGGTGGCGAGCACGCCGAGGAACTCGCCGGGGCGCAGGGTGAGGTCGACGCCGTCCAGGGTGCGGTGGCCGACCGCGCGGAGTTCGACCAGGGGTTCGTGTTCGGGCGGGCCTTGGGGCAGGTCTCGCTCGCCGGGGGTGACGGCGTCGGGGGCGTTGAGCAGCCGCACCAGGCGTCGAGCGGAGGCTCGGGCGATGGCGAACATCTGGCCGACCATCCCCAACCCCTGGATGGGTTCGGCGAGGAACTGGGCCAGGCCCACGACGATGATGAGTTCGCCGATGGTGAGGTGTCCTTGGAGGGCCATCCATCCGGAGGCACCGGCCACGCAGGCCAGGAAGACGGCGCCCGACGCGGTGACCAGTCCCTTGTAGACGCCGTTGCTGGCGGCGGCGCCGACCGACGCGGTCAGGGCGCGGTCGCTGGACCGGCCGTAGCGCAGGGAGGCGTTGTGGCGGGCACCGATGCCCATGAGCACGCGCAGGCCGCCGACCAGGTCGGTGGCCATGGCGGTGGCGCGCGCGGCGGTGGCCTGCTTGGCCTCGGTGCGTCGGGCGATGCGTGCGGCGGGCACACGCAGCAGCAGGAGCATCAGGGGCAGGCCCAGGAGCACTCCGAGACCGAGCGGGACGTTGATGGTGAGCAGCACGATGGTGGTGACCACGATCGCGGTGACCTGGGCGATGCCCGCGGCCCAGGCGCGGGCGTAGGTGGCGGCCTGTTCGGCGTCGGAGGTGGCCACGGACAGTAGTTCGCCGGAGCGCAGACCGCTGCGTTGTCCTCGCGGATGCAGGACGCGGCGGGCCGATTCCAGGCGCAGCAGGTGGGCCTCGCGTTCGACGACGCCCAGGGTGAGGCGGGCGCCGGTGCGGTAGGCCAGGGCCAGGCAGGTGAAGAGCAGGATCAGCCCGGACACGCACCACAGCAGGGCGGTGATGTCGCCGGTGGCGACGGCCGTGTCGATGGTGAGGCCGATGACGACGGGGACGAGCACCTCGCACAGTTGGTGCGTGGACAGCAGGGCGACGCCGAGGGTGATGCGGCCGCGATGCCGGCGCAGGGAGCGTGAACGTAGGGCGGACGCGCTGGTGGGGACGGGTGCGGATGAGGTGGGGGAGGCGGGTTCGGGAGCGGCCCGTCCCTCGGCTGTGGTCATGTTCGTCCGTCGTCCCTGATCGTCGTTTTCTCGGTGGCCGCCCGGGGTGGTCGATCCTCGGGCAGGGTAGCCGGGTCGGGTGGCACACCCGACCATGGGATGTGCGATTCGACGCCGTATGCCCGCTTCTCCCGGCAGACCATCGGTAAGCCTAACCTCACTCACGGTGGGTGTCGACGTGCCCGGGAAGCCGCCTGGCCCCGGACCCTTACCAGGGCACGGACCCTCGGTATAATCGGGGTTGTCTCCGTCACAGTGCGGGGTCCTCCCCCGATGCGCCCGACCCTCGCATCGGCCTACGTTGATCGGACGGGTTCCCTTCCCGGAACCCACGGACCGGTACTCCAGCGGCCGGACGAGGCAGGGAGATCACGGTGGAGACGAAGGGCTCCTTATATCTGCGCTACGCGTACAACGACCTGACCGGGAACAAGGGCGTGCACCTGGCGCTCCTGGTGGTCCTGACGCTCAGCGCGTTCCTCATGGCCACCGGCGCCATGGTCATGGAGCGCATGCTCGGGTCGGTCGACGAACTCTTCGAGCAGGCCAGACCGCCCCACTTCCTGCAGATGCACGTCGGCGACATCGACACCGACGCACTGGAGCGCTTCGCCGGCCGGCACCCGGAGATCGAGGCCTGGCATGTCGTCGAGGCGGTCGGATTCGACGGCGCGGCCCTGTCCTGGGAGCGCTCCCCCACCGGTGAGTCCGGCGACCTCTCCGACAGCCTCATCGACCAACTCTTCACGACCCAGAACGAGGAGTTCGACCTCCTCCTGGACGAGACCGGCGCCGCCCCGCACCCCTCCCCCGGCGAGACCTACCTCCCGGTGGCCCACCGCACCGCCTTCGACCTGCGGGTCGGCGACGTGCTCCGGATCGCCACCGACTCCGGTTCCCTGGAGCTGCGCGTGGCCGGGTTCGTGCGCGACGCGCAGATGGCCTCGTCATTGTCCTCGGCGACCCGATTCGTGGTCTCCGAGGCCGACTTCGAGACTCTGGAGGACGCGGGCGGCGGCGCCCCCGAGAGCATCGTCGAGTACCGACTGAACGACGCCGGTTCGGCCGCCGACCTCCAGCGTGCCTATGAGGCCGATGAGGCGCTGCCCAAGAACGGACAGGCCGTCACCTACCAGATGATCCGCCTGGTCAACGCGTTCGGCGACGGACTGGTCGCCGTGGCGCTGGTGTTCGTGAGTCTGCTGCTCATCGTGATCGCGCTGCTCAACGTGCGCTTCGTGATCCGCGGGACCTTGGAGGACGAGGTCCGCGAGATCGGCGCGATGAAGGCCATCGGTCTGCCCGATCGGGCGATCTCCGGGCTGTACCTGACCAAGTACGGCGTCCTGACCGCCCTGGCGTGTGTCCTCGGAGGTCTGTCGGCGATCGTGGCCACGGGTCTGCTCACACGGGGCGCGCGGGTGGACTACGCCGACGCGCCGCTGGGCCTCGCCTCGTTCGTGGCGCCGGTGGCCGCGCTCGCCCTGGTGTACGCGTTCGTCCTACTGCTGTGCCGTGCCGTCCTGCGCCGGGTGCGTCGAATCGAGGTCGTGGGCGCCCTGGTCCATGGCAGTGTCCTGGACGAGGAACGGGCCGCGCGCCGGGACCGGAGGCGGGCGCGACGGGTGCGCGGCACCGCCCTCGCCTCGACCCGTGGGCTGGGGGTGAACGGCCGTCTGGCCCTGCTGGACCTGCGCGCCGAGGCCGGCCAGTGGGTACTGCTCCCCCTCGTGTTCTTCCTGGCCACCGTGTTGATGACGCTGCCCGCCAACCTGCTCGGCACCTTCGAGAGCCCTCGCTTCGTCACCTATATGGGGGCCGCGGAGAGCGACCTGCGCGCCGACCTGCTCTTCTCCGAGGACGTCGACGAGGTCCGCGACGAACTGCTGAGGAGCATGCGCGAGGACGAACGACTGACCGACGTGCGCGCCTTCTCCACCCTGTTGTACGAGGCCGAGGGCGAGGAGGGGTGGGAGACCCTGCGGGTGGAGGTGGGCGAGCACGACCCCGACGCGATCGCGTACGCGCGCGGCGGGAGCCCCGGCCCCGGCGAGATCGCCCTGTCGGTGCTGAACGCGGACGCGTACGGGCTCTCGATCGGTGACGGGTTGGCCGTGCGCCGAGGTGGGGAGGAGACCACGCTCACCGTCAGCGGCGTATACCAGGACGTCACCAGCGGAGGGTTCACCGCCAAGGCCCATGGTGAGGAGGCCACCGGGGCGGCGGGCCACATGGTCTACGCGAACACGGTCCCGGGTACCGACGCCGCCACGATCGCGACGGAGTACGACGAACGCTTCGACACCGCCACGGTGATCCCGATGCGCGAGTACGTGCGCCAGACCCTGTCGCAGGTGACCGGCGCCCTGCAGGGCGCCGCCCTGGTCTCCTTCGTCTTCGCGCTCGGGGTCGCGGCGCTCATCACCGGCCTGTTCCTGCGGCTGCGCCTGACGCGGGAGCGCACGCGGATGGGCGTACTGTCCGCGATCGGCTTCTCCACCGGGGAGATCATCGCCCAGGTGCGCGGCAAGACCTTCCTCGCCGTGGTGGTCGGCACCGTCCTGGGCACGGTGTTCGCGGCCACGGCCGGGGAACCCATGGTCGGTTCGCTGCTGTCCGCGGCGGGATTGGGGCTCGCGCACCTGGAGTTCCTGCCGAACCCGTGGCTGGTGTACGTGGCCTATCCCCTGGCCCTGATCACCACCGGACACCTGATCGCCGTGGCGCTCACCGCGCCGCTCCGCCGCGTGGACAAGAGCACGTGGCTCCGAGGTTGAGAGGCCCTTCCATGACACAGCCCACGACAGAGCCCTTGATGGAGCGGGCGCGGATCGCGCTGGCCTCTCGGGGCCTGACCAAGACCTACCACTCCACCGATCCGCCCACCCGGGTCATCGCCGATGTCGACCTGTCCGTGGCGAGCGGGGAGTTCCTCGTCGTGATGGGCGCGTCGGGTTCGGGCAAGTCGACGCTGCTCTACACGATCAGCGGCATGGACCGGCCCACCGAGGGGAGCGTGCTGTTGGAGGGGCGGGACCTGACGTCCCTGGACGACCGGGAGATGAGCCGGGTCCGGTTGACGCGGATGGGATTCGTCTTCCAGCAGGCGCACTTCCTGGCCAATCTCAACATCGGCGACAACATCCTGTTGCCCGCCCTCCAGGCCGCCCCCAAGGACAAGAAGGGGGCGATCGCCCGCGTGGACGCGCTGCTGGAGCGGTTCGGGATCGCACACGTGCGCCGGCACGGCATCACCCAGGTCTCCGGCGGCCAGTTGCAGCGGGCCTCGATCTGCCGCGCCCTGGTGTGCGAACCGTCCCTGTTGTTCGCCGACGAACCCACCGGCGCGCTGAACAGCGGGATGACCGAGGAGGTGATGGACGCGCTCACCGACGTGCACCGGTCGGGAACGACGCTGGTCATGGTCACGCACGACCCGGGCTGCGCGGCGCGGGCGGATCGTGTGGTCTACCTGCGCGACGGGGCCTTGGTGGACTCGCGTGAGATGGGGTCCTGGAGTCCGGAACGGGCGAGTGAGCGCGAGGACGACCTGATCGCGTGGCTGCGTGGCCTGGGGTTCTGACCAGGCCGTGGACCCCGTGTTCACATAGGCCTCGGAATGGCGATAACCTGGTCAAATCACGCTTAGGCAAGGCTAAGCTAAACGCCATTCAGCGAGGTTCCATTGATCCCCGGTCCGCCCACTCGTGTCGGCATGATCGCCGCCGGCGCCCTGTCCACCGTCCTGCTCGCCGCCTGTGGTGGCGGGGGCACGGACTCCTCCGATTCCTCCGGCCCCACCGCCGAGGGATACCCCGTCACCGTCGATACCCTGTTCGGTGACGTGGAGATCGAGGACCATCCCGAGAACGTCGTCGCGATGGGCTGGTCGGACGCCGAGACCGCGTTGGCCCTGGGCGTGCAGCCGGTGGGCGTGGCCGACTGGCAGGCCTACGGAGCGCCCTACGTGGGTCCCTGGGCCGCCGAGCTGCTCGACTCAGAGCCGGCCGAGGTCGGCACCATGGAACCGAACCTGGAGGCCATCGCCTCCCTGGAGCCGGACGTCATCCTCGACACCCGATCCGACAACTCCCAGGAGCGCTACGACCTGCTCTCCCCGGTCGCCCCCGTGGTCGGCCCTCCCTCCGACGTGGAGGTCACCTACGGCACCACCTGGCAGGGTCAGACCCGCCAGGTCGCCCAGGTCCTGGGCGAGGAGCCGCGGGGCGAGGAACTCATCACCGAGCTGGAGGAGCGGTTCGCGCAGCTGCGCGAGGAGAACCCGGAGTTCGAGGACCTGACCATCGCGGTCGGCGCCTACTTCGACGGCCAGTACGGCGCCTACGTGCCCGGCGACACCCGCGTGGACGTGCTCACCGAGCTGGGCTTCGAGTACAAGCCCGAGCTGGAGGAGATGGCCGACGGGGCGTTCTACGTCGACCTGAGCTCGGAGCTCGTCGAGGAGCTGGACGCCGACCTGACCGTGGTCTTCCCCATCGGTGACACCGCCGACTTCCTCAACGAGGACCCGGTCCTGCAGGGCATCCCCGCCGCCGAGGACGGCCGACTGATCGTCCTGGACGACCCGCAGTTGGCCAACGCCTTCTCCAGCGGTTCCACCCTGGGCGTCCACCACGCCCTGGACGAGGTCGTCCCGATGATCCAGGAGTCCCTGGAGGACTGATCCCCCGCGAACACCGAAAGGGGGCTCCCATCACGTGGTGGGAGCCCCCTTCTTCGTGCGCCGATCGGGGTCAGCCGGCCTCCACGACCTCGTGGTGTCGGCCGATGGGCAACATCAGCGGCTTGCCGGAGGTGGGGTCGACGATGATGCGACTGCGCAGCCCGAACACCGCCTCCACCGTCTCGGGGGTGAGCACCAGCTCGGGCGTCCCCTCCGCGTGCAGTCTCCCCCGCGCCAGGGCGACCAGGTGGTCGGCGTAGCGGGCCGCCAGGTTGAGGTCGTGCAACACCAGCACGATCGTGGTGCCCAGCGACCGGTTGAGGTCGGTGAGCAGGTCCAACACCTCCACCTGGTGGCTGACGTCCAGGAACGTGGTGGGCTCGTCCAGCAACAACAGGTCGGTGTGCTGGGCCAAGGCCATCGCGATCCACACCCGCTGACGCTGTCCCCCCGACAATTCGTCCACGGGCCGGTCGACCAGGTCGGCGATGCCGGTGGCGTCCAAGGCCTCCGCCACGGCCTCGTCGTCCTCACGGCTCCACCGGGACAGCACCCGCTGGTGGGGGTGGCGACCGCGTCCGACCAGGTCACCAACGGTGATGCCCTCCGGGGCGATCGGCGACTGCGGAAGCAGACCGAGCGTGCGGGCCACCTCCTTGGAGGGCATCCGGTGCACCTGTTCGCCGTCCAACAGCACCCGCCCTCCCTTGGGCGCCAGCAGCCGCGACATCGACCGCAGCAGGGTCGACTTGCCGCAGGCGTTGGCGCCCACGATCGCGGTGATCCGGCCGGGCGGGATGGCCAGGTCCAGGGTGTCGATGACGACGCGGTCCTGGTACCCCAGGGTGAGGTCCTCGACGATCAGCGAGTGGTCCGTGGTCACAGGGATCCTCCGGCGCGGTTGGTACGGACGATGAGGTAGACGAGGTAGGGGGCACCGAGCACGCCGGTGACCACACCGACCGGGAAGCGCGTGCCCAACAGGAACTGGCCGACCAGGTCGGCGACCAGCACCAGCAACGCCCCCACCAGGGCCGAGGGCAGCAGCAGGGACCCGTTGGGGCCCACCAGGCGGGCGGCGATGGGGCCGCACAGGAACGCCACGAACGCGATGGGACCGGCCGCGGCGGTGGCGAAGGCGATGAGTCCCACTGCGGCGGTGACCGCCAGCAACCGGGTGCGGTTCACCCGTACGCCCAGGGCCGAGGCGGTGTCGTCACCCAACTGGAACAGGGCCAGGTTCTGGGCCTGGGACAACAGCACCGGACCGATGAGGACCAGGGCGACCACCACCGGCAGAACCTGGTTCCAGTCGGTGCCGTTGAGGCTGCCGGTCAACCAGCGCATGGCCTCCTGCAGGTCCCAATCGGGCGCCTGGTCCAGGATGTAGGAGACGAGGCTGTCGAGCATGGCGGCCACACCGATGCCGATGAGGATGAGCCGGGTCCCGGCCACCCCTGCCTTGAACGACAACAGGTACACGAGGGTGGACACGCCCAGCGCGGCGACGATCGCCACCACCGACACCGCGGTGCCGCTCAGGCCGAGCACGACGATCGCGAAGACGGCGGCGGCACTGGCCCCGGAGCTGATCCCGATGATGTCGGGACTGGCCAGCGGGTTGCGCAGCATGGTCTGGAAGGTGACACCGGCCAGGCCGAAGCTCATCCCGGCCACCACGGCGAGCACCGCCCTGGGCAGCCGCAGTCGCCCGACCGTGAAGGAGGCTCCGGGCACGTCCTGGCCCAAGACCACCCGCCACACGTCACCGAGCGGGTAGAAGGTCTTGCCGACCATCAGGGTCAGGACGAACACGGCGACGACGAGCACGGCCAGGACCACGATGACCGTGCCCCGCCTGCGCGCGCGGCGCAGGCGGCCCCGGGTCACGGACTCCAGGGTGGACCCGGTGGTGGGCAGGGACGGAATCACAGGGCACGGACCTTCTGACGGCGGACGATGTAGATGAAGAACGGGGCGCCGACCAGCGCGGTCACGATGCCCACGTCGATCTGGGCGGGCCTGGCCACGATCCGGCCGACGATGTCGGCGGCGGTGAGCAGGGCGGCCCCGCCCAAGGCGGAGAAGGGGACCAGCCACCGGTGGTCGGGACCCACCAGCAGCCGGCACACGTGCGGCACCACCAGACCGACGAAGGCGATGGGGCCGGTGACCGCGGTCGTGGCCCCGCACAGCACGACGGCGCCCAGGGCCGCGGTCCCGCGGGCCACGGCGACGCGTTCGCCCAGTCCGGCGGCCAGGTCGTCGCCCAGCGCGAGCATGTTGAGCCCGCGCGCGCAGAACAGGCACAGCACGAAGCCCACCGCGACGAACGGCAGGATCTGGTTCAGGCTGTCGTAGGTTCCACCGCCCACCCCGCCGATCTGCCAGGAACGCACTCCTCCGGCCAGATCGTTGCGCGGCAGCACGACGGCGCTGATGAACGAGGCCAGGGCCGCGGAGGTCGCCGTTCCGGCCAGGGCCAGCTTGAGCGGGGTCGCTCCGCCCCGCCCCAGGGAGCCGATCACGTAGACGAACACGGCGCTGGCCCCGGCACCGACGATGGCCACCCACACGTAGGAGGCGGCCGAGCTCAGACCGAAGGTGGCCATGCCCACGACCACGGCCAGGGAGGCGCCCATGTTCACACCGAGGATGCCCGGATCGGCGATCGGGTTGCGGGTCACGCCCTGCATGACGGTGCCGGCGACGCCCAGGGCGGCGCCGGCGAGCACGGCCAGCAGGGTGCGGGGGATGCGCTTGGCGACGGCGGCCTGGTCGAAGCCCTCCGCCGAACCGCCGAGGGCGGCCACGATGTCGGCCCAGCCGACCTCGCGCGATCCCACGGCCACGGAGGCGAACATCAGGGCGACCAGGACCAGGGCCACGGCGGGCAGCCAGAGGGCCCGCAGCCGCCGGGGGCGTCGCACGGCGGCGACGTCCCCGGCGGGCGGCGGGGTGAGGGTCGAGGTCACTGCGCCCCGTCCGCGGCCTCGGCCAGCAGCGACAGGTAGTCGTCCAGGACCCAGGAGATGGACAGCGGGGTGGGGTTGGCGGCGGTGCCCAGGGGGTCGTCGCCGGGCAGGTTCACCACGGCGCCGTTCTCGACGGCGGGCATCTGGGACAGCAGTTCGTCGCCCTCCAGGGACTCGACCAGGTCGTCACCGCCGTAGGTGACGATGATGTCGACGTCGTCGAAGACGTCGGCCTGCTCGGCGGTGCGGGTCAGGGCGAACTGGTCGGTCTCGGCGGTGGCGTCGGCGATGCTGCCGGGGGTGGCCATGCCCAGGTCCTCGAAGAACATCGCCCGGGTGTCGTGGGCGGTGTAGAAGCTGACCTCACTGAGGTCGGTGGTGTCCACGTGGGTGAGGAACATGGTGGCCCGTCCCTCGATCTGCGAGTACTCGGCCGCGGTGGCCTCGATCTCGGTCTCCAGCTCGCCGATGAGCTCCCGGCCCTCTTCCTCCAGGCCCAGGCCCTTGCTGTTGAACTCGATCATCTCCCGCCAGGCGGTGCCCCACGGGGTCTCGGGGTAGGCGACGACGGGGGCGATCTCGCTGAGGGTGTCGTACTCCTCCTGGGTCAGGCCGGAGTAGCCGGCCAGGATGACGTCGGGGGCGGTGTCGGCCACGGCCTCGAAGTCGATGCCGTCGGTCTCGTCGAACAGCACGGGGGTCTCGGCGTCGAGTTCCTCCAGCTTCTCCTCCACCCAGGGCAGGACACCGTCGTCGTTGTCGTCGCCGAAGTTGGCGGCGGCCATACCGACGGGGACCACGCCCAGCGCGAGGGGGACCTCGTGGTTGGCCCAGGCGACGGTGGCGACGCGCTCGGGCTGGGACTCGATGGTGGTGGTGCCCAGGGCGTGCTCGATGGTGATCGGCGTCCAGTCCCCGGAGGCCTGGGCCTCCTCGTCGGGGGTGTCCGAGGAGCACGCCACGAGTCCGACCGCCAACAGCGCGGCCGTGGAGAGGGCGACCGTCCTTGTCACGTGGCGCATGGTGTCCTTTCGGTTGTGGGGCCAGATGCCCCTGGAGTCGGCGCAACCCGCCCTTGAGCGCATGACTCATCGGTTCGACGCGGCGACGTTCGGTGAGGTCATGGGGATGCGCCGAGAAAGGCCGCTCGGTGCGCGCACCGAGGACCACCCCGAAAGGTAAGGGTTGCCTAACCGAACTTAGAGCGCAAGGCCCGACCGTGCAATCACGCAGATGTGACACAGACATTCGCGAAACGGACAAATCGCAGCGTTCGGCCCCCGGAACACCGGCTCCAGCCGACGTTCCGGTCAGCCGAGTCCGTGGCCGCGACGGCGCTCACGACCACGGACCGGGGCCGAAACCGATTTCACCCGCTTGCCGGTGGCGTTGTACCAGCGCAGGCCGGCACGGTCGGTTCCTAGAGGTCCTCACGACTCACGTTCAAGGCCTGAGCCCGCGCGTCCAAAGCCTTTTCGAGGAGCCTGAGGGTCGACTTGTAGGTCACCCGGGTGGTGAGCCGGGCGAGCTCGGCCAGAGCCGCCTGTCCCTCCATCGCGCCCAGGGCGTTCGCGCAGGCGTTGGCGAGCTTGGGCAGGGCCGGCCCGATGCCCGGCGCCTTTCGCAAGGACTCCTCCAGCACCGACCCCAGACCGCGAACCGTCCGTGGGTCTTGCGGCAGGAACGACAGCAGCCACACCAGGCCACGGGTCGCGAAGTGGTTGTGGTCGTCGAAATTCTCGACCGTGCGCGGATCGCTCGCCAACGACAGCCAGCCCAGGGACCGGTCCCGGAACGCCTCCGCGTCGAGCTCGGCGAGCAGCGCCCGACCCTTCCTCTCCCACGCCGCGCCGGGACGAGGGGCCCTCGCGGTGACCGCGTGCCTGAGCAGATCGGTCCATGCGGCCGGCAACTCCACGAGTTCGGCGAGCGCGCGATCCGTCCACGGTTGGCCCTCGTTGAGCGGCGGGTGGTGATCGTCCAGCATCGGCACGGTCTTCTTCAGCTCTTTCACCTTGAAGGAGTTGCCGGCGGCGTCCGCGCGTCGCATTTCCGCGCCCAAGTCCACTGGGACACCCCGCCCGGAGGCCGGCTCGACCCATGCCATTTCCACTGCGAAGTGGATACCGTGGCGTCTTCTCGGAACGGCCTTCAAAGCCTCCTGGCGTGCGCTCGCCAAACGATCATCCGGCCTGCCCGAGGAAAACGACAGCAACGCGTGCGTGAGGAGAATGGACTCGCGTCGGGCCGCCGAACCAGCCGATTCGTACAGGTCCGTGAAGGCTTCGAGCATCGGGAGTCGGATGTTCTCGGAAAGTCTCCTCAGGTTCTCCGAGGTGCCGATCCCCTCCTTGTCCGCGAGGAGCATTTCGCACGCCGCCGGCGCGCCTTCCCGTTCGATCGTGGCCACCAACGCGGTCTCGAACTCGTAGAACCCGTCGAAGTCGTGTATCAGCGCCTCTTCACGATCGCCGGACATCGTCTCGTCGGTACACACCAATCGCGTCATGGCGAGAGGCTAGGGGCTCGCGCCGACAACCCGTCTCGATGTGAGACCGACCCAGGTAAGCGCCTTCTCTCCGCTGCGGGGATGACGTGCGCTTTCCTGGCGGGTATGCGCTTTCCCTGGGTGCCGACAGGCGCCGAACCGAGACCGGGGGCCTCAGGGTCTCCTCCTACCGGCGGACGGCCCTGAGGCGCTCCCGTGCAAGCCCGAGGTCAGGGCGTCAATTCGATGACGACCCCTTCGGTGACGCCGTTCACGGTGACGTCGAGTTCGATGGTCGCCTCTGCCAACGCGCTCAACCGGCCGGTCCGCGGATCGAAGGCGGCCACGTGATCGGCGTCGGCCTCGTCGACCGGCCCGATGTGGACGTCCTCGGAACCGGACCAGTCCGCGCTCACCGGGTAGGTGACCGGCAGCGCGGTGCCGTCGTTGTCCACCGTCGCGGTGACCTCGGCCCCTTCCCCGACCGCGACCGAGGTCGGCGCGTCCAGTTCCAGCCCGTCCACGTGGGGGCGCGTTTGGGTCGTCACCCAGTCCGCCGTGGGGTCACCACCGGTGTCGATCCCCCACAGCGACCAGCCGGTGAAGCCACCGTCCGTAGGACCGGCCGAAGGGTTCTTGCCGACGTTGCCGTTGATGACGTAGGGCACACCGTCCACCTGGTCGGCGTGGAAGACGCCGACGTGCGCGCCGATGAACGCCACGCCCTTGCCGCTGTCGGACTGGAAGTCGGCCAGCCAGTTCTCGACGGTGGTCGCCTCCTTGCGGTCCGACAGCTCGCTGGCCTTGGAGGGCAGCGGGTCGCGGAAGGGCACGTGCTGGGCCACCACGACCGAGGTCACGGCGGGGTCCTCGGCCGCGGCGTCGAGTTCCTCGCGCAGCAGCGGCAGTTGCGACCAGTCGCCGGCCCGGTAGGAGAGCCGTGCCGTGTCCAGGAGGATGAACCTGGTGCCGTGGTGGTCGACCACCCGACGGGTCTCCCCGAACGCGTCCCGGAAGTTCTCCAACGTCCCCTCGGACACCTCGTGGTTGCCCGGTACGTAGTGGTAGGGCAGCTCACCCTCCAGTTCCTCGTCGAGGATGCGTCGGGCCAGCGCGAAGTCCTCCGGCGCGGCCTCGTCCACGAGGTCACCGTTGATGATGAGGAACTCGGCGTCGCTCTCTCGGATCTCGCGGAGCGCGCGCCGGGTGTTGGCGACGATCTCGCTGTCGGGGTCTCGGGCGACGAACTGGGCGTCGGACAACACGGCGAACCGCCAGTCCTGCCCGGCCACGGTCTCGCCGGGCGCCACCACCGGGTCGACGACCGGTTCGGTGGGCGGCACGTCCAACGGTGGCGGCACCATCGCGGTCAGGTCGTCGACGATCACCTCGCCGTGATAACTCGCGTCGGGTTCGGTCTCGGCGAAGTAGATCCGGCGCAGTGAGATCGGGTATCGCGTGCCCGGTGGCACTTCGAAGGCCACCTGCCGCCAGCCCGGTTCGTCCAGGTATCCGGCGCGCATCGCGGGCAGCAACTGGCCGGTCCCGTCCCAGACCTGCATGCTCGCCCACTCCCCGTTGCCCTCGGAGTGCACCCAGGCACGCAGCTCCCGCGGCCGGCCGGGGATCCGTAGTTCCTCACCGGGTGGCAGGGCGCCGCCGGTACGGGTCCCGGTGGAGGTGGTGAAGTCGTAGGTCAGACCGACCCCGTCGCCTTCCCGCCCCTCGGCCACCGCGACCTCCCCTTCGGCGCGCTCACCGAAGTAGGACCAGTCGGCCGCGTCCTCGAAGTCGGCGACGACGACCTCGTCCAGACCGACGGTGACCGCGAGGGTCGTCTCGACCTCACCGACCCGGATCGTGGCGAGCGTCGCTCCGCTGTCGGTGACGGCCCGGATCTCGAACCTCCCGTCCTCGGTCACCGAGACCTCCGCGACGGACTCGTCGATGCTCGTTTCGACGTCGGCGGCCTCGATCGGCGCGGTGAATCCGTTGGCGTCGTAGCCGATGACCTCGATCACGGTGGCGGCCTCGGCGTCGGTGAGTCCCACCCGTTCGGGGGTGGTCTCGATCCGGGTGAGCTCGCCCAGCACGGTCAGGTCGACGTCGCCCGTGGCGCCGCGCTCCCTGGCGGTGACGGTGGCGGTACCGGCCGCGTGGGCGGTGAACACGCCCTCCCGATCCACCGAGCCGACCCCGTTGTCGTCGGAGCGCCAGATCGGGTCGCTCTCCACCGGCGCGTAGGTCTCGTCATGGCCGGCCGCGGTGAGCGTCCGGGTCAGGCCGGGGAAGACCCGGTCGGGGCGGCTCGGCGCGACGTGGCCGGAGCCCTCGGCGCGTTCGGGTTCGACCCGGGTCCGCACCCAGAACCCGTCGAGCCGGCCGCTGCCCTGTGGGGCGAACAGGGCGAGCCCGTTGGGCACGGAGCGTTCCTCCCCGTCGGAGGGGCGGTTCTCGACCTGGACCCGGTCCCCGCCGGGGGTGCGCGCGACCATGGTGGCCGAGCCGCCGCCGTCGAGGTTGACCGCGGTGTGCGCGCCGGCCTCGACCATCATCCGACCCAACTCGTCCAGGCCCACCCCCTCGGCGAAGGACGGCTGCCGACCGTCGACGCTGAGCAGGTACATCCGCGAGCCGTCCTCGGAGAAGCCGATGGCCATGCGCGGGGCGCCCGGGGTGTTGTCGTTCTCGCTCGCGTCCTGGGCCTGCCCGTCGACGACGAGCATCTGACGGCCGTTCAGCGCGGCGTGGATCTCTTGGTCCTGGGCGGCCCTCGCGTCGTAGTCGATACCGACCGCGTCGCCCACCTCCAGTGCGGACAGGGTCTGGGCGCCGTCCTCCCGACCGACCAGGACGAAGGCGTCGTCGGCGATCTCTCCTTCGCGCGGCTCGTCCACGATCTCGGTGACCACGCCGTCGGTGACCACGACCTCCAGCGTCCGCGTCGCGTCCTCGGTGGCCCGGCAACGGCAGTAGCTTCCCCACAGCGGGGTGAACGCGGCGATCTCGCCCGTGCCCAGCGCCGGCTTGTTGATCGCGTCCAGCGACGGTGTCTCGCCGGTGGGCAGCTCGACGGTGCCCTCGAAGAACACCTCGCCGATCGAGCCGAGCCCGTCGGGGGTGAAGATCGCGGCGGATTCCCGGTAGTCGCCGGCGATCGGCGACTGGATCAGTTCACCGTCCCGCACGGCCACGCCCTGCGAGGCACCGGAGGCGTTGATGTCGAAGAAGTCGCCGTTCACCGCGGCGACCGCTTCGACCTCGTCCGCCTGCTCGCTCACCGGCGCTGTTTCGGTCACCTGCCCGGGGAACAGGTAGTCCACGCTGACTCCGCCGGTGAGGTCGGTGGTCAGCAGGTCGCCCTGCAACCAGTTCGGCGTCCCGGTGTAGGCGTCGGGCCCGTAGGCGTCGAAGGAGGTCAGCGTGACACCGGGGGCGACCGGGCGTTCGGTGTCGAAGGTCTCCAGTCTCGGCGCGGGGTCCTCGGCCCGGGTGACCGAGCCGGCCGGTGGGATCTCGACGGTCTCGCTGAACCCGGTGCGCTCGCGCGGATCATCGGTGTCCGCGCTCGCGATCGAGGTGAGGGTGAGGGTGAGGGCCAGAGCGGAGCCCGCGGCCACGATGGCACGCGTGCGTGAACGAATCGACCACCGGCGATCCATGGGAAGCCTCCGGGCGGGGGATGTACGGGGGGAACCCTTTGCGTTGACTTCCTACCACCGGGCGACCCTCTTGGGTAGGAAGCCAACGCACCCCGAATTCCGATCGACTCCTCGGCCCGGACCGGCGATGCGCCGGGCACCTGCACAGAGGCCTCTTCACCGTCGCCGCCGGGCGGGCCGCCTCTCAGGCAGATTTCACCTGGACGCGGCGTGCTCGTCACGTGCCCGACGGGTCGCGGGAACGGTCACCGCGACCCGTCGGAACGCTCGATCAATCGAACTCCAGGCCCAGTAGGGCGTTCTCGGTGACCTCGGGCAGCGCCGGGTGGATCCAGTACTGCTCCGTCGCGACCCGGCGCACGTCCAGGTCGAAGGCCAGGACGGTGATCATCTGCTGGATCAGGGTGGCCGCTTGAGGACCCATGTAGTGCGCGCCGAGCAACTTGCCGGTGTCGCGGTCGGCGATCAGTTTGCAGATACCGGTGGTGTCCTCCAGCGCCCAGCCGTAGGCGACGTCCCCGTACCTTTGCACCTTGACCGTCACGTTGTGGCCCCGTTCGCGGGCCTGGGCCTCGGTCATCCCGACGGTGGCGATCTGCGGGTGGGTGAAGGTGGCCGCGGGAACGTGGTCGTGCGGCATCTTACGCAGGTCGTCCGGGTGGAGCAGGTTGTGGCGCACCGCCCGCATCTCCGCGTTGGCCACGTGTTTGAGCATGTAGGGCGAGGACACGTCGCCTAGGGCCCAGACGCCCTTCGCCGAGGTCGAGCGGCCGTACTCGTCGACCTCGACGCCTCCCTCGTCGGTCATCTCGATCCCGCCGGAGGCCAGGTCCAATCGGTCGCCGTTGGGCACCCGCCCGGTGGCCACCAGCAGCACGTCACCGGTCACGGAGGAGCCGTCGTCGAGACGGACGGTCACCTCGCCCTCCGACTCGTCGGCGCCGATCGCGGTGGGGCCGCAGATGAGGCGGTATCGCTCCGCGGCCAGTGCGTTGAACCGCTCGCCCAGGTCCTTGTCCAGTCCGCGCATCAGCGCCGAGCGGGAGATGATCGTGACGTCGGAGCCCAACGCGTCGAAGACGTGGGCGAACTCCATCGCGATGAAGCCGCCGCCCACGATGACCAGCGACTTCGGCGGCTCCGGCAGCCGCATGACGTCCTCGTTGGTGTGGTAGCGCACCCCCGAGGCCTCGATGGCGTTGGGGACGAAGGGTCGAGAACCGGCGGCGATGACCACCTGGTCACCGGAGATGATCTTCTGCTCATCGCCTTGACCGGTGCGCAGGGTACGCTCGCCCACGAACACGGCGTGCTGGTCGTAGACGTCGATGTTGGGGGTCTTCGGGCCGCGACGGTACTCCTCGCCACCGGCGGCGATCGGGTCGACGCGGTCCTCGAAGATCCGGCCGACGATGCCCTGCCAGTCCACCGAGTCGACCCGGGCGTTCAGACCCAGCCGCCCGGCCTGGGCGGTCTCCAGCGCGGTGTCGGCGGCGTGGACGAACATCTTCGTCGGGATGCAGCCGACGTTGAGACAGGTACCGCCGAACGTCCCCTTCTCGATGATCGCGATCGACCGGTCCTCGAACTCGGGGCCGGGAATCGAGTTCCCCGATCCGGTACCGATGATGACCAGGTCGTAGTGGTGATCCACCACGATGTCACTGGCAGGGGCGTCCATGTCATGTCCTCACTACGGGTTCTGCGCGTGCGCGTCCAGGGTGGACCCGATGCCCGGCCCCACCCTGGACACCCCAGGGTCTCAGGGACCCCGACACCCGATCCGAGCGCACACGAGTACCCAAGGACGGCCCGGACGGCGATATTCCGATCCGTCGCAGAGCCCCTCGTCCGACCACCCGAGGGGCTCTGCGACGGAGTCGGGACATCCCGGGGACGAGGCGGACATCGGCGCCGGACACCCTTCTCCACATGACTCGGAACCCGACCACCGCGCGCTCCCCGGCCCCTCCCACCCGCAGAACACACGTACCCGCGTTGGACGGGCTCAGGGGCGTGGCGGTCATCGGGGTGCTGCTGTTCCACACCGGCCACCTGTCCGGTGGCTTCCTCGGGGTCGACCTGTTCTTCGTCCTCTCCGGCTACCTCATCACGGACCTGCTGCTGCGCGAGATCCGGGCGAGCGCGAACGTGTCGCTCGGAGCGTTCCTGGGGCGGAGGATCCGCCGACTGCTACCTGCCCTGGTCGTCATGCTCACCACGGTCACCCTGCTGGTCTGGTCCTTCGGGCCGCCCGACATGGTGCGCACGACGCTCGCGGACGGACCGTGGGTACAGCTCAACGTCCTCAACTGGCATTTGATCGCGGAGTCGGCGGGGTACTGGGACGCCTTCGGCTCGGCCCGCGTGTTCGAACACCTGTGGAGCATCGCGGTCGAGGAACAGTTCTACCTGGTGTGGCCGGTGTTGCTGCTGGTGGCCGCGCGGCTCCTCAGCGCTCCCGACCGTTGGGTGGCGGGGGTCGCCGCCGCGGGCTCGGCCCTCTCCCTCGTC
Organism: Nocardiopsis sp. NPDC055551; assembly: GCF_053619415.1. Lineage (NCBI taxonomy): Bacteria > Bacillati > Actinomycetota > Actinomycetes > Streptosporangiales > Nocardiopsidaceae > Nocardiopsis > Nocardiopsis sp. NPDC055551. The sequence goes on along the minus strand of NZ_JBSHJJ010000001.1, from coordinate 436,276 downwards.
CTGATGATCTGTCTGGTCGACCCGGCGGACCCCACCCGTGTGTACATCGGTACCGACACCCGGGCCTTTTCCGTTCTGCTGGGCGCGTTGGTCGCCACACCTCCCGTCCGTGACGCTCTGGCCCGAGGAGTCGATCGATGGGCGGGAGCCGCACTGGTCGTGGCGGCGCTCGGACTCGGTGTGTCCTGGGTCCTGGTCGACGGCACGACCTCGCCATGGTTGTTCACCGGCGGCCTGTTCGCGCACTCGATGGTGGCCGCCATGCTGATCGCCGTGATCGCGCACGCGCCGCGGACCACCGTCGCGCGGATCCTGGCCTGGGGGCCGTTGCGGTGGACGGGACTGATCTCCTACAGCCTGTACCTGTGGCACTGGCCGGTGATCGTGCTGCTCTCCCCCGAGGTGACCGGGCTCCACGGATGGACCTGGACCCTGGTCGTGAGCGCCGTGTCCATCGGTGCGGCCGTGCTGTCGAAGTACCTCGTCGAGGATCCGGTCCGGTTCCACGCGAAATGGGCCAGGGGACGCGGAGGCCTGGTGGCGTTCGCGGCCGTCATGGTCGCCCTCGCCCTGCTGTGGGTGCTCCTCCCCGCTCCCCCACCGGCCACGGTGGACGTGACCAAACTGGATTGACGCTCCGACGCGGCGCTCACTCGTACAGGGGGCAGGTGCGGTGTACCTCCGATTCGGGGGTGAACTGCACGAAGCGGATCCGTACACGCGTTCGCTCGGATCCGCCGTTCTGCACATGAGAGGTCCGCGCGGTGCACACGATCTGGTCGATGCCCATCGGGGTCACGTCGCCGATGTCCAGGGGCACCCGCAACTCGATCGCCTCGGGGTGGGTCGTCACCTCGACGCTGGTGACCGACGTCGACGCGATCTCCGTTCGCACCCCGGAATCGCCCGGGCCGGTCAACAACAACGACACCGCGTCGGAAACCGTGCCCAGGCGCTGGGTTCGCCGAAATTGGGGCCGGAGTTCATCGTTGTCGTCCACGAAGTACAACGTCATCCCGGGGGCCACACCGGTGGGCGCCTCACCCGCGTCGGAGACACCGGAGGGCCGGACCCCGCAGCCCACCGCGGCGACCAGGAGCACCGACACCAGCGTACACACCACCGTCGCAGAAAAGTCCGATCTCACCCCCGCACCCCCCGCTCCCGGCCCGGATCGATGTCCCCGGGTGCTCTGGGCAGCCGCAGTACGAAACGCGCACCACCATCGTCACCGTTACCGGCGGTGAGGTCACCGTCGTGCAGGCGGGCGTTCTCCAGCGCGATGGCCAGTCCGAGCCCGCTGCCCGGGGTGCGGGTACGTGCGGCGTCGGCCTTGAAGAACCGGTCGAACACGTGCGGCACCACGTGTTCGGCCAAGCCCGGTCCTCCGTCGGTCACCACGAGGTTCACATGGGTCCGGTCGGCGAAGACGCCCACCCGCACAGGAGGTTCCCCGTGCCGCAGGGCGTTGCCGACCAGGTTGGCCACGATCACGTCCAGCCGTCGACGATCCACGCGCACGGGCAACTCCTCAGGAGCGTGGAGTTCGACCTGGTCGAGCCGGTCTCGGGCCCGCAGGGTGTCGCGGACCGCCGAGACCATGTCCACCTCCTCCTCTCGCAGGTGGGCCGATCCGGCGTCGAATCGGGAGACCTCCATCAGGTCCTCGACCAATCGGACCAGCCGTCGGGTCTCGCTGATGGCCATCCGCGCCGATTCCCTGGCGTCCTCCGCCATGTCCTCCGTTGAGGCCGCCAGGACCTCGGTCACCGCCGTCAACGTGCTCAGCGGGGTGCGCAGCTCGTGGGAGACGTCCGCGGCGAACCTCCTGGCGTCGGCCCGCATCCTCTCCATGGTCGCCATGGAGCCCTGGACCGACTCCGCCATCTCGTTGATCGTGACGGTGAGTTCGGCCAGCTCGTCCACCCCCTGTGGTTCGGTCCGCGCGTCCAGGTCACCGGCGGACAGTCTCCGCGCGGTGTCTCGGAGCTCGCGGACCGGGCGGAGCACCCCACGTGCGGTGAAGAGGGCCAAAAGGGCAGCCAGGAGAAGCACCGCCGCGCCCGCGACTGCCGCCGCCCTCACCAGGGCGTCGACCTCCTCCTGCACCGCCGACAGGTCCCGCACGGCGTACACCTCGATCCCGGACGGGGTGCGCTCACCGTCCGGCGCGGTGATCATGACGGGGGCGCCCACCAGGAGCCATGGTCGGTCCGCGTCGACGACGCGTTGGGTGACGACGCGGTCCCCCTCCCGCACCGCCTCGCGCAACCCGTCGGTGATCAGGTCGGTCTCCGTCCCGTCGACCGATCGCAGGTCCTCGAAGACCACCAGGGTGTCGGTGCCCACGCTGTCGCGTAGACGGTCGAGCGCGGCCTGGTCGGGCGGATGGGAGACCTCGTGGGCGACCGCGCCGATCTGCGCGGATACGGTCTCCGAGATTCGCCGCTGGTTCGAGGCCACCAGCGCCTCGCCGGCCGATTCGGTGATGGCCCAGGTCGCGGCCAGCGACCCCAGTACCGTCACCAGCGCGAAGCCCGCCAACAGGCGAGAGCGCAGACCTCGGGGCCACCAGCGACCCATCACACCGGCCCGAACCGGTAGCCGAACCCGCGCACGGTCTGGACGTACACCGGCGCGGCGGGGTCGGCCTCGATCTTCGCCCTCAGGCGCTGCACACAGTTGTCCACGAGCCGGGAGTCGCCGAGGTAGTCGTGTTCCCAGACCTCCTCCAGCAGTCGCTGCCTGCTGTACACCCGCTCGGGCGACCGGGACAGGGTGAGCAGCAGGCGCATCTCGGTCGGGGTCAGCATGACGGGCGCCTCGCCCACCGTCACCGTCACCGACACCGTGTCGACTCGCAGGTCGCGGTGGACCCGCACCTCGTTCGACACGTCGACCGTGCGTCGCAGCACGGCGCGAACGCGTGCGTCGAGCACGGTGGGTTGGACCGGTTTGACCACGTAGTCGTCGGCACCCGCCTCCAGGCCACCGATGACGTCGAAGTCGTCGCCTCGGGCGGTCAGCATGATCACGGGCACCTCACCCTCGGCCCGGATGCGACGGCAGACCTGGAACCCGTCCATGCCCGGCAGCATCAGGTCGAGCACCACGATGCCCGGTCTCCTCTCGCGGAACTCGCGCAGCCCCTCCTCGCCCGTGTCCGCCGTGCGGACCTCGTGGCCGTGCCTGGACAGGGCGAGCTGCATTCCGCGTCGTAGCAGCGGATCGTCTTCGATGAGCAGGATCTCCGTCACGCGTCCAGTATGGGTCGTCGTGACCTTCCCGGGCGGGGCGGCGGAGGTTCTGCGACACATCCGCGACATGACGGCGCAGGCACCGGGACACCGCCTGGGGAGGATCGGTGCCATGACCACGACACAGAACCCCGACACGACGTCACCCACGCGGACCGGGACGATCACCGGGCCCGCCTCCATCTCTCCCCGCGGTCGAACGGCCCTGGCCACGACCGCCGCCCTGACTTCGCTGGCTCTGGCGTCGACCGCCTGTACCGGCTCCTCCGAAGCGGACGCCCCGTCCACGCCCCCGGCCTCGGACGCACGGACCACGACGGCACCGCCCAAGGTCCTCCTGCTCGGCGACTCCGTTGGCCAGGACGTCGCACTCGCCTTGGACGCGGCCTTCGAAGCGAGCGGGGTCGAGTTCGAGTCACTCGCCTCCGATGGCGGGGGCAACGTCGTCGGGCCGTTCTCCGAGGAACAGTGGGAGACGTTGCCCGAGGAGGTCGAGACCGCCGAACCCGGCCTGGTCATCTACCAGATCACCGGATACGACTGGGGCACCGAAAAGGAGCAACAGGAGGGCTACGAGAAGTTGGTGGACACCGTCACCGAGGTCGACGCGACGCTGCTCTTCGTCACCATGCCACCGATCGAACCCGACGAGTTCTACGAACCCCACATGGAGGACCTGGACCGGGCCCCGGAGGTGGCGCGCTCGGTCGCGGCCGACTCCGAGGGCCGGGCCGAGGTCCTGGAGGCCGGTGAGGTCTGGGGAGAGGACTACCGGGCGAGCAGGGACGGTGAACCCGACCGCAACCCCGACGGCATCCACCTGTGCCCCCAGGGCGCCGCCCGGCTGACCCACTGGATGCTCGACGAGCTGCAAGGTCGATTCCCCGACATCACCCCGGCGGCGCCCGAGGAGTGGGCCGACACCGGTTGGGCCTCGGACGACCGGTTCGGAGCGTGCTGACCGGCCCTCAAGCGAAGACGGTGAGCCCGTAGAGTACGAACACCAGAAGGTGGGCGGCGCCGTGCAGCGCGGTCACTCGATTTCCCGAGAAGGTCGTCAGGGTCAACAGCAGCGTCACCGCGAGCAGCGCCAGGTTGGCCGGGCTCTCCGCCAGGACGACCGTCTTCCCGGTCAGGAGACCGATGGTGAGCACGGCAGGGATGGTGAGCCCGACCGTGGAGACGAGGGCACCGTGACAGAGGTTGCTCACACGCTGGATCTCCCCGATGTGCGCGGCGCGGATCGCCGTGATCGTCTCGGGCAGGAACACGATCATCGCGATGAGGATGCCCGAGAGCGCGACCGGAGCGCCCGCCCGATCGAGGCCGTCGTCGAGAAGCGTGGCCATGTCGTGGGAGAGCAGCACGATCGGGATCACCGTGGTCACCAGGACGAGCGCTCGCAGGGTCACCTCCGCCCGGTGTCGGGAGATCACACCGAGCACCGATGGGCGCTCTTCGGTGACCTGCCCGGCGGCGGGGTCGACGGTTTCGGAAGGACCCGGCCCGGGGGCGACCTCCTGGAAGTCCTCGCGCTGGGCGCCCATCTGCCGGTACAGGAAGAACGCGTAGAGGATCACCGTGAGCAGGATGATCGGGATCGCCTGCCCGGCGGTGTAGGCACCGTCGACGCCGATGAGACCGGGCAGCGCGAAGGCGACCGTGATGAGGACGACCAGGAGTGACAGGTAGGCGGACACGCCGGTGCGGTTCGGGCGCAGGTCGCGGTGCCTCATCCCGCCGACGAGCAGGCCGACGCCGATGACGAGGTTCAAGATGATCATCGACACCGCCATGACGGAGTCGCGGGCGATGGTGGCGTGCTCACCCGGGCCGAGCATCACCGCGGAAATGAGGATGACCTCGATGAGCACGATCGACAGCGTCAGCACCAACGTGCCGTACGGGTCGCCCAGACGGCGTGCCAGGTGCTCGGCCTCGCCGACCACACCGAAGGCGCACACCACGATCACGGTGATGATCGCCGCCAGCGCGCTCACCAGTACCGGCGTCGGCAGATGTGTGGACAGCAACGGTCGCGCGACCAGGAGGGCGAGGAACGCGCCCCAGCCCAGGAGGAGGCGGAGGATCACACCGGGGGTGATGACGGTGCGGAGAGTAGCCGTGAAAGACAAAGACACAGACAGGTGTCCGTTTCTGCTGGGTCGTCCCTGCTCGCGCTATCACCGGTGGGTCGTCCCGACCGGGGCTCTTCAACGCCCGATGGTACCCGGCCCACCCACGGATCGCTCGCGGTGGTCGGGTCGTGTAACCGTGCTCCGACCCTAGCCCGTTTCAGTCGGGTCCCCCGCCAGGACACCACCGGAACGGCCACCTTCCCGCGCCACGTCCTCCGCTCGACTCTCGTATGGGACGGGCCGACCAGGACGGTGAGAACCGGGCGGATACGCTGCTGGACGGGGAAGGCCGCAGATTTCACGGCGATGGATTCCCTGCTCGATGACACCCTCGCGGCCCGCTTCCGCGATCCCGGCGAACAGTGAATGGACGGCGATGGACAAGCCGCGTGGAAAAGACTCGTTCTCGTTGCTGTACAGGACGGGGTTCCGCATCAACTACGCGCTCCTGCACGTCATGGGCCCGCCTGCGTTGAGCACTGAAACCGATCCGCGGCAACGCCTGAAGAGGGAGTACGAGCGTCGGCGTGAACTCCACCGGTCATGGAAGGCGCACCAGCGGGCCTAGTGCCGCGTCCGGGCGGCGGTCGTCCCGCGCACAGCGGGAACGGGGTCCCGACGCCCGGACACCCCGAGGACCCGCCCTCCTTCGACGCCCCGGCTCAGGCGGGGTTCGCGAGGACCTCCGAGGAGGTCCTCGGGGCGTTTTCACGCCATGTTCGCTCCTGTTGTGCCTCCCGACCACGGCAGCACCCGCGAAAACCCCATCCGACTCGGCCCTCGCCGCCGGACCTTCCCTGGTCGACCGGTGCGTCCAGCACGCTCCTCACGACCGGAGGCCGACCAGTGAGGCACTGTCCCTCCACAGAGCGTCCCTCACCTTGTCGTCGCGAGCGAGTTTCGAGGGATCGAGCCAAGTGAGCGCATCGCGTCGAACAGCCGCGTAGTAGCGCCCGGCGGGCGGGTCCACCCTCCCCAATGCGATCGCGCCCAGGTGGGCCCCGCCCGCCTCCTTGCTGTTGTAACGCCGCACCACCCGGCGGAGGAGGCCGCCGAAGACCCGCCAGGCGACGTTGGCCACCGCAGGCGCGTTGCGAAGCAGCCCGGTTCCGGGCGTAGGGCCCGGGTCGTACGCCAGGACGGTCACGTTCTTGGCCACCACCTCCGGCCGCAGCGCCAGAGCGCGCACAGCCAAGATCGTGCAGAGCTTCGCCGAGGAGTAGGCCCTCCCGGCCGCTACACGCGGCTCGACGTCACGCTCCGGGTCGCGGTCGGGACGGGCCAGCAGGGTGGCATCGGCGTGACGAGGCGGCGGGAGCATCGTGTTCTCCTCCGGGTCGTGCGTACCGCTTGTGGTCATCGACACCACGGCGCCATCTGCCAGTCGGGGCATCAGCAACCGGAGCAGGAGGTAATGGGCGAGGTAGTTGACGACGAAGCTCGTCTCGAACCCGTCGGGCGTGCGCCCGTCGCCGTTCGGCTGATTCTCACCGGCGTTGAGGACCAGGGCGTCGATCTCGCCGGCACCGAGCCGGTCGTTCACCCCGTCGACGAAGGAACGCACGTCCGCTAGCCGTGTCAGGTCGAGCGGGAGGGATTCGGCACCGTCCGGCGCCTGTCCACGCGTTCCAAGAAGAAGGCGTGTGTCCGGAGCGGCGAGGACCTGTCCCGCCGCCACCTCTCCGATGCCGGATGTTCCGCCGGTCATCACGATCGTTCTCATCAGGGACGCACCTCGCTACAGCAATAACTTGAGTGGGAACTCCGCTTAATATAATGAGTGGAGACTCGACTTAGCAAGGCCTCCGCGGCCCGGTAGTAACGTGAGTGGCCCTGGTAGCCGCTTGTCCGAGATGAGACCGATGGAACGACAGACCCCGGCGACCGCCGCCCCTCAGCGGACGTCGCTGCGCGCCGACGCACGCCGAAACCGTGAACGAGTCCTCGACGCCGCCGACGCCGTCTTCTCCGAGTTCGGCCCGGCCGCCTCCACGGAGGAGGTGGCCCGACGGGCAGGGGTCTCCATCGGAACGGTGTTTCGGCACTTCCCCACGAAGGAGGCGCTGATCGAGGCGGTCGTGATCGGGCGGCTCACGCGACTGACCGCGGAGGCCGAGCGGCTCGCCGACGCCGTGGACGCGGACGCGGCCTTCCTCACCTTCTTCCATCGCTGGATCGAGCTCTCAGCGACGAAGTACGAGTTCGCGGGGGCACTCTCTCGCTCCGGCACCGATGTGCAAGAGATCAGGGACACCCATCCGGACGTCGGGCGCAAGCTGCACGAGGCCGTGGGCGCTCTGCTCACCCGGGCACAGCACACCGGTGGTATCCGGCGGGACGTGGGCGCGTCAGAGGTCATCGCGCTGATGGTCGGAGCGTCTCGGGCGCACGAACACGTCGGCCTCGACGCCGACCAGCGCGCGCGCCTCCTCTCAGTGACCATCGACGGCCTGCGCGGTCCGCGACCTTCCTGATCCGAATGACACGATCCTGAACGACCGTGAATTCCGCGAACACGGGGCCGTGTTCGGCGACCTCCCACGCCGTGGCCCACTTTCGAGAAAGAGCCACTCGGGTCGCGGCCGTTCAGGAGGTCGGATACTGCTGCGCTTGAAGCAGGCGCGCGAGGTGCGCGGCGTTGCGGGCCGCCGTCGCCGTGGTGGTCGCCACGGCCTCCGGAGTGCTGTCGAGGTCGATGTAGTCCTTCGGGTTCATCGCCTCGGAGTTCCAGTAGGTGGACCCTGTGGCGGGGATGGTGAACCCGGTGTCGCTCAACGCCTGCACGCAGTCCGCGACGATCTTGTGCGCTCCGTCCTCGTTACCGACGACGGCCACCACGGCGACCTTGCCGTACATCGACGGCCGCCCCTGGTCGTCGGTCTCGGAGAGTTCGGCGTTGATCCGCTCCAGCACCCGCTGGGCGACACTCGACATGTGGCCCACCCAGGTAGGCGTGGCCAGGATCAGGATGTCGGAGTCCACAAGCTTCTGCCGGAGTCCCGGCCATTCATCGCCCTGCCCCATGTCGACCGCCACACCGGGGCTGACCCGGTGATCGACGACCCGCACCGACTCGCCCCGCACGCCGTGGCCGGAGAGTTCGTCGAGCACTTGCCGGGCGAGCAACTCACTGCTGGAAGGGTCCGGAGTGGGCTTGAGACTGCATACCAGGGCGAGGGCCCGCAGATCGGAAGACATGGCGGCACCCTACCCATCTCCGGTCTTGTTCTTCTGCAAGCGCGGCGCTTCGACGGGCCATTTCACGGAAACGTGGTGTCAATCAGTCCTCGTCGACGGGCCTGCGGGAAGAAGCCATGAGTCATTACCGGGGTCGGCGGCAGGTTGTGCCCCTGACCCGCGAGGACCCTACGAGGTGTCATCGGGCACCGCCGACCACCCGTGGGTGCTCCGTTCGTGCTCCGCGGTTTTGGACCGGGACGACACCGGGTGGCAGACCGTGGCACGGGACGGCATCACGCTTCGGATGGGGGCGGTACGGCACCAGGGCGCCGGACCTTCTCGTCCGATGCCGCGCGTGGGTCTCTTCGTGCATTCGATCGGCACCGCACCGGGAAACCTGAGGCACCGAAGCCGCAAGGGCTTCACTGTGACCGGAAGCGTCCCGGGCTCATCCCGGTGACCCTCCTGAAGGCCGTGCTGAACGAACTGGCCGAGCGGAAACCCACCCGTTCGGCGACCTCCTCGATACCCTCCCCGCGGGCGAGCATCACGATCGCGTGCTGGGCGCGGGCGGTCGCGCTCCACTGGGCGAAACCCATCCCGGTCTCGGCGTGGAAGGCTCGGGTGAGGGTCCGCGAGCTCACCCCCAGACGTGTGGCCCAGGCGGCCAGGGTGGTGGTGTCGGCCGGGTCCTCGCGCAGGGTGTCGACGATCGGCCGCAGCAGGCCGGACTCCGGAAAGCGCAGCAGGAATTCGTGTTCGGCCGGGGCGAGCACGTCCAGCACCATCGACTCGGCCTTGGCGCGAGATTGGGGGGTGAGCTCCTCCTCCCCCAGCCGGCCGAGCAGCAGTTTGAGCAGCGGGGTGACCTCGACCGCGACCGGGCGGTCGGAGAGTGGCGCGACCTCGCGGACGCTGAAGTGGGCGGCCCTGTGCCAGGTGCCCGAGGGGGTCCATCCCGAGTGCGGCACGCCCGCCGGGATCCATAGCCCCACCGAAGGGGTGATGGACCACAGGCGCGGGCCCACGGTGGCAGAGGAGGCGCCCCGTTCGTTCCAGAGGAGTTCGTGGGTGGGGTGGGAGTGCTCCTCCCAGAAGGTGTCCTGCGCGATGACCTCGACGCTGCCCCGCATCACGAAGGGCACGTCGATCTCACCGGCGGCGTAGCGGGGCAGTCTGCGGCTGTCGGAACCGGCGCGCCGGGCGGTGCGGGGATCGGATACGGGCACCTCACCAGGGTACGCGGCGTCGATCGGGGCGGAGTGGGGCGAAACTATGTTTAGAATGAAAACCGTTTTCATTACCTGATTCGGACGACCCCCCGGAAAGCGAGGACGGATGCGGCACGCCACCGCTCCCCCCGACGCACCACCCCACCTGCCCCCGGCCCCCTCTCCCCCACCCCGGGGCCGTCGCCTGGCCACCCCCGCCGGGACCGCGGCCACCGCGCTGGTGCTCGCGGTCCTCCTGGCCGTCTCCGCGCTCCTGGCCGTCGGCCTGGGCACGGCCGTGGTCCCGCCCGCCGAGACCGCCCGCTACCTGTGGGCGGCCCTGACCGGAGGCACCATCTCCGCCGAGGAGGTCACCCGCTACCAGGTCGTCTGGCAGATCCGCACACCCCGCGTCCTGCTCGCGGCCGTGGTCGGCGCCGGTCTGGGCGCCGTCGGTGTGGCCGTTCAGGCCATGGTCCGCAACGCCCTGGCCGACCCCTACATCCTCGGCGTCTCCTCCGGCGCCTCCGTGGGCGCCGTGCTGGTCGGAGCACTCGGCGGACTCTCCCTGCTGGGCATCTACGCCGTATCCGCCGGGGCGTTCGCGGGTGCCCTGGTCGCCACCCTGCTCGTGTACGTCATCGCGCACGGCCGCGCCGGAGTCACCCCGCTGCGCCTGGTCCTGACCGGGGTGGCGCTGTCCTTCGGCTTCCAGGCGGTCATGAGCGTGATCGTCTACCTCGCCCCCAGCAACGAGGCCACCAGCACCGTCCTGTTCTGGACCATGGGCGGCTTCGGCGCCGCCACCTGGGGTTCGCTGCCGGTCGTGGCCGTCACCGTCCTGGTCGGTGTGGTGCTGTTGCGCGGCCTGGCCCGGCCGCTCGACGTCATGGCGCTGGGCGACGAGACCGCCGCGAGTCTGGGAGTGGACGCCCACCGTCTGCGCCGGTGGTTGTTCGTCCTCACCGCGGTGATGACCGGCGCGATGGTCGCGGTCAGCGGCGCCATCGGGTTCGTCGGGCTGGTGGTCCCCCACATCGTGCGCATCCTCGTGGGCGCCGACCATCGCCGAGTGCTGACCGTCGCCCCGCTCGCGGGTGCGGTCCTGATGGTGTGGGTCGACCTGGCATCCCGAACCGTGGTCGCACCGCGCGAACTCCCCTTGGGCGTGATCACCGCGCTCATCGGGGTGCCCGTGTTCCTGGTCCTGATGCGCCGTCGCGGCTACCTCTTCGGAGGACGCTGATGGAGACGACACCGATGGACCTGCGACTCGACGACCTCTCGGTCGACCTGGGCGGACGAACGATCCTGCGCGCCCTGACCCTGGACGTTCCCGCGGGTCAGGTGGTGGGCCTGGTCGGCCCCAACGGTTCGGGCAAGTCCACCGCGCTGCGCTGTGTCTACCGGGCCTTGACGCCCGCCGGTGGCCGGGTCCTGGTCGGTGAGGACGACCTCACCGCGATGGGGCTGCGCGACGCCGCCCGCCACGTGGCCGCCCTGACCCAGGACAGCGGCAGCGATCTCGACTTCACCGTCGCCGAACTCGTGGCCCTGGGGCGGGCCCCGCACCTGCGCGGCAACCAGCCGCTCAGTGCCCGCGAACGGGAGCTGTGCCACCGGGCCATGGAACGCATGGAGGTCTCCCACCTGGCCGGGCGCGGGGTGCTGGAGCTGTCCGGCGGCGAACGTCAGCGGGTGCTGGTCGCCCGCGCCCTGGTCCAGGAACCCCGGGTCCTGGTGCTGGACGAGCCCACCAACCACCTGGACGTGCGCCACCAGTTGGACCTGTTGGCCCTGTTGCGCGAGGTGGGCGTGACCGTGCTGGTGGTCCTGCACGACCTCAACCTGGCCGCCGCGGCCTGCGACGTCGTCGGGGTGCTGGCTGAGGGCTCCCTGGTGGCCGCCGGTCCACCCGAGAAGGTCCTGACCGAACACACCCTGCGCGAGGTCTTCGGGGTGGAGGCCACCGTCGTGGCCCACCCCCTGACCGGCGACACCCAACTGCTGTACCGGCTCCCCTCCACGAAAGGCCCCCGATGAACCGTAAGAAGCGCACCGTCCTCCTGCCCGTGGCCGCGACCACGGTCCTGCTCGCCGGCTGCGGCGCGCAGGTCGAGGAGCCCTCCCAGGCGGCGCTGGACACCACCACCGTCAAGCGCTGCGGCGAGGAGGTGGAGTACCGCACCCCCGAGCGGGTGGTGGCCTACGAGGCGGGCAGCGCCGACAAGCTGTTCGCGCTCGGCCTGGCCGACCACGTGCACGGGTACGTGATGCCGCCGGCCAACCCGCCGGTGGAGGAGTCCCCGTGGGCGGACGACTACGCGAGCGTGGAGTTCCTCAGCGACGACCTGCTCAACCGGGAACTGGTCGTGGACGCCGAGGCCGACATGGTCGTGGCCGGGTGGAACTCCGGCTTCAGTGACGAGCGCGGCATCACGCCGGAGATCCTGGACGGGCTCGATGTCCAGAGCTTCATGCACACCGAGTCCTGCTTCAACTACCCCGGTCATCCCGAGCGGGTGACGCCCTTCGAGGGTCTGTACACCGACCTGGAGCGGATGGGCGAGATCTTCGGGGTGCCAGAGCGCGCCGAGGAGCTGGTGGCCGACTACCGCTCGCGCGTGGAGACGGTGGTCGAGCAGGCCCCCGAGGGCGACCCGGTCCCGGTGTTCCTGTACGACTCGGGCACCGACCAGCCCTTCACCGCGGGCAACCAGGTCCCGCCCGACGACATCATCTCCCACGCCGGTGGCGAGAACATCTTCGGTGACCTGGAGGAACGCTGGACCCAGGTGGGCTGGGAGTCCGTGGTGGAGGCCGAGCCCGAGGTGATCATCATCCTCGACTACGGCGACCAGCCCGCCGAGGACAAGATCGACTTCCTCACCTCCTCCCCGACCATGGCCGAGGTTCCGGCGGTGGCGGAGGAGAACTTCTTCGTCCTGGACTACAACGAGGGCATCTCGGGGCCGCGCAACATCGACGGTCTGGAGAAGTTCGCCGAGTACCTGCGCGAGTTCGACCAGAACCGAGGCTGATGTCCGAAACCTCGGACGGTTCCTCGCTTTGACCCCTGTGAGGGCCGGGTCACCTCCTGATTCACCAGGTTTTAGGTGTGGAAGCCCGGTCCTTCAGGGACGAGAGGAAACGCCCCAGCCCACCCTTCCTGGCTACCAAAGACCGGAAAAACACGGAGAAGTTCTCTGATTCGGCCCCACGCCCCGGTCGGGGGTGATTAACGTGTTGGCTCATGAAGCTGGTGGTGCGGGTCAAGCTGCTGCCTTCGCCGGAACAGGCGCAGGCACTGCAAGCGACCCTGCGCGCCTGCAACGAGGCGGCCGACCACGCTTCCCAGGTGGCTCAGAGCACCGGAGCGACGGACAAGTACCTCCTACAAAAGGCCGTCTACCACGAGCTGAAGGGCCGGTTCGGTTTGTCGGCGCAGCCGACGGTGCGGGTCATCGGCAAAGTGTGCGATGCCTACACCACCCGGCACGCGAACCTGAAAGCCGGCAACCTTGGACGGAAGGGCTCCCAGCGACGGAAGCGGGTGGCATCCACTCCGATCGGTTTCCGCTCCGATGCCGCACAACCGTTCGACGATCGATGTCTGTCCTGGCAGATGGACGCCCGCACCGTCTCCATCTGGACCGTGTCCGGGCGGATGAAGAACCTGGACTTCACCACCTCCCCCGATCAACTGAAGCTGTTGACCGAGTACCGGCAGGGTGAGAGCGACCTGCTCTGCCAGGACGGGCAATGGTTCCTGGCGGCCACCTGCGAGGTGCCCGAACGGGTGGAGAACCCCGATCCGGTGGGGTTCGTGGGGGTGGATCTGGGGATCGTGGAGATCGCCACCACCTCCACCGGGGACCGGTTCGCCGGACGCCACCTGAACCGGCAGCGCAGGCAACAGAACGAACTCCGAGCCAAACTCCAACGGAAGAACACCAAGAGCGCCAAACGGGTGTTGAAACGCCTGCGCCGCCGGGAAACACGGCGAGCACGGGATGTGAACCACACGATTTCCAAGCGCATCGTGGAGCGGGCCGAACGCACCGATCACGGCATCGTCCTAGAAGACCTTCGGGGCATCCGTGGCCGAGTACGGCAGGCCAAGAGAAACCGCTCGGCGTTGCATTCGTGGAGTTTCGCGCAGTTGCGGGACTTCGTTACCTATAAGGCTCGCAGGGTTGGGGTTCCGGTCCTGGTGGTGGATCCGGCCTACACCTCCCAGACCTGCTCGGAGTGCGACCACACCAGCAGACGCAACCGGCCCTCCCGGAACCGGTTCGTGTGCCAAAGCTGTGGTGTGATGCTGCACGCCGATGTCAATGCTTCACGCAACCTCGCCCACCGAGGCCAGGCCGCGTGGAACGCGGGGCGCCAGTCAACCGCCCCCACACCCACCAGATAGTTGGGTGTGTAAGACGCGGGAGGTGCGACCCATCCACCAGATGGGCGCCTACCCGCAAGCCCGTGGACTTCAGCCACAGGTAGTTGACTGCCGGAATTCGTTGGTTCGGCGGTGGATCGGGAGGCACACGGGTGAGCGAGCACAAGACCGTCCAGAGGACCCCCGAGATCTGGCGTCTGGTGGTCTACAGCGCCATCGGCGTTCTCATGTTCTTCGTGCCGTTGACCATCGGCGGGGAGAACGCCATCCCGCTGGACCACCTGGTCCGGCTGATCCAGGCCGGTCTCGGCCCGACCCTCCCCTACGTCATCCTGCTGCTCATCGCCGCCGGGACCGTGCTCCCCTTCGCCACCGGCGAATGGCGCGGCACCCGCGTGAAGTCGCTGTTCGCGCTGCTCAACGTGGTCGGTCTGCTCACCGCGTCCATGGTGGTGTTCGACCTGGGCCCGGCCTGGCTGCTGGACGAGGACCTGGCGCCGTTCCTGTTCGACTCGGTGGCCGTCAACGTGGGTCTACTCGTACCGGTGGGCGCGGTCTTCCTCGCCATGCTGGTGGGCTACGGCCTGATGGAGTTCGTCGGAGTGCTGCTGCAGCGGGTGATGCGACCGGTGTGGCGGGTGCCGGGCCGGTCCGCGGTGGACGCGGCGGCCTCGTTCGTGGGCAGCTACTCGCTGGGGCTGCTCATCACCGACCGCGTGTATCGGTCGGGACGCTACACCGGGCGGGAGGCCGCGATCATCGCGGTCGGGTTCTCCACCGTTTCGGTGACGTTCATGGTGGTCATCGCCAACACGCTCGACCTGATGGACGTCTGGCTGACCTACTTCTTCCTGACGTTCTTCGTCACCTACGCGATCACCGCGATCCAGGTGCGCGTTC
The DNA here is from genome assembly GCF_053619415.1 of Nocardiopsis sp. NPDC055551. NCBI lineage: Bacteria > Bacillati > Actinomycetota > Actinomycetes > Streptosporangiales > Nocardiopsidaceae > Nocardiopsis > Nocardiopsis sp. NPDC055551. Next base: position 421,191 of record NZ_JBSHJJ010000001.1, on the reverse strand, counting down.
CCCCGCTGAGCAGTGTCCCCGACGTGCCCTACCCCGAGGCGACCCCACAGCCGGAAGACGACGAGGGCGGCCGGCGCCTGCACCGGGCCTGGGAGGAGGCGAAGGCGGCCCTGCGCGCGGCTCCCTCCCTGCCGCGCAACGTCGGCGCCAACTTCATGGACGGCCTGCGGATGTCCATGTCGATCCTGCCGTCGATCATGTCGGTGGGCACGATCGGCCTCGTTCTGGCCCGGCACACCCCCGTCTTCGACCTGCTCTCGTACGTGTTCGTGCCCTTCACCTGGGTGGTGGGGAGCTCGGATCCGCAGCTGGCCGCCAAGGCGCTGTCGGTGGGCGTCGCCGAGGTGTTCCTGCCCGCCACCGTGGCCGCCGGATCCGACGACCAGGTGCTGCGCCTGACGGTGGGCGTGGTGTCGGTGGCCTCCATCGTGTTCTTCTCCGCCCTGGTCCCCTGCGTGCTGGCCACGAAGATCCCCCTGTCGGTGGGGCGGCTGGTGGTGATCTGGTTCCAACGGGTGATCCTGGGCATCCTCATCACCGGTCCCCTCGCCCATCTCCTGGTCGGCCTGTGACCCCCGGTCACGCGCTCAGAGGTGATCGTCGCCCGTCCCTTCCGGAGAGGGGTCGTCCGCCAGAAGGCGATGGGCCCGGCGCAGCACCTCGATCTGCGCCGGGTTGTACAGGTCCGCCAGTGCTCGGGTGATGATCTCCATGGCGTCCCGCTCCCGGCCCAGGACGAAGGGCGCCGGGTCCTCCGCCGAGGGGTACTCCTCGCGGATGGCGCCGAGCACCGGCGCGAGGTGCTCGGCGACCGCCTGCACGGTGTCCTCGTCGGCGTTCGCGGACAGGGTGTTGAACTCGGCGTCCACCTCCCGATGCCGGGCGGACATCTCCCGCATGTCCTGGACGAACTCCTCGACGAACAGCTGCGAGGAGACCATGATCATCGCCCGGTCCGCGTCGGTCAGGTGCGAGGCGACCGCCTCGAACCCCGGGGGAACGTCCGCCGACGCGTGGTGGCGCAGCAGGTCGGCGAGCTCGGCGCGGATGGCCCGCCTGCGCTCGATGGACGCGGCCAGCTCGGCGTCGAGTGCGCGCACGGTGTCGACGAACCCGTCCTCCGACCCGTCCATCGAGGCGATCCGGGCCAGCGACATCCCGAGGTTCCGCAGCCGCCGGATCTGCAACAGCCGTACGAGGTGGCCGGTGCCGTAGCGCTTGTAGCCGTTCAGGGCGCGCTCGGGCTCCTCCAACAGGTCGATGGCGTGGTAGTGCCGGATGGTCTTGATGGTCGTGCCCGCCAGTTCGGCGAGCTCACGGGTGCTCCAAGACATCAGTGGAGGGGGTTCGGGCTCGGCATGGCCCCATTCTCCGTGATCGGGCGCCGGAACGGCAAAGGTGGGGCGGCTCCCCGGCGCGGTCGCGCTCCCCGGGCTTGACCATGCCCTTGGGGCATCGTTTGGGATGTCGGTGTCGACGACCACACCGAAGGAGCACGCCCATGGCCACCGAGGAACACCATCCCCGGCCCCGTCCTCGACGCGTCGAGGTCGAGGAGCTCTTCTCCGATCCGGCCTTCGCCAACCCGACCATCTCACCGGACGGCACGCGAATGGCCTACCTCGCGCCGGCCCACGGGCGGCTCAACGTGTGGGTGCGCGGGATCGACGAGGACCACGAACAGGCCCTCCGCGTCACCCACGACGAGCGACGAGGCGTCACGATCTACCACTGGTCCGACGACTCGCGTTGGCTGTTGTACCTGCAGGACACCGATGGCAACGAGGACTGGCACCTGTACCGGGTGGACCTGAAGGACCCGAACGCTCCGGCCGTCGACCTCACACCCTTGCCGCCCGGTTCCCGGGTGTTCGCGGTCGAGTCGTTCCCCGCACGCGCGGGGAGCGTGCTCGTGACGATGAACAAGCGGCCGACGGCCCTGGACCTGTTCCGGATCGACGTGGCCACGGGTGAGACGACCCCGCACCACGAGCAGACCGAACCCACGCAGAGCGTGCTGTTGGACCACGAGGGCGAACCGGCGTTCTCCTCCCGACTCACCGAGGACGGCACGATCGAGTTCTCGGCCATCGACCCGGTCTCGGGTGAACACCGACTCCTGAGGCGCGTGGGCGGGGCCGAGTATCCGTTGGGCGTCCATCCACAACTGGTGACCCCGGACGGCACGGGACTGGTCATCGGCGCCTACCTCGACTCGGACGACCTGCGACTGGTGCGCATCGACCGCGAGACCGGTGCGACAACCGTCATCGCCGCGCAGGAGGGGCGGAGCCTGGACACCATGGGCGGCATGGCCCCGGGCGTGCTGCCCCCGACGGTGTTCACCCGACGCGGCACCGGCGAGGTCCTCGCCGCCCGGTTCGTGGGACCGCGCCCGGGCATCGAGGTGCTCGACGAACGGTTCGCCGAGGTCTACGCGCGGCTGTCGGCCCTGTCCGACGGCGTTGTGGGGACGTTGTCCTCGGACGACTCGGGGCAGCGGTGGATCGTCACCTTCATCCATGACCGGGACCCCGCCGTGGCCTGGTTCTACGACCACGCCACCGGCCACAGCCGTCGCCTGTTCCGGCCCTTCCCGCACCTGGACCCGGCGGACCTCGCGCCGATGGAACCCATCGGGTTCGCCGCACGCGACGGGTTGCCGGTGCACGGGTTCCTCACCCTTCCGGTGGGTCTGGCCCCGAAGAGGTTGCCGCTGGTGCTGAACGTGCACGGCGGGCCGTGGGCACACGACACCTGGGGCTACAGCCCTCAGGCGCAGATCCTGGCCAACCGGGGTTACGCGGTGCTCCAGGTGAACTTTCGCGGCTCCACCGGGTACGGGCGGCGGCACACCGTCGCCGGGATCGGCGAGTTCGCCGGAGCGATGCAGGACGACCTGCTCGACGCCGTCTCGTGGGCGATCGACCAGGGGTACGCCGACCCGGACCGGATCGCCATCATGGGCGGCTCCTACGGTGGCTACGCGGCTCTGGTGGGTGTCACCGCCACCCCGGACCGTTTCGCGGCGGCCGTCGACTTCGTCGGGATCGCCGACCTGGCGAGCTTTATGCGCGACCTGCCGCCGTTCAGCCGTCCCTACCTGATGAACAACTGGTTCGCGTACGTGGGCGACCCCGAGGACCCCGCGCGGGCCGACGAGATCTCGGCGCGCTCACCCCTGTCCATGGTCGACAGGATCACCACGCCGCTGTTGGTCGCCCATGGCGCCAACGACGCCCGCGTGATGCGTTCGGAGTCCGACGGCATCGTCGACTCCCTTCGTGAGCGCGGGGTGCCGGTCGAGTACCTCGTCGCCGAGGACGAGGGACACGGTTTCGCCAACCCCGAGAACGAGATCCGGCTCCAGTACGCCATCGAGCGGCACTTCGCCGAGCACTTGGGCCACACCGGTCGACCCGAGACCGACGACGGGTGACCGGGTCGGGCCCCGGAGGAGAACCCCTCCTCCGGGGCCCGACCGACTCAGCCTTCCCTGTGCACGGCCTGTTCGGGGGCCGGGCGGCGGTCCCAGTCCATCCGGCACCAGGGTGGTTCCAGCCCGTCCGGATCGTCGATCTCCCGGGGGGAGAGATCGGCGACCGGGCGGGCCTCCTCATGTCGGGCGAACACCGAGTCCACGTACCGGTGCCCGGTGTCGGCGGCCACGAACACCACCCGTCTTCGTCCCGTGCGCGCCTCCCATCGAGCCACCAGGTAGGCGGCCCCGGTCGAGAGCCCCGCGAAGATCGCGTGCCGGCGCAGCAGGTCCACGCTGCCCGCCAGGGCCGCGTCGAACCCGGTCCAGTGCAGGGTGTCGTACAGGGTGTGGTCGACGTTGCCGAACGGGATGGAACTGCCGATGCCGGCGATGATGATCTGTGGGTCGGTGACGTGGTCGCTGGCGAAGGTGACGCTGCCGAACGGTTGCACCCCCACCAGTGGGGTGGCGGGGTCGCTCTCGCGCAGGTAGCGGGCGAGCGCCCCGGTGGAGGCCCCCGACCCCACCCCACCGACCAGGGTCAGGGGCTCCTCTCCCACGTCCTTGCGGATCTGTTCGGCCACCGCCCGGTATCCCAGCCCGTGGATGACGTCGTGGTATTGGCGCATCCAGTGGTACTCGGGGTGCTCGCGCAATACCTCCCTTACCCGCTGGACCCGCCGGTTCTGGTCCAGGCCCAGGTCGTCGGAGGGCGGCATCTGTTCCAGGGTCGCGCCGAGCACGGCCAGTTGCAGGCGCAGGGGTTGGTCGATGGTGGTGGATCCGATGATGTGACAACGCAGCCCGTAGCGGTGGGCGGCCAGCGCCAACCCGTAGGCGTAGATTCCGCTGGAGCTGTCCATGAGGGTGTCTCCGGGGCGGACGACCCCGGACTCCAGCAGGTGGCGCACCGCCGCGAGGGCGGAGGCCACCTTCATCGACTCGAAGCGCAGGCAGGCCAGGCCGCCGCCCAGGTCGATCAGATCAGGTCGGGCGATGGCTTCGGAAACGTGGTGGTCCAAGATCGCTCCCCGGTGCTGAGGGTTCTCGTGGAGGTGGAGAAGACACGGGTGGGGGTGAGCCCCTCCCAGCCGAGCCGGTCGACGGCCGCGTCGATGCGGGCACGCAGTTCGGGTCCGGGTTCGGCGGCGTCGAAGAGGAGTCCGGCTACGTTGCCGCTGTGCGCCACCTGGATACCGAGCGCCCCGCAGGAGCGGGCGGCGGCCCGTAGGGCGCCGAGCTCGGTTTTGGGCAGCACCCGCTGGTTGAGGATGGCGCTCTCGGTGCACACCCGCCCCACCCCGGCGGGGTCGTGTTCGTTGATAGCGGTGCGCAGCGCGGCACGCAGCCTCTCGTAGACGGCGATGTCCCCCGACCGTGCGGTACCCCGCAGGGCGAGGGTGTCGACGGGTTGACCGGAACCGGTCAGGCAGCCCACCACGGCGAGTTCGGGCAACGCCGCGCCCAACTCCTCCAGCACCCGGCCGCGACGCTGCGCGAACAGCAGCGGCCGCTCCCCGAACATGACCGGGTCGCTGGCGCCCTCTGCGGCCACCGCCACCCTCGCCACGATCGACGGTGCGAGCTCCACCCCGAGCCCGTCCGCGACCGCGCGCACGGCGGCGGTCACGTCACTGGTGGACGAACCCATGCCGAGCCCGGGCTCGGCACCGCCCCGCACGCTCAGGTAACCGCCGACCGGGGCGACGTCGCCCCGGCGGACGCACTCGGCGACGGCCAGTTCGGCGGCGCGCGCCGCCTTGGCGCGGTCGGGCGGGTCCACCACCACGCGCCGGGGGGCGCGGGTGGAGAACGGGGTGAACACCGCGTGGGTGGCGGGTTCGGCCATGGGCAGGGTGACCAGGCCACGGGTGGGTTCGCCCCGCCCGTCCAGGAAGATCCCCTGGAGTATCTCGCCGTGGTGGCAACTGGCCTGTCCGGTTCCGAGGGTCACTCCTCGGCCTCCTCGCGATATCGGTAGAGAGTGGTCGGTTCTGCGCTGAACTGGGAGAACGGGAAGGGTTCGGCGGACACCGCGGTGACGCCGAAGCCCAGGAAGGCTCGGGCGACGGCGCTGCCGCTCTGTGCGTAGACCACGAAGGGGAGGTCGCGTTCGCGGCAGCGTTCCAGGATGCGGTCGAAACTGCCGTTGCCCAGGGTCATGCCGGTGGCGACGACGGCGTCGGCCTTGGCCAGCACGTCCTCCATGTCGGTGTGGACCTCGTCGCCCCACTGGGTGCGGCGCAGGTTGAGGTCGCAGGGAAGGCACTCGCCGCCGCGTTCGCGGATGGCGGCGACGAGGGGGTTGACGACGCCGATGAGGGCGACGCGTCTGTTGTCGGGGGCGGGCAGCAGGCCGGCGATGGCGCGGTCGCGGGCCACGGCGCGTTCCTCGGGGGTTCCGTACGGAAGGGTGACGGCTTCGGCGCGCGGGTCCTCGCGGTGGGGTGTGGCCTGGCCGAGGTAGGCGTCCAGGGCGGCGAGGCGGACGGGTGCGGGCCCTTGGAGGAGGTCGACGAGGGGACGGCCGGACAGGTCGGCGCAGATCGCCGGGTCGAGTTCGCCGGCCTCGAACGCGCACGCGCCGAAGGCCCGGCCGATCCGGACCAGGACGTACTGGTTGAGGTAGGTGACGTCGCCGCCGGCCAGGCGGGTGCCGTGGTGGACCCAGAAGACGCTGGTGGCGACGGGGAGGTCGGGGGTGGCCAGGACGGACTGTCGGAGTTCTTCGAGGTCTCTCATCGGACGGCCTCCACGTTCGGTCCGGGATCCGCGGTCGTGGCGGCTTCGGAGATCGTGCCGGGCTCTCGGGCCAGACGGAACAGGTAGGTGAGGACCCCGTCGTCCCAGTCGTGCAGGTGGTGGATGTTCGCGGTGAAGCCGACGGTGGCGGCGTGGCCGATGATGTGGCGCAGGTCGGCGGTGTTGGAGGCGACGAAGTACACCTCGCCGTCGGGTGCGAGGAGGTCGCGTTCGGCGAGTTGGGTGAAGAAGGCATCGGTGACGGGGGTGCCCGCGCACACGTTGCGGACGATGTCGGGATCGTCGCTGACCGGTCGGCTGACGGCGGGCGGGTTGAAGGTGACCGTGTCCAGGCGTGTGCCGTCGGGTAGAGCCTCGAAGAGGTCGCCGACCCGGGGCAGGAACTCCGTGGCGCCGTCGGTGCCGACGATCCGGTGGTAACCGGCCTCGGTGGCGGCGACGCTGGCGGGGTGGACGTCCAGCGCGTGCACGCGGGCGGCGCCGCGCAGACCCGCCACGATCGCCTCCACGCCGAGCCCGACGCCCATGGCCGCGTAGACGCGTCCGCGCACGTCGATGTCGTCGTCGAGGACGCGCTGGTGGATCATCCGGCTGGTGGCGCCGGGGATGAAGACGCCCGGGGGGACGTCGAACTCCCAGCCGTTCCAGGTGTAGGCGCGGTGGGTGTGCAGGTCGGCCTTGGGTTTGTTGAGGGCGATGATCTGCTCGGCGGGCAGCGGTGGGGGCAACTGGTCGAGGAGGGAGGGGTTCACCCGGATCCTTTCGGTGGGGCTGGATCGGACATGGGCGGGGCGGGGGTCACGGCTTCCGGGGAGCGACTATAACGACAATGAAAATCGTTGTCACGCAAATGGATGGAATCGGCGAGTGGATCGGTCGGTCGGCCCGCTCGCCGGACCGGCTCACGGACGCCGGGCGCCCGCGCGCCCCCACGAGTCGTTCCCCCCACCACGGAGCGTCGAACCCCGGTCACCATGGGCCTTCCGCCACCCGAGGTCAGCCGCACGCGACCTCCACCGAAAGGCCGCTACGCATCGAAACCGGGAGCATCTCGGGGCGAGCCGGCGGGCCGGGGCATCGCCTGAGACCAAGCCCCGGCGACCCGGGCGAGGTGATACACACGAAGATGCGCGCAACTGATTATCGTTTTCACTAGAGTAGTGCGCGACCACACTCGAACCGACCAGAGATGAGAACCACCCGTGTCCTCGACGACGTCGCCGCCGAACACGACCGGGCCCCGGCGCCCCTCCCCCCTGCTGCGCCCGGACTTCGTACGCCTGTGGTGCGCCACCACCGCGTCCGGCATGGCCACCTGGGCCATGCCGTTCATCCTCGGACTCGCCGTCCTGCACGGCTCACTGAGCGCCGTCGGCCTGGGCCTGGTGCTGGCCGCCCGAACCGCCGGATTCCTCGTCGCCGTACCCCTCGGTGGGCTACTCGCCGACCGTCACTCACGCCGCGCCGTGGTGCTGTGGTCCGGGCTCGCCGCCGCCGTGGCCACCCCGGTCCTGGCCGCCGGGCTGGGCACCTCCACCACTCTCATGGCCGTGGCCGCCGTCGTCGTGGGCGTGGGCCAGGGCGCCTGCCGGCCGGCCTTCCAGGCCCTGACCGCCGAGGTCGTCGCCGTCGAGGACCGTCAACAGGCCAATGCCGCCATGACCTTCTCGGTGCGCGTGGTCACCCTGCTCGCCCCCGGCCTGACCGCGCTGGCCGCCACCGTCACCGGGCCCGCGACCCTGCTCCTGGTCACCGCCGGGTTGTGGTTGGCCGCCGCCCTGCTGCCGCGCGGCGCCGACGCCGTCCCCGGCTCCCCGCGCGAGCGCGCCCCCTTCCACGTGGAGTTCGTCGAAGGGCTCACCGAGGCCCGCCGCCACCCCTGGTTCCTGGCCGGGCTGGCCGCCCTGACCACCGTCATCGCCCTCGGTTACTCGGCCACCAACGTGCTGCTTCCGCTGGCCAGCCGCGACCACTACGGCACCGAGGCCGTGCTCGCCGGCGCCCTGACCGCCTACACCGCGGGCGCCCTGGTCGGCGCGGTCCTGGTGTCCCGCTGGAAGCCCCGCGCGCAGGGTTGGTGGGCGCTGTTCGGACTGGGGCTCTACGCCTTGGCCCCGCTGAGTCTGGCGTTCCCGGTCGGCGCGGTGGTGGTGTTCGCCGCCTACGCGGTGGTGGGGCTGGGCGTGGAACTGTTCAACGTCCCGTGGTTCACCGCCGCCCAGCGCGAGGTCGCCCCCGACAAGCTCGCGCGGGTTTCGTCCTTGGACTTCCTGTTCGCCTACGGGTTCGCACCCGTGGGGCTGGCGCTGATCGCCCCGGCGGCCCAGGCGTTCGGCGCCGAGGCGGTGCTGCTGGGTTGTGCCGCGCTGTGCGTGGTCGTCCCGGCACTGGCGGCGCTGGCACCCGGGGCGAGGGACTTCCGGACCCGGCACGGGCGTGGCTGAACCCGTGCCGGGCGAGGGTCCACTACCCGTGGCTCACAGGGCTTCCTCGTGGGTGTCCACGGTCCACTCGCGCATCCGCTCACTCGGGGTGATCCCCAGCCCCGGGCGACCGGACAGGTGCATACGACCGTCCGCGATCTCCAGGTGTTCCTCGAAGAGCGGGTCCAGCCACTCGAAGTGCTCCACCCACGGCTCGTGCCGGTAGGCGGCGGCCAGGTGGACGTGGATCTCCATCGCGAAGTGCGGCGCCAGGTGGAGGTGGTTCCGGTCGGCCATCGCCAGCACCTTGAGGAACTGGGTGATACCGCCGATACGGGGCGCGTCCGGTTGGACGATGTCGGCTCCGCCATGCCGGATCAACTCGGCGTGCTCGGCCACGCTGGTCAACATCTCGCCGGTGGCAATGGGGGTGTCGAAGACCTCCGCGAGGCGCCCGTGCCCGGCGAAATCGTGGGCGTCGAGGGGTTCCTCGATCCACACCAGGTCGAAGGGTTCCAGGTCCCGGCACATCCGTCGCGCCTGGGCCCGTGACCACTGCTGATTGGCGTCGACCATGAGCGGGAAGTCATCCCCCAGGTGATCGCGGACCGCCGCCACCCGGGCCAGGTCCCGGGCACGGTCGGGGTGACCGACCTTGATCTTGATCCCCCCGATACCGCTTTCCAGTGACGCGGTGGCGTTGGCCAGGACCTCCTCTGTGGAGGCGTGCAGGAACCCGCCCGAGGTGTTGTAACAGCGCACCGAGTCGCGGTGGGCGCCCAAAAGCTTGGCCAGCGGGAGCCCGGCCCGCTTGGCCTTGAGGTCCCACAGGGCGATGTCGAAGGGCGCGATGGCCTGGGTGGACAGTCCCCCACGGCCCACCGAGGCGCCCGCCCAGACGAGCTTGTCCCAGATCCGTTCGATGTCGTTGGGGTCCTCCCCCAACAGCGCGGGGGCCACCTCGCGGGCGTGCGCGAACTGACCCGGGCCTCCGGCCCGCTTGGAGTACCCGAACCCGATGCCCTCGTGGCCGGCCTCGGTGCCGATCTCGGCGAAGAGCATCGCCACCTCGGTCATGGGGCGCTGACGTCCGGTGAGGACCTTGGCGTCGCTGATGGGGGTTTCCAGGGGCAGGGTCACCGAGGAGATCCGGACGCGGGTGACGCGGTCCTGGGTGGCCGTTCCGGGCGTGGTGGTCGACATCCACTGTCCGTTCTGTGGTCCGGGGGCGCGGGAGGGCGAAGGGGACCGCCCTCCCACGCGGGGGTTTCGAAGGTGGGTTCTCGGTGACCCGATCAGCCGCCGCCGGTGGCCGTCTCGACCTCGGTGATGAACTGCTCGGCGGCCTCTTGCGCGGTGAGGTCCCCGAAGAGGAGGTTGTCGGTGGCCCGACTGCTGATCTCCACGACCTCGCCGGCGCCGATCGGCGGGGGCGGGTTGCCGTCCACGATGGTGCCCTCGACCTCTGCCATGAACTCGGCGGTCTGGCTATCGGCCTCGGACAACTCGCCCAGGATCGCCTCGCGCACCTCCAGGTTGGAGGGCAGTCCGAGGTCGGCCAGGAGCAGTTCGGAGGCGGCCGGGTCGTTGATCATGTGGTCGAGGAAGAGCGCGACCTCCTCGGGGTGGTCGGTCCCGGCGGAGGCCGTGTAGTACATGGCGGGTTTGAGGAACAGGCCGGTGCGGTCGAACTCGGTCTCTCCCGGGTACCGCAGCAGTTGGATCTCCCTCCCCGAGGTCTCGCTCACGCCGACCAGCTGGTTGGTCCAAAAGTGCGCCATGGCGCCGCGGTTGGTGGAGACCACCGACTGGTCGATACCACCCGCCTGGATCTCCACGCTCTCCGAGGCGCCGGGCTGGCCGCCGTTGTCGGCCAGATCCTGGGTGATCTGGAACCAGGCGGCGAGGGTGCCCTTCGAAAAGCCGAGTGAGCCGTCCTCGGCGTAGAGGTTCTCCCCGTGTTGGCGGGCGAAGACCTGGAAGCCCGCCTCGTTGTAGGCCATGCTCTGGGTGCCGACGTACTCGCCGTCGGTGGCCTCGGTGATCTCGGCGGAGATCTCGACGTAGTCCTCCCACGTCCAGGTCTGGTCGTCGGGCATGTCCACGCCCGCCGCCTCGAAGGCCTCGGGGTCGGCGAGGATGGCGTAGGCGTTGACCCCGCTGGCGATCCCGAAGGTGCTGCCGTCCAGGTCTCCGCTCTCGGCGATGAGCGGGTCCAGACCGGACTGGTCCAGGCCGTCCAGTTCGTTGAGGTCCAGGAGGGCGCCTCGCTCGGCGTACTCGCGCAGGTAACGCTCCTCCTGCATGGCGATGTCGGGGGCGTCGTTGGCCGCGGTGTTGGTGGCCAGGCGGTCCCAGTAGGAACCCCAGTCGGTGCTCTCCCCGGTGATGGTGATGCCGGGGTTGTCCGCCTCGAAGTTCGAGATGACCTCGTTCATGGTGGACTGGCGTTCGTCCGATCCCCACCAGGAGAAACGCAGCTGGACGGTACCGTCGTCACCCGATCCCCCACAGGCGGAGACCGCCAGGACCAGTGCGGTGACCGCGGCGGCCGTGCCGGCCGTCGGTCCGGGGCGGGTTCGGAATCGGCCGGGGGGTTGGCGCATGCCGGGACTTCCCTTCGGGGGCGAGGGCGGACTCGGCCCACCTCGCGTGTGAAGTTGCGTGAAGAAAGCGTTTCCCATCTTCCTGGTAAGCGCTATCCAAGCGATGGATTCCGACATTTTTAACATCGGGTTTCACGGGTGTCAATGGTGCCCCCTCGTGAGGTCATCACCGAACGAATCGATGAAACCCCTCCCTCGCCTGGACTGAAACACCAGTTGAAAGCCGCTTTCAACAAGATGTGCGACGGGCGCACGCCCCCGAACGTCGACAAGTGCACCCACGCGGCCTGACCCCAACCCCGACCATGATCCGGCCGAAATACGGAAAGCGCTTACTCCTCACGATCGTCCCCCGACCAGGCGAAAGTGTGGGCGCCGGAGGTGCGGGGGAACAGCAGATCATCGCCCTTGAGGCGCGGCTCCCCAAGACCCGCGCCGACACCGTTCACGGAACGTTCGCCGTCCCAGCGGAGCACCCCGTCCACCGAGACCCGGCGTGACCGGCCCAGCAGCGGAACCACCACCTCGCCCACGCCTTCGGAGGGCTCCACCGTGAGGACGAAGGTGTCGGAGTCCGCGTCTCGGGACCAGCGCACGGCCAGCCCCCCGCCCGGGGTCGGCACCCGCCCCTGGGCCCACTCCAGGTCCGCCGTCCTCGGCGCGACCCGCCAGTTCTCGAACCCGGGTGCGGTGGGCCGCACGCCCAGCACCCCCTCGCCCAAGGCGGGCACGGCGGTGGTCCACGGGGTACCGGCGATGGCGCCGCGCGGGCGGCTGCCGTCGTTCTCCCAGGCGAACCATCCGGTTCCCGGCCCCTGGTCGAGCATGTGACCCCACCAGCGCCGGATCAGGTCGAGGGAACCCTGGGTGTCGCCGTTGCGCACGCGACCCAGGGCCTCCAGGGCCTGGATGTAGCCCTGGATGTCCGAGGCCCGGTAAGGGTTTTCCTCGAACTCGCTGGAGCGGGTGCCGTACGGCGTCGCCAACTTCGTGCCCAGGAAGTCCATCGTCCGGCGGACCCGCTCAGGGTCCAGGGTGGCGAACACCAGGTTCCCGGCGTTGGCGTCCCCGCTGTGGTCACCGGTGGGGTCATCGGTGTTGAGGACCATCGCGCCGGTCTCCTCGTCCCAGAGCCGGGCCAGGAGCGCCTCGCGCAGGTGTTCGGCCCGCCCTTCCAACCGCCGAGCGGTGTCGGGGTCGCCGACGATATCCCGCTCCAGCGCCGCCAGCCCCTTGAGGGCGTCGTACAGGACGGCGTTGGTGAGGGAGTCGACCCCGGCGGCCAGGTCCAGCGGTGACCAGTTGGCGACCAGGGCCGAGGACGCGTCCGGGTCGGTGCGGCGGTCCTGCTCCTCCCGGAAGAGACCGTCGGCGTCGGTGCGGCTCTCCAGGAAGGCGACGGCCCGGCGCGCGACCGGCAGCAACGGGCGCACGAACCCGGTGTCACCGGTGTAGAGGTGGTGGTCGGCCAGGGCGGCGACCCAGAAGGCCGTGAAGCTGTGGATGGTGGCGTCGTGGAACAGCGAGATGTCCTCGCCCACGAACCCCAGGGCCTGGTCGGGGTCGGGACCGTTCTCCGGTACCCGCCAGCCGTTGGGCGGCCCCGGCTCGTTCGGGTGTTCGGGGTCGCCGTGGACCAGGTGGGAGGCGGCCATGGGAAACGAACCGTCGGGGTTTTGCACCCAGCCGAACCGCATCAGCGAATTGCGCACCAGCCACCGATAGTCGCTGCTCTGCTGGTACCCGGCCAGGGCCTGCATGTGCATGTCGCCCATGAAGATCACTCGGTCGAACGGAGTGGTGAGCATCCACGGACTGGGCCCCTCGGGAGCGCCCGGCAGGTCGCTGTCCTCGCTGACGGAGGCCAGGTCACCGGTGTGGGCGCTGTGGTGCCAGGCTCGGTTGAGCAACGGATCGTTGGACAGGAAGTGGCCGTCGCGGGTCACCGGGTAGACGGTGGAGCGCAGCCGGACGTGACCGATGACGGCCTCACCCGGGCCATCAAGGGTCAGCAGCAGGTAGCGCGTCTCGCGTTTGCCCTCGCTCACCAGGGTGGCGGGGCCCTCCCGAGGATCGAACAGGTCGACCCTGGACCAGGGCGCGGCGTCGGTGCCGAAGAAGGCCTCGATGCCGTCGCCCTCGGGGGTGAGCTGATCGCGGAACTGGGCGTGCGCCACCCGTAGCGGCGTCCCGGAGATCCGTTCGACCCGCACCTCCAGGTGACCCATCGCCAGCTGCCCCAGATCCACCACCACCCGGGTGCCGTGGCGTTCGGTGGTGCGCAGGACCAAGGACGGGCCCTCGGAAACGGCCAGGCGGTCCGGATCGGGCGCCCCGGCGGGGTCGCCCTCGACGGTGACGGTGGCCGGTTCGATGAGCGGAGTATCCGGCAGGACCACCAGCTCGCGCCAGGAGTGGTCTTCGGGTAGCGGTGTGCGGGAGAGTTCTTCGGCGGTGGACATGGTGTCTCCTTCTCGGGTCGCACCGTCGACCCTAGAAAGCACCGGCGAGACGATCCATGTTTGTTTCACTGCTTTTCCTTCGCCGAACGCTCAGCCCGAAGGACGATCCGGTTAGGCTCCCCGCATGGACCTGTTGAGCGACGTGGTCACCTCGATGCGCGCGGGTATCCCAGGGGCCGCCCGGGTCGAGATGCACGGCACCTGGGGCTGGTACCTGCCCGGCGATCCCGAGGTCGCCGGGTTCATGGCGGTGCTGGAGGGCACGTGTTGGCTGTTCCCAGATGGGGACGGCGAGCCGATGCACGTGGGCTCCGGTGACGTGGTGTTCTCCCCGCACGGCGACGGATACGGGTTGGCCGACCATCCGGTCAGGCCCGAGCTGACCTTGGAGGAGGCCCGTCCCGGCGAAGGCGGGTTCGGCCGCCACACCTACGGCGACCCCGACGACGGCCGAACGGCGGTCTTCGTCTGCGGCGGGTACCGGCTGGATCGAGAGCGGGCACACCCGCTGCTCACCGGACTGCCCGAGCACGTCCACGTTCGAGCCGGTGACCTGGGTCTGGCCCGGATTCTGGCGGGGCTCGGCGAGGAGACGGAAGGGTCGCGGCCCGGCGGCGACGCCCTGCTGCCCCTGCTGTTGGACGCGTTGCTGCTGTACGTGCTGCGCGCCTGCCTGGAGCCGGCCGCCGGTGGTCGGGCGGAAGGCTGGGCCCGGGCGCTGACCGATCCGGGGGTCGGTGCCGCCCTGTCCTCGGTGCACCGGGATCCGGCGCGTTCCTGGACGGTGACGGCCCTGGCCGAGACAGCCCGGATGTCCCGGGCCACCTTCGCCCGCCGGTTCACGGCGCTCACCGGTCTGCCACCGATGGGGTATGTGACCTGGTGGCGGATGAACCGGGCGAAGGGGCTACTGCGCGACACCGAACTGGCGGTGGAGGAGGTGGCCGCCCGGGTGGGTTACGGGTCGCCCTTCGCGTTCTCTCACGCTTTCCGCCGCACCTTCGGGGAGCCTCCCCTGCGCTACCGCCGAACAGATGATCCCTAAACTTCCCCAACAGGGAAATTATCTGGACACACAGGGAGCGATGGGGAGTATTCTGATCGGGTCGGAGCCGCCGACCGATGCCCTGAACCTTGGAGAGCCGCATGGCCATGAACCCCGAGACCGTCCACGAGCTGCGAGCCGAGCTCCGCGCCGACCTGGTCATCGCGATGAAGGCTCGGCGGTCCGAGGTGGTCTCCGCCCTGCGTACCGCGATCGCAGCAGTGGACAACGCCGAAGCCATCGAGGTACCGGACGCCCCGATGGAGTCGGTGAGCGAGCACGTCGCCGGTGTCGGGGTCGGGGTCGGTTCCACCGAGACCGGGCGACGCACACTGTCGGTCGATGAGGTGCGCTCGCTGCTGCGAGCGCAGGTCCAGGAACGGATCAACGAAGCCGAACGCTATGACTCGCACGGACGAAGCGAGGCCGCGGAGCGGCTTCGACGGGAGGCCGACGCCCTGAGGAAGTACACCGACCTCGGCTGAACGGCGAGGTCGGGTGCTCGGGCCAGGTGCCCCGGTCATCGGGAAGGGGAGGGATCCGGAGCCTCAAGTCTTCGGATCATGGCCGCCACGCGGCGTCCACGGAGCTCGGGTGGGGCCGTGATGATCGACAGCAGAAGGGCGTATCGCCGACCCGAGTCCAGCTCGGCGAACCGTTGCGTCGCGAGCGGTGACGCCGCGAGCGCCGTGGCCACGTCCTCGGGCACGTCCATGGCCGACGAGCCGGGGTAGGCACGGGCCCAGCGACCGTCCAGCCGGGCGCGTTCGATCTCCGCCCGCCCACGCGAGCGCATACGCCCCTGTGCGATCAGTGCCTCGACCAGTCCGACATTGCGCTGCGACCAGATCGACCTCGCTCGTCTGGGCGTGAACCGTTGGAGGAACGTCGTGCCGTCACGTTTCCTTCGCTGACCATCGATCCATCCACTGCACAACGCCTCATCGAGTGCCTGGGCATACGTCAGTGAAGTCGGCACGACCGTTCTCGACTTCGCCATCACCAGCCACACGCCATCCGAAGCGTTCTCGTTCACGTCGAGCCAGGCTCGCCACGCCGCCACGTCCGCGAGCAGCAAAGACCCGTCATCCATCGGTGTTCCTCCTACTATCGGGTTCGTTCTGAGAATGTCCGGCCGCTCCGTCAAGCCGCCGGATAGACGTGCCCGCGAAGCGTCGCGAGAGCAGGGCGAACGCGTCGGCGAGTTCGGGTGGTGCCACATCGGTGAGGGCGGCGTCGAAGCGACCGAGCGAGGCGGCGAGTGCTACCCACGACCAGGACCCGACCCTGAGCCGGCATCGGTCGGGGCCGAGGTCCTCGACGGTCCCCTCTGTGACGAACGGGATCACCTCCTGGGCCGGCAGGTGCAGCACGACCTCGCCGGTACAGGGCCACGTGTTCTCACCGACCGAGCCCTTGAACCGCCCGGCGAGGAAGTCGCGGACGTCCCCGCCGGGCACTGTTCGGGGGATGAAGCGGGGTCCGGTGGGAATGCGGGGCCTCATCCGGTCGAGTCGGTAGACGCGCCAGTCATCGACGTCCAGGTCCCAGGCGACGAGGTACCAACGCCCGTTCCCGAACACGACGTGGTGTGGTTCGACGCGCCGCCGCGACGGCTCGGCATCCGGATCGTCTCTCACCGACACGTAGCCGAACCGCAGTACCTCGCACGCCCGGACCGTCGCACTCACCGCGAGGAGCACCTCGGGTTCGGCCACCACTTCGGTGTCGGACGGCAGCGTCGAGAACGTCACGGAGTCGACCCTGTGGCGCAGCCGTGAGGGCATCACCTGCCGCACCGTCGTCAGTGCCCGCAGCGCCGCTTCACCGTCCGCCGCGCCCGAGGCCGCGGCGACCTGAAGGGCGGTGGCCAGGGCGACGGCCTGATCTTCATCGAACAGCAACGGCGGCAGCTCCGAACCCGCGTCGAGCCGGTAACCGCCGTCAGGGCCCTTGAACGTGGTGATCCGATAGCCGAGTTCACGCAGATGGTCGATGTCGCGGCGCAGTGTGCGATCACTGACCTCCAGCCGTTCGGACAACACCCGACCGGGCCAGTCGCGCCGGGTCTGCAGCAACGACAGCAGCTTCAACATTCTCGATGATGATCCGGCCATGTCAGTCATCATGCGCGAAGAAGCGGACACCCCGTGACCGGTACCCCTGTGAGGCTCCTCCTGCGGCCGGGAAACCGCGCCCGCTCCATCAAAAAAAGAGGGATTCGAGGAGTCATCGACATGACCATCAACGTCACGCCGCACTTGAACTTCCGTGGCGACGCGCGCGATGCGCTGGAGTTCTACCAGACGGTGTTCGGCGGTGAGCTGATCATCGCGAGCTACGCCGACATGGGCAACACCGACCCCGCCACCGCCGATCACGTGACCTTTGGCCAGGTCACCGCCGACAACGGGTTCAGCGTCATGGCCTACGACGTGTATCCCCACCTGGAGTGGGAGCGGGGGAAGGACCCGTTCTTCGTCTCCGTCCGCGGTAACGCCCCTGAGGAGATTCAGGGTTACTGGGACAAGCTCGTCGACGGGGCGGAGGTCAAGCAGCCCATCGGCCCGTCCCCGTGGGCGCCGCTCTACGGACAGCTCACCGACCGTTTCGGTGTCACCTGGGTGCTGGACGTCGCCGTCGAATACCCCACGGCCTGATCGAACTCGGGCGATGGTGCGTTCGGTCGGTTCTCTCCGCCGAACGCACCATGCGACCCGCCCGGAGATGGGACGAGAACGTGTCCGGGTCGAGGTTCACGTGATCGCCGAGACCGAGCACAGCGTGTGGGCGGATGTCAGGTGGTTCCACGACGGGACGGAGGCGGAGAGGTTCGTCTACCAGTTGGTCCGGTCGGATGGGGCCTGGAAGATCGCCGTGCTGACCCCGATGGGCACCTGAACTCACCGAACCTGGTGAGGTGATTCGGCCCCCGCCAAAACGCCTGGCGGGGCCCGTTTCCGTACGGAGTCAGCCGGCTCGCAGGGAGTTTTGGAGAGCGGCCCACTCCTTGGCAGAGAAGTCGAGTTTCCCCAGGTTACGGTTCTGTGTGTCTCTAACAGCAGCGCCCTGGCCTATGGCCCGAGCTTCCACGCAGTTCCCGCCGGTGCCGTTGCTGTACGACGACTTGTGCCAGGTTTCCGTCAGCGGCATTGTCTAGCCCTCCTCAACGGGCGTTCACTCCAATATCCGAGCGACCGAAGGAGCCACCCAAACCTGCTTCCGAAACTCCAGAGTGACTAGTGGTGAGGAAGGGACCCCAGGAGGGCATTCCACTCATGAGCATCGAAGTCGAGTGTTCCGAGTTCACGGTTCTGTGAGTCTCGGACGTCTGCGCCTCTGGCGTGCTCACGTACTTCCACACAGTGCGACCCATTCGCGCTGTACGTAGCCTTGTGCCACTCGCCAGGGATGTGCTGCTTCATGTCAGGCTCTCCAGAAGGTCAATCGACAGAGTGGGCGGGAGGGCCGCCCCCAGGGCGGCGCTGCTGAAAACTTCAGCGCGGTTGTGGGCGTCGGCGTGTATCACGGTACCGAGGGCGTGATCACTCGCGACCACGATTTCATTTTCTCTCATTGAGTACACCATGAGGGGCGACGTGGGTGCGAGCATCACAGTGCCCTCCGGGACCAAGTGCATGGTCACGCGTTCGGTTGCTACCCAGTCGAGCAGATGAGAGGCCTGTTCACGACGGACCGGATCTGGAAGTCCGGACACCGCTGCGGCAGGAAAAACCGCCGTGACCTGTAACTCCGACAACGCCTCAAGGCGTTCGTATCGAAGTGTGACCAACTGGTCGACCTGCTCCTTCGGAGCTAGCGGTTGCCCGGCGCGGAAGACCTTGCGGGCATAGCTCCTGCACTGCAACATGCCCGGAACCAGCGAAGGGCTGACCAGCGTGACGCACCTGGCAGCTCGTTCGATGGCATCAAGGTCCCGTGCCCACTCAGGAAGCCCGTTGCCACCCCGTGCCGCGCGCCAAGCAGCGATCAGCTTCCCATTCAGATCCAGGGTTTTATCCAGAGCTTCCACGCGATCCCGTTTCGGAAGACTTCCTCCCTTCTCCCATCGGTTGATGCTGCTATGTGCCATATGAGTCTTTTGCGCAAGCTGCTTCTGCGTAAGCCCTGCCAGGTCTCGAAATCGGGCCAGCGCCTCGCTGAAAGGATTGGGGGTCATACCACTTCGGTACCCAGATAATTCCATCAAGACACCAAAGATCCCGAGTAATTCACAGTAGCTATGGGATCTCAGATCGCGCCTGGAACCTGGACTCACCGAAGACCGAGGCATTCTCGGGCAGCACCTGACACAGAAGAGCCCTGAGGCCAGGTGAATCGCCCCAAATTACCCGAGGTGAGAAGAATGCAAGATACCCAGGCCCGACCGCCCACACCGGACGAGCCCTATCCGCGATTTCTCCATTTCCCGAACTCGCGCCGGTCCGGAATCCTCCTGGGGCACACCCTCGCCCCCGCTCCCCTACTCACCTGGTGTCGCACCACACTCCCCCACCACGCCGCGCCGCTGATCCAGATCACCCGAGCGCTGGTCGACAACGCCCACCAGCACTCAAGTTCAGGGCTACCCGGCGGCACCGTCCGTGTCGTACTCGACCAGACCTTCCCCCTCTTGCCTCACCTGTACGTGACCGATGAAGGACCGCGCCCGGACGACCCCTTGATCAGCTACCCGCACCGCCTCACCCACGCCCCGCACAGCGGTCTCGCCCTCGTCGAACGGCTCTCCGTGTACTGGGACTTCTCCTGGACCTGGGACGGACACCGCATACGCGCGCTGACCATGCAGGTCGTCCTCGACACCACTAACCAGAACTCCCGAAGGGCCCTCTGATCCATGACCACGATCGCGACGCCACGCCTGCCCGAGGTCACCCTCCCACTGGGTGAACTGGTCCCGGCCAGGTACCGGCACTACTTCCAGCCCGACCCGACCCGGGCCGCCTACCGGGTCCGCAGCTACGAGTTCGGTTCCTCACCTCAGTGGATGCCACTGGTCCGTGCGTTTCTGAACACGGCCGCCGGGCACCGTGACCCCGACTTCCGCCACCTCTTCACCCTCCTGGGCAGCGAACTTGCCTCCAACGCCCTCCGGCACACCCGTTCCGGCCGCCCCCTGGGCCACTACACCCTGCGTTGCGAACGCCGCCGCACCGGACTCCACCTGACCTGCCGAGACCAAGGCACCCCCGGCACCTCCCCCACCCCCCACGACCACCTACGCCCTGCCCCTCACGGGCTCGATTCGGAGTCGGACGGCGGTCGAGGCCTCGCACTGGTCGATCACCTCGCGCCCCAATGGGGTGACGACGGGTTCGTGTCCCGGCGCCGGGTCTGGTTCTTCCTCCCGTACGACCTGACCGATTCGCCCTGGAACGACGTGCCCTGAACAAACCCCGGCGCTTCTGAGAACCCGACAGGCCCCGAATCACAGACCTACCGAGAGCAGGATCGATGTCGTATCCCATCCCCGCGCCCCGACGCCCGTTGGACCCTCGCCCGAAGAACCCCTTCCGGGCCGGCCCGCCCGGCCCGATCTGCGCTTCCTGCGCGCACCGCACCTGCCGCGCCGGACGGGCGCGAACGCTCCCCCGTCTGGGTGGGCACCGCACCGAGTTCGTCCCGGAACACCGTCAGGCCGCTCAGATGCAGGCCCACCCGTCGCCCACCACCACCCTCAACGGACACCTTCGGCGCAGCCTTGATCCAAACCCGCATCTGATGATCTTCTTCGGGGAAGCCACTCAGTCGTTCTGGGTGGCCTCGACCTCGGGGATGGTCGAGGCCCGAACCCTCGACGATCTACTCACCCACCTGTGGACCCACCACTGAAAGCCTTCGCGGGGCCGAGTTCCGCCGGGACCAGGCCGTGCGGTTTCGCCCATACGAGGGACCGAACACCGGTCCGCGCAGAGCTGGGGCGCCCAGGGCCTTCGCCGACGTACATGGGGACGCGGGCGGGCGGAGTGTGCGAGGCGTGTTCCGCTCCCCTGGCACCCTGTCCGCGCGACAGTGGGAATCGGCGGTGCGTCGGGGCTGTTCTCCACCGACATGACCAAGGCATGGCAGGACCCGAAGACCATCGACCGCTTCCTCGACGACACCGAGACCTGGGCGATCGTCGGGTTGTCGAACGACACAGGGCGTACCGCCCACCCGATCGCGCAGTTGTTGCAGGCCAAGGGCAAGAGGATCGTTCCGATCCACCCCGGGGCCGCCGCTGAGGGCGCGGAGGTCCTCGGGGAAAAGGCCTACGCGACGCTCGCCGAGGCGGCCGCCGAGATCGGGACCATCGACGTCGTCGACGTCTTCCGCCGCTCAGATGCGGCCGGGGCGTTCGCCGACCAAGCCGTCGCGATCGGAGCGGGCAGCGTTTGGTTCCCGCTGGGGGTCGTCGACGAAGAGGCGTTCCGGCGTACGACGGATGCCGGTCTGCCGATGGTAATGGACGTCTGCCCCGCGATCGAGTGGGGCAAGCGCGACGCCTGAGCGCTGTTTCGAAGGCCCGGGCCGCCCGGGCTGGATCACGCATGCGCCGCACGGCCATCTCGTGCGCCGTCACCGACACACCCTCCGACACGTCGGTGACGGCGTAGACCTCGAAGTCCTCGAACCGCAGGTCAAGGGCGGGTCCCACCATAAAGTTGATTGATCATCTACCATCTGGATGCCGTATCGATCATCACCGGGATCCGGGCCGAGCCGGGAGCACGGGGACGCGAGGTTCCACCCCAGGCCACGTTCCCTCTCCGGGGACGCGACAAAGGAAGTGAGAACCAGATGAGCGACTCCTCGACGACGAACTGGCCGAGCCTGCGGGTCTCGGACTGGACGGACACCCGCGACACCCTGCACATGTGGACCCAGATCGTGGGCAAGATCCGCATGGCCCACGCCCCACTGGTCAACCACTGGTGGCAGGTGCCCCTGTACGTCAGCCCGCGCGGACTGACCACCTCGACCGTCCCCTACCGTTCGGGGGCCTTCGAGATCGAGTTCGACTTCGTCGGCCACCGGATCGAGGTCCGCAGCAGTGACGGCGACACGGACGGTTTCCCACTGCGGCCCATGACCGTCGCCGCGTTCTACTCCCGGATCCTGGACCTGCTCGGCCGACTCGGGATCGCAGCGCCGATCCGGCCGATCCCCAACGAGGTCGACCCGGCGATCCCCTTCGCCGAGGACCACGAGCACGCCTCCTACGATGGCGAGGCGGCCACCCTGTTCTGGCGTCAGCTCCTACAGGCCAACCGGGTGATCGGTGAATTCCGGTCGCACTTCATCGGCAAGGTCAGCCCGGTGCACTTCTTCTGGGGAGGGATGGACCTGGCCTGTACCCGCTTCTCCGGGCGGCCGGCCCCCGAGCACCCGGGCGGGGTTCCCAACTGCGGGGACTGGGTCATGGTCGAGGGCTATTCCCGGGAACTGTCCAGCTGCGGCTTCTGGCCCGGCGGCGGCGAGGAAGGCGCCTTCTACTCCTACGCCTACCCCGCACCCGAGGGCTTCGCCGAGCAGTCGCCCGGCCCCGAGGGCGCTCACTACAGCACCGAGTTCCAGCAGTTCCTGTTCCCCTATGAGGTCGCCCGCACCGCCCCCGACCCCGACCGCGCCGTGGCCGAGTTCTTGCACAGCACCTACGAAGCCGCCGCGAACCTCGGACGCTGGGATCGTCCCGCGCTGGAGGACGACCCTCTGCGCTGGCACGGAACCTCCGCGACGCCGGGGAACGGCGAGGCCTGACCGGACTGCCACGGGCGGAGAGGAAGCGCAAATCCTGTTGACTGGTCAACAGGAACTTCCCAAGCATGAAGTCGATTCATCAATCGAACGGTGACGATGTCGAGGAACGCGAGTGACCAGGCCCGGCATCTCGTTCACCACGCCGGTCGACACAACAACCACATGGAGGTGGTGCGATGCAGTTCGGGATCTTCACCGTCGGTGACGTGACACAGGATCCCGGCTCGCGCACCCTCACGTCAGGCTTCGACGACGGAAGGGTCGGGGTCCGCTTCCTCCGGCTCGGAGCCGAGGTCGTCGATCCCACGGAACGCCGGGGAGACCAAGGCGGCCAACGCGGTGACCCCGACGAGGACCGCGATCACGGCCCCGGCCACGGGCAACCCGGCCATCGAGGCCACCGCCGCGAGCGGTGCGCCGGCCAGGGCGGGCGCGGAGAGCATCACGGTGTTCTGCGCCCCCAGCACACGACCGCGCATGGCGTCCGGGGTGGCCTCGATGGTCAGCACCCCGAGCACGCCTCCGGCCGGAGCGAAGAGGAACCCGGCCAGGGCCGCGCCGCCCAGCACCAACCAGGGGGAGGCCATACTTCCCACCGCGGCGAACCCGATCAGCGCGCCCAGCATGCCGATCACGAACCAGACCCGTCGACGGACCCGGAGCGCGAAGGCGGCGTAGAGCGCGGAGCCGCCGATACTGCCCGCGGCGATCGCGCTCAGGGTCAGACCCGTCAATTCGGGAAGGTCCTGCTCGGTGAAGTAGGCGGGCATGAGGGTGGTCTGTAGGACGCTCAGAACCGCGATGAACACCCCGGTGACCAGGGTCGATCCGAGAACCAGCCGGTTGCGGAACAGGAACCGCCACCCGTCGGCCAGATCGGCCACCGCCCGCCGCAGCGAGCCCCCCGCGGCATCGGCCGGGACGGGGTCCCGGGGCGGGATCCGTCCGGCCCGCGGGTCGAGAACGAGCATGCTCAGTGCGGCGAGCAGGCTGGTCACGGCGGCGGCGAGCAGGATCGCCGGGGACAGGCCGAACAGCGCGACCAGCAGCCCGCCCAGGCCGGGGCCGGCCAGCACGAGCATGTTGCCCACGGTCTCGCGGACCGCGACCAGCCGGTCCAGCCGGACCGGGCGCCCGTTCCGGCCCGGCTCGGCTTCACCGAGGCGGGCCAGGGTGGGCAGCATGGTCTCCTGGGCGGTCATCCCCGGAACCCGGATGAACGCCCCGACCACGGCCATGGCCAGGAACCAGGCCAGGTTCAGGCCCCACGTCAGGTCGATGAACAGCAGCGCCGCCATCGACAGGGCGTTGAGCAGGTTGGCGATGACCGACACCGCGCGCCGGTCGACCCGGTCGACGAGCAGCCCGGAGAAGAGCCCGGTCAACGCGGACACGGCCATACCCACGGTCGCCATGATCCCCGCCGCGAGCACGTCTCCGGTGCGGTCGAGTACCAGGAGCGGGATCACCACGCTCGCGATCCCGGCTCCCAGCAAGGACAGCGCGTAGGAGGTGAAGTAGATCGTCGGGCTGCGGCGCACGGTGGCCGACCTCCTCAGGGAGTCGGTCGCGCGTGCCCGGGACGGCGGGCACGCGCGAGCTGATGGGGTGGCTCCGTGAAGTACGGAGCCGTCGGGACGAACCGGTCAGCCCCGCGGACCGGTCGCGGGGCCGTCCGAGGCGACCAGTCGCTTGGTGGTGCGGCGGTCGGCTCTGCCCGGACCGTCCGCCCAGGTACTGGGCGATGAAGCGGTCGGCGGCCTCGAACACGGCCATCTGGTTCTCGGGGTTCACGAACCCGTGCCCCTCGCCCTCGACGACCACGCACCGTCGCCGGCCTGGCCCCAGACCTTGCCGGGACCGGGGCGTCGAGTTCGTGGGGGTCGAACGTCCCGAGGTCGCGAGTGTTGAGCAGCAGGGTCACCTTCCCCGGGCGGACCGGGGAGGGGGCGAATCCCAGAACCGTGGTTCCGGGGAAGGGGGTGAGGTCGACCGCCTCCGACCCCGGGGTGTCGAGGTCGGCACGGTGCAGGTACCATCTCTGCTCCCCTCCGTCATCTTGGAGGTGGAGCAGCCGGCGCGGGTCGTCGGCCCACTCGAAGCTCTGTACGCTGCGGGTCTCGTCGGCGGTGACGGGCCGGGGCTCGGATCCGGGTTCGAGGTCCCGGACCCAGATGTTGAGCCGGGTCCTCCAGGGCCCGAGGAACGCCATCCTGGTGCCGTCCGGAGAGATCGACGCGCCGGCGCCGCGGAGAGCCGAAGAGGTCCTCGATGGTGTGGAGCTTGGGGAGTGCCATGTTTTCCGGTCCTTGCTTCCGCGGCGTCGCCTCTGATCAGGTGCACTCCGATTCAAGCCGTCGGGCCGTTCGCCGGGGAGTGCCGCCGCGTCAACTCCTCCGCATGAGGTTCGTAGGGGTGTGGACATGACGCGGTGTCACTATCGCGACCATCGTCCCTGGTGAGACCGTTTAGCCGGACCCCGGAACTCAGCCACGCCCAAGGGGTGATCGACCGGCTCCACGGCTGCTCCGGCGTGCTCGACGAGCAGGGCCGGTACGCCTACTACGGACACGCCGGCGGCTTCCCGGCCTACGAAAACCAGCGCGCGGCCTGGGACGCCGGTTGTGGTCCCGACAACGCCGATCCCGAACATCGCTGATCACCCGTGATCCTCCTGGGAGGGTCCGGCGGCCCGGACGAACGCCGTGTGGCCGGTTCAGCCCGGCTGCTTCTCCGCGTGCTCCAGGACGCGCTGGGAGAGCCGGGCGAACGTGTTGAGCTGGTTCGGCGTCAGTGCCTCGATGAAGAGACGGCGGACGTGCTCGGCGTGCACGGGCGCGGCGTCCTGGATGGCCTCGTAGCCGGCTGGAGTGGCGACGATGAACGCTCCGCGCGCGTCCTCGGGACATTCCTTCTTGGCCACGAGCCCGCGCTTCACCATCCGCGTGACCTGGTGGGACATACGGCTCTTCTCCCACTCGACGAGCTTGGCCAGTTCCAGGAAGCGCATCTGCCCGTCAGGGGCCTCGGTGAGTTTGGCGAGCACGATGTAATCGGACGCGGATATCCCGGAGTCGGCCCGAACGAGACGGGTCAGCCGCCCTATGAGGACTTCCTGCATGCGGATGAAACCGTCCCAGGCGGCCTGCTCGTCCGGGTCGAGCCTGCGCGGTGTCTCATACATGGACGCAGTGTAGCGAAACTGTTGACACTTCATCTATCAGAGCTCACATGACGTCGTCAATGAACCCCGGAGGTCGAGGCTCCGTGGATCGCACGGAGCCTCGACCATCGCGCGAGCGGTCCTAGTCGGTGGGTAGGACGAACCGCGGTTCCTCCGCCACGGTCGGCGTTCCCGTCAGGGTCTCGCCGATGGCGGACGCCAACCGTTCCAGACCCTCGGCGGCGGTCTCGGCGTCGACCTGGGGCACTTCGGCGGCGCACACCTGGTCGGTGATCCTCTCGGGGTCGGCCGGACCCGGGTTGTCGAAGGCGTCCAGGGCCAGGGCCGCGGCGACGGGGTCGGTCGTGCCGAGCATCAGGTGGTCGGACTCGTTGTCCGCGCACAGCTCCTGGACGGCCACGTTGCGCACGTTCTCGCCGGCGAGTACGGACGCCCCGGACTCGTCCGTGGTGGCCGGGTGCACGGTGTCGTCGGTCGTGCTCAGGATGCTGGTGGTGCTGACCTCGGCGAAGGTCTCCCGCGGCGAGTTGAGCTCGGTGATGAACCTCGCCTCCGGGTCCATTTGCCACAGCGCGGGCGGGCACTCCACCTCAGTGGTGCAGTGGGTCGCGGTGCTGCCGTGGTGCGGCGAGCCCAGGGTCACCAGGTCGTCGACCATGTCCCTGGTGTCGGGCCAAAAACGCAGGGCGGCGCGCCCGAGGACCCCGCCCTGGCTGAACCCGAGGACGTCGATCTCCTCACCGTGCTGTTCGTAGGTGCCGCGGATGGCGTGGGTGACGTACTCGGACGAGACCTGCATGTCCGCGGTGGAGTTCTCGGGCGGCTCGATGGTGCAGACCGTTCGGGACTCGTTCAGCCGGGGAAGGTGGTTCCAGGAGAAGGTCTCGTCCGCTGTGAGCAGGGTCGGCGGGATCAGCAGGACGGGAGCCGCTTCGCCGTCGCCTGGACCTTCGAAGCAGGCGAACGCCGCGGCGAGCTCATCGGCGGACACGGTGAGTTCCGGGCCGCTGTCGGAGGCGCTGGTGTCCGATGAAGCTTCCTGGCCTATGTCGAGCGCGGCACAGCCCGTCAGCGGAATGGCGAGCGCCAGCAGCAGCGCTGCGAGATCGCGCTTCATCCGCCCTCGCCGAAACAGGTTCTTACGGAGAGGCTCCGTGTCGATGGTCGGTCCCTCGGTGTTCATGGCGACAGAACTTCCTCAGTGGTGGGTGTGACGATGCCCCGGTCGAGAACGGTCGCGGAATCGCGACCGAACCGGGTACGTTGGCGACGCTAAAACCTCACATCAATGTGAGAGGCAAGCGATGTGTCGCAGTTCACCAAGGGGGTGGGATGAGGATCGGGGAGCTCTCACGACGGACCGGAGCGAGCGTCCGGCTGCTGCGCTACTACGAAGAGAAGGGCCTGATCGGCAGTACCCGCAGCGCCGGCGGACAGCGCCACTTCACGGAGGACGCCGTTCCACGCGTGGAGTTCGTGCGCCGGCTCCTCGCGGCGGGGGCGACCAGTCGTGCCATCGCCGAGATGATGCCCTGCTTCGACACGCCCCTGGAGGAGAACTTCGACAGTGCGATGGAACGCCTGGCACGGGAGCGCCTGCGCATCACCAGCGACATCGAGGATCTATTGCGGGCGCGAAAGGCCCTGGACGCCCTGATGGACACCGCTCGGGAGCATCGCGCTCGGCTACCGAGGAACCAGGCGGGCCGACCTCTCGACCTTCCCGTCCACCGGACGTGATCGTCCCGCGCGCCGCGCGGCCCGAACTCCTAGGAGTCATCCGATGCTCAGTGGTGAACTCGCCGAACTGGCCGGCGTCACCGTCCGCACGCTGCGCCATTACCACCAGATCGGTTTGCTGCCCGAGCCCTCGCGCTCGACCGGTGGCTACCGGCGCTACGACGTGAGCGACCTCGTGCGGCTCCTGCGGATCACGAGGTCGACCGCGCTGGGCGTACCCCTGTCCGCACTGCCGGCGGTACTGGATGATCCGGCGGGGGTAGAGGAGTTGCTGGACGAGCTCGACCGCCAGGCGGCCGCCGAGATCGCACGACTCAACGCCCGAAGGGCCGACATCGCCGCCCTGCGCAGTAGCGGCTCCCCGCCCGACCTTCCCCCGGAGCTGGCGATGCTGCGCTCCGCCCCCGAGTCCGGGGTGCCCGAGGACATGGCCCGACACGAACACGAACAGCTGGTCCTGATCGGACACCTGCTCGGCGAGGACGGCCCAGCGAGACTCGCCACCCTGCTCGCAGGGGTGGACAAGGAGATGATCGAGCGGCTGGAGCCGCTGACGGCGCGGTTCTACGCCCTCGGCCCCGACGCCCCGGACGACGAGGTCGTGTCCTTGATCGACGACTGGGTCACCGGGCTGGAACCACTGTCAGCGCGGCTGGCCGGTACGCCCGAGCCCGGCCCGAAGGCCTCGGCCCTGCTGGACGAACTGTACGAGCAGTCCCTCGAACCCGTCCAGCACCGGGTGCTGCGCCAGGTCCTACAGCGGTTGGAGCATGAACGGCGACCGTCCGGGTCCTGACCCCACCGAGCCCTGTGGTCCGGGCCATGCCCTACGGCCTTGACTCCGAAGCGGCGTCGGAGTTTTGAGTGGACCGTGCTCGCGTCCATCGACCAGAGGGATCCACCATGACCGCCCCGTCGAAGCCGATCGCCGTCGAGGAGTTCTTCGGCCCGCCCACCCGCGGCCGGGCGGTGTTGTTCCCCGGACGGCACCAGGGTCGCCTACCTCCCTCTATCCGGCGAACGCCCGGACCGGACGGCCGTGGACGCCGGGGCGGATCTTGAAGAGCGAGCCGGACAACGGTTCCTCGTCCGGTTCCAGGTCTTCCCGGGACGTGGTCATGTAGAGGGTGCCCAGGTCCTCGTCACCGAAGGTGCACGCCGTGACCTTCTGGACCGGTAGCGAGATCACCTCGTCCAGGTCACCGTCGGGGGTGTAGCGGTGCACCTGGCCGGCGTTGACGATCGCGGTCCATATGCCGCCCTCCGCGTCGACGACCAGGCCGTCGGGCAGGCCACCGTCCCGTATCCGGGCCAGGACGCGGCGGTCGGTCAGGCCACGGTCGGAGTCCCAGTCGAAAACGGCGACGCAACCGGTGTCGGTGTCGTTGTAGTAGGCGAATCGGCCATCGGGCGACCAGTCGATGCCGTTGGAGACGGTGACGTGGGGAAGCACGGTGGTCACCTCCAGCTCCGGCGTGAGGCGGTAGAGGGCGGCCGTCCCCGGTGTCTTGTCGTAGGCCATCGATCCGCAGTAGAAGGTTCCGTCCGGGGCGCAGCCGCCTTCGTTCATGCGGATGCCCGGGTCGGTCCAGATCTCGACCCGGCGCCGTTCCTCGCCCTGATCGTCGAACAGCGCCACCCCGCGTTCCACGCCCACGATCGTTCCCCCACCGGCGCGAGGGCGCACGACCGCGGCGACGTCGTCCACGTGCCTTCGGGAGACGTCGCCGGAGGGTGTCAGGCCCAACACGTCACCGCGGGTCATGTCGACCCAGCGCAACCCGCCCCAGGACGGTGACCAGCAAGGCCCTTCGCCATGCTCGGTGATCGGATCGGTGACCCGTTCCACCTTCACGATCGCGTCCCCCTTCGTCATGCGACCCGACCCCGACCAGGCATCGTAGCCGACATCTCCCACATGAACACGCACAGTAATCAGATCGTCTACAATACGTGAGGTCATGAGTTCCGCACCCGATCGGTCAGGTCCGACACCCAGGTCCTTTTGGCGTCCCGCCTGGAATCGGGTGCGCACCAACGCCTGGTCGGTGCTCCAGCAGTCGGCCGCCGCGGGACTGGCCTGGATCCTGGCCGAGTGGCTGGTGGCGGGGGACCATCATCCGTTCTTCGCCCCGATCGCCGCCGTGGTCGCGCTCAACACCGGCTTCGGGGTCCGCGGGGTACAGGCGGTGAACCTGCTCACCGGCACCCTGATCGGCATCATCGTCGGCGCATCGGCGGTGTGGCTGATCAGCACGCCCAGTCTCGGGCTGGTCGTGGCGACCCTGGTCGCGACGCTGGTCGCCGTCGCGGTGGGCGCCGCCCGGGTGACCATCGCACAGGCCGCGGCCGCCGCCATCCTCACCGTGACCATCCCCTACGGAGGGGATGGCGGACCGCAAAGACTGTTCGACGCCGCGTTGGGCGCGGGCGTGGCACTGGTCTTCAGCCAGTTGCTCTTCCCCACCCATCCGCTGCGCCTGCTCTCCCAGGCCGAGCACGAGCTGGTCTTCCATCTACACCGCCTGCTGGTCAGGACCGCTCACGTCGCCGACCGGCGAGACGACGCGCAGAGCGAGGTACAGGACGCGCTCGTCTCGACGCACACCGCCATCGCGGACCTGGAATCGGCTCGATCAGCCGCTCTCGACATCGTTGACCGCACCCTCCGAGGGGTGTATCTGCGCCAACGGACCCGGACGCGGGTCGCGGCCGCCGGCCCCTTGGAGGGCGTGGCCGTGATGTGCACGCTCGTGGCGACGACGGTGTTGTCCGCCCCCGGGAAATCACAGACGGCCCTGGCCGCGGTCGTGCGTGAGGTCGCGGACGTGTTCGCGCGTGTGGCCGAGGCCCGTTCCACCGACGGCGCGTGGGGGGCGGCGGCCTTCTGGGACGCGGCGGCGCTGCGAGCCGAGGAGCTGCACGAGACCCTTCCCGGGCTCCGAAGGCGACTGGAGGATTCGGGTCCGGAGACCGACGCGGCGATCAGCGCCATCGACATCCTCTGCGACACGCTTCGCCGAACGGCGAAGTAGGGCGCATCACCGGTTCGCGGCGCCTACCGGTCTGTTCGTCTCCGATGGGGCACCAGGAAGTGCGGCCCTATGGTCGACCGCCCGCGGCGTTGGGCGGTTCGGGGGTGTTCGTGCGGGTCGGCGTTCCCCGGGTGGTCGACACTCACGCCCCGACGCGAAAGACCCCACCGGAGGGTCTCCGGTGGGGCGAAGCTCCATGTCAACGATGGATGGCCGGAATCATCCGGCACCACCGTGTGGGGGAGTCAGGGGGCGGGCCGGGGTCAGCGAACCCAGACGTCCCAGGTTGAGCCGTTGTACACGCACTTGTACTCGGTGAAGTCGTGGTTGTTGTCCTCCTCGACGACGTAGCTGTAAGCATCGATGAGGCAGACGGCCTGCATATCGAAGCCACCACCGACGACCTCCCAGTCGGCCGCGTGCGCGGGGCTCGCGGCGAGCGGGAGGGCCAGGGCCGCCGCTCCGATCGCGAGTCCGGTGGCGATGCGCTGCGACAAGGACATGTGTCTCCTCCAAAATGTGGATTTCTGTTTACTCTCCCCGCGCTTGGCGGGGAGAGGCCGTGCTGACCGCTCGCGGCGGTCGGTTCTTCCCGGGCTCACCGATGGGAGCCCGGTAGGTCCTGTCATCGGACACGTCGTCGCCCAGGTCGGCCCTCGGGCCGATCCGTCCTGAAGAGCCTGCTCGTGGCCACCACCCTGATTCCGACCGGCGTGTGTTCGAGTGGTTACTCGCCGACACCGATCAACCTAGTAAACGAAAACCGGCGAACCCTCCGCCTTGGGGACGAAGCGGACCCCGACGAACGTTCACGTGCGCGCGCCGTGGGGCAACGAAAGTTCAGTGTGGCGCCCAACGATCGTCGATCACCGACCGGCGGCCCGCGGACGTCCCGCGAGAGTGCTCACCCTCCGCCACTCCCCCGGACGTACTCCTATCTTCACGTCGCGACACCATTATCGGGACGTAATTCTCATAACGCCAAAAACGGACACAGGGCGCCATGGTTTCGCTGATATGAGCAATACGTCGGCGGGAACAGTACTCTGGCCGAGTCACCTGACCATGACCCCGTTGAGTCAGCGTCAAGCATGAGGAGGAGATTACTTGCTGACCCGTCTACACGACTTCATGAGACTGCGTACCTCACCCCCGATCTTCTTCGGATCGGCCGCGGTGATCATCGCCTTTGTTGTCGGAACCATCGTCTTCACCGAGCCGCTCGACGCGGCCGTCACCGTCGCCTCGGAATGGCTTTACGCCAACCTCGGCTGGTTCTACATTCTCGGCCTCACCCTGTTTCTGGGATTTTTGATCTTTATCGCCCTGAGTCGATTCGGCCGGGTGAAACTGGGACCACACGACGAGCCTCCCGAACACTCCGGACCTGCGTGGTTCGCCATGCTCTTCGCCGCAGGCATCGGTAGCATCCTGATGTTCTGGGGTGTGGCCGAACCCATCAGCCATTTCGGCGACCCTCCGCGGGGACCCTCTTTGGGCATCGAACCGGAATCGCCGAGTGCCGCGGCGGACGCGATGAACTTCACGTTCTATCACTTCACCCTGCACACCTGGGCCATCTTCACGCTGCCGGCATTGTGCTTCGCCTACTTCATCCATAAACGGAACCTGCCACCACGTGTCAGCTCGATCTTCCAGCCGATCATCGGTGAGGGGATCCACGGACCGATCGGCCGATTCATCGACATCGTCGCCATCGTCGGAACGGTCTTCGGCATCGCGGTCTCTCTCGGCTTGGGCGCCCTGCAGATCAATAGCGGGATCAACCAGGTGTTCGGCATCCCCGAGAGCGCCATGTGGCAATTGATCATCATCGGCGTCGTCGGCGGGGTCGCGATGATCTCCGTCGCGTTGGGTCTGGACCGCGGAATCAAGATCCTGTCCAACGTCAACATCTGGATGGCCATCGCCATGTTGGTGTTCATCCTGGTCACCGGTTCCACCCTCTTCGTACTCAAGGGCACCATCGAGTCACTGGGCAGTTACCTGATGAACCTGCCGGAACTGGCCCTGTGGAACGACACCTTCGCCAATTCCGGATGGCAGGCCGACTGGACGGTGTTCTACTGGGCCTGGACGATCAGCTGGTCCCCGTTCGTGGGCATCTTCATCTCCCGCATCTCCAGGGGACGGACCATTCGCGGATTCGTCTCGGGGGTGCTCCTCGTTCCGGCCGGCTTCTCGGTGCTGTGGTTCGGCGTCTTCGGTTTCTCCGCCTTCGACATCGAACTCCACGGAGACGGCGGACTGGTGGAAAGCGTCGTGGAACAGGAGGACGTCCCCGGGGCCCTGTTCGCGTTCTTGGAGCACTACCCCGCTGTCGGCGTCACCTCGGTGATCGCCATCATCCTGGTGGTCGTCTTCTTCATCACCTCGGTGGACTCCGCGGCCCTGGTCGCCGACACGATGGCCAATGGCCACGAGGACTTCAACCCGTTGGGGCAGCGGATCTTCTGGGCCATCTCCATCGCGGTGGTGACCGCGACCCTGCTGGTCTTCTCCGGGTCCGGCGGTCTGGAGGCGTTGGAGAAGATCATCGTCCTCGTCGGACTGCCGTTCTTCATCATGGGCTATTTCCAGATGTACGCGATGTATCGAGCTCTGAGAGAGGACGCCGGAGAGCTGCCGCAGGTGCGGATGCGCAGGTGGAAGAAGGTCCTGCCACCGGAAGAGTACGAACGCCGCCAGGACGAGGACGAACACGACACCTCGGAAACCGTCGTCGAGCCCGAAGCCCTCGATGAGCCGCCCGTACTGCGCGACCCCTACGTCAAGCAGGTCCGGACCACCGGAACACACGGCACACTGTCGGCGCGGACCGGTTCGACCGGGCACAAGGACCACCCGCGGTATCAACCGCCGCCGTCCGGACGCCAGGACCGAAAGGATTCCGAGAAGGATTCCGAGTAGGCGAAGCATTCCGGGACCGTGGTGGTCTCGGGCCGGGTGGAGGCGGCGGTCGGGGATCTCGCCGGTGGGGTCCCCGACCGCCGCCTCCACCGGGTTGTGACGTCTGGGGCCTCAGGGGCTCGGACGGTCACGGGCCGGTGCGGGTGTGGTTACCGGGCGGCGAACAGTTCGGGAAGGGACGCTCGGGGCCGGTGATGTGAACGGTCTGTGGCCCTAGGATCATCGCGTCGGTGGGCCGTGCGCCCCCGGTTCCTTTGACCGAGTCGGAGCGGTAGGACGCGAGGGCGCTCATGGGGATGGAGATCCCCGACGATCTGGCCAATCTCTTCTACGGGCTGACCGGGACCAAGTGGCCCAAGGTCGACGAGGACCGTCTGCGGAACATGTCCGACGCGTACGCGACCGTCGAGTACATCCTCGCCACCGAACTTCCCGATTTGATCGTGGTCCTGCGACGCAAGGTGCAGAGCACCTTCGATAGCCGCACCACCGAGTACTTCGAGAACTCCCTGGCCCAGTTCACCGCTGGAGAGCGCGACTACGTCGGCGAGTCCGCCAAGCTGGCCGGGGAGATCCGCCAGTACGCCAAGGACGCGGCCAACCAGGTCGAGTACGCCAAGTGGATGATCATCGGCCAGCTCATCCAGTTGGCGTTGGAGATCGCCTGGGCGATCGCGACGGCCAAGTTCACCTTCGGCGCGTCGCTGAAGATGATCCCGGTGTTCAAGTTCATCAAGAACGTGGTCATCCGGCGCATCCTCAACTCACTGCTGTGGAACCTGCTCAGTCACCTGTTCATCGCGCAGATGTTCGGCGTGACGATGGACCTGCTCATCCAGCGGATCCAGATGGACCAGGGCAACCGGGAGGAGTGGGACAAGGAGCTCACCCGAATGGCCGCCGCGGGCGCGTTCGTCGAAGGTCTGCTCAGCGCGGGTCTGTCGTTCGGCGCGGATCTGTTCCTCAGTGGTCAGCTGGCCAAACTCTTCGGCGACAACATTCCCGATCCGCCGACGCCCCCACCACCCGTCCGTGACATCGTCCCCGATCCCCCGGCCGGTCCGGCCGTACGGGGGCCGGACCCCGACTCGATCGCCACCCCGACGCCACGGGACACCCCCGATGCCTCCCCGACCCCGCCACCTCGGGACCAGCCCGGCGACGGGCCCGAGGGGCCCCCGGGGCACGTCCCACAGCCACCCGGAAGCATCACCCCGGAGTTCAACCGCGACCTGGTCAACCTGTTCGCGCGCAACTCCAACGAGTTCCTCGGGGCGGCCCAGCGGCCCAACACCGCCAGCGTGGGCATGGACCACGCCCGGCGGTTCGTGGACAGGTCCGGCGACGTGTTCGCCAAGCACTTCGGGGAGACGATCGGCGAGACCGCCGCCCGGAACATGGGGCGCGACTACGCCGAGACGATGCTGCGCACGTGGAACACGCCGCGTATGACGTCCTCCCTGGACGAGGTGTTGGGCTCCGCACCGCTCCCCCAGAGCACGCGGGACCATCTGGCCCGGGACGTGCCGGAGGCCTTCGGCCGTACCGTGGCCGACTTCGGCAGCCGCTGGCGCGACCGGGCCATGTCCCTGGGCATCGGCGCCGCCTCCGGCGCGTTCGAGGGTTACGTGGGCGAGGGACTCACGAACCTGTGGTTCTCGCCCGAGCAGGAGTGGAAGGCGTCGGGCATGTCCGCGGTCGCCGGGGCCTCCAGCTCGGTGGTCCACGACCTGGCCG
Source organism: Nocardiopsis sp. NPDC055551 (assembly GCF_053619415.1). Taxonomy (NCBI): domain Bacteria; kingdom Bacillati; phylum Actinomycetota; class Actinomycetes; order Streptosporangiales; family Nocardiopsidaceae; genus Nocardiopsis; species Nocardiopsis sp. NPDC055551. The sequence goes on along the minus strand of NZ_JBSHJJ010000001.1, from coordinate 386,023 downwards.
TGAGCGGCGGTCTCAGGGGCATCGACGCCCTCAACGGTCTGCGCGACCTGAACAACCTGCCCGCACCGGAGTTCGGTGGTGCCGGGCCGGGGGCCGACCCGGAGCGGGGTGGGGACCGTGGCCTGGAGCCCGATTTCGGGCCCTCTCGTCTGCGAGGCGGTGGAGAGAGTCTCTCGTCCTTCGAGAGTGACGGCGTGAGCGACGACGACTCGACGACGATCGACCTGTCGGGCCACCCTGGCGGGGAGGACGGCGCGGGCGGGGAGGAATCGTCTCGGGGTGGTGAGGCGCCCTCCCCGCCTGGGGAAGAGGCGTCTGAGGGCGGAGGGGGATCCTCCGGAAGCGGGGAGGGTGCCCCCCGGGGCGGGGAAGAACCGCGTCAGGGTGACGCGGAGTCCTCGCGGGGCGGGGAGGTGTCCCAGGGTGGGCAGGGTTCCGAGACACGTTCGGGGGCGGCCGAGAACTCCGGCCGGCGTGAGGCGGAGGCCCCTCGTGCGGGGACCGGTTCCGATCCCGTCGGACGCGGCGGGGAGCACTCCGCAGCACGGTCCGGCGACACGAGCGGCTCCGACGGGGACGGTCGGGAACGGTCCGACGCCCAACCCGCCCCGGCGCCCGAACCAGGCCACGAGGATGCCTTCACGGGCGACACCACCACAGGCGACACCACGGGTGGGGAACCCACCCACGAGGCCGAGCCCGCACCCCCGACCACCGTGGTGGAGCCACCGCCCGCCGCGCAGGAGACCGGCGAGGAGCACTCCGGGCAGGCACCTCGTGGGGACCTGGAACGTTCCGAGGCGGAGGCGGAGACGATCACTTCGCCCACGGGTCCTGAGCACGGGGAGCCCGAGGGGTTCGAGGAGCACACCCCCCAGGCTCCGTCCTCACCCTCGCCCGAAGGCGAATCACGCGGCGGCGAGAGGCGAGACACGTTCACGGAAGCCGACCCCGAAGGAGAATTTCCAACTTCGAACGAAGGGATCGGTCGGTCCGAACCCCACGGGTCGGAGGCCGGTGGCATCGCCGGGGAGTTCTTCCGATCCCTGAACGGCGACCTACAGGAGAGCGGTACCGAGGGTGCTCCCGTGCCACCCCCGATGGTGGCCGCTCCCGTACCGCAACCGTCCGGTTCAGGCCCTGCGACCGGGCCGGCGTCTTCGTCTTCGTCAGGGCGGCAAGAGGGTACGGGCTCGGGCCCCTCCCGAGAAGGCGTGTACGAAGCGGGACAAAGGGATGGCTTCGAATCGCCGACGGACGAGGGCGTGTCCGCCCCTTCGGACCCGCCCGAGGTGGTGGACGGTCCGGTCGACACGGAGACGGTCGGTACGTCACGAGAGGCGGAGCACACCTCGCACGAGACGCCCACGCCGCGAACGGAGAGCACGATCGTTCCCCCGGCGCCGGCTCCTGTCACACCCGTGGCCGAGCCACCGTCCTTTGGGAGAGAACGGCCAGAGGGGCACGTGGCGAACCGGAGCGCACCGCCCACCCGGCAGGGCGGCGATCCGCTCACCCCGATCCGGGAGGAGCAGGATGAGGGGGGCGTGGAGTCCTCCCCCGTCGATCCGGACGGCGACCCCATCGGGCAAGAAGAGACCGCCACCCCCGATCCCACTGCGGAGACCAGGGGAAAGAGGAAGGAAGAACCTCCGACCGATGGCGTCGAGGGGGACGTCGTCGGTGGCGAGGACACCCCGGTGCCCCATCGGGGAGAGGGCCTGGACGACGATGATGTGAAGGCACCGGTCGGCGATGGCGCCCCACCTCGCTCGGATGAACCCGCCGAATCGTCCGCGTCCGACGTCCACGCCGTGGGTACTCCCCCACCGGTCGCGTCCCCTCACCGAAAGAGTGGATCCGAGACGGGTTCCGCACGTCCATCGAGTCCGGTCCGCGACCGCGATCCGCTCCGGAACTCGGACGACCCAGTGCAGGAACCGCTCCCTGCGACGGATCCCGCGATCGAGGAGACGCCCGGTACGAGCGTCCCGCCGGTGACCGGGTCCAAGGCCTCCAAGGCAGAGGACTCTTCGCCCAAAGGACCCGAGGCCAGGGAGCCCGGAAGCAAGTCGCCTCGACTCGAAGCCGAGGAATCCCGGGTGGAACGTCCCAAGGGGAAGGAGCCCGAGACCAGAACACCCGAACCCGAGGAATCACGGCCAAGGACCCCCCCGGCCACAGAACCCAAAACCCCCCGGACGGAACAACCACCAACCCCAAGAACCCAAACCAAGGAACCCAAGGGAAAGGAACCCGAAACCAGGACACCCGAACCCGACCCCCCGAACGACCCTGCCGAGGAATCCTGGACCGAAGAGTTCGACGCGGCCGAAACCAAGACCGGACAGTCCAAAGGAAAAGAACGCGCGGTCGAGGACCTCGACGCCGAGACGGAACAACCTCCATCCCCGATCACGCGCGAAGTGCCCAGGCCCCCTGTTCATCCGGTAAGGACTCCCCGCAGAAGTCCGGGCAGTGTTCCGCCGGCGGTCGCGGGCCCCTCTGGCACCCGGAGGGACACTTCCCGTACCGAGGTGAGCGCGCGAAACCTACAACTCAACTACCTGATCGAGTCACGGTGGATCGAGGCCTACGGCGTCCGCGTCGACCCAGAAGCGGTCCTCGCCACGTTCTCGGGCTCCACGCTGCCCGACGACGTTCGTCTCTTCTTCGAAAACCGTCTCGCCACCGACCCTCGGGACTTCTTCTCCCCCGGAGGTGTCCGCCAGACCTCCTCCGATGGCAGAACCTACACACTGCGTCTGGGCACCGACGACGCGTGGAACCAGGACCAGCGGCCCCGAACAGGTGCCCCGACCGCCAAGTTCAAAGGTCTGCACGACGTGCAGACCCAGACCTCCAGCGGCGAGTCCGGGATCTCCGGTAAAGGACGACAGCCGGGCGTGGGCGTCCACGCCAACCTCCTCGGTCCGGACGTCATCCCGGCCGCCTCGGTCGGCGGCAGGCTGACGGGCTACGGGGGCTCGTCCATCCAACAGCAATCCGGAGACACCAACCGCACCCAGCAGTTGAGCTCTGAGATGACCGGCGAGGGGCAGACCTACACCAACGACCTGGCGGTCACATGGCTGGTCGAGGATGGCCCGGAACCGGTGGCGAGCACACCAAGGTCGGACAGCGGGACAGGGCGGGAGACCTCGGGAAACCCACCATCGGCCACGACCGCCACCGAGGGCGTCGACGGGATCGAACTGGTGAACCTGCCGAACCCTGGACCGGTCGGGCGACCCGCCGAGGGAAACGATGGGACCGTTCAGGCCGTCTCAGGAAACCCGGCTCCCGCGACGACCCCGCCCACCGCGCCCGAGGGCACCACAGGAACCGCGGCACCTACAGGGACCACGGCGCCTCGGCGGAGGGTTCTGGAGCCGGCTCCCATTCCACAGGGGGTGCGGCTGATTCTGATGGGCGGGTTGAGGTCACAAGAACGGTACGACCTGCCGCCGCGAATCTCGTTCGCGGACCCGTGGCCGAGGCCCACGGCTCCGACCACCGGCGGGACCGCGACGAACAACACCGGTACCACGAACGCGGGAACCGAGAACCCCGGCACCGGGCCCCGGACCGGAACGGTCGACACCGGAACGCGAACCAACACCACCGGTACCGGCACCGCGGCGAACAACACCGGAACGAACACGCGGAACCGCCGGAACGGCGGCTACCTGGCCAACTCCCACCCCATCGCGGTCCAATCCCTCATCCGTCGACCCGCCGCCGGATCCCCATCGCCCCGCCCCTCACAGAACAACACACCACAACCGAACACCACACCCACCACCGAAACCCAAACCCCCCGACCCCCACAGAACAACGCACCTCAACCGAACACCACACCCACCTCGTTGAACGACTGGATCGCCGACCGGCTCGGGTACGAGTCCGCCGACACGCCTCCGAAGACCCGCAAGGTGCTTCACCGGACCCACGGGAACAGGGAGACCCCGGCCGTGGTGACCCGGCGCAAGACCGGGTCGCGAGAACAACACCGCGAACTGAACCGGTTCGGCGTGCTGTCGGTGTTCTCCGACGACGTCGTCATGACCCAGCTGCCCACCATGACGAGCGAGCCCCGCACCATCAGCGTGCCCGACGCCAAGGGCGAGTCTCGGACGATCACGATGCAGTCGCTGCCCGAATCCATGGAGCGCGTCCCCCACGTCCCCGACAACTTCAACCTCAAGCTGACCGACCGTCTCACCCGTGGCGCCGGTCTGGTCGCCAACCGCTTCAAGGGCTTCTCGGCGGCGTTCTCCGCGGGGCTCATCTCCCGCCTTCCCGGTGACATGATCCGGTTGGAGGTGCCTGCTTTCCAGGAGCGCTTCCAAAAGGTGTGGGCCCGTGGCAGGGGCCGATCGGACAACGCCTGGGACGCGCACCTGTTCCACAGCACGGACACGGCCGTGTACCGGACACGGCGCGTGCTCGCCGTCTGGATGGACGGGGACACCACTCCCACCCTGTTCGACCTCGACACGATCGAGGCCATCACCGCGGACGACGTCCGCCGGCTCGACGAGGGCAGGCCGGAGACGAACGCGATCGACCGGACGGGGGACCCGTTCCTGGACCGTGGTCTGGGGTCTGGGAATGGTCCGACCCACCTGGGCGACGCCTTGGTCCGGGAGGTGACCTATCCCGATGGTGCCGAGACCCGGGTCCCCGGTGGGGCCCCGGCACGCCCCTTCTTCCGGGACTACGCGCACCGGGTCCTCACCGAGATCGACCGGGAGTACCCGGGCCTGGTCCTGCCGCACCTGGCCATTCCCGGAACCCCGGAACCCCGGACCTCCCACGCGGGTTGGCGTCACCGGCGCAACAAGAGCCAGGCCCAAAAGAACACCGAGATCTTTCTGGACAAGGTGAACGCCGCGTCCTTCCGGGCCGACCCGGACGCCTGGTTGTCGGGGCAGATGGAGGTCAAGCTGGTCGAGACCAAGAAGTTCCCCTGGCTCAACGAGTTCAGGGAACGCCGTCTGTTCGTCCCCGACCACATTTCCGTCTGGCCCCGCGTCAAGATCGACAACTATTCGGAGGCTGCGCCCCTCGACAACTCGCACACGGGTACCACCACCGGTTCGTCGTCGAGTCTGAACCGCAACGCGGGCAAGTTCACCTCGCTCACCAATGAGGCGAGGGTCGGCGTCAATGTGCGCAGTGTCAACCAGGGGCTCGACAGCTTCGGTCACCCTTCCCAATCGGGTGGTCCGACCTTCCGGATGGCCTCTGATTTCCGTGACGCGAAGCGGAGCGAACACGGGATCTCCTCGGCCACCGAGACCAACGTCAAGGACAAGAGCGGTAGTCGCCGTCTCTTCGCGAACGCTGAGTTCACGGCGTGGATCGGTCCCAAGGACGGTCTGGTCCCACGTTCCTCCCGGGCAGAGGCGGTGACCGACATGGGCATGGGGCGCGAGATCTTCGGTGCGCGGAACACGGCTCCCAGGGCCCGGCTGGAGTTGCACGCGCCCCGGGTGGGGGCTCGTGTCCCGCTCGACAACCAGCCGACCGAGGATGTGACCAGGCCCCGAACCCTCCCCCCGGCCAATGCGTACAACCTCTTCAGGCAGGGACCCGCGGGCTTCGTGAACACCGACCAGGTGTCCACACGTGTCTTCCGCTCCACCCCGAACGGATTGGAGACGGTGCCGGAGGAGGCCGAGCCCACGGGGACGACGCCGCGCACCGAGAGCCGGAACCCACAACGAACGACCGGTGAGAACACGGCCCCACCCACCACGGAGGGTACCGCCAGGACCACGACCAGGCCCGGCACGGAGAACACCACCGGCACCACCACGGAGCGGCGGGAGGGGGACGGCCGGCGCGGCGAGGACGACGACTCCACGGCCTCGACCACTCAGCGAGACGATGACGCACCGGAACCCCTGGCCATCCAGCGCACCCCACGGTCAGAATCGCTGATGAACACGTTCGGCACGGTCCAGGCCTTCAACCCCGCCCTCTTCCAGCGTGACGGAAACGTCATCACCGTGGGGTCCCTCACCTACGAAGCCCTGACCCGCGACGACTGGTCGTTCTCGCGGTCGGTCGACTCGCGGGACGGTAGCACGGCCATCATCGCCACCCACGTCTCCTCACAGACACTGGCGGCCTCCCCCGACATCCTGAGTGGGACGGGTGACCGCTTCCGTACCCAACTCGACGACGGCCTCGCCTTGCAGCGCACCCGGCCGACCACCGTGACCTGGTACGTTCCCACCCAGGTCACGTCGGCCACGTTGCGCGATTTCGCCACGTTGGAGGTCAACCAGGTTCGGGAGATCTCCTTCGGATCAGGGCACTCCCACGAGAACATGACGACGCTCTCGATCACGACCCGGGGCGTCTTCAACTTCCAGGGAACGGCCGAGACACCCGATCAGGCCCAGCGTGGAGCCGACCGTCCGATGCTCCAACCCGGGCTGGAGATGCGGTACACCCCCCACGGGCACTCGGAGGGTGAGTCGTCCTCGGTCTCGTACCGGAATCGCCGGGAGGTCAAGTTCACCGGTGCCTCCTTCGAGTTCATCACGGGCGGTGTGATCCTCCAGACGACCGAGCACAAGCAGGACTTCGACTTCATCGTCACCTTTCCACGGTCCCCGGGGGAGAATCAGCACACGGGTTGGTACATGCCTGTTCGGGACGCCCAGAAGGTGATGGTGCCCGCGCTTTGGGTGTTCGCGCAGGGGCTCGTCCATGACGCCATCACCTGGCGAGACGACGGAACGTTCCAGTTCGGTACGCAGCCGCCTCCCACCGCGCCACCGACCGCGCTCACCACCAAGCCGGACCTGCTGGGCAAGGGGGTGGACTCACGCCCCCTCCAGGTCGATTCCATGCTCGCCGACCTGAATCGGCAGCTGCGGGCGGACGGGTGGGAGTTGACCGTCAACTCCCGCGAGGACGTCATCAAGGCGTTGAACAGGCACGTCGACGGGAACCGAACGGGGCTAGAGGTGCGGGTGAAACGCATCGGGCCACGGGTCCGCAACCATTCCCGCACAGCGACGCTCGACTTCGACGTCCATCGCGCTCCGTCGAACGTCGACCATCTCGGCGGGCTGATCGAGTACGTGGACCGCAACATCGAGACGTCCGGTAACACCCAGACCAACATCAAGATCCGGGGTCATGGCACCGGTGGGGCGTTCGGTCTGCTCGCACCGATCGGGAACGAGCACGACCCGGCGACCGGGCGGGACACCGGAGCCATCAGTGCGGGCGGCACCCCCGGGTTCCGGCAACAGTCGCGCACCGAGCAGACGGACTCACAGGGCACCGCGCGCGAACTGACGCAGGAACGTGTGCTGTTCTCCCCCTACGCGGTGGTCACCACACCGACCGACGTGACCATGACGTTGTCCTTCGGTGACCGGGAGTACACGGTTCAGAGCGAGAACGCCCGGCAAGAGAGCATCTATCCTCTGCCCTACCTGGAGGCGGGAACCACGGGGCAGGCCGGCTCGACCGGGCCGCGGTACGTACCGATCAGGGAACGCTTCGAGGTCGACGCCTGGTCGAGGACCCACAGAGGCCGGTACGGGACCGGATTCCAGGATGGTGATGGCGGCCTCGACGCGGTCCCCGTCGCGATCCAGGGCGAGGCGAAGTTGCTTCTCGACGCCGCCGTGGTCAACGCCGCGCTGCTCGATGGATGGACGAAACCGAACGAACGCGCCGATACCGAGGCCGGCAACGTCGCGTCCGCCACCCGGTACCTGGATGGCAAGATCACGGACATCGAGCGAGCGAACGGGATCACCGCCCGCAAGGACGAACTACTCCTTCAGGCGAAGACACCCGACGCGACGCACGAACCCACCGTGCTGGCCGAGTTCAAGGAATCCGTGGTCAAGGTGCGGACCCTGATCGACACCGGGTCGGCCAGGATCGAAGGGGTGAGCAACGAGAGCCGGGCCCGTGACTCGGACCAGGAGGGTGGGCGGCAATCACAGGGCACGGTGGAACAGACGGCGAAGAACGCCGGTCTCAGCGGTCAGGTGACGGAGAGCGGACGGCCGTCGGACCGTATACGCGAGACCCTGGAGTCCGAGTCCGCCGGTTTGAGGGGTGCTCGTGGTGGAAACTCCAGCAGCCAACGACACGGGGCGGTGGCCGACGGTCCGGGGACCAAACGCATGTTCCTCGTTCGTGTCCCGGCCGTGTGGGCGATTTGGGCGGAGAGCAAGAATGGAACGAACACCCGAGGAGGGCACGCAGACGCCTCGATCCTGCGCTGGGTCGACGCCGACCAGGCTCGGGACTGGGGGCTGAGGACCGAGTCACCGGAGATCGAGGGTTACGCGACCGCGGAGAAGCGATTCACCGATGCGGACGCGGCCTACTTCAAGGCGCGAGGGGAACTCTTCTCACACGTCGGCCGGGCCCATGAGGCCGGGGCCGTCGACGATGGGTACCAAGCTCGTTACGAAGAGCTTTTGGACGCCGTCCATCGGACGGAGGACCAACGGACCACCGCGATGCAGAACCTGGTCGACGCGTTGCACGCCCTGCGGGCGTCTCAACCCGCACCGGTGACGAGGACGACCCCTCCGACGGGCACCACCAACACGGAAACACCCCGCAACACACCCACACTCGCATCCGGACCGGCGGTGGAGAACACCGAAACGCGAACCACGACCGACAACGCGCCCACCAACACGGCGATCCCCCGCGACAACGACCACCGCATCCCCAACGACCCCACTACGAACCACCAACAGACCACACGCATCGAACCCACCCTTCCCCCGGACGACGACCTCTACGACGCGGACCCCCGACCCACACCACCAACCCCCACCCAACAAACCAACCCGGCACGAAACACCCCCACCACAGAACCCACCAGCACACCCGCACCCGCACCCGCACCCGCACCCGCACCCGCACCCGCACCGAGGGAACCCTCCCCCAACGACGACCTCGACAACAGCGCCCCGCCGACCACCTCCGCCCCGGGGAGGGATGACCCCCTGACGCGTGAAACACCCGTCAGCGCACCGGCCCCAAGGGCCACATCCGTCAACGACGACGTCGACGACGGCGCCCCCGTCCGAGGAACCGACCCGGCCCGGAACACCCCCACACCAGAGGCATCCGGTGAACAAGCCCGAGAGCCGGCCACGCACGAGGCGGCGACGCCGCCCGCTCCCACCCATGATCTCGGGCAACGAGACTCCAACGGGATCCTTCGTTTCCCCGGCCACGCGGACCTGGCCGCCTATCAGAACCACCTCCACGACCGCGACTTCAACCCCAACGCCTACGACACGCACAAACCCCGCACCCAGAGATACATCCAGAACTTCACCGCCGATGGTTGGATCGCCGAGTTCTCCCGACTGCGACCACTGAACGAAGAGACCGTTCAGGCCGAATTGGACCGCCACCGTCAGGCCAGCCGTGCCCACCCCGGATGGCAGCTCTACGAGGTCGGCCTGGGCCGATGGCCGGACCTGCGGACCCTGCGGGCCCATCTCGAATCCGGACGACTCACCCCTGAACAGGAATCGGTCGTCAGGGACGTCCTCGACTCCCCCGACCCCGAGATGGCCATGGACCAACTGCGCGGGCGGGCGGGCAGCGCCGGGCGCATCGCCGAGGCCAACCTCGACAGGCGAAAGACCCCGACCTTCCCAGACGCCCAGGACGTCCTGGACATCATCGAACGTTTGGATCAGGTCACCCGCCATCCGCTACCCGAAGGCGTGGAAGCGGTACGAGGTGTCTACGGCTTCGAACACCTGCGCCCCGACGCCAACGACGACCCCAACGTCCTGATCGGCAGTGTCCACACCGAGCACGGCTTCATGCCCGTCTCCCTGGGGAACCGTCCTGGCGCGATCGGTGGGCAGCCCACCGACGTCATCTACTTCGACCTCCCCGAAGGCACCGAAGGCATGTGGGTCGGCGAACACAGTCTGTATCCCACCGAACGTGAGATCATCCTCGCCCGCGGCACCACCTACCGGATCATCTCCGTTGAACGGTGGGGCCTTCGGGGATACGCACTGTACGCCCGGGTCATCCCTCCACAAAACGCCCCCGTCGGTGCCCCCACCGTCACCGAGACCGAGACGGAGTCCGCCCCCGTTGACGATCCGGTCGGCGCGCCCCCCGAATCGGCCACGACGACCGCCCCCGACGCCACCGCCGAGGAACCCGAAACGACCGGCGAGGATCGGCCATCCCGGCAGGAGGAGCTGAACGCCGAGTTCCACGGCGCCCTGAACGTCCCCCCGAACGGCTGACGAGTGTCCCTCGTGTACATCCGGCCGTCAACGGGCCCACACGTTCCCTTCACCGCCCGCCGCTAGAACGTGGGGGAAGCACGGACGTGCCGACCCCCGCGGGGACGGCCCCACACACGGCAGGGGACGATGATGGCGAACGACAACCTGACAGTGCACCCGGAGGAGATGGCCCGAGCCGGAGAGGCCCTGCGCGAACCGGGGGAGATCATCCGGCAGGCGTTCTCCTACCTCGCCTCGGACCGTGGCGACGTGAGCACGATCTGGGAGCCCGGCGACGAGATCGCGGACTCGCTCGAAAAGAACCTGCTGCCCCAGGTGGAGATGCTGGACAAGCTCGGTGAGACGCTGGTCATCGCCTTCGACCGCACCGCCGACCAGGTGCTGCGCTCGGCCCGTAACTACCAGGTCTCCGAGGAGGGCGCCATCGACGTGAGCAACGACCTGGACGTCTCCACGGGTTCCGGCGGTGGCCGACGCTGACGCGGCACGAACGAGTCACGTGAGTGGTCCCACGCGGGTGCGGGGACCACTCACGTCATCGGGCGGGATCCGGTGGCCCGTACTCAGTCCTCCGTTCGAGGCCGCGACGTTCTCCCTCGGCCCGCCTTGCGCGGTTTGGCCGGTTGGGGGCGGTCGGAGAGCGCGGTCTGGTCATCGGCCACATGTCCGGGCAGGGCCGGTGCGGCGACGGTGACGCGGGCCTGCTGCGAGGCCGGCCGGGCCCCACCGGTGTCCTGAAGGGGTTGCCGGGTCGCGCGGGGACGCACGGGTCCGCGGGCCGAACGCTCCACCGGTTCCGGAGACGTCGGCCGATCCACCCGGACGACACGGACCCGTCCGGCCTTGCGTCCGGGTACGCGCTCGAAGCGGACCTCCTTGTCCTCCCGGGCCTTCGGGGTGGGCGCCTCCTCCCAACGGGTGGAGTCCTTGGTCGGAACGGCCACGTGATCGGCGATTCCCGCGTCCGCACGGGTGGCTTCGCCGGTGGGACCGGGCGGGTCTTCGGTGAGGGGCTCGACCTTGGCGACCTCGCGTTCGGGAGCGTCCCCGGTCAGGGCGGCGAAGGGGTCCTCCGTGGTGGGGACGACGGTCTGATCCCCACCCTCGGTGTCGGGCACGGAGGTGGCGTCGGTGTCCCGTTCCGGTGCGAGGGTCCGCGGGTTCTCGGGTTGGTCCGGGTCGCCGTGTTCCTCTGCGTCCCGCTCCTCGGCCTTCCCTGTCTGCTCGGCCTTCCCCGTCTGCTCGGTCTCGGCGGCCGCGGACACCGGGGTCTCGTCCCACCAGGAGTCGTCGTGGTCGTCGACCGTGGCCACCCTGTGGGCGCCGACCTCCCCGTCCTGGAGGGCACCGAAGGCGGCACCGATGGCGGCACCGTCATCGGGAGCGGTCCGCTGCCCGTCCTCGACGTCACGATCGAACTCGACGGCTTCCTCAGCGGCGTCGGCGTCGTCATCGGCGGCGAACGAATCGGGGTCCTCGTCCCAGGCGCGGGTGAGCCGCTCCCAAGCGGCGTTGCCACCGACCGGTGTGAACGCGTCGTCATCGGCCCAGTCCTCGGCGACGAGCACCGGACGGCCACGTTCCGCCTCCCACGTCTCGGTGTCACGGCGTGAGGACGGTCGTTCCGTCCGCTCCGAGAGCGCGTGGTCCGCCTCGTGGTAGGTGACGACGGCCTCGCGGACCTTCTCCGAGGTCGATCCCGCCCAGGAACAGTGGAACAGGGTGGAGAGCGGCTGGCTGGTCTGTGAGATCAGCCCGTCGGCGTCGACCACGCAGTTGCCGCCCAGTGGCCAGCTGCCCAGGATGACCGCGGTGACGCCACGGTGCTGTCCGTGCAGCAACAATCCGGACAGAGCGTGCTCGTGGCGGGGGTCGGGGGAGGCGATCAGGGCGAGGGGTGCCCGCTCCCGCGCGTCCATGGCGTGCAGCTCCGAGGCAAGGAACGCCAACGCGTCCTCCATCGTGGGCACCATGGTGACCGGCTCGCACGGCCGATCGCGCAGCAGGTCCCGGCCGGCCTCGCCGAGCAACCGGGTCGCCTCGGGCTCGGTGATCAGGACGCGCACGGCGAGGGGTTCGGTCGGGTCCAGGGCGTTGACGATGAGGCGGCGGACCGCTGCGTCGGCGCCCTTGCCGATGAGGCCCAGGCCGGGGACGTGGTCCAGTTCCAGGGTCACGCGCTCGTGGATCTCGTCGGTGGGCTCGGGGCGCTCGGGCGGGGCCGGAAGCGCCAGGCGACGCGGGCGGCCGGCGCGCAGCCGCGGCCGGGGCAGGCTGAGCGCCATCCTCGGGACGAAGGAGCCCCGCTTGCCCAGCAGGTAGCCCCCGGCCAGACCGGCGAAGGCCACGGTCGCGGCGATGCCGCCGTCCGGGATCTCCACGACGACGACTCGGGGTCCGTCCTCATCGGTGACGGCGGAGGTGTTGTCCATGGTGACGACGGGCCGATCGCCCTCTTCCTCCGCTGTCTGCGCGGCCTGGCCCTGTCCCTGCGATTCGGGTGCCGGGGCCGGGGGCGGGGTCGGTGCCAGGGTGTAGGCGATCTCGACTCGACGTTGGGTCTGCGCCGGTCCCTCGATCTCCTGGTCGGACCCCTTTCCGGTGACCTCGGTGTCGGGGGCGTTCTCGCCCAGGGACTCCGTCAGGTGCTCGGCGAGCGCCCGGGCCCGTTCCTCGGACAGTTCCTGGTTGCGTTCGGCGTCGCCACTGGGGTCGGTGTGACCGGTGATCCGGACGGGAACGTTCGGGTCCCAGTGGTCTCCGAGCATCTCGACGGTGGGCGCCAGGTCCTGGCGCATCCGTTCGGTCAGCTCCGCGGACCCCAGTTCGAACCCGCTGACGGTGCGGGTCCGTTCGACGGGCGCCTGTTCGGCGTCGTCCTGGGCGGCCTCGGGTGCCTCGTCCTCGTCCTCGCTCTGCTCCGCCGGGGCGACGGTGTCGGCGAACGCGACGGCGGGGGTGACCGCGGTGGCCGCGACGGCCGTGGCGGCGATCGCCTGGAGTGGGCCGAGCGGGCGCAGGCGCAGGGTGACGCCGCGCAGCCGCGCCACGGCCTCGGCCATGATCGCCAGCGCGAACAGTCCCCACAGCGCCCACAGGGCCGTGATCAGCGCGGCGGTGAGCACACCCGGTGGGGTCCGCCATCCGCGCAGGTGCGCCAGGGCCACCTCCCAGGAGGCGGGCGGCTCGGGCCAGGTCACGTGCCAGAGCAGTACGTAGGGAAGGCCGATCAGGAAGGCGAGCGCGAACGCGACCGCGCAGAGCCGGCTCAATGGATGCATCTCCGCCTCACGAGGGTCAAGGGGTGGACTGCGTGTGGGGGCGTGCGGTGGCCGTGGTCTCGACGGTGGTCGAGCCGGCGGGGAGCAGACTGAACGAGTAGGGCAAGGCGCAGGTCACGGTCACGGTGTCGCCGCTGACGTTGACGGTGCCGTCGGCTCCGGCGGAGCCGAGGAAGGCCTGGGCCGCCGAGGCCGCCGCGGCGGCGTCCAGCGGTACCTCCTCGGCGCCCTCTCGGTAGGTCTCCCAATCGAGTTGTTGGGCGCCCACGCGGGCTGCCTCCTGGGCCAGCGTCGCGGTCTGGCGGCGGGTCTGGAGCAGTTCCCCGCCTTCGTAGACGAGTCCGAGGCACAGGAGGAAGGCGAGCGCCATGATCACGACGAAGGCGCTCACCTGGCCGCGGTCGTCCCGCGTCGTGGCGGTGTTCATGGGGTCCCCCGGAAGGTGTCGATAGCGACGGTGGCGTCGCCCTCGATGCTGCGGCTGCCGGGGAAGGCGACCCCGAGCAGGTCGGAGAAGCTCACCGTGCAGGTCACGGTCACCGAGACAGCCCCACCGGCGGCGAGACCACCGTGGTCGACGTTGGTCGCGTGGTCGGAGCAGGCCAACCCCTGTTCCCGAAGCGTCGCGGATGCGATGGTGGTCGCCGCCGCCGAGGCCTCCCCGGGGGTGCGTTCCAGGGAGGCCGCTCGGGCGGCGGCGTGGGCGACCTCGTCGACGGTGGTGCCCGCGTCGACGGTGCGCCCGGCGAAGATCATCAGCATCGCGAAGAGCAGCAGGGCGGGTGTGACGATGGCGAGTTCCACCGACGCGGAGCCCCGGTCACGGTTCCTCACGGTGTGGTACCTCCGGGGACGAAGCGTTCGACAGGGGCGACCGACACGTGTTCCACAGACCAGGTCGCCCCCGGTACGAGGCTGGGGACGGTACCGGTCACGGTGACTCTGACCTCCTCTGTGCCGCGATCGACGGAGACGTCGACGTCCCGTAGGACCGTTCCGGCGGCCGGGGCCGCCGTCGCGGCCCCTTCCACGGTGCGCGCCTGTTCGGCGGTGCGCCGCGCGAGGTCGGCCGCGACGTGTTCGCCGTGCGTCCACAGGGCGGCCTGGACGACCAGCATCACCAGGAGCAGGAGCGCGGGGGCGGCGATCGCCAGCTCGGCGCTGCCTCGGTCGTCTTCGTACTGACGCAACGGTGGCTCCTACTCGCCGCCGCCGATGAGGGCGATCTGCTCGGTGGCGACCTTGCCGATGGCAGCGACCGCGGCGAGGGCGATACCGACGAGCACCGCGGTGATGATGACGGTCTCGGTCGAGTAGCCACCGTCGTCCTTGGGCGGGGTCAGCGCGGCGAGGATGCGGACGTACAGGTCTTGCATGGTGCTTCTCCAGGTGAGCGGGTCAGGTTTGGAAGAGGATGAGGCTCATGGCCGGGTATCCCAGCAGGACCAGGAACCCGGTGAACAGCAGGACGACGGGCAGGCTCATCCGTTCGGTCGCGGACTGGGCGGTGGCCTCCATCTCGGCGAGGAACTGCACGCGCAGGGTCTTGGCCTTGGCCGCCAGGGAGCCGCGCACCCGGGCGCCGTCGGCGCCGGCCAGGTGCAGGCTCGCCGACAGTTCGGCGAACTCGGGGGTGTCGTACCGTTCCCCGAGGTCGCGCAGGATCCGCCAGGCCGGGGTCCGGGTGAGGGACGCTTCCCGTAGTGCGTCGCGAATGGCGGTCATCGCCCATCCCCCGCCGTGCGCGGAGGCGTCGGTGAGGGCTCCGCTGACCCCGGCGCCCCCGGCGAGGGAGACCACCACCAGGTCGGCGAAGCCCGACAGGGTGCGGCGCATCTCCTCTCGGCGCTTGGTCGCCTCGTCGTTGAGGGACAGGTCCGGGGCGAACCACATGAGCACGAGGAAGCCGGCCCACGACAGCAGGGAGACGAAGGTCGGGGGCAGTACGCCGAAGGAGGCCAGGAGCATGCCGACCAGCGGGGGGAAGACCAGGCCCACCACGACCCCGGACACCTTCTCCGCGAGGTAGCCGCCCGCAGCCCGGTCGCACACGCGCAGATTCCGTACGGCCCGGGGGCCGGGGAGTCCCGCCGCCCGCAGCAGGGGGACGCCCACTCGACCGATTCGGGAGAGGAACCCGTCCTCGTGTCGACGTGGTCTTTCCACGGGGGTCGGTTCGGGGTCGCTCAGACGTTCGGCCAGGCTCGGCCGGGCCCAGCGGGCCGCCGCCAGCGCCCACAGCGCCAGGCCCAGTGCGGCGCCCGCCAGGGCCGCCGCGGTCACGGGGTTCACAGGGCGGCCTCCTTGGCCGGGTCGGGGGCGAGGACGCGCGGGCCGAGGGAGAAGCGGGACATCCGCGTCATCCACACCACGGCGGTGGCCCACAGGGCACCGATGCCCGCCAGTACCGTCTGGCCGAGGAACCCGTCGAACGGCGCGAGGTACTCGGGGTTGAACAGGAGCAGGAACGCCCCCATCCCGAGCGTGGCGCCCATGATGATGCGCGATGAGGTGCGCAGCCGCGCCCGGCTCGCGGACACCTTGACCAGCATCGCCGCCTGGTCGCGGGCGGACTCGGCCAGCGCTCCGAGCAGGACGCCCAGGTCGGTGGCGTGGCGGGTGGCCGACATGGACAGGGCCGAGGCGACCAGGTCACCGGTGGGGTTGTCCACGGTCTCGGCGAAGACGTGCAGCGCCTCCTGGGGTTCACGGCCGCCGCGCATGTCGTCGGCGAGCCGGTGGACGGCCTCGCGCAGTGGTTCGGGGGCGATGGGCGCGGTGGCCGCGATCGCCTGGTGCAGGCCCGAGGAGCCGGCCATGAGGTCGCGGAGCATCTCGGTCCAGGCGGCGACCGCCTCGACCCCTTCGACCTGTTCCTTGTGTTCGGCGTCGCCACCGAAGAGTCGCGGGGCCCACCAGAGCCCGGCGGCGGCCAGCACCCCGGCCACGGGCCAGCCGGTGAGGAACCAGGCGCCCACCCCGGCGGCGACCGCGAAGACGACCTTGCCCGGGCGCGGGAGCCGAAGGGGTCTGCGGTCACGGGCACGCTCGGCCAGGAGTGGAGCCGCCCAGAAGCACAGCAGGAACACACCGAGGCCGACGACGCCGCCGGCGGTGGCGAGCAGGAGCGTGTTCACCGGCCCCACCCCGCCGTCCGCGCGAGCAGGGTCTGGGGGTCGAAGCCGTGGTCCACGAGCACGTCGAGGGTGTCGGGGCTGGGCGGGGCGGCGTCCAGGCGGCCCTGGCGCGAGGAGTAGCGGTAGATCTCGTTGGAGACCACGTTCTGCCCCTCCGCGCCCACGACCTCGCGGACGCTGGTGACCCTGCGCTCGCCGGTGGGCAGGGCCGACACGTGCACGACCAGGTGCACCGCCGACGCCACCAGGGAGGCGGTGGCCTCCAATGGCAGACGTTCGGCGGACTGGGCGGCGTAGGCGCCCAGCTTGGTGAAGGCGCCCGCGGAGCCGGCCGCGTGCAGCGTGGTGAGGCTGCCGTCGTTGCCCTGGCTCATGGCGTTGAGCAGGGGGACGGTCTCGCTGCCTCGGGTCTCCCCGACGATGACGCGGTCGGGTGACATGCGCAGCGCGGTGCGGACCAGGTCGGCGATGGTGATCTCGCCGACGCCCTCGATGTTGGCGGGACGGGACTGCAACGCCACGCAGTCCGGGTGGGCCTCGCGGTCCTTGTCCAGGCCCAGTTCGAAGACGTCCTCGATGGTGACCAGGCGTTCGGTCGGCTCGATCTCCGAGGCGAGGGCGCGCAGCAGTGTCGTCTTGCCCGCGCCGGTGCCTCCGGTGACGACCATGTTGCGGCGCGCGGCGACGGCGGCCCGGAACAGGGAGACCAGTGCCGGGTCGAGGGTGCCGAGTTTCTCCAGTCGGCGCAGCGACGAATGTGTGTGCCGGTGCCGGCGGATCGACACCGACGGCTGGCGGGAGACCGCCATGACCGCGTTGAGGCGTTCGCCGCCCGGAAGTTGGAGGTCGAGGATGGGCGCGCCCGGGTCGAAGCGACGTTCGCCGCTGGCGGACTCGGCGGCCAGTCGGCGGACCAGGACCACGACGTCCTCGACGTCGTCGAACAGGTTCGCGTGCAGGCGTCGGGTGCCGTCGGCGAGGCGCACCCAGGCGTCCACACCGTTGATGTTGATGTTCTCGATCTCGGGGTCGTCGAGCAGGGGTTGGAGGGGTCCCACCCCGGTGACCTGGGCGAGCGAGGCGGCGGCGATGGCCGACTCGGTCTCGGGGGCCAGCAGTGCGCGGCCCCGGGCCAGGGCCGCGCGGGCCTCCTCGTCGAGGATGTTGGCGATGATCCGGTCGGCTCGGGCGCGGTGCTCGGCCGGGGTGTCGGGGTCCTCGCCGCGTGTCTCGTCGGTGATGCGCCTGGCGGTCTCGGCGGACACGTAGGCGACCCATCGGGCCTCGTTCCGGCCGGCCTCCGGGTCGAGGAAGCGGTCGAGGTCGGACACGCCGATGTCGTCGGGGTGGCTCATACCGTCACCTCCGGTGCCCGCGGCACGGACGGCGGCGTCCGCTCCGGTTCGGTGGCGTCGAGTTCCGTCGCCAGGGCACCGACCGCCTTGAACAGGGGGCGACGCCGGGGCCGAGCGAGGTCGCCCTCGCCCCGTAGGAACCGGGCGGAGCGGTCATCGGCGGGAACGCGTCCCCACACGACCGGGCCGAGGACGTCCGCGATCTCGCCCACGCCGCCCCTGCCACCCGAGACGACCACGCGCAGGTCGCGGACGGGAAAGGTCGGGGAGAGCACGTGCTCGCGGGCGCGACGCAGTTCGGTGAGCCCTTCGGAGACAACGAGCACGGTGTGGTCGGCCCGCGCCGCGAGGGCGTGGGCCGGGGAGGAGGTGGTCAGGCGCCCCAGGTCCAGGACGACGACCGGCGCGGCCATGGTGGAGAACGACAACGGTTGGCGGCCCAGCAGACGCACCGCGCCCTCGGCCGGTTCGCCGGTCACCGGCGCCGGGCAGACCCGCAGGCCGCCGGGCAGGGTCTGGGTGTGCTCCGCCAGGTCGGCGCTGCCTCGGCGTAGGGCGGCGGCGAGACTGGTGAGTCCGGGTTCGGTGGGCACGCGCCGCCAGACGGAGAGCGCTCCACCGGCGGGGTCGGCCTCCATGAGGACCCCGGGCTCCTCCCCCGGCCAGACCCCGGCCAGGGCCATGCCCACGCTGGTCACGCCCGGAGATCCGCCCAGGGAGAAGAGGGCGACCGTGCGGGTCATCATTGCCCTCCGCGCGGGTGGACCTGGACGAGGCTGATCCGACCGGCCGCCGCCGCGTCGGCGATGCGCGCGGCGTCGGTGGAGGAGACCAACAGCTCGGCGTTGACGGCTCCCTCGACCCCGGGGTCGGGGGTGAGGGTGCGTACCAGGGCGAGGTAGGCCTGGGGGGCGCCCTCCTCGGTCTCCTCGCCGCCGCCGACGATCACGGAGACGTTGGCGCCCGCGCCCAGGGAGGCGGGGAAGCGTCCTGGTTGGAGGGTGGCGCCGACCAGGGCCCGGTCGGCCTCGGGGAACTCCGCGTCGCTTCCGAGCCCGGCCTCGGGGACGACACCGCCTTCGACCACGGGCAGGGTGAGGGTCTGTCCGACGATCTCCTCCATCCGTCCGGCGTCCACGAAGGAGATGTCGGAGGAGATGGTCATCTCGGAGACGCGCAGGTCGGAGATGGTGAGGACGTGACCGGCGGACAGGTCGCCGTCGGCGACCACGACCCCGGTCCGGTCGTCGAGGCGTTCCAGGGCGATGACCCCGCTGAGCGCGCCCGCCGTCGTCAGGGTCAGCGCCAGGACCAGCCAGCGCCAACGCTTGGGGCCTCCACCGGAGAGCCGTACGGTGGGGGGTTGTTGTGCGGGGCGCCCCGCCCGGAGGGGCGGGGCCGTCGTCGTCTCGACCACGTCTGTCTCAGTTCTTCTCGGTGTTACCAGGTGTCCGTGGTCACTGGGTGTCCGTGACCAGTCCGTGGGACTCACGGACGGTGAGGTCGACCTCGGAGGTGCTGACGAGCCCGTCCAGGGCGCCGCTGTCACCGTCGGAGAGGCTCCACTCGGTGTCCCAGAGCACGTGGACGGTGACCGTTCGGGTGGCCTCACCCGTCGCGTCGGAGGTGTCGGATGCGGAGGTGTAGACGTGCCCGCAGTCCGGGGACTCGGAGTCGGCGTCGTGTGTCGACGCGTCGAACGGCGTGCCGGGGCCCTCACACTCCACGGTGGTGCCGTCGCCCATGGTCCAGACGGTGCGCACGGGGGCCGCCGTCACGGTCAGAGACTGGGAGCCGAGTTCGGCGGAGACGGATTCGGCGTCCCATCCCTCGGGCTCGACCCACAGCCACAGCGGGGCGTTGACCAGGATCAGGGAGTCGGTGCCCGGGGAGGTGGCGATCGTCGGTTCGGGGAGTTCGAAGGAGGCCATGGCCTCCTCCAGCGTGGACATGGGGTCGGTGCCCTCCTCGCCCTCCTCCGCCTGGGCGAAGATGGCGTCCCAGTCCATGGCGTCCCAGTCGATGTCGTTCTCCCAGTCGACACCGATGTCGTCCCAGTCGATGGCGTCCCAATCGACGTGGTCGTATTCGCTCGCTCCGGTGCCGGCGTCGGCGCCGCCGGACCCGTCGGATCCGGGTGTGCCAGGGGCCCCGCCGTGCTCCAGCAGCCACCGGAACCGGATCTGGCAGCCGTTGCCGCCGGAGCTCCCGCACTCGACACTGCCGAGGAAGGAACCGTCGTCGGCGTGGGCGGGTGACGCGGCGTTCAGGATGGCGAACGTCAGTACAGCGGCGGCCGTGGCCGCAGCGGGGGGTAGTGGTCTCAACATGATCCGGCCTCCCAGATGCGCAGTTCGGACACGCGCCAGGCGAGTCCGTCATGAATGAGCGTGGCGTCCACGCGTCGTGGTCCCGCCGTTCCCCCGGTCCCGCCGGTTCTCCAGGCGGAGTCGTCGACGCAGTCGTCGACCACCGCGCGTTCGGGACCCTCGACCTCGATGGTGGGGTCCAAGGCGGGTTCCCCCTCGGTCTCGCCGCCGGCGGCCGCCTCGGCCAGTGCCGTGCGCATGAGTTCGCGCGCGCTTCCGACGGCGTGGTCGTCGAGGGCGCGCGAGGCCTCCTCGTCCCCGTGGGAGGCCGCCACCACGGCGTCCCACATCCCGGTGTAGGCGGCCAGGGCCACCTCCTCGTCTCCGGAGGAGGAGGCGGCGGCGGAGGGTGCGGCGTCGGGGGCTTCATCAGTCTCCGGGGCGCCGTTCGCGCAACCGGTGAGGCAGAGGAGGAGAACGGCGGAGAAGACCGTCGCACGGGGAAAGCCGGAAGTCATTGCGGCCTGGTCCCTTCCATGTACTCCGCGTGCCGGGGCGGGGGCGAGCTCCGCCCGTGGAACAGGAGCGGAAGCGGCGAAACAGACAGAATGTGGTTTTCCGTGTGTTTTGTTGCTTGTGTCAGCCGTGAGCCTAGACGGCCCACGCGAAACCCAACAACCCTCCAGCAGGTGAAAAACACGCAACAAAACGGATGTCATGGGGAGCCGAAACCTGCCACGGCGTGGAGAGGGCGACCTCCATCATCCGGTCCGATCGGTTCCGAAACATGCCATCCGGCAGACATAACCCCACATCATCGGGGCTTCGGCACAAGAAATCACACGCGCACCGCGGTCCGCGCCGCTCCTTCGGACGGCGGTACTCCGAGCGACGGTCCGCGCATCGGAGAGTGACACCGAACACGCCGCCCCCTTCACCGCGCCACGCGCGAACCCTCCGCGACGTCATGCTCATGTGACGAGACGAGAACGGGAGGCCCGTGAGACCCCGCCCCTACCTCACCTTCCCGTGGTGCTACCGTTACCGTCGCTTCAGAGTCACGTGGCGTCAGGGGGAGTCGGGTATGAATTTCGACCCTCGCGACATGAGCAAGTCGGCGCACAACGCCGTCAAGGTCATCCTGGGCATCGACCTGCCGCGCGCCAGCCCCGCGAGCATGCGTGCGGTATCGGAGGTCTACGACCGTCTCTCCGGCCAGCTGACCGGCGAGCTCGTCGACGTCATGGACACGACCCGGTCCCGGGTAAGGCGCAACTTCGGCGGCGCGGCCTCCGACCACTACGACCGATCCCTGGCCGCCTTCACCAGCGGGGACAAGGACTACATCGGCAAGGCCGCGAGCACCAGCCGGATGCTCTCGGGGGAACTGCGCAAGGCGGCGGCCAACGTCGACTACATGGTGTCGATGGTCTGGGTGCAGCTTGCCCAGCTCATCGCCGAGATCGCCTGGGCCATCGCGACGGCCAAGTTCACCTTCGGCGCGTCCTTGTCATGGATCCCCGTCTTCAAGGCGATCCGGAGTCTGGCGATCAGACGGCTCCTCGCATGGTTGGCGTTCACCGTACCCAGCCACCAGATCGTCAGCCACGTCTTCGCGAGCTTCGGCGAGTTGATCCAGCGCGTCCAGATCGCCAACGGCGAGCGGGACGAGTTCGACAAGGACCTCCAACGCGAGGCGCACGTGGGGGCCGTGATCGAGGGCCTCATCTCGGCGGGGATCTCCGGAGGCCTCGGAGCGTACTTCAAGAACGGCTTCACCGAGGTCTTCGTCAGGAACATCGACGACCTGCGCGCGCTGCCGGATCCCCTGCCCACTCCGATCAAGGGTGCTCCCGTACCCGACCCGGTCCCCGCTCCGATCAAGAACGACCTCCCGCTCGACCCCGTCCCTCCGCCCAAGGTCGACCCGGACGCACCCCCGACACCGCGCCCCGAGCCCGACCCCTCACCCGTGCCGAGTCCGGGGCCCGGCACGCTCAACAACGACCTCGCCGACGTCTTCGCCCGCCGGCAGGACGAGATGCTGGTCCCGTTCCACCCCAACTCGCCCCCCGGCGCCCGTGCGTGGGACAACACCGCCTCTCGGACGGCGTTCCGCGACGACATGGCGGACCTGTTCCAGCGGACGTTCGGTGGGAGCATGGGGGCCGACCAGGCAAGGCGGTTGGGTGACGACTACGCGAATACGCTGGCCCGCTCCTGGAGCGACCCGGATCTGGGTTCCCAACTCTCCAAGACACTCGGCGACCGGCTGCCGGCGCACCTGCGCGACCACCTGGTCGACGTGCCGCAGAACCTGTTCGGTTCGCTCCGGCAGAGCACGGGCGGTTTCCTGCAGTACTTGAAACAGCTCGGTATCGGGGCGGGAAGCGGGGCCGTGGAGGGCACCCTCGGTGAGGGGCTGGGTAACGCGGCCAACGGCCAGGGGTTCACCGTGACCCCCTGGTCCGCCACCTCGGGTGCCATCATGAACCCGGGCCAGCAGATCACCACCGACTCCACGTTGGTCGGGATCGACGCCCTCAAGGGCCCGGACGGCACCATCCTCGCCCCTGACCTGCCCCCTCCCCCGGAACCAGAGCCGACCCCCGAGGCGGACGCGGGTTCCGCGAACCGGGAAGTTCCCCCGACCGCCCCCTCCTCCGGCTCGGAGGAACGGACGAACCCCTCGTCCGATCCATCGACGGACACCCCCGCCCCTCCTGAGACCGACGACCGCTCCGCTCCGGCCCTCGACCCCGAGGCCGCTTCGCATGCTCGACCCACGGACACGCGGGACCCCGCGTCGCAGGACGGGGACGACACCGTGTCCAGGGACGTCGACGCCGCCACCGGCGAGAACGCACCCGAGCCGACCGTCGAGCGGCCTGACACCCGCCCCGAAGCGTCCGAGGCCCGGGCGACGGACCCTCCCGTGTCCGACGACACGGGTGCCTCCCGACCGAACACGGGACCCGCGCCCTTGAGCGAGACGCAGGAGCGTCCCCACCCAGACGACGCCTTCCCCGAATCGACGGGATCGACGGACGGGCGGACCTCGCAGACACCGGTGGCCGCGTCGGCTCCGCCGGTCGCGTCCGGACCCGTCGCGGCGGACCGCGGCGCTCCCGGCCCCGCGCCGGACGGTGGCCGCCCCGAGCGCAGCACCGGGGAACAGGGGCGGCGATCCGCCTCCGATCCTCAAGGATCGACACAGACCCGGCAGGAGCCGTCGGTGGACGGCCGCACTCCACCCGCGACCGAGAGCGGCCCCACCCCAGACGACGTTCCCGTCTCCGACGAGGGTCCGGTTCCGTCCCACGGCCGGACCCCGGCGGATGTGCGCACGGAGAGCGGGACGGCCTCCGCCGACGGCTCCTCCGCCCGGCCCTCACCCGGTGGAGCCGACAGGCCGGCGGAGACCGCGCCCGAACCCGGACCCGCGCCACGGCCGGTACACGAGACCGATGTGCCGAACACCGAAGCCGACGTGAGCGCGACCTCCTTCTCGTTCGACGCTCTGCTCAACCCCACCGGAGCGGACCACGACTCCTCGTACGACACCGACGACGAGGTCTCGGACGTCTCGTCCGTGTTCGACGACGAGGTCTCCGACACCATGAGTGTCACCACCGATGTCTCCGACACGAAGGCTCCGGACACGGGGAAGGACGGCGCCGAGTCCGGGTACGTGCCCGGAAAGTCCACGGACCCGCTCGGTACCCCCGACGCGTTCGCCGCGAATCGAACGACCGTGTTCCCCGTGCTCGACGTCGGCCCGGACGTCCCACCCCCGGCGAACGGGGACACCACCCCCCTCCCTCCGGCGATGGCGCGTGCCGAGGAGGCCCTCGACCATCTGGACCGGCTCACCCGACACCTCGACGACGGAGACCTCGCACAGGCGCGGGCCGTCGGGGCCGACATCCAGCGCCTGCTCTCCCCCCGACCCACCGACGGCGCCCCGCAGAATCCCTCCGTCCAGAGGGCCCGGCACCTCGCCCTGGGGCTGGTGTTCACCCTCTCCGACCCGACGGACCGGCGGGTCCCCGTCGACCAGCGGGCCTTCTCCGCGGAGAAGGCCGAGGACGCCGGCGCACTCATCCGCGGGATCGACCGCAACCTCCGAGACCGGGACGAACCGGTCCGGGCCCGGCTCTGGCTGCCCGGCGGCCGACTCGACACGGGTGAGGTCCGCCGCGTCGCTCAGGTCCCGCCGCCCTCGGGCGAGAACACACCGGCCACCACGACGAGCCCGAGCGTGGACCTCACCGGAGAAGACCCCGTCCCCACGCAAAGCGTCGACAGCGCGGCGCACGCGGGGCCGAGCCCCTCCCGGACCGCCGACGCACAGGCCTCGGCTCCGACCTCGCGTCCCGGAGCACGGGCGGCAGAGGCCCTCGACCGTCTTCCCCAGATCACCCGATCCCTCATGGCCGGGGACACCCGCCGGGCGTGGGCCCTGGGGGCCGAAGTCCAGCGATTGCTGGTCCACCGGGCGGACGACGGATCCGCGGAGAACCCCTCCGACCGCCAGGCGCGACAACTCGCGTTGGCCATGATGTACGTGCTCTCGGACCCGTCCAACCGCAAGGTGCCCCTGAGCGGGGAGGACCTGCCGTCCCGCCGGCTCGACGACGCCGTTGGTCTGGTCCGCGGGATCGGCCGCAACCTCCATGACCGGGACGACCCGATCCGGGCCCGGCTCTGGCTCCCCGGAGGCCGACTCAACACGGACTACGTCGTCAACGCCATGCGGGACCCGGCCGACCGGAACCCGCCCTCGGGCACTTCGAGGGACACGTCGGCCACCGTTGGCGCCACACCGTCAACGGAGTCCGTGGACACGACGAACGCGTCTGAGGAGACCGCGAGCACCGAAAACGAGGACACCACCGCGTCGAGTACGCCGAACCGTGAGAACGCCCTCGCGGAAGAACCCGGCCCCGAACTGACCGTCAACGTCATGACCCAGGACACCGAGGACGCGGAGGGCCCGGGTGAGGACTCCACCGGAATCCGCCGCTTCCCCGGCGAAGTCGGTCTCATCGAATACGGCGATCGCCTCCACGACCCGGCCTTCAACTCCAACACCCACGACGCCCTCCCCACCCGAACTCGCAGGTACATCCAGGCCTACACCGCCGAAAGCTGGATCGCCGAATTCTCCCGGCTACGGCCACTGAACGAAGAAACCGTGCAGGCCGAACTCGACCGGCGACGCCAGGAGAGCCAAAACCACCCCGGATGGCGACTCTACGAAATCGGCAACGGCCGCTGGCCGGACCTTCGGGTCCTGAGTCCCCGACTCGACGCCGGAGTGCTCACCCCCGAACAGGCAAGGGTCGTCAGGGAAGTCCTCGACTCCCCCTACCCCTCCGCGGCCATGGACGGCCTTCGCGCCCGCGCGGGCAGCGCCGGCCGGATCGCCGAAACACTCCCCGACAAGAGGGGGAACGGCTACTACCCCGACGCACAAGACGTCCTGGACATCATCGAACGCTTGGACCAGGCCACCCGGCACCCTCTGCCCGAAGGGGTCGAAGCGGTGCGGGGCGTGTACGGCTTCGAACACCTGGGCCCCGGCGGTACCCGCGATCCCGCCTCCCTGGTCGGCAACACCTACACCGACCCCGGCTACATGTCCCTGTCCCTGGGCGACCGCCCCGGCGCGGCCGGAGGGTCCCCCACCGACCTCATCCGATTCACCCTCCCGCAGGGCACCCAAGGCCTGTGGGTGGGCGACCGAAGCCTGCATCCCCACGAACGCGAGCTCATCCTCGCCCGTGGCACCACCTACCAGATCACCTCCACCGAACCCTGGGGCCGAGGGCACCTCCTCCACGCCCGGATCATCCCTCCCGGGCCCGACCCCGTCCCCCACACGGCCACCGAATCCTCCGATGGGGTGACCGTCATGGCGGTGACCCGAGTGGAGGGAAGCGTGCAGGCTCCGGACGCCGGCGCCACGTCGCTCTCCGACCCCGACGTCCTCGCGCACGGTATGGGGCTGACCGAGGGGAGCGGTGGGACCGGTGAGACCGCTGAGGTCGGAGGAGACAACACGGCCGGCGGAAGCGGTGAGAACAACGGGGCCGAAGGAACCGCCACGGAAGGCGACACCACGATCGGCGACGCCGCGCCCACCCTGGAGGAGATCCGGCTCACGGCGCAGCGACTGGCCACGGACATCGCCGGCTTGACCCCCGACATCCGAAGAACGGAGGCCACCACCCGCGCCGCGGCGTTCGACCGCCTCGAACAGGTCGGGAGCTCATTCGGTGGTCTCGTGACCCGGGCCTCCGCGATAGCCGGCACCGTACCGGAGGCCATCGACATCACGGCCGGCCTGGCCTCGGACATCGCCACCGCCGCGAACGAGGCGGCGAGACTGAGCGCGGGCGCGGCCACAGGCGCGCGGAACGCTATCCGTAGGGCGCCCACTTCGCTGCCGCAGGACCTGGCCGGGATCACCAGCATGGCCCAAGACCGGAACGCCGCCGATGCGAACGTCACGGCCGCCGCCACCGCACGCAACGAAGCCGACCGCGCGACCCAGGTGGCCGCCCAAGTCACCAAGACGATCACCGGTGCGACCAGGACCGCCGGTGAGCAGGCGCGGAGGCACACCGAAGAGGCGCGTACGGCGTCGGATGGGGCGAACCGCGAGCTGCGGAGTGCGCAAAAGGCCGCGCGCGAGGCCGTCACCCGACAGGAATCCCTCGTGGCCGCCGTTGACAAAGCGACGTCCGACGGCGTCGAACGGGCCCTGGCGACAGCGGCCACCGCTCATACGAACGCCACGAACGCCGTCGAAGCCGTGGAGACGGCACGGGTCAACGCGGAGACCGCCGCCGTCGATGCCGCCCACGCCCGCGCACTCACCGAGACGGCCGTCGCGGATGGTCGCCACAACGACACCGTCGACCATGTGGTCCAGGCTTTCGAACAGGCCGCCACCGCCCGTAGCAACCGAGATGCCATCCCCCAGGCCAAGACCATCCGCGAGGCGATCGAACGCGTCCGGCGAGCGCTGACGGAGGCCGAGCGGATGGCGAAGCTGTCGTCCGACGGTTCTCCCGCACGGAACCGTCTGGATTCGAACCAGGTGACGCCTCCCAGCCTCGACCCGGAGGACAGGTCCGCCGCCGAGGTCGACGCCGAAGCGGCGGTGAATAGGGCCGAGCGTGCCGCCCAGGAGGCGCTCTCCCTCCCCATCGAAGCTCTCAACAGACACACTCGTTCACTGGACTACACCGCTGAGGCGGTCGGCGACCTGTACACCGAGGTGGCCGGGAACCACGAGAGTGCCGAAACGGCCGCTCAAAACGCGAATTCGGAACTCGTCAGGACCCGTGTCACGGACGACCCCGCCGTTGCCGACACCGCCCGGCACGCGGCCTCCGCCGCGGCGGACCGGGCCGAAGAAGTGGCCCGAGAGGCCCGTGACAGGTACGACGGCCACAGTTTCGCGAGGTTCCGCGAAAACTACACCGACGACCTCTTCGCGGCCCAAGAAGACGCGCGTACGATCCAGCGGATCGCCGACGGCGCTCGGGGCCGTCAGGTCGTGGCGAACGCCGCGGTTCAGGCACACGCAACGGTCCAAAGCGCACTCGAACGCCGGGTTTCCGGCCAGGAACAGCGCATGGAACACATCGAACGTGTCCTCGACCAGACCGGGCAGGCGGTTCTTCGGGCGGAGGAAGAGGCCGCCCGAGCGCGGCGCGACGCCCAAGAAGCGCACGACCAGGCGCGGCATCCCCGTGAGTACCCGGGCACGCTCCCCCGGGACGAGTCCGCCAAGACGTACGACCTGGACTACCTGGTCCGGTCACGGCTCATCGCCCCGGATCGGCTCTACACCGAACGCGTACCCGAGGTCGTCGAGTATCTGATCACCGCTCAGGCGCCCGACATGCCGACGTCGCTGCACTCTGACGTAGCGTCTCAGATCGACAGCGTCGCCCGCACGCAGGGGATGGCCGTCTTCTTCTCCTCCGAAGGTTTCGCGGTGACCGTCACCGACGAAACGGGGAGCGACACCCGTTCCTGGACGATCCAGGTGGCCCTGGAGTCGGCCACGCAGGACGGTTTCCGGCACCTCGCCCTCTCCCGTGAGTCGGGGGCTCCCTTGGAAGGGACCGAGGAGGAGCGCACCCACGCCACCAAGAGGGGCGGCGCCTCGTCCCACGACCCGCGCCGCGGGGTCAGCGCCCGCTTCACGGCGAGCCCGATGCTGCTGGGGGACGTTACCGGCGGCTTCGCCGCCGGGCCGTGGTTGACGCTCGGAGGTGGTTACACGGGGGGACGGAGAAGCGGCACGGCCGGCGGTAACGTGGCGGTGAGCTCCACTCTGGAGTACATGGCCTTCGGCCCTCCCGAGGTCTACCTCAACGACCTGCGCGTACGTGTGAAGGTCACCCCTCCCCCCGAAGCCCCCTCCGAGGACGGGAGCCCTTCGGCCCCCGCTGAGAGCGCGGGGACCACTTCCCCGCCCGCCGCAGCTCAAAGGGACGAGACCGCACCCGCGCCGGCTCCCACCGGTAACCGGGACGACGGATTCCAGAGCGGTGTCATCGTGAACGGCATGGCCTTGGTCCTTCCGGGCGAGGTCGCCGCACGACCGGACGACGTCCCCGCGAGCATCGACCTGACCGCCACCCGTCCCGGGCAGGGCGCTGAAGGCGGCACCCCCGCGCGCCTGCCCGACGGGCCGATCGGCGGCCTCCCGATTTCCGTCGCCTCGGTCACTCCGCGCGGGGACGGCGCGAGTCCGCACAGCGATCTGGGTTCCTGGATCGCCGACTACCTCGTCTCCGACTCCTACGCCCCGCATCGCGAGGCCATGGGCGATGTCATGGTGAATCTGACGAAGGAGAGCACCCGGGCGAAGATCCGCGAGTGGCAGGCGACGATCCGGAAGTTCTTCGACAACGACTCCATCCAGGAGTATCTCGCCCACCTCGACACGGGCCCCATGACCGTCGAGGTGACGCACCCCGTCCTGGGCGACATGATGCTGAAGTTGTCCTCGACCCCGAACAAGTTCACCGCCAAGGAACACACGCCTTCGTTCGGCGAGACGTTCCTGAATCACACCGTCGAGGAGAGCACCGCTCTCGGACTGAGCCGCAACAGCAACGTCACAGCGTCCGTGGGAGGGGGGTTGGGGATCGTCGTCCCCCTGCCCACCGGCGGATCGATCCGCCTCAACATGCCCCACGTGGAGTACACCTGGGGTCGGACGTTGTCCGCACAGTCCCAAACCGTCTCTGCTTCCGGAGACCACCGGTCCCTCGCGCACCATGGGACGAGCACCGAGAAGTTCACCGCCTTCGATGTCGAACGCACCGTGTCGGTGGAGCTCCAGGAAGAGCAAGTGGCCCACACGTTCGACGTGCGTACCGTGGAACTCCTGCAGGTGGAGAGCGCGACGAACCTCCAGCGCGCCGCCACCGGCGAGGACGCCCCCTCCGGGGCCGAAGCGGACCGGGTCCCGCCCTTCACACATCTGCGCGGCGAACGCGTCGTGGATTTCTCCGGCACCCACCACCACTCGCTCACCCGGGTTCCCCCACCCGAGGGAGAACGAGCCGCCGAAGGATCGGAGACCCCCTCGACGACCACCGACGACGATCGCGGTGTGTTGGAGACGCTCACCGACCGCATCCTGGAGGGCATCGCCCGCGAGCACCCAGGCCTGGTCCTGCCCGAACTGTCCCGTAAGCGAAGCCTCTACGCGCTCAAGCCGGGGCAGGAGAACACCTCGTTCTTCAAGCGGTCCTTCCGTGAGCGCTGGGGGCTCCGCCGTTCCTACAACATCGCCCACCAGAACACGCTCGACGTGCGTAACGCGGTACGCGACGCCATGAACGGCGACAACCGCGACAGACTCGCCTCCGCCGACGGTCTGCGCATCCAGCTCAGGGAATCCGCGCTCGTCGACCCCACCCTCATGGCACGGGACAGGAGGCTCGTGCGCCCTGACGTCCTGACCCTGGCCCTGAAGGCCGATTTCTCCGCTTTGACGCACCAGGGGACGACCACGGCCGAGACCGGGGTGCGCATGGGCGGGAGCACGACCCTGGGATCGGAATCGGGGACGGGCTCCTCGCACGCCCTCTCCCTGTCCTTCGGCTCCGGCATGATGCGCTCGGCGGAAGCGGACGCACACGGCCTGGCTCGGCTCCTGGGCGGCGTCATGGCCTCCCTCAGGTGGAGCAGGATCAACCGCAGTAGCGCGACCCACGGTGTCTCCTACAAATCGAACAACCGGTTCGTCTTCCCGGGGGACTCGGACCGATGGGAGGGGACGGTCGGCTTCACCGCCCGTCTCTACGACGACACCCAGGTCCTGTCCGGTCGCACGGATAACCACGTCAACCTGTTCGAGAGCCCTGTCGAGGCCCGGTACTCCCTGATCACCCCCAAGAAAACGACCGAGGTCCCTCTGAGGAGAGGCGCGGACGAACCGTCTCCTCCCGAGCTCCTCCCAGCGGAGGAGAGCCGAGCGATCATCGACCCCCGCCCCGAGGACCTGGCCGCTCCGGAACCGGGGGACGTGCACGAGCGCCGGGCACGGGCGGCCATCGACAACGGTGCCACCATCGACAAGGTCGGCCTCACCGTGTTGGGCGACGACGCCGCCGCCTCCGCCAACGGTGTGCTCCAGAAGACCTTCGACACCTTCACCGACCGGCGCCCGGTGTTGGACGGTCGCAAGCACAAGCTCCGAGGGTTCCTGGACACCATCGGCGGGAGACACTTCTTCACCAACTTCCTCTCCCCCGTCTCCCTGGCCTCCGACCCCGCCACCTTCTCGCCCTCGGGACACCGGGGCCGGGTCGAGATGGGCGGTACGTGGCGGTCTCCCAACGACATGCGCGCCGCCGGGGCCACCATCGCGCGACCTGAGCGGATCGTCGGGATGCACGCGATCGAAGCACAGGTGGCGGTCACGGGAGAGAGTTCCTCCTCCGCGGGGGCCGCGAAGACGAAGACCTACACCGCCGGCCTCAGCGGCACCGGTTTCGTGGGCGGTACCAGCAACACCCTGCAGGAGGACGGAGCCGCATCCGGCGCCGACCGGTCCGCGGCCATGGGCCCCACCCCCATGGGCGGGCCGTCCCACAACTGGAACTTCTTCCGCCGCGGGGAGACCCTCGACTCCGGAGTCTCCTCGACCTCGGGGCTCTTCCTGCTGACCAACCCGGCGACGGTCTACACCTTCCGTATGGGGGGCAGCATCTCCCAGGCATGGGAGTTCAAGAAACACCGCGGACTCAACTTCCCCGGTTGGTGGTCCCACAAATACGTCGGCTGGAAGGCCTGGTTCAACGACCTCGCCTCGGGCTTCATCACCGCCCGCGACGCCGAACAGGGCGGCATCATCGACGACGCCGTCGCCCAGGCCGACGACGGCACCCTGGAGCCCGCCACCCAGCGCAACCCGACACCGCCCGCCAACATCCGCGTCCGCACCGGCTTCGACGGCGCCGGAGAGCAGCGTCGGCCGGCGGATCCGACGGCGGCGGTCCGCCGATTGGAGGAGCGGCTCCGCGACCAAGGGCTCAAGCTGACCCGCGGAGGCAAGGAGAGGCTCCTCGCCTCCCTGACCCAGCGCCTGGGAAACACGACCGGGATGATCCCCCCCGTCTCGGTCAAGGTGGTTCCCTCACGAGGAACCTTCCGGAGGTTCTTCCCCCGGTCAAAGCCCGCTCGGGTTCTGGTGGAGCTGTCCAAGACCAACCCTCGGGTCGACTACGTCACCTCTTCCGTCTTCACCGTCGAGAGCCACTCCTGGCAGGCGAAGACGACGAAGATCCACTCGCGGGGCAAGGACCATTCCTCCGCGGTGACCGTGCCCCCGTGGCAGCCCGCGCCCTACGGCGACCCGGAGGGCGGCCCTGGTGAACTACCGGACAGCCACCCCTACCTCCTCTCACCCGCGGCGGGCGTCGGAACCGCCCGTTCGGACTCGGAGAACGTCTCCTACACGGAGAAACAGTCCCGCAGCATCGTCATGGAGTCGTCCGGCCCCTTCGCCAGGATCACTCACGACACGTCCCTCACCCTGTCGTTGGAGACGGCGGGCAAGGACCCGGTGGACGCACACGCCGACAGCGGTCCCGTGCAGACGTTCCATCTCGCTTCGTCGTTGGAGTTCGGCGCCCCCACATCCACGCCCGCCACCCCCCTGGACACCGCACCCACACCACCCATCGTCACCCCCCGGGGCGGCGACAGCCTCGCCGACGCCGTCACCACCGCCACCCGAGCACTCGACGGCTTTCCCCCCGCCTCCCGGGACGCCATCATCATGCCCACCGCGGTCTATGGCCCCGACGTCCGCGACGCCGCCATCCACACGATCGCCCACTCTCTCGGATGGAAACCACGCACCGCCCCGGGCGGTCGTGAGGACCCCACACCCGAACAACTCAACGAACTTCGCGACCACCACGCCCGGGACACCCACGAAGCACGCCGCCACATCGCCGAGCGCCTCAAGCTCGACGACCGCTACACCCCCATCGACAACACCCTCAACCCCGACGCGCTCAAAGGCCTCTTCTCCAACACCCTCGGCCACCCCGAAGGCACCGACATCCTCCGCATCGGCCGCACCCAGTGGCGCGTCGCCGCCACCCCCGACTTCACCGGCTCCCGCATCCTCACCGCCCGTCCCAGCAGCCGACTCGCCTACAAGGAAACCGAAGGACAAGCCGTCTCCCACGGCCACTCGCAAAGTGGCGGTACCACCGCGACCGTGGCCTTCCGTCCCACCGGCAGCGACACCGTCGACTCCGACAACCCCGACCGCAGTGCCATCCTCACCGGCTCCGGCGACGCCACCGTCCAGAACAACACCAGCAGCTCACCCGCCGCCCACAGCCTCGTCACCGGCGCGCCCCCCGACATGACGCGCCAACGGCTCGGCACCGCCTACCTCGTCGAATTCGACACCACCTGGACCATCGGCAGCCGCACCACGAACAAAACCCCCTTCGGTGACCTCCCCCAACAATTCACCACCGACCACACCAACAAGGTCAGCGCCTGGATCTCCCAGAGCGACGCCATCCGGTTGGGCATCATCACCCCCGAGCAAGCACACAGCGCGGACACCCCCATCACCGCGGAACTCGACGCCGCCACGACCATGTCCGACGCCGAAGCCACCTACATCGACGAACGCGCCAAACTCCCCGTCCTCGCCGATACCTATATCAAGGCTTACAACGCCCACCACGCCGCACCCACAAGCGGCACCAGGGCCTCACTCGACGCCCTCATCGACGCCCTCGATCCCACGCCCGAGGCCCGGGCCACCCTCAACACCGCCCTCACCGCCCACGCCACCAACCCCACGAACGCCACCCAGGCGGCCCTCGACACCGCTTTCACCGGCTTCGACCTCGGCGCCCTCAACCCCACGCCCGAGGCCCGGGCCACCCTCAACACCGCCCTCACCGCCCACACCGCCAACCCCACGAACGCCACCCAGGCAGACCTCCAGGCCGCCCTCGGCACCCTCCGCCACGCCGGCGGCACCGCCTACGACAGCCAGAACGCCATCTATCAGAGGGCCCTCAGGAACTACAACACCGCCGTCGACGCCTGGACCACCGCCGCCGCGGCCACCCACGCCCACTTCGCCGCGCTCACCCGCCCCGATCCCGAGCCCCCTACCACACACAACGCACCGCTCACCGAGCAGATGGAGCGGTCCCTGGGGCTGCGACCCAAAACATCGCCATTGGTAGAGGCGTTCCGGTCCGCCCTGAACACGCCTCCCACGGTCTCCGCCGAGGACACGGACCACGGCGGGGTTCCCGATCCGGGGGCCGGCCCATCCCGTCAGCCGGCTCCGGTGTCCCCGGAGACCGGTGCGTCGGACGATCCCCCGGTGCGTCCAGAGAACGACGAAGACGGCCGGTCCGAACCGCCTGCCGACTCGAACGACGTCCACGTGTTCATGATGGAAACGGATGACGACGCCCCCGCGACGGAGGCCGGGGAGCCCGGTCTGGCGAGGGGCGAGGAGGACGCCCTCGCGGCGGCCCTCGGGCTGGACGGCACGGACTCCGACGACGACGGCATGAACGTCGACGACGGCTCCGACGCCGACACGATGGACATCGACCACGACGACGTCGGCGTCGTCGGAGAGGACGGCGTCCGCAGGTTCGATTCCGACGAGCAGTTGGACTCCTACGACCATTGGCTCCAGGACCCGGACAACAATCCGCACGCCTTCGACACCCTTCCTCGGGATCAGAGGGAGATGGTCGACACCTACACCAGGACCGCCTGGATCACCCGCATGGCCCGCGTACAGCCCTTCGTTCCGCAGAACGTCCTTCGGCAGCTCACGGATTGGCGCAACCGATCCCGGGCGGAGGCGGCCGACCCCGACACCGCACCGACCGCCCACGGCTGGGACCTGTACGAGGTCAACAACCTCACCTGGCCCACCCTCGAACGCCTCCGCGAAATCCAGGCCTCCCCCGCCTCACTGCCGGCGCGCACCCGGGGCCTCATCGACTACATCCTCACCGCCCGCGATCCCGCCGCCGAGCTCGGGCACTGGTACCACAACGCCGGATACGCGGGCGTCATCGCCGGACACGACAACGGCGCCTATCCCCACGTGGAGCGTGTCCGCGAACTCTTCGGCCTCCTCGACGGCGCCGTCGATCGCCCCTTGCCCGAAGGCGTGCAAGTGAGCCGGGGCCTGAACTCCATCGACCACCTCTTGCGGGAGGCAGGCAGCGGGGATCCCCGCGATCTCGTGGGTACCGTCCACACCGAACCCGGCTACATGTCGACCAGCCTGGGCGACGACCCCTTCAAGACCGA
The DNA here is from genome assembly GCF_053619415.1 of Nocardiopsis sp. NPDC055551. Lineage (NCBI taxonomy): Bacteria > Bacillati > Actinomycetota > Actinomycetes > Streptosporangiales > Nocardiopsidaceae > Nocardiopsis > Nocardiopsis sp. NPDC055551. The sequence continues at coordinate 350,787 of NZ_JBSHJJ010000001.1, read as the reverse complement.
TGCCGACCCCTTCCCCTTCCTGCTGCGCCTCGACGTCCCCGAAGGGGCCCACGGACTCTGGATCGGCTCGCGCAGCCACGACCCCGAACAACGCGAACTCACCCTCGCCCGCGGCACCGACTACCGCATCACCGAGGTTCGGCGGGTGGACGACCCGGCGACGGGAACGCAGCGGTTCGAGTTGCGCGCGGAGGTGGTTCCGACAGTGTCACCGCGTCCGGACACCTTCTCCTCGGGGCAGGTCGGATCCGATGGTGTCCGGCGGTTCGGCAATCCCTTCGAGGCGATGTGGTATGGGCACAGACTGCACAACACCACGCACAATCCGCACGCCCTCAACGCACTCGCACCCGCCGAACGGTCCCTGGCCCGCGCGCTCAGCAAGTTCCCCGCCGCGTCCACTCCCGTCGCGGCGGATCCGAACACCTCTCGGGCGTGGCTGGACGCCGTGCGCGGCAGGAGCCGGGTATTCGGTCTCGCCCCCACCGACCCACGGAGCGGCATCGGGTGGGACCTGTACGAGGCCAACAACCTCACCTGGCCCACCCTCGAACGGTTGGGCGAGCTGTTCCCCGTGGAACGAGAACGCAACCCCGGCCGCGCCCGACTCATCCACTTCATCCTCAACGACCGCGATCCTCGGGCCGCACTCGCACGGATGTACCAGAACGCGGGTGAGGCCGGCGCCCTGGCCGAGGCCAACGGCGGGGTGTATCCCACGGCGGAACGGCTCCGGGAACTCCTGGACACCTACGACACCTTCCTCGACCACCCGCTCCCCGACGCGGTCGAGACCACCTGGCTCCTCGACGACCCCTCCGTGCTCCACTCCATGGTGGGATTCGATCCGAACGACCCCACCACCCTGATCGGCACGGAACAGGCCACCTCCGGGTACACCGCCGTCGCACTGAACCCGGACCCGATCCAAAGGAGCCGTTCCCTGCCGGTGGCCATCCGTCTCACGCTCCCCCCGGGGACCCGTGGTCTCTGGGTCGGTTCCTTGGGCCTGTTCCCGGCGAACCAGGAATTCGTTCTGCCGCCCGGAACCCCCTACCGCGTCACGGCCGCACACTCGACGAACACCCGTCTTGTGATCACCGCGGAGGTGATCGTTCCGCCGCAGGCACGTCCCGAACCCGGCACCGAAGTCGCCGCGAGCCCGCTCCCGGCCGGAGCGGACACGGTGCCCACGGGTCACTCTTCGCGGCAGGATCCACCCGCACCGGCGGAGCCCTCCGGGGACGGCACGGGGTTCGTCGACGACCACGGGGTCAGACGGCTTCGCTCGGACTCGGAGATCGAGGCCTACGGACAGTGGCTGCACGACCCGGTCAACAACCCCAACGCCCACGACACCCTGGACCAGGCGCGGCAGGACGGGGTGTACGGCTACACCCTGGACGGGTGGGTCAACTGGGTGGTCCGGGAGGGCATGGCACCCGGGCAGATCGCGCGGCACTTGGATTCGATGCGGGAGAGCACCCGCCAGGATGTCGAGACCGAGCCGATGGACAACCAGGGCTGGGATCTTTACGAGGCCAACGACCTCACCTGGCCCACGCTCCAGAGGCTGGGCGAACTCGAAGCCGACGCGCGCACCCTCGACCGCGCGAGAAGACTCATGCGGTCCATCCTCGGGGCCGATGACCCCGAATCCGAACTGGAGTACTGGTACAAGCGTAGTGGTGCGGCCGGGAACATGGCCCGATCCAGCGGCGACGTCTATCCGACACCGGAGCTCGTCCTGCGGCAGGTCCGCATCCTCGACAGCGCCATCGACCGCCCGCTGCCCACGGCGGTCGAGGTGGTCCGTGGTCTGGAGGATCTGGACCACCTCGACGGGTTCGACCCGAACGACCCCTATTCGCTCGTGGGTACCGTCCACACCGAGTCGGGTTTCATGTCCACTTCGTTGGGGGGCGTGCTACCCGATGACACCGACAACGAGTACGCGCACGTCATCCGCCTGACGCTCCCCAGGGGCGCCCACGGCCTGTGGATCGGCGACAGGAGCGTCTTCTCCCAAGAGCGCGAGCTCCTCCTCCCCCGAGGGACCACCTACCGCGTCACACGCGCGGGCTGGGGCGGTTCCCAGGACCTGCCCGGCTTCTTCATCGAGGCCGAGGTCGTGCTACCGCCTCGGATCAGCACCAACACGGACCTCTCGAACGACATCGACGTGCTCCTCATGGAGACGGACGAGACGGGCTCGGGACCGACCGCCACCGACGCCGGGGAACCCGGCCTCAGCGGCCGTGACGAGGACGCGTTCGCGGCGGCCCTCGGACTGGACATCACCGGGAACGACGACGCCGAGGCGACCGATCCCGCGTACGACGATCGCCCCCTGCTCGAACGCTGGGACGAACACGACGACTTCACGGTTCCTTCCGCCCCCGTCCGAACCGAGAGCGGAACCGGCCCGGTCCCGGCCTCCGATCACACGGACGTGAGCGAGGCCCCGGGAAACGAAGGCCACACGGTCGACGACGGTGTCCGAAGGTTCCGCACCCGGGAGGAACTCGACGCGTACGCCGAACACCTCACCGACCCGGACACCAACCCCCACACCTACGGCGCGCTCCCCGAACACTTGCGCGAGGTCGTCACCGCACATACCGGAACCGACCGGCTCGATCGGCTCGCCCGTTTCGGCACCTCGGATCCGACGGCTCTTCAGGGCGAGCTCGACTCCCAGCGGCAGGCCGGTATCCGCGCCTCCGAGTACTCCGGCGGCCTCAACGGATGGGTGCTCTACGAGGAGAACGGTCTCTCGTGGCCCACCCTCGCCCGGGTACGGGAGCTCTACTCCGCGGACGCCCTGTCCCCGGCCCTCGAGGTGCTCGCCACAGACATCTTCAGCTCGTCCGATCCACAGCTGAGACTGGATCACTGGTACGACAACGCGGACGGAGCCGGGCGCATCGCCAAGGCCAACGGCGGTGTCTATCCCACGGCCGAAAGGGTCCTCGAACTCATCCGGGCCATGGACGGTGCCGTCTCCCGACCGTTGCCCGAGGCGGTCGAGGTCTCCTTCGTCATGGACATCGACGTGGACCTGTTCCTACTCGGCGGGTACGACTTCAAGTCCTTGCTCGGCACGGAGCGGAGGGAACAGGGATACCTCCGTGTGTCCTTGGGGGGATCGCCCTTCGTCGGCCCGGGCCAGGGCAGCGGCGCCGTCGTGCGCCTGGACCTGCCCGAGGGTGGTCAAGGTCTGTGGGTCGGTGCCAACGGCGGCCGGCCCACCCCGCACATGATCGTTCTTCCCCGTGGCACCGCCTATCGCATCACGGATGTCCGCGTCACGGACGACGGACCGGAATTCACGGCCGAGATCGTATCGATCCCGGCCATCTCCGAAGGACCGGCCGTAGACGAAACGGCTGCGCCGGGCACTCCCCCGGAGACCTCCGTCGAGGTCCCGTCACCCCCGGAGACCTCCCCCGAGGTCTCGTCGCCCCCGGAGCAGAGCATGGGGCACGTAGACGACAGCGGTTTCCGGGTATTTCGCGCACCGGAGGAGATCGACGCCTACGACCGGTGGCTCCAGGACCCGGTCAACAACCCCCACGCCTTCGACACCCTCCCCCAAGACCAGAGGTCGATGGTCGACTCCTACACCAGGAGCGCCTGGATCACCCGGCTGGCCCGCATACAGCCCTTCGTCCCCCAGACCATCGTGGAACGGCTCAAGGATTGGCGCGACGAGTCTCGGGCGGAGGCCGACGACCCCGACACCGCACGGACCGCCCACGGCTGGAACCTGTACGAGGCCAACGACCTCACCTGGCCCACACTCGACCGCCTCCGTGAGATCCAGGCCTCGGGCGCACAGCAGCCCGAGCGCACCCTGGGCCTCATCGGCCACATCCTCACCGCCCGCGACCCCGCCGCCGAGCTCAGGTACTGGTACCACAACGCCGGATACGCGGGCGTCATCGCCCGACGCGACAACGGTGCCTACCCCGACGTCGATCGCGCCCTGGAGCTCTTCGGCCTCCTCGATGACGCCGTCGACCGTCCCCTGCCCGAAGGCGTCTCCGCCGCCCGTGGCATGTACACCATCGACCACCTCCTCGACGCTCTCGGTAGCGCGGACCCCCGTCACCTTGTCGGGAGCGTGCACACCGAACCCGGCTACATGTCCACCACCCTGGGCGACGACCCTTTCAAGAGCAACGCCGCACCCTTCCCCTACCTGCTCCGCCTCAACGTGCCCCAAGGAGCACACGGACTCTGGATCGGTTCACGCAGCCACGACCCCGAACAACGCGAACTCACCCTCGCCCGAGGCACCACCTACCGCATCACCGGTGTACGGACGAGAATCGATCCGGGTTCGGGAGCGCACACGCTCCAGATCACAGCGGACGTGATCCTGCGGCCCGAGCCGCGCACCGATCTCTTCTCCAGCGGGCGCGTCCACGAGGACGGCGTCCGGAGATTCCGTACCTCCAACGAGGCGGCCTGGTACGCGCACCAGGCCACGCGCCCGGAGCACGGCCTTGCGACCCTCGACGCGCTTCCGGACGATCAACGCGGCGTCGCCGAGGCGTTCATCGAAACGCCCTGGCTGGCCGACTTCGCCCGGATCTCCCCGGACACCGTCCAGGACCGGCTCGACGACATGCGCGAAAGGAGCCGCACCGACACGCCTTCGACCATCGACTACCGTCGGACCAGCGGCTGGGAGCTCTACGAGGCCAACGACCTCTCCTGGCCCACGCTCGACCGCCTCTGGGAGATCCTGGACGCGACAGGGGAGCGTGACTCCGCCAGGACTCGCTTCATCACCACGATCCTCGGCTCGGTGTCGCCCCAGGGCCTACTGGACACGCTGTACCACGGCTCGGGCTTTGCCGGGAAGATCGCGGCGGCCAACGGCGGGGTCTACCCCTCCGCCGAAGGCGTCCAGGAGCTGCTGCGCACCTTTGACCGGGCCGTGGGCCATCATCCGTTCCCCGAGGCGATCGAGACGACGTGGGTCATACGAGACCCCCACGCACTCCAGCGACTCCACGGATACGACGCGGCCGATCCCTCGACCCTGGTGGGCACGGTCCAGGCGGCGGAGGGGTACACGACCGTCTCCATGAACCCGAACCCGGTGGGCATGGAAGGTCGCCGTGCGGCGACCGTTCGCCTGGTCCTGCCCGCGGGGGCCCACGGCCTCTGGCTCGGTGAGGGGAGTGCACGTCCCCACGATCACGAGATCATCCTTGCCCGAGGGATGTCCTACCGTGTCACCGCGGCCGAGAGTACCGCCGACGGGCTCCTGCTGTCGGCCGAGGTCGTGCTTTCCGCACCTGCCCGGATCAGCACCGATTCCGGTACCCGCTCTCCGGTGGCGGTGCCCCTCGTCCCGGAGGACGGGCCCGCCCCCAGGACGGACCGGGCCGGTACGGGGGAGGGTGACGGGACGGCTATCGTCACCACCCCACCCGGAGACGGGAGAGGATACGTCGACGACCACGGTGTACGTCGATTCCGTTCGCCCGAGGAACTCGGTGCCTACGGGCGCTGGCTGCACGACCCGGCCAACAACCCCCACGCCTTCGACGCCCTGGACGAAGAGCAACAGAGGAGTGTCCTCGGCTACACGACCCACGGCTGGCTCAACCCGGTCGTTCGGGAGAACCTGTCGCAAGCGCAGATCGCGCAGCAGCTCGATGTGGTGAGGCAGGACACCGGGTCTCAGATCCCTCAGGCACCGATGGAATACCGTGGCTGGGAACTGTACGAGATCAACGACCTCACCTGGCCCACGCTCGACCGTCTACGGGAGCTCATCTCCGCGGGCCGTGTCCCGGAGCGTTCCGAGGGGTTCGTCAGGTACATTCTCGCCGCCGACGACCCACAGGCGGAGCTGGACCACTGGTACCAGAACGCGGGCGACGCCGGTGTCATCGCCCAGTCCAACAACGGGGTCTTCCCGACCTCGGATTCGGTCGGCGACCTCCTGCGGCGACTCGACGACGCCGTCGACCGGCCTCTGCCCGAATCGGTCGAAGTGGTCCGGGGGCTGGAGGACCTCACGTTCCTTGCCGAGTTCCGGGACGACAACCCCTACTCCCTGATCGGAACCGTCCATAGCGAACCGGGTTTCATGTCCACCTCGTTGGGCAACAGGTTGGCCCATGGTCACGGAGGCAGGTTCGCACACGCCATTCACCTGGTCCTGCCGCAGGGAGCCCGCGGTCTCTGGATCGGTGAGAGGAGTCAGCACCCCGAAGAACGCGAACTCATCCTCGCCCGCGGGGTCACCTACCGCATCACCCGCGCGGGTTGGGGCGGCTCGTACGGGGTTTCCGGCCTCCACATCGAGGCAGAGGTCGTGGTCGCGCCGCGAACGGACACCGAAGTGGACTCCGGAACGCGAAACGACCCCTCGGACGCGCCCGACGCCTCGCCGCTCCCTCCCACCGGAACACCCGTACCCGGGGACGCGTCGTCCGACGACGGCAACGCTCCGGAGCCGCGTTCAACGGACGCACCAGGACAGCCGGGCTCCGAGGACCTTCTCGTGTTCCCGTCCATGGTCGAACACGAGAACACCGACCCGGACACGGGCGAGCCCCCGATGGAGGGGCACCACGTCGCGCTGACCGCCACGGACGAGGACGCCTTCAACGAGGCACTCGGGCTGAGCCACAGCGACGACTCCGACACCCACAGCACCTACGACCCCCTACCCTCCGAACCCGAAGACACCCTCCTCGACCACTCCACCACCCACGACACCAGCGACGACTCCGACACCCACAGCACCTACGACCCCCTACCCTCCGAACCCGAAGACACCCTCCTGGACCACCCCACCACCCACGACACCGACACCACGGTCCCCCCACCCGCTGGTACGGGACACGTGGACGACGATGGTGTTCGCAGGCTCGGCACCCTCACCGAGGTCGACCTCTACGGTGGCTGGCTGGAGCAGAACAGCCTGTCCGCCTACAGCCGTCTCGACCCGGAACTCCAGACGATGGTCCGCGCCTACACGGAGGAGGGATGGCTCTCCCACATCTCCCGCCTGTCCCCCCTCTCGGAGGAGAACATCCAGCGAGAGCTGGACCAGTGGCGTTTCCGAACCCTCCAGGAAGCGGTCGAGCTGGGAACAATGGGGCCCCGGGGGTGGGTGATCTTCGAGCTCAACAATCTGGCCTGGCCGTCCATCCGAAGGCTCGGAGAGATCGTCGAATCCGGGACCGTCCCGGAACGCGACATCGGACTGGTCCACAACATCTTCCGAACGGAGTCCCTGCGAGAGGAGCTCGAGTACTGGCGTGACAAGTCAGGCCTGGCGGGCAAGGTCGCCCGGGCCAACGACTGGGTCTACCCCGACGCCGGGCGGATGAGGGAACTTCTGTCCCGTCTGGACTCCGCCGTCGATCGCCCATTGCCCGAGGCGGTCGAGGTCTCCTTGGGCATGTACGACCTGTCCCGTTTCCAGGACCTGCGAGACGACGACGCCTCGTCCCTGGTGGGGACCGTCCACACAGAGCAGGGGTACATGTCGGCCTCACTCGGCGGGACACCCACCATGAGGTCGCGGCCGGAGCCGTTCGGGTACGTCCTCAGATTGGCACTGCCAGAGGGGTCCCGGGGTCTCTGGGCAGGCGAAGGGAGCCCGGACCCCGAGAACCGCGAGATCGTTCTCCCCCGCGGTACCGGCTATCGCGTCACCGCGATCCGTGAGGAGAACACCGTGGTCGTCCTCGAAGCGGAGGTCCTATTCCAACGGAGCCCGTCCTTCACCGCCCCCGATGACGAGCTCCCGCCCGCCGCCGCGCCCGGTTCCGATCACGAGGGTGTTCCCTCATCCGTGAGCAGGGGAGAGGTCGACGGCGGAGGTATCCGGCGTTTCCGCTCCTACGAGGAGATCGACGCCTACGACCGGTGGCTCCAGGACCCGGTCAACAACCCCCACGCCTTCGACACCCTCACCCACGACCAGCAGAAGATGGTCGACGTCTACACCAGGAGCGCCTGGCTCACCCGCCTCGCCCGTGCACGCCCCCTCACACGGGAGACTATGGCGGACCAGCTGCGCTCGGTTCGGCTGACGAGCGAACAGGAAGCCCGGGACCTCCCTCAGACGGCCCACGGCTGGGACCTGTACGAGGCCAACGACCTCACCTGGCCCACACTCGACCGTCTTCGGGAGATCATCGGATCTTCGGGTGTTCTCCCCGGGCGCACGGTCGGCCTCATCGACCACATCCTCACCGCCCGCGACCCCGCCGCCGAACTCCGGCACTGGTACCACAACGCCGGATACGCGGGCGTCATCGCCCGACACGACAACGGCGCCTACCCCGACGTCGACCGCACCCTGGAACTCTTCGGCCTCCTCGACGGCGCCGTCGACCGTCCCCTGCCCGAAGGCGTCTCCGCCGCCCGCGGCATGCACACCATCGACCACCTCCTCGACGCCCTCGGCAGCACGAACCTCCATCACCTGGTCGGGAGCGTGCACACCGAACCCGGCTACATGTCCACCACCCTGGGCGACTTCCCCTTCAAGACCAACGCCGCCCCCTTCCCCTACCTGCTCCGCCTCAACGTGCCCCAAGGAGCACACGGACTCTGGATCGGTTCACGCAGCCACGACCCCGAACAACGCGAACTCACCCTCGCCCGCGGCACCACCTACCGCATCACACACCTCCAGCCGACACCGCACGGCGGGCTCGTGATCTACGCCGACGTCCTGTCGCTGCCGGAGTCCGTGAGCGGAGCCGTACCCGGCGCCCTCGGGCATCGCCCGCCTCTCCCCGCCTTCGCCGAGACCCACCAACCGGGGATCCCCGTGTCGGTTTCCCCTGAGTCCCCGGCCGACGACGCCGACGACGCCGACGAGCCCGGACACTCCCAGCGTCCCTCCGTCGACGGTTCGGACGCACCCGCGGGGAACACACCCGTTCCGACGGACGATGGCCGGGGGCGCGTCGACGACGACGGGATCCGACGCTTCCGCTCCCCCGAGGAGCTCGACGCCTACGGCCGGTGGCTCCAGGATCCGCTCAACAACCCCCACGCCTACAGCACGCTCTCCGAGGAGCTCCGCGCCAGTGTGGACACCTATGTCGAACACCCATGGCTCACCCGGCTCGCCCGTGAGGCGTCCGACGGTGACGCCGCCGTCCAGTGGAGGTTGGACGGGTGGCGCGATGAATCCGCCCAGGACGCGCTCACCCATCCGGTCTGGGCGCGCGGATGGAAGCTCTACCAGGCCAATGAGCTCGTTTGGCCCGACCTGGAGAGGTTGAGGGAGCTCGACGACTCCGGTGTGCGCGACCTCATGGCGGCCGGACTGATCGACGCCGTCCTTCGTTCGGACGATCCCCAGGCGGAACTGGACTTTTGGAAGGAACACGCGGGCATCGCGGGGCACATCGCCACGTCCAACGGCGGTGTCTACCCCACATCGACCAGGGCACGGGAGCTCTTGGCCCTGCTCGACAGGGCCGTCGAGCGTCCCCTGCCCGAAGGCGTCGAGGTGAGCCGGGGCCTGTACGATCTGGCGTTCATGCCCGGCTACGAGGCGAAGAACCCCTATCAGCTGATCGGCGCCGTCTACACGGATCCCGGGTTCATGTCGGTGACGTTGGGCGATCAACCGGTCAAGTCACAGTCCTCCCCGTTCGACCATGTGATCCGCTTCGCCCTGCCCAAGGGCGGTCACGGTCTCTGGATCGGGGGGCAGAGCTCCTATACGGAGGAGCGGGAGAGCCTGCTTCCCAGAGGTACGACGTTCCGTGTCCTGCGTGCGGGCTGGGGCGGTTCGCAGGGCTTGTCAGGGTTCTTCATCGAGGCGGAGATCCTGCTTCCTCCCGGACCGGGGCCCGCGACCTCCTCGACGTCATGAGACAGGACGTTTCGTCCGACGTGATCGGAACCTCCGGGGAAGGCCTTCCGAGCCCCCGTCCTCCACACTGAAGTGACCAGCGAGAGTGATCTGAAATGAGTTCCATCATGAACGCCATGAACGGCGCGGAAGGCGAATACCGCACGGATTCACAGGGCCCGATCACCGCCCGGCCCGTCGTCGCGGAGGATACGGTGATCGGGTACCTGTGGTTCGCCCACGCTCCACAGGAGCATGCCGCCGGCTTCATCGCCGTACCGGGAAGCGCCGTCGCCACGGCGCGGGCCACAGAGGTCTGGGAGACGAGGCTGCGCGAGGCCGCGCGTAACGGGATCTCCCCCGAGCAGGCGGTACTCGACTGGATCGGCGCACCCGCGGACCAAGAGGCGGGTGCGATCCCCGCCGGATCCTCCACCTGGGAGGCCGAGAACACCGGCGCGCTATCGCGTGAGCTCTTCGCGGGGCGTCAGGGACGAGGCGACGAGGAGCCCGGTGTCCCGGGGCCACCGGTGTTCGACCGCTGGAGCGACGAGGCGCTCGCCCCGGTCCTGGTCGGTAGGTCCTACGCCCCTGCCACCGACGGGCCGGTGCTCTACGTCCCCGTCACCAAGGGTGACACGCTCATCGGCTACCTTTGGGCCTCGGAAGCCGACGACGCCGGCGACTTCCAGCCCCTGCTCCCGCCCGACGTCGAGGTCAATGTCGCCCGCGGTTGGTGGATCATGGAACACGTACGCCTGCGCGGCGAGGGACTGACACCTTTGGAGGCCCTACGGTCCTCCGTGGGCACGGTGGACGACCGCCACGGTGGCAGGGTGGACGCCGCCGCCATCGAGTCCCGAGCCGAGAGCCTGGCGCAACTCCGCGACATCGCACGTAGATGAAGCTCGGGCCCCTGGTCGTCGGGGCCCACGGACGCACTCCCCTCGGCACGACAGGAGAGTCTGTTGACAGACACCTCGGCCAGACCCGCGCGCGTGGGCCGCGCCACCGTCGCCTCGCTGTTCCTCTTGGGGCAGTTCGCCTTCCCCGCCGTGGCCGGAGCCGACACCTCCGAGGAACCACCGACGCTTCCACAGGTCCACGAGTTCAAGGGGGAACAGCAACCATGCGGTCCCGAGAGCACCGACACCGTCGATCAGCTCCCCTGGACCCACAGCTCGTTGGGCCTGGACGAAGCGCATCGGCTGAGTACGGGGGCGGGTGTCACGATCGCGGTACTGGCCCCCGAACTCGACGCCACCGGCCCCGCTCTGGAGGACGCCGTGGACCAGGGTGAGACGGCGGACTGTCTCGGCTACGGAACCTTCGTGGCGGGTATCGTCGGCGGTCGTTCGTTCGAGGGGAACGGAGCCGTGGGCGTGGCCCCCGAAGCGACCCTGCGATTCGTCCCGACCGGGTCGCCGGCTACGGGGGTGGCCACGGCCGGGGAGATCGCCTCGGGGGTGGCCACGGCGGCGGACTCGGGCGCGTCCGTCATCCTCGTGGCCACGTCGGCGTGGTCGGGCTCGACGGAGCTGGACCAGGCGGTGGAGGCCGCGACCGAGGACGGATCGTTGGTGGTGGCACCGGCGACCGTGAACACCTCGCGCGGCCCCGTCCCCGGACACCCCGCCCAGCACACCTCGGTGCTCGCCGTGGCGGGCCACACACCCGAGGGCCCGCCGTCGATCGAGTCTCCCCTGCCGCTCCCGGACGGTACGCCCTCCCGGGTCGACCTCCTGGCGCCGGGTGACCGGGCCGTGGCCCCCGGGGTCGGCGGCGGACACGTCACGGGAAGCGGAGCCGGGGTGGCGGCCGCCTTCGTGGCCGGGACCGCCGCACTGCTCACCGAGCGTTTTCCGGACCTGGGCACCGAGGAGCTACGGGACCGGTTGCTCGCCACGGCCTATCCGTCTCCGGGCGGGGACGATGACCCCGTGCACGGGAGCGGGCGGGTGGACCCCGTGGGCGCCCTGCTGTCCCACCCCGCCGAGGAATCCGTCACGGTGGCGGGCGACGTCTTCGTCCCGGACCCCTCACCCCAGGGGACGTTGGAGGCACTGCCCACCTCCCTGGTCGCGGGCGGGTTCGCGCTGCTGATCGTGGTGTGCGGTCTGGGCGCCGCGGTGGTGCGCAACGGTCGCGCCCGTTCGTGGCGACCCACGGCACAAGGCGAACCGGTCCCCATCGGCCCCCCACCCGACCCCTTGCGGGACTGAACGGCAGCGGGGCCGAACGTGCGGCGGGCCGCTCCGATCGGAGCGGCCCGCCGGACACGATTCACCTTCGCGACGTGCTCAGGAGTCCTCCCGCTCCTCGGCGATCGCCAACTGCACCTCGACCGGGTCTCGTCGGGAGATCCACAGGGCCCGTCCGGGCTGCATGCGGCGGGCTCGGACGGAACCGAACAGCATGCCCTCCGAAGGCGGGGTGGAGAGCATGATGCTGGGTGTGTTGAGGTCGATCAACGACCGGATGAAGGGGTCACCGGCCGCACGGCCGAACCCGCCGGCCGCGTGGACCACGATGACGTGCATCCCGATCTCGGCCCCCTGCGCGATCAGCGGCAACAGGGGGGACATCGGGCTCGGCCCACTTCCGGCCACCAGTTCGAGGTCGTCGACGATCACGAACAGTTCCGGCCCGTTCCACCAGTCTCGCGAACGGATGCGGTCCGGCGTGATGTCGGGACCCGGAACCCGAACGTCCATGGCCTGCGCGGCGGCCTGCATCATCTCGCGGACGCTGTCGGCGGAGACCCCGTATCCGAGTTGCATCTCCTTGGGTACGGCGTCGTAGAGCTGACGGCGCTGATCACCCAGGACGACCCTCGCCTCCGAGGGACCGTAGTGCCTGCGGATGGCGTTGGTGATGTGCCGGACGAGGTTGGTCTTGCCGGACTCGGTGTCGCCGATCACGAGCAGGTGGGGTGTGGCCCCGAAGTCGTGCCAGAAAGGCTGCATCCGACGGCTCTCCAGCCCCAGGGGTACCCGGAGCACACCACCGGTGCCGTCGAGATCGGAATCGGGGAGCTCGTGCGCGCGTAGCCTCGCGGGAAGGGTGCGTACCGGAGGCACCACGGGACCGTCCCAGGCTCCCTTGGCGCGTTCGACGATCTCGGCCATGCCCGCGGACGCGGTCACCGAGTCCGGTACCCCGTCCGCACGCGGGAGCGCGCCGAGGAAGTGGTGTTTGTCGTCGGTGATGCCGCGTCCGGGGATCTTGGGAACGGTCTGTGCCGCCCTCATGTGGACGAGGGAATCGACGGGGTCGCCCAGACGGAGTTCGAAACGGGTACCCAGGAGATCACGGACACCGGTGTTGAAGTCCGCCCAGCGGGGCGAGGCGACCATCACGTGCAGGCCGTAGTTGAGGCCACGTTGGACGAGCTGCACGATGGGCGCCACCAGATCCATGTTGTCCTGGCGGATGGTGCCCCAGCCGTCGATCACGAGGAAGACGTCCCCATACCGCTCCTCGGCGAATTCACCGGCGGCCCTGCGCGCACGATAGGTCGCCATGGAGTCGATCCCGTTGTCGGCGAAGAACGCCTCCCGGTGGTCGAGGATCTCGTGCATCTCCAGGATGGTGCGGAAGATGCGACGCTCATCGGTGCGGGCCGCCACACTGCCCATGTGGGGCAGGTCCTTGAGCGCCTGGAGCAGACCACCGCCGCAGTCGATCGCGTAGAACTGGACCTGGGCCGGTGTGTTGACCAGCGCGAGTCCGAGGATGAGCGAGGCCAGGAGCGTGCTCTTGCCGCTCTGCGGGCCGCCCGCCACACCGACGTGCCCGCCACTGCCCGAGAGGTCGGCCGTCATCGGCGACCGAAGGTGTTCGAAGGGACGGTCGACCACACCCGCGGCGACCTTCAGCGAGCCCCGTTTGTTCCAACGAACCCCGCTCTCGGGGATGTCGTTTCCGATCGTCGCGTGCAGTTCGTCCAGGAGCGGGGGGGTCTCCAGGGGCGGCAGCCACACCTCCCGGGCCGCTGGCCCGTGGCCGGTCAGTCGTTCCAGAGCCAGGTCCAGCAGGGAACCGGTCTCCTCGACCTCCTCCTCCACGGGCCGGACCTCCGAGACCTCCTTGGGCACGGCGACCGGGGAATCGGTGAACAGGACCGTCCCCAGACCGACACCGTGACCGGTACTGACCGCGCGCCGACTCACCCGATAGGGGCCGGACACATAGGCGGCCTTGAAGCGTGTCAGGGTCTCGGTGTCGGTCTTCAGGAACCCGTTTCCCGGTGCCGAGGGCAGGCGGTGCGCGTCGGGCACCCCCAGGACCCCCCGGCTCTCGATCGCGGAGAAGGTCCGAAGGGCGATCCGGTAGGACAGGTGGCTCTCCAACTGGTGCATCCGCCCCTCGTCCAGCCGCTGTGACGCCAACAGCAGGTGGACCCCCAGGCTCCGTCCCAGTCGGCCGATCATCACGAACAGGTCCATGAAGTCCCGGTGCGCGGCCAACAGCTCACTGAACTCGTCGACCACGACGAACAGGGTCGGCAGCGGTTCCATCGACGGATCCGACTCCCGCGCCTTCTCGTATTCGTGCACCGAGCTGTAGCCGCCCGCCGCGCGTAGGCGCTCCTGGCGGCGCACCAGCTCACCGTGCAAGGCGTCCTGCATACGCTCCACCAGGATGGCCTCGTCGGCGAGGTTGGTGATCAGCGCCGAGGTGTGCCGGAGCTCGTCCAGACCGATGAAGGTCGCGCCACCCTTGAAGTCCACGAGGATGAAGTTGAGGGTGTCGGGGGTGTGTGTCAGGGCCAGGCCCAGTACCAGGGTGCGGAGCAGCTCGCTCTTGCCCGATCCGGTCGCGCCGATGAGCATGCCGTGCGGGCCCATGCCGCCCAGCGCCGACTCCTTCAAGTCCAGTTCCAGGGGGGCGCTGTCCGAAGTCATGCCGATCGGTACCCGCAACCGGTTCTTCGGGTGCAGCTCCCCCCACATCCGCTCCGGGTCGTGCGCCGGCAGGTCACGGATGCCCAGCAGCGTGGTCAGCTCGAAGTCCGTCGTCAGCGGTTCGGTCACCTCGGTGGTGACACCGCCGGCACGGTAGGGGGCCAGTAGCCGTGCCAGGGCGGACGCGCGGACCGCGCTGAGGGTGTCCGGCCGCCCCAGGGTCTCCTCCGTGTCACGTCCGGAGTGGTCGTTGCCCAGCATCACGAGTTCCTCGGGATCGACGCGCAGCGCCAGGGTGTGGGGATCGTCCTCGGGCGGCATCGGGTCGTCGACGTCGATGACGACCGTGTTGCGGTATCCACCCCCGAGAAGGCGCGACCCGGGCGGGATGGCGCCCCCGTCCACGATGATCACGGTGAAGGGTTCTTCCCCGCCCGGTGAGGCCGAGGGGTCGAAGCGCGGACGGTTCATGAGGTCCTCGTTGAGGGCCTGTTCCAGGTCGACGGCGTCGGTGAAGAGCAGGCGCAGTGCCCCCGCACCGTCCCGTGCCGTCGGATGCTGGGCGTGCGGCAACCACTTGGTCCACGACCAGTGAGGCATCGATCCGGCGGAGGCACAGACGACGACCCTGAGGTCGTCCGGAGAGTGGAAGACCGTGAGCTGACCCACCACGGCCCGTGTGAGCCCGCGCGAGGCGGAGACGTCCCCGCGCATTGTCACCCGCGCGTATCCGCGCAGGTACACCTGGACCGGTTGGTCGTCCACCGTTCCGTAGGCGCGGATGAAACGGCGCAGTGCGTGCGCGCTGAGGGGTTCGAGGTCCTCCACCGGTTTGGACGAGACCGGGGAGATCTTCATGGACAGTGCCTGCGCACCGACCGCGACCCGGACCTCGCCGAAATCCTCGTCGTCGGCGCGCCTCTCCCACAGACGCGAGGTACGCACGATGGACCACAGCGCGTCGGGGTGGGGAGCCCGCCAGAGCATGGCGTCCCGTTGTTCGGTGACCACACCGCGTAGGCGAACGCGCATCTGACGCAGGTAGCGCAGGTAGTCACGGCGGTCGTCGTTGAGCTTGGTCCTGCGTTCGAGCATGGCACGCAGGTACTGTCCGCCGAGCATCGCGACGGCTCCGACCAGCATCATCCCGCCGGCGATGAAGGGCATGACCGTGCCGCCCATTCCGCCGGGGCGCATGATCATCATGAGCATCGCCATCGAGGTCAGCGCCATGGGCAGGTACATGAACACCGAGGACATGCTCGACTGCTGGGCCGTCAGCTCCGGAGGTTCCTGGAGGGAGATCTCCCCGGTTGGGAGATCGGGACCGGGCCGTCGGAGCGGTCTGCGCACGCGGATGGTACTCAAAGCCGGGGATCTCCTTCGAAGGGCCGGATGTCGGCCCAGAGGATAGGGAGTTCGGGTTACGAGCAGGGAGCCGGGAGGTCACACGCTCATGAGCGTGAGTCGCCCATAGAAGCTACCGTTACCAACCAAAAACACTAATACGGAGATTTAACCCAACACAACGTCAAAGGACACCCGAAAGGTGTTAATCTCCGTAACGCTAAGCCCCCGTCGATCGGCTCTCGGTGAACGATTCGTCTGTCGGCGACCCCTGTCGCCTCCTGATCCGCGCCCCTGAACTTTCCTTCGAGATAGCGGCACCGGTCGAGGTTCCCCTGTCCGAAATTATCCCCACCCTGGTCCTTTACGCCGAGGGCGACGACGGGGAGGACCTCGACGAGGCAGGGCTGGAACACGATGGATGGGTGCTCCAGCAACTGGGCGACGAGCCGCTGGAAGAAGACGAGACGCTGTCGTCCCTCGGTCTCTGCCACGGTGAGACGCTGTACCTGCGTCCCCGGCGCGACCAGTTGCCCCCGGTGCACTTCGACGACATCGTCGACGGGGTCGCCAACGGCATCTCCGAGCGTCCCGACCGGTGGGAGCCGAACCACCTCAGGGGCCTCCTCCAGGTGCTGGGACTGGTGGTGCTGTTCACCGGCCTGATCGTCATGGCCGGCTCGGGGCGGGACCTGTTCACCGCGATCAGCGCCGCGGGCTCCTCACTCCTCATCCTGGCCTCCGCATGGGCGGCCTCCAGGGCCATGAGCGACCTCACCGCCGCCAAGGGGCTGGCCGGCATGGCGACGCTCGCCATGGGACTCGCGGGTGCCTGTGTTCCCACCGGCGAATCGGGAACCCTGCTTCTCGGCGCGATCATCCTCACCGCCTCCCTGACGGCGGCGGGTGCCAGTGTGCTGGGGGTCGCGGCCGTCGCGGGGGCGGTCCCCTTCTTCACCGGTCTCTTCGTCGTGGAGGCGCTCGGGATCATCGCGGGACTCACCCTGATGTTCCTTCCCGGCACCTCCTCCCTCCAGGCCGCGGCGCTGGTCGGCACCATCGCCCTCTTCGTCGGCACCTACGCCCCCCAACTCGCGTTCCGCCTCTCCGGCCTGCGCATGCCCGCCCTGCCCGCCAACCCGGAACAGCTACAAGAGGACATCGACCCCTTCCCCGCTCGAAGGATTCTGGACCGGACCGCGCTCGCCGACCGCTTCCAGACGTCGCTGTACGCGTCCACCGGCGTCGTACTCGCCGTCTGCCTGACGGTGCTGGCGATGGGACCGGGCTGGGCGCCCAGAACCCTCGCCGTGATCATGTGCCTGGTCATGCTGCTCCAGACCCGCGGCCTGGCCGGCGCCCGGCAACGAATCCTCATGACCGTCCCACCGTGGCTCGGTCTCATGGTCTTCGTGGTGGACCTGGCCTGGAGCGCGGACCCGGTGCCACGACTACTCGCGGTGGTCGGCCTGTTCACGGCCACGACCCTGTTGGCGGTGGTCTCCTGGTCACTACCGGGAAGACGGGCGGTCCCCCACTGGGGTCGAGCCGCGGAGATCATCCAGGGGATCCTGTGCGTCGCGATCATTCCCCTGATCCTCGCCCTGTACGAGGTC
Organism: Nocardiopsis sp. NPDC055551; assembly: GCF_053619415.1. Lineage (NCBI taxonomy): Bacteria > Bacillati > Actinomycetota > Actinomycetes > Streptosporangiales > Nocardiopsidaceae > Nocardiopsis > Nocardiopsis sp. NPDC055551. Next base: position 333,061 of record NZ_JBSHJJ010000001.1, on the reverse strand, counting down.
TACGGACTCCTGCGCGGAATCGGGGGCTGACATGCAGTCGCGTCGTGACCGGGTGATGGCCTACAACTTCACCGTCGGGCGCCTGGGGACGGCGATGTTGGAGGGCGACCCCGACGCGGTGGACGCCCCCATGCGCCGTACCCGCGGCGGCACCTATGTCGGCCTGGGCCTGGGGGCCCTACTCTGTATCGGATTCCTCGTCTTCGGCCTCATCATGCCCGGCGGAGCCACCGCGTGGCGGCAGGAGGGTGCAATCGTCATCGACAAGGACGGTGGCGCCACCTACCTGTACTCGGAGGGCACGCTGCGTCCGGTCGACAACCTGGCCTCGGCGCGTCTGATCGTGGGCGACGGAGCCAAGACCAGTCTGGTGAAGCAGGCGTCCTTGGAGGGCACTCCGGTGGACGGACCCGTGGGCATCCCCGGTGCCCCCGACGCCCTGCCGGAGGAGGGCGCCCCCGCCGTGTGGCGGTACTGCGCCCTACCACCGGTCGAGGGCCAGGAGACTCCGCGCGGTCGAACCGCCCTGGTCGCCGGAGACGCGTCACCGCCCCGATCCCCCGAAGCCGACCAGGGCATCCTGGTGTCCGATCCGGACGGCGCGGTGTACCTGTTGTGGGGCGGGCAACGGCTGCGGGTGGAGGAGGAGTCCGGCGGATTCCAGGCGCTCGGCTACGGCACCAACTCCGTCCTGACGGTCTCCAACGCGTTTCTCGGCACGATTCCAGAAGGCCCCGACGTTGAGGCGCCGCCCGTGGCCGGGGCCGGGGAACCCGGACCGGGTTCGATAGACGCCGACCACCGTGTCGGCCAGGTGTTCGCGGTCTCCACCCCGGGCCAGGAGGATCAGCACTACCTCCTGACACGTGAAGGCCTGGTCCCCCTCAGCCTGACGGAGGCGTTGCTCCTCCTCGCGGATCCCGATGTCTCCGGTGCCGCTTACGGCGACACGTCGCCTGAGGCCGTCCCTCTCAGCGCCTCCGAGGCACATCGGGCCCTCGCATCCGGAGCCTCCTCACCGGAGAACGCGAACGGACTCCCCACCGCTCCACCGACCGCATTGGACCTGGGGTCCGCGGTGCCCTGTATGCGTTGGGAAGAGGACGGGGCATCGCTCCTGACCGTCGACGACCCCAAGGGGATCCAGGCCTGGCCCGTCCAGGACCGTCCCTTCGTCGCCCCCGGTTGCCCCACCCCCGACCTGGTGGGAATCCCCTCCGGTGTGGGCGGGGCCGTCAGGGCCGTGCCCGTGGGGGGCACGGAGACCTCCCCGACCTTCTTCGTCGTGACCGACGCGGCCGCCAAGTACCCCGTGGCGGACGACGCCGCGCTCGGCGCCCTCGGATACACGGCCGCCGAGGCCGTCCCGCTACCGATGTCCCTACTGCGAGTCCTGCCCACAGGACCGCTGTTGAGCCAGGAGTCCGCCCCGTTGCCTTTGGCGGCCTCTCCTCGGGCCGGGGGCCAAGCCTGTCCCTAGTCAACGACAACAGTGGAGATGAAGCAGATGTCCAGAACACGTAATACCGATGAGGCCAACCGACTCGCCCAGGAGGCGATGACTGAGGCCCACACACAGTGCAACAACATCTACACGAACGTCGACGACCTGCGCGACGGACTCCGGGCCTCCTGGCACGGAGCCGCCTCGAACCGCTACAGCGAAGCACTGGTGGGCTGGCTGGAGGAACTCCGGCTGATCACCAACGACATGAACCAGATGATCGGGACCTACGGCGGCACCGTGCAGGCCATGCACCAGGCCGAGGACACCGCGATCGTCACCGGTTCCCGGTGGATGGACGACCTCAACCCCAACCAGTCGGGCTGACGACCGCACCCGATGTCCCCGCACGAAGACCCCTGAGCAGCACTTCCGAGACGAGGTAGAGCACATGCAAGGATTCGACGTCAGCTACGGCCAGGTGGACGAGGCGACCAGCCGCCTCTCCCAGCAGACCGAAGCGGTGGCCCGACAGATCGAGGAACTCGACCAGAAGATGCAGACGCTCCTGGCCGACATGTCCGGTGAGATGAAGGAGAACTACCAGACCAAGGTCTCCTCCTGGCGCCTCAACGTCGCGGACATGCGGACTCTGCTGGGCAAGGCGCAGACCGCACTGAACGAGATCCGGAACAACTACTCGGGCACGGACCGCCGCGAGGCCATGAACTGGTCCGCCCTCCTCTGAGCCGGTCCGCGCCGGGCCGACGCGTGCGCACCCCTCCCCCGTCGAGCCCGTCCTAACGGGGCCGGACCCGTCCGACCACGGGTCCGGCCCCCACCTCCCCACGTTCGGATGACGCCCACCGCACGGGCGGCAAGGAGACAGAGACGTGTCCGGATCGCAGTACGACTTTCGTTCCGCCCTCTCCGGTCAGCGGGATGCCCCGGCCGGTGGTGAAGAGGAGCAGGCGGGACTCCTCACCACACTGACTTCCCAGGAGAACTCGGCCCTGCCCGGGGCGAGCGCACCCCTGAGCCTGAACCTGGCGAACGGCCTGCTGGTGATGGGCAACCCCTCCGGTTCCCTGGAGGTCGACACCACAGACCAGCGGGTGGTCATCGACCCGGATTCGCCATCCGAGGTCGGCCGGCGCGACGGGGACGTGGTCCTGGGCGCCACCGACGAGGCCGCCCCCCTGTGGACGGGTCAGGCCGTGGAGGGCGAAGCGCTCCAGCCGATGGTGATCTCCAAGCTCGCCCCGGTCTCCGAGGGTGTGTCCGCCTCCAGCGCGACCATCCCGGAGGGGGAGGTGACCGAGCCGCAGGAGAACCCGGTGCACGTCGTCTCCGTCCAGGAACCCGATCCGTCGGACCTCGCCGAGGACTTCTCGTCCACGGAGGGCACACCCCTGGCGGAGGCCCTTACCTCCGAGTTCACGCCGATGACGGAGAGCGTCCCGGCTGTGGAGACCGTACCGGGCGAGGAGGCCGATGCCACCGGTGACGCCACCGGCCCGGTGGTCACCGTCGACTCCGAGACGGGCGAGACCGTCATCCTCGCCGAGGATCTGCGGATCACGGTCGGCCCCGAGAACGGCCAGGTCCGGATCGAACCCTCGGACGAGAACGTCCCCCTCTCCGAGGACACCGCCCCGATCACCGTCGACGCCGGCGGCATGACCATGGTGATCGACCCCGAGAACGGCACCCTCGAGGTGACCCCGATCGAGGGCGAGTCCACGGACATCACCGTGGACATCGGCGACTTGAGCATCGTCATGGACGGTGAGACCGGCGAGATCAGCGTCGATCCCTCGGAGGGCTCCGTCTCGGTCGACCCCGAGACCGGCCTGGTGACCATCGAGCCTCCCGTCGACAAAGATGACACCGATGAGCACTCCCCTGGGGAGGAAGCGGGGCATAACCCGGGCCGGCACCACTCGGAGGACGAGGGAGGCGGTGATGAGGGAAACCCCGAGGACCGTGACGGTGCCCACGACGACGGGGCCGGGCAGGGGCTTCCGCAGGGCGAGGAGAACTCGGGCGAGCAGCCCGGTCACCACGCCGGCGACGGATCCGGAGCCGGAACGGGAGGCGTACCCGGAGGCGTACCGAGCGGCACCGGGGTCCCCGGAGGGGGATACGGCGACCAGAACGAGACAGAAGACCAAGACGGGGACACCGACGAACCCGACACCGCCACCAACGGCGAAGCCCAGGACGAAGAGCCCCAAGCCGAAATCCTGGCCCCCGGCCAGAACGGCACCGACAACCAGAACGAAAACAGCGACAGCGCCGGCGCCAGTGCCGAAGAACCCCAAGCCGACATCCCAACCCCCGACCAGAACGAGACAGAAGACCAAGACGGGGACGAGGACGAGGACGAAGACGAAGACGAAGACGAAGACAAGGACGAGGACGAGGACGAGGACGGCAGTGAGGACACGAGCGGCGGTGACGGGGATTCCGACAGTGAACCCGGAGGGAAATCTGGGAACGCAGAAGACGGCACCGGCATCAATGCGGCAGAACTGAACGCCTTTCAAACAAAATATCTCGAACCGCTCTACACAACACTTCAAGAGCAGATACCGAAGTTTGCTGTTTATTCCAGCTCCGATGGAGATAATAGCAACCTCGAATCAGTGAGACTCGGAAAAGGACCAGACCTTCCGATAGCAACACGGCTGGCCAATGAGATCAACACCTCCATGACGAAAATGCATGAAATCCTCACTGGAATGCGCCAAGAAGTAAATCGGATCGACAGGCGTATCAAGGCGAATATCCACGAATTCGACAACCTCGAAGAGGACCAGGTGTTCTCCGCCCAGGACATCGCATCTCTCCTGACCGGAAATGGCGCCGGCTCGTCCAGCCCAGGCGGGTACGACAACTACGGATCTCCGAATGGGGAAAACAAAACTGATTAAATAATCTGATTTCTACCCGAGAGAAAACCTATGGAACTCCATGAGATCATGAACCTTTTCGCTGACTCGGAGGAAGGGGGAGATTTCCCCGAAGTCCCACCCATGAGTTCGGTCACTGAAAACCCATGGATGACCCATGGGCGTTATCATTTTTCCCGGACCACCGGACCTGGTGGAATGGGATTCAAAAACTTGAATCGCTGGTGGAGATACCCAGTAGATAGCATTTATGGGGATTGGGATTACGCGGGCTACCAGATGGCCACAGAAAATTGGGAGGAACAAGAGAAGAAGTTCAATGACGCACTCGTCAAAACAGCCGGCGTCCTGTCCTTGAGAACTGAAGGACTCGGGTCTGACCGATTCTCGTTTAAAACGATGTACTTCGCACTCTCAAACCTAAACCTCCTGGCCAAGGCTCTTGAGGAGCACGCACATAACTCAGATGGTACCGGTTTTTTCAACGCATACCAGGAAATCGATGTCCCCGATGGGCCGTTCAGGGGTTCGGCCGCCGGCGTATATGCGAACATCCTCTACGGTTTCGCGACAAGACTGAACGACCTCGCAAACCAGACCTCCGACTATTGGAATAATTTCCAAAAAGGCCTGAATGACCTTTACCCAAAAGCCCTTGCCCTTAACAAGCAAATCAACGACGTAACCTCTGATTCGAAGAATTCGGTCCAGTCGGTGATGAACCACTGGTATTTTAATACCTCAGCAGGGACGGAGCGCTGGCTTGAAGCTCGTGATCAGTTCGAAATTCGATGGCGCCGCGGCACAGACGATCAAGAGGAAGTATATGGAATACCAGGAGACGGCCCCACGAACCAATTCATCAACAGTGAAATCCAGAACATGTGGAAGGACCGCTATAGTGGAGTCATCGATGCTGCGAACGATCTTTTCAAGTACATGGAGTCGGCGTACAGTACCACGTTCACCAGCCTGACCCCTATCGACGATCCCATTTCCGGAAACCTGAGCAACGACACCACAAATGAGGATAACAAATCCGGCAACGGCGATGACGATTTTTGGAAGAAATACCTGAATGGCCTGAATGGAGAGAACGGGGAAGGGCCACCCGGAATAGGCGGCGGAGACTGGGACTGGAATGACATCCTGGGAAACCCCGGTGGCGGTGGTAGCGGCGGCGGTGGAAATTACGAACCACCTCCTTCGGGAAACGCGCCTCCCCTGCCCAACAATTACCCGGGCCTTGACAATGGCGCTGGTGGCGGTTGGAACGGAGAGTCCGCTCCTCCCCCGGGATACGAAGGTGGCGGCCCCGACCTCGGCAACACGTTCCCCGGTGCTGACGGACTGTCTGATGCCGACTGGTCGGCCGATGGTGCGGGAGGGCCTGGAGGCACCGGTCCCCTCGACCTCAACGGCCCCGGCAGCGGGGGGATGGGGGCGGGTTCGCCTGTCAACGGGTTCACCTCACCGGGCGGCGGCTTCGACCCACCACTCGACACCAACTTCCCCGGCGGCGGCGGGATTGTTCCCCCACTCGGGGTTTCCGGACCGGGTGGCTCCACGAGTGACCGCAGGCAGCAGAACGGTGATCCGGGGCTACCGACCAACTTCCCGGCACCGAGCTCGCTGGACCTGGATCCGGAATCCGGGTTGCCGATCAACCCCGACACCGGCCGACCCTTCCCGGTAGACCCGGACACCGGCCAACCCTTCAACCCCGACACCGGCCTACCACTCAACTTCGACCCCGTCACCGGGCAGGTCTCCCCCATCGACCCCCTCACCGGACTACCGACCCCGCCCGACGGCGGCGGGACCCGATTGGACCTGGACCCGGAATCGGGGCTGCCGATCAACCCCGACACCGGCCGACCCTTCCCGGTAGACCCGGACACCGGCCAACCCTTCAACCCCGACACCGGCCTACCACTCAACTTCGACCC
>NZ_JBSHJJ010000001.1:0-326655 GCF_053619415.1 Nocardiopsis sp. NPDC055551 | reverse complement strand
CCCGTCACCGGGCAGGTCTCCCCCATCGACCCCCTCACCGGACTACCGGTCGACACCGGCGGAGCGACCCCACCCCCGAGCGATCCGGGCCTTCCCACGAACTTCCCGGAAGCGGAGAACGTACCGCTCAATCCGATCACCGGTGAGCCGGCCGAACTCGACCCCCTGACCGGTATTCCCTACCCGATCGATCCGGGGACCGGGGAACCGATCCGCGGTGGTCTCGACCCGGGCGACTTCGAGTCCCCGCTTCCTCGCATGGAGAGTTCGGACGATCCCGCAGGCCTCAACTACCCGGGTGCAGGAGGCGGACCGACGACCTCCTCGTCGGATCCAGACAGCGGAGCGCCCGGGACGGCCGACCGTAGCGCGATGTTCAGCGCCCCCGGTGGCGGAGGAGCACCGGGACAGACCGGTGACGGGGCCGGAGGAGCGGCAGGCCCGTCGAGCCCGTTCCAGATTCAGGGACAAGGCTCCTCGGGAATGCCTCCCATGATGCCCCCGATGGGTGGCATGGGCGGTGGAGGCGGTGGTGGAGACAACGGTCGCGAGCGCAACCGGGCCACGTGGCTCTCCGAGGACGAGAAGGTCTGGGGCACCGATAAGACCCGCGGCAAGACGGTACTGGGCCGCCCCGTGCCCGGCGAGAAGAAGGGAACGACCCGTCATGAGTTCATCGATGCGGGAGCAGATGGAAACCGAACTGGCACGTCTTCAAACGACGATGCGAGAAATCGAGGACGCAAGCGCAAACCTGGAATCGGCAACAGAAGAGGTAACGGCCAAGAACAGACTCGTGACGGCGACGGTCGACGCGACAGGTCGTCTGACTGAGCTCAAGTTCCACACCGACGGCTACCGGAGCATGGCGCCGGCGGAACTGTCCGCGGTCCTGGTCGAGGTGATCGACCGCGCCCAGCGGCAGATGTCGGAGCGGGTCGCCGGAGTTTACGACTCCTTCGCTCCCGAGGGCATCGACACGGCCGCGGTCATGCGCGGCGAGGTCGATGTGGAGCAGACCCTCCGTGCCATGGGGGTCTCCCCGGACGACTTTCGATGATCATCCGTTCACAACGATAACCATGGCCGAAGGAGGAGGACGATGACCACATCGGGTCAGGGGCTGTCCGCCGATCCCGACGGGATCGGCCAGGACGGCAAGCGGATCTACGAGGCCGCCGACTACACCGACGAGATCGTGAACCACGCTCTCAGCGACCGTGAACCCCACGGAGTTCCGTGGGGGGAGGAAGGCGAGTACTCCCGGAAGATGCAGGAGACGCTGGGCATGGCCGAGTCCGTGCTGTGGCAGCTTCTTCCCATGATCGCCTCGGCCCAGCGCCAGGCCGCCGACGGGACCCTGCAAACCGCTGGGAGCTTCGATAGCGCGGAGTCCGGCAACTTCGACCTGTCGGGTTCGATCGACGTCCAACTGCCCGGGGGCCGACGGTGACCGCTTCCTCCCCCGATAGGAACGATCGCGGAGCGACCTCGGAGGATCCCGCGGACCAGGGCACGGCACACGCGTTCCGTGCCGCTCTGTCCGAACCCGCGCACCAACGGCCGGGGGGCGAGGACGCGATGCCCTACCCCTCGATCGCCGATTCGACCCCCGCACCAGCCGTGTCCGAGGCCGACCAGGAGCCGGTACCCGCCAGGAGACCGACCGCGGTCCTGACGGGCCCCGGTGGGAAGGGGGACGGGGAGCCGGACTCCGAACCGGCCCTCGACCGTCCCGGGGCGCCCGTGCTGGCCGGCGCGGCCATCGCGGGGGCGCTCCTCGTCGTCGCCCCGTTCGCCGTGTCCGCGGGCATGCCCGCGGTGTCCCTGAGCACCGTCGCCCCGCAGTCCCCCGTGTCAAGCGCGCTCGGTGATCAGACCGCGGACGGTTCCGCCCAGGTGGACGGGGACGCCGCCTCGGTGGCCGACGTGGGTGGTGGCTCACCCGTGACCGAAAGCGCCGCCGACCCCGGATTCGTACCGCAGGTCCAGGAAGGGAGCACCAGCCCTTCCCTCCCCGATCCGGGCCCCGCGTCGGAAGGAACGGACGCGGTCGAGACCTCGGCGCCGGCCGGTCAGGAAGGCTCTCCCGAGAACACCGGACCGGAGGGCACCACCATCGAGAACGGTTCGCCGGAGACGGCCGGCGGTACCGAGACGGCCGCAGGTGAGGCGTCCGAGAGCGGAACGGTCACCGACAGCCCCCAGGGCACCCCCGAAGAGACCGCGGCCGGCGAAACGGAGACCACCTCGGACGGGGAGGACGGCCCGGCATCCGCCGAGAACGACGCGACCGATGCCGGCACGTCGTCAGAGGCGCAGGCGGATGGCCCCGGAACGGCCACGGGCGTGGGCGGCGAGGAAGCACCCGCCCAACCGCCCCTGGACGGCACCGACCCCCCGGAGTCGGCGTCGATCCTTGAGAACGCGACCGAGACGATCGTCCCCGTGGAGGAGCGCTACCGTGCTCTCACCGGGCCCGGCTGCGCCGGCACGACCGACTCCTCCTACGGCGGAGAGGGAAGGTGGCAGAGCGCCGAGGATTCCGCCGGTTGGACCACGCGTCCCGGCGGCTACGACCACGAGGGATGCGAGGGCTCCTACGAAGCGATTCCCGTATCCGGTGACCCCGAAAAGGGCGACCACCAGTTCGCCGCCTGGACCTTCACGCCGGGCGAGGAGGGCGCGGCCTGCGAGATCTACGTCCACGTGCCCGAGGACGAGAGTCCGCTGTGGGTCGCCGCCGGGGAGGCCCGGTACCGGATCCACCCCGGGAACGACACCACCGAGTCCGCGGTCGCCGTGTTCGGCATCGAGCAGGCCGAGGTCTCGGGCGGGTGGGTGCAGGTGACCGGGTTCGTATCCCCCGAGGAAGCCTTCACGGTGCGGCTCACCAACGCGGGAGAGGACCCGTTCCCCGACGACGAGCACACGAACGCACACGTGGCCGCCTCGGCCATGCGCGCCGACTGCTCTTGACATCCCCCGCGGTCCCAGACCGCAGCAAATAGGAAGGCAACCGATGAGCAGGCAGCTCCTCACCGTCAACCCCGACGCCCAGGGAGCACACGAGACGATCTCGTCCGCTCTGGACGCGGCGGTCGGCGACGCGGTCATCACCATCGCCCCAGGGCGCTACGAGGAAAGTCTCGTCCTGCGCGAGGTGGTCACACTGGTCTCACGTGACGGGCGTGGAAGTGTGGAGATCACCAGTGCGTCGGGCAGCGTCGTGCTGTCCGGGGCGGAGGCGGTCAAACTCGACGGACTGGTGCTGCGTTGCCGGGACGAGGAACGCCCGACCGTGGACGTCGCGGCGGGCGAGGTCGAGATGGCGGACTGCGAGGTGTACGGGGCGGCGTGGTCCGCCGTGTCCATCCGGGCCGACGGCGGACTCGCGATGCGCGACAGCCGTGTCTGCTGTTCCGAGGGCGCCGGTGTGGTCGTGGTGTCCTCCGGGCGAACGACCATCGAGGACTGCGTCATCGAGGACGTCAAGACCAGCGCCCTGGTGATCGGAGAACAAGGACGGCCCTGGGTGCGCTCCTGTGTGCTCAGAGACGCGGGCGGCAACGGCCTGTTCGCGAGTGGCGGGGCCGCGGGCACCCTGGAGGACTGCGAGATCACGGCCACCGGCAAACCGGGGGTCGCCTTCGAGGAAGGCGCGGCCACCACCCTGCGGCGACTGCGCGTGCACCGCACCGAGAAGGAGGGGATCACCCTCTCCAGTCAGGCGCGCCCGGTGGTGGAGGAATGCGTCGTCGAGGAGACCGGGGGCGACGGGGTCGTGGTGCGCGGTGGCTGCGATCCCCAGGTGAGCGGCCTTCGGGTGATCAGACCCCAGGGGACCGGGATCCACGTCACCGAACGCGCGCGCGGTCTGTTCCAGTCGTGTGAGGTGGAGGAGGCGGGCGCGGACGCCCTGCGCTCGGGTGGTCGCGCCTCGACCACCTTCCTCCAACTGAACGTGAGGGGCGGCGGTGGGCTTCTCCTGGCCGAGGACGGCGTGGTGGAGTTCGATCGCGGCGGTGTGCGCGACACCCGAGGCCACGGCATCGTCGTCACCGGCGGCGCCCCCTTCCTTCGGGGGATGACGGTGGAGGACACCGGCGGCCACGGAGCGCTCCTGGAGGGTTCCGCGCGAGGACGGTTGGAGGGGATGACCTTCGAGCGCACCAAGAACGCCTCCGTGGCGGTGCGCGAGGGCGGGCGGGTCGAGTTGGAGGGCGCCCGGATCGTGCAGAGCCGGGACGTGGGTGTGGTCGTGGGTTCCGAGGGAGAGGCGGACGTGCGGGACTGCGAGATCGCGGAGTCGACCGGCGACGGCGTGTCGGTACGCGGAGGCGGGCGGGCCACCGTCCTTCGGACCAGGGTCCGCGAGGGTCGACGCAACGGTGTGCTGGTGACCGCCAACGCCGAAGCGGCCCTGCGACGCTGTGAGGTGTTCGGCAACCGGGCGGACGGCATCCTGGTCCACTCGACCGAAGAGGTGGTGGTGGAGAACTGCACGGTGCGCGACAACGGACGATCCGGTCTGCGCCAGACCGTGGCCGGCCAGAACACCCACGCCGAGGACCTGTTCAGCCAGGGCAACGGTTCCCCCGACGCCTTCGGGGAGATGGCGGGCACCGCCGTACCCCTCGCGCCACTGGAGGAGGACGAGGCCGAAACCGAGGCGGAGGAGGGCACGGGACCGCTCGCGGAACTGGACGCCCTCGTCGGGCTGGCCAACGTCAAGAACGAGGTCCGCACCCTGATGACCCGCAACCAGATGGCGCAGCGGCGCGCGGAGATGGGGCTGCCCAGTCCGCCGATGAGCCGCCACCTCGTCTTCGGGGGCGCTCCGGGCACCGGTAAGACCACCGTGGCCCGCCTGTACGGGCGTGTGCTCTCCGAACTCGGTGTGCTGAAGTACGGTCACGTCGTGGAGGTCGCCCGGGCCGACCTCGTCTCCCAGTACGTGGGCGGGACGGCCATCAAGACCACCGAGGTGTTCGAACGCGCCAAGGGCGGGGTGCTGTTCGTCGACGAGGCCTACACCCTCTCCGAGGGAAACGACTCCGGTAAGGGCCCCGACTTCGGTCGCGAGGCGATCGACACCCTGGTGAAACTGATGGAGGACCACCGGGACGAGGTCGCCGTCATCGTGGCCGGCTACACCGAGAACATGGACCGGTTCTTGGCGGCCAACCCCGGACTCGCCTCCCGGTTCAGCAGGACCATCGAGTTCGTCAACTACGAGGACGCCGAACTCGTGGAGATCGTGAACAGGCTCTGCGAGGGGAACAGCTACCGGCTGTCGCCCGAGGCGGAGGCGGCCCTGCTCCGGCACTTCGAGCAGACACCGAAGGGCCCGACCTTCGGCAACGCCCGCGCGGCCCGCAAGGTGTTCGAGGAGATGATCGACCGGCAGGCGGCCCGGCTCGGCGCTTCCTTGTCCGAGGACCACGACTCCCTCACCCTCCTGCTCCCGGAGGACCTCGGGGTCGCGACGGACGCGCCGCCCTCGGCGGACGAACGCCAACGGCGGATCACCGAACTGCGCGAGGAACTGGACGCGCTGGTGGGGCTCGGACAGGTCAAGGACACCGTCAACGACCTCACCAACCTGCTGCTCATGGCCGAACAACGCGCGGCCATGGGGCTTCCGGTGTCACAGATGAGCCACCACCTGGTGTTCACCGGTCCCCCCGGTACCGGTAAGACCACGGTCGCGCGGCTCTACGGGCGTCTGCTCCACACCCTGGGCGCCCTGCCGGCGGAGCACGTGGTGGAGGCGGCCCGTTCGGACCTGGTCGGACGCTACGTCGGCCACACCGCGCAGCTCACGGCGGAGGTGTTCGAGAAGGCGCGCGGAGGGGTGCTGTTCGTCGACGAGGCCTACACGCTGACACCGCGCGGGGAGGGCAACGACTTCGGGCAAGAGGCCGTGGACACCCTGCTGAAGCTGATGGAGGACCACCGGGACGAGGTCGCCGTCATCGTCGCCGGCTACCCCGTGGAGATGGACCGCTTCATGGCCTCCAACCCGGGCCTGGCCTCCCGGTTCAACCACCGGGTGGAGTTCCCGTCCTACAGCGACGACGAACTGGTCACCATCATCACCCGCATGTCCGCGTCCTCCGGTTACGAGTGCGCTCCGGACACACTGGCGGCGCTGGCGGGGCACTTCTCGACGATCGAACGGGACGGCTCCTTCGGTAACGCCCGGTACGCGCGCCAGGTCCTGGAGCGCATGATCACACGACAGGCGGGCCGCCTGATGCAGGTCGGCCCCTCGGCCACACGGGAGGACTTCACCACCCTGCTGCCGGCGGACATCCCCTGACCCGAGAGCGTGGGGCCGGGGCTCATACATGGCCCCGGTCCCGCGCCGGTTCCGCCTTCCGTTCGTCGGCCGGTCGGGGGGTGCGGGCGGCGGGGGTGAGCATCGCCGCCACGATGACCAGGACCAGGACCACGATCATCGCCGGGCGGAGCCCGAACTGTTCACCCAGGATTCCCAGGGCGGGAGGCCCGACGAGGAAGGCGATGTAGCCGATCGTGGCGGCGAAGGAGACCCGGGCCGCCGTCTCCGCGCCACTGGTTTCACCCCCGGTGTCGCCCGCGGCGGACAGCGCCACCGGGAAGCCGAGCGAGGCCCCCAGCCCCCAGAGGACCACCGAGGCCACGACCAACGGCTGGTGGTCGATGAAGATCACCCCCCGCCATCCCGAAGGCACCGATGGCCGCGCTGGCGGCCAACACCGGTGCGCGACCGAACCTGTTGACGAACGACCCACCGACGAACCGGCCCAGCGTCATCGCCGTGGCGAACACGGCGAAGATGGCCGAACCCCAGACGGCGTCGAACCCGTGTCCGTCGACCATGACCAGCGGGAGCCAGTCGTTGGCCGTTCCCTCGGCCATCGCCAGGGCCAGGATGACACCACCCAGGAGGACCAGGCGGGTGTCCCGCCACGGAGCGACCTTGACGGTGGGTTCGGTGACGGCGTGGTCGGCGACCTCTCGGCGACCGAAGCCGACGGGGATACGTCCGATGCTCAGCGCCGATCCGACCAGGATGACGACGCTCATGAGGAGCATGTGGGCGACCACGGGGAACCGAAGGGCCGTCGCGAGCAGGCCGAAGCAGGCACCGATGACCGTACCCAGGCTGAAGAACCCGTGCATGGCGGGCATGACCGACCGGACGAGCAAACGTTCGACCTCGGCCCCCTCCACGTTCAGAGCGACTTCCCCACTGCCCATGCCGAGCCCGAAGAGCGCCAACCCGAACGCGACCAGCGCCCCGTTACCGGCCATCGCCCCCAGGCCCACCACGCCCACGCCCACGGCGGTCGACAGCATGCCGGCGACGATGATCGGTCGTGTCCCGAACCGGGAGACCAGCGGGCCCGAGCTCAGGATCCCGGTCATGGACCCCACCGACAGCCCGAACAGGATGAGCCCCATCTCGGCGGTGCTGGCACCCACGAGGTCACGCACGTCGGGTGTGCGGGTCACCCATGACGACATGCCCAACCCGGGGAGGAGGAACAGCACGAACAGCGCGTTGCGCCGTTTGATCGCGGAATCGGGCATGGGTGTCGACCTTCGAGTGGAAGAGGAGGGAGGTTGGGAAGTCGGAATCAGGGAGGAGCCAAGAGTGTACAAACGTACGCACTTTGTTCCGGGGAAGTCAACCGCCTAGAATCCGGGCCATGCCGAGAAGCCGCCGGGATGTACCGAACGACCCCGACCGTAAAATCCGCATCCTCGACGCCACCCTCGAAGTCATCGTCGAACACGGCGTACACCGCACCACGCACCGGCGCATCGCCGCGCGGGCCCAGGTGCCCTTGGGCTCGGTGACCTACCACTTCACCAACCTCGACGACGTCCTGGCCCGAGCCTTCGCCCGGCTGATGGAGCGCATGTCCGCCCAGTACCGGGAACACATGGAGAACGCCTCCTCACGCGCGGAGGCCGAGGCAGCGGTGGTCGACCTGATCTGCGGCCCGACGTACGCGTCACCGACGTACATGTCGAAGGAACAGATGCTCCTGCTCTTCGAGATGTACACCTACGCCCGCCACAACGTCGCCGTGGCGGACCTGACCCGAACCTGGCTGTACACCAGCCGGGAGAGTCTCGCGCTGCACTTCGCGCCGAACACGGCCAAGGCCCTGGACGTGCTCATCGAGGGTTGGCCCATTCAAGCCACCTTCGAGAGGACCCCGCCGGAGCGGGAGCTCGTGGCGGCGGCGGTCCACGCGATCAGCGCAGCGATGGAGACCCGGGAAGCGGAGACGAATGATCCGAAGGGAACGAACAGCCCTGCCTGACCGCTACTGACGGGACCAGCGCTGCGGACGGGTAACCGGGCGGGGCGGGTAACCGGGCGGGGCGGGGAAGAAGGCGGGGCGAGGAAGGGAGCGCGGCGGGCAGGGCGGGTCGGGTCGGGGAAGGAGGCGGGGTGAGGCGGTCGGGGGCGGTCGGGGGCGCGGAAATCTGGTGGGGTTTCGGGTGTCTTGGTGGGGCGCCTTAGGTCGGGGCTCTTCCGGTGGTCTGGCGGGGTGGGGGTGTGTGGGTGGGGCGCCTCGGGTCGGGGTCCTGCGGGTTGTTGGGCGGGGTGGGGGTGGGTTCTCCCTCCTTCCCCGCCGCGTGATTGTTGCCGCCCGCACCGCACGCGTCAAGGCGATGTCGGGTTCTGTGGCAGCGGTGTTGGTGGCCTTGACCCGTGCGGTGCGGGCGGCGGTTTGGCGGCTATCGGGGAAGGGGGGAGAGTGGTTGGGGTTCCAAGGGCCCCGGGCTTCGCCCGGTCCGGCCGCAGGCGGCCGGATGCCTTCCCCTCCGCCTGGCTGTCTCGTGGGCCGCGTCGCCACTACGTGACGGGTGAGGTCACGAAGTACCCGCTACAGGTGGGCCATGGGGCAGGCCGCGTCCCCGCGGTGGCCGGCCCTGGTCTTCTCAGCGATGATCTTGCTCGTAGCGCCATGTTGGGCGCCCAACATGGCGCTACGGACAAGATCATCATGATGAAGAGACAACACGGGGTCGGTGGTGTCGGTGGGCCGGTACCGGGGGTGGCAGCCGTGCCGACACCCCCGATGGGAGCCACTGTGGCCCCGGAATGTGACTCCGGGCGGGGGTTCGGGGTGGGGGCATGCTGATATCCCCACAGGGCACGGGCCCTTGGGGTCTGACACCCGCTTGGGGGTGGTCGCGGGGTGGTGGTGTTCCACCTGGCGGAAACACGTGGTGGAAGCGGATGGTGGTGGTTAGAGGGCGGTGGCTGGGGCTGGCTCCCCCTCACCATCCCCTGACTCGGATTCTTTTCCTGCTTCCTGGCGGTTCTGGGCGTGGTGGTGTTCCCAGATCTGCCGGTTCACCTTGGCCTGCAACCGGTGTTTGAGCCGGTTATGGGTCGAGCAGAGCACCTGCATGTTGTCGGCGCTGGTGGCTCCGCCGTGGGAGAAGGGGACGATGTGGTCGTACTGCGACCAGCTACGCGGCATGTCGCAGCCTTCGTGCCACTCGCAGTAGGGCTTCTTGAACCCGGCCGCCTGGCGCACCGTGTCCGGAGCGCACCGCTGCTTGCGCCCCACGTCCAGCAGGGTGCGGCCTTGTTCGTCGGTGAGGAACCGGCGCAACCAACTGTGGGGGGTCAGACGGGCCACCATCTGGTCGGGGATGACCACACCATCCTCGGTGGTGGCGGGCTCTGCGGTGCCGTCTCCGAGGAAGCGTTTGAGGGGGACGGTGATGTTCAACGTGGCCAACGGTTGGCGGCTCAGGCTGGAGCAACCCCGGTGGGTCAGGGCGGTCTCGAAGATGCGCATCATCGCGTCATAGGTGCGCTGATGTTTCGGCGTCGCCGCGTTATCCGGCCCGTACGGCTCGGTGTAGGCCTCCAGGGCGGCCTGGATCAGCTCGTTATCGGCCCCCGGCCCCCACATCCGCAGCAAAAACCCGGACTCGAACGTGGGCGAGAACTGGGCGCCCCGGTTCTCGAACGTTTCATCGTAGTCCCGGTCGGCTTTGTCGGGGTCCAGGCGGGCGACGAACCATTTCGCCGCGTCCCGCAACTGGCGCACCGAAGCCTGCGGGCACTCCTGCTTATAGGCGATCAGCCCGTATTCCAACCGGGCCCGAAACCCTTCCATCGAAGGACGCTGGGCACGGAATTCCTCATCCGCCGTTTCCAGGACCTTCGCCCACTCGGTGGTGGCTTTTTCGGTGGAGGTGGCGATGGCGCACGCTTCACCCAAGGACAGGGCGCTGGTCTGGAAGGCTTCTTCCACCAGGGGCAGCTGCTGCTGGTACAACGCTCGGGCGAGGGTGGCAAGGCTCTTGGCCTCGGTCGGAGAGGTCCCCCACTGGTGGGTGATCCACGCCTGGATGCTGCGCTGGCCACCCTCTTCCAACAGGGCACCGGTGGCCTCCAGGCGGGCCAGGGCGGGCAGCATCCCGTAGCGGATCCGGTCTGTTTCCTGGTTGAGTCGGCCGAACTGGGCGAGCACATCGCCCTCGCACCCGAACGGGATATCCCGGACGGAGAATTCCACCGCCATCTCCCGTGCACCCGCCATCGCCTGATCGACCGGGGTGTTCCCGGTCGGGCTCGGTGCGTGGGGAGGAAAGCTCATACTCTGATTATATGCGAACACCCCAGGAAATGGCAGGCTTACCGGCGGGTATATTCAACCTATTTCCAGGGCGGCGAATGTGTCTACCGTAGATGGGGTGGCCATTCTGGGTTATCCACAACCCCTTCCCCTATGACCGGATCCACCTATCACGGAGATGCTCCTAGCGACTTCGAGGGAAGGGGCTCTGAAGAGAAACGATCTTGTCCGTAGCGCCATGTTGGGCGCCCAAATGGGCGCTACGAGCAAGATCATCAGGGAGAGAGCCTCACCGGTGCCGGCTACCGCGGGGACGCGGCCCGCCCCGTGCCTCACCTGTAGCGGGTCCTTCGTGACCGGGCCCGTCACGTAGTGGCGACGCGGCCCACGAGGACACCAGGCGGAGGGGAAGGCATCCGGCCGGCTACGGCCGGAGTGGGCCGAAGGCCCGCAGGGCCGTTGGGACCTCAACCACTCTCCCCCCTTCCCCGATAGCCGCCAAACCGCCGCCCGTGCCGTACGGGTCAAGGCCACCAGCCCGATCGCTACAGCACTCAACATTGCCTTGACGCGTGCGGTGCGGGCGGCAACAATCACGCGGCGGGGAAGGAGGGAGAACCCACCCCCACCCCGGCAGGCCACCCGCAGGATCTCTAGCCGAGGCGCCCCACACACCCACCCACACAACGCCCAACAACCCCACGACTCCCACCCCCCAGGCGCCCCACCACACCACACCCCACACCCGCCTTCCCCCCTCCACCCCCTTCCCCGCTCCTCCTTCGCCCCTCCCCTATCGCCTCTCCCCTAGGCATCGTGCTCGTCGTCGAACCTTTCCCGGGCCTGGTCCACTTCAGGCATATACGCGGTGGCCCAACCGAAAAGCGCGTCGATGAGCTCCTGCAGCGTGTTCCCCAGTGCGCTGATGCGGTACTCGACGGCGACCGGCCGGGTGCTGATGACCACTCGTTCGACCATGCCGTTGCGCTCCAGCCGACGCAGTGTGGTGGTCAGGGACTTTTGCGACACGGTCGGGATCACCCGGCGCAGCTCGTTGAAACGACGCGGGCTCTCGCACAGCTTGTCGAGCACCAGCAGCGACCATTTGTCGAGCACCTGGTCCAGCAGCTCACGATGCTCGCCGGCGATCTGGGAGTGACCGGCCTGAGTGACGGTGGTTTCGTTCATGAAACCTAGTCTCGTTGAAGTTCCCTTTCTTGCCTAGGTATCAATGAGCTACCACCCATCAAGGAAGGGAATCTCCCATGACCGTCCAGCTCTCCACCCCCGAAGGCATGTTCCAACCGGTGCCCTACCACCACGTCTCGGTCGCCACTGGCACGCGACACGTCCACGTCGCGGGTCAGATCGCCCGGAACGAGAAGGCCGAACACCTCTCGCCCGGTGACCTCGCCGGACAGATCGCCCACTCACTGCGCAACATCGCGCGGGGTCTGGCCGGGGCCGGGGCGAGCTTCTCCGACGTCGTGCGCCTCCGGTTCTTCGTCACCGACTGGCAACCGGAGAAGTACACCGACTTCATGGCGGGCATCGAAAGCGTCGTCGAGGAGTTGGGGATCCCGCAGCCGCTGCCGCCGCTCTCGGCGATCGGGGTGGACTACCTCTTCGAGCCCGACGTCCTGGTCGAGGTCGAGGCGGAGGCCATCCTCGACTGAGGCGTGTCGGCGGGCCGACCGGCCCGCCGACGCGTTGTCTCCGTCATCGGAGAACCCCGTCAGGAGACCTCGGTGAGACCGCACCATTGCGCGATGAACAGGGCGATGGACTTGGTGATCCGCCGTACGGACTCGATGTCGACCCGCTCGTCGTACCCGTGGATGGCCTCGGAGATCGGACCGTAGACCAGTGCGGGAATCCCCTGGTAGAGGGCGTAAACGCGCCCGTCGAGGTAACCGGGGGTGGTGAAGGTGCGCAGCTCTTTCTCGAAGACGGTCGCGTGCGCCCGTCGCAGGACGTTCTCCGCGTCCGTGCCCTCGGGCAGGACGTAGCCCTGGGCGTAGAAGCCGGTCCGCTCCCCCACCGCCTCGATGGGATGGCCCGAATCGTCGGTGACGGTGCTCCGCAGGACATCCTGGATCTGCTCCCAGGCGTCGTCGGCGCTCACCCCCGGGTAGATCGCGGCTCGTACCTGAAGCTCGCACCAGGCGGGAACGCTGGAGGGCCAGTCACCTCCGGTGATCCCACCGAGGTTGAAGTTGATGGGATGGTCCAGGTCCTCGAAGTAGGGGTGGTCCTCCTTCTCCTGGTTCCAACGCAGTTCGAGTTCACGCAGCCTTCCCATGACGTGGTGGGCGGCGTCGATCGCGTTGAATCCCGAGGACATCTCCCTCGGGTGCGTGGGGTGGCCCGCGACCCGCACGTTGAACCAGATGACGCCGACGTTGGCTCGGACGAGCATGTCCTCCTCGGGTTCGGGGATCAGTACGGCGTCGGCCGTGTAACCGCGCTGGATCGTCGCGATCGCACCGTTGCCGGTGCACTCCTCCTCGGCCACGGACTGGAAGTGGATGCGTCCGGCGGGCGCGAATCCGGCCTTGAGCACGGCGTCGTAGGCGAACAGGTTGGCGGCCAACCCCGCCTTCATGTCGCCACTGCCACGGCCATGGAGCCAGCCATCGATCACGGGAGCGTCCCAGGGCGACCTGGACCACTCTTCGAGGGGACCTTCGGGGACGACGTCGATGTGACCGTTGAGGATCAGCGAGCGGCCTTCACCGTGCACGGGTGTGTACGTCCCCACCACGTTCTCGACGCCTTCGTAGGAGACCTTGATCTCGCCCGCGCCGGGGTGGGCGGCGATCTCCTCGGCATCGAGTTCCCAGCGGTCCATGGCCAGGCCGCGCCGGGACATGGCCTCGTACATGAGGTCTTGGGCCGAGGCCTCCTGGGTGCGCAGGGAGGGGTGGCGTACGAGTTCCCGGGTGAAGGCCAACTGGGAGTCGAAGGCTTCGTCGACCGCTCGGTCGATGCGCGCGATGATGTCGGGCGTGAGGCTCACGTGCGGATCTCCTGACTCGGGGTTGTGGTGGGAAGGGGCCTCTCAGGCCCTGGTTCGCGTGTCCTTGATCCGGATCCGTTCACCGGCGAAGCCGCCGAGCGCGGTGATGACGCAGATGCCGATGAGAACCAGCACGGCGGGCCAGGAGGCACCGTCGTCGACGACCAGGAGCGCGGTGGCGATGAGCGGGAGGAACCCGCTGAGGGTCCCGGCGAGGTTGTAGCCCAGGGAAACACCGCTGTAGCGCAGCCGGGGCGGGAAGAGGTCGGCCAGGAGTGCGCCGGTGACGGCGTAGGCGAGGGTGATGAGGCAGATACCGGTGGTCACCGCGATGGTGATCGCCCACGGGTCGGCCGTGTCGATGAGCCAGAACAGGGGGAAGGCCGCCACTGCCGTGGCCACGGCACCGATCACCGTCATTCGGCCGGGCCCGAAGCGCTCGGCCACGCGTCCGGCGACCAGGGTCGTGACGATCTGGAAGAGGGCCGCGACGAGCGTCGCGTTCACGACCATCTGTCGGTCGACCTCCAGGACACTGGAGGCGTAGGAGACCACGAACGTCGTCATCATGTAGAAACCGCCGACACCCAGGAGTGCCGCGGCGACCGCCACGAGTAGGCGGCCACCCGCTTCACGGAACAGGGCCAGGGCGGGCACCTTGGCGCGGTCCTCCATCTGCACGAGTTCCTGGAAGACGGGGGACTCCTCCACCCTCATGCGGATGTAGAGCGCGATGCCCAGCAGGGGGAAGGCCAGGAGGAAGGGAAGACGCCATCCCCACGCGTCGAACTCGGCCGCGGGCAGCAGCAGCACCGCGGAGAAGGCGGCGGAGGAGATGAGCGTGCCCACCGGGGATCCGACCTGGACCAGGGCCGCGTAACGGGCGCGTTGCCGTTCGGGGGCGTGCTCGATGGCGATGGTGATCGCGCCACCCCACTCACCGCCCACGGCCAGTCCCTGCAGGAGCCGCAGGACCGCCAGCAGGATCGGTGCCGCGAGCCCGATCGCGAGGTAGTCGGGGAGCAGCCCGATGAGCCCGGTCGCGCAGCCGATCATGACGATGGTGGCCAGCAGCGCGGGGCGTCGGCCATAACGGTCACCGACGTACCCGAAGATCAGCGCGCCGATGGGCCTGGCGGCGAAACCGACACCGAAGGTCGCCAGAGCCGCCATGAGACCCGCGTTCGGATCGAGGTCGGTGAAGAACAGGCGGTTGAAGACCAGTGCCGCGGCCATGCCGAACAGGAAGTAGTCGTACCACTCAAGGGCGGTCCCGACGAAGGCGGCGAAGGCGATCCGCCGCGCGTCGGAGGCGTTGACCGTCGGTCCGGCCCCGCCTGGGGCGGCCTGGTCCGGTTGTGACATGTGTTCCTCCGGGAGATGAGCATCGGCCGGACAGTGCGTGAACGACCAGGGCTGATGAAGCTCATCGTCTTGGAGAAAAAGAACCTCCACAAGCGCAGATCACAACGAACCCTCTGGATAAAATGTGCACATGCACAAATTCGAGCGATCGGGGGTCGTCCCCCGCGCGGCCGACGCCTGCCTGAGGGACCTCGGCGCCATCGCCTGGACCTACGTCCACAGGGTCCGCGAACTCACCGGTTACGCCGAGACCGTCATCGATGACACGGATCTGCACCGCACGGCCAGAGCCACGCTGGAGCTCCTCTTGGACCTCCTGCGGGGGCGAGACCGCTTCGAGGAGCTGCGAACCCACTCGGTCGAGGTGGGACGTTCACGCGCCCGCCGCGGGATCCCCCTGGAGTCGTTGCTGCGTGCGGTGCGCATGGACTTTCGCTTTCTGTGGGAAGCCATGCGCGGGCACGTACCGCGGGAGGACTTCTTGGAGTTCTCCGAGCAGGTCATCTCGATCTGGGAGGCGGTCGAGGTGCACACCACGTACGTGCAGACCGGGTACACCGACGAAATCGCTCGGATGCGCTCGGAACTCGAACTGGAGAACGCGTTCCTTCTCCGGCACCTGCTGAGCGAGTCGAGCACGGACGAGCGTCTGCACACACAGGCGGCGGAGGCCCTCGGGCTGCGCGCCGACGGTGTCCACGTCGTTTTCGTGGCCAACGAGGGCCACGCGCGTGACTTCAAGGAGTGGGTGGGACGGATCCTGCCGTCCACCGTCCTACTCCGTCTGGATGGGATCGAATTCGGAATCGTCCCCGCCGGGGACGTGACGGGCAGGACCAGGACCGCACTGCTACAGAAACCCGTCGGGGTCTCACCCAGCGCCCACGGTGTGGGCGAGATAGCCGAAATGTGGAGGATCGCCCGCGAACTTTCGCAGTGGGCGGAGGAAGGTGGGGCGGCGACCGTCGGAAGTCACTGGACACACCTGGCGAGCGCCCGCCTGGGTTCGGTTTCCCAGGCCTTCTCCAGGGATGTCAGGAATTCGCTCGATCGATTCTCCGAACGTGAGATCAACCTACAGATCGAGACGGTCGAGGCCTATTTCATGTCCGGTTCCATAACCGATGTCTCACAGAAGATGTTCTGCCACCGGAACACGGTCATCAACCGTCTCCGCAGATTCGCGAACGCCACCGGGCTCGATGTCTCGAAACCGATGGACGCCTCCGCCGCCCACCTCGCGCTGAGAGATCATCAAGCGCCGATAGCCGCCGAACCGTGAATCTATGACTTCCGGGTCGGTTTCCATTCGTGGGCGAGGAGGCCCATCAGGACCTCGTCCACGAACTCGCCCAGGACCCACCCGGAGGAGCGCAGCACGCCCTCGCGGACGAAGCCGTTCTTCTCGGCGGCGCGCAGCATGGCGGCGTTGTCCGCCAGGGTCTCGATCTGCAGGCGGTGCAGGCCGCGCACCACGAAGCCGTAGTGACAGAGCACGGCGACCACGTCGGCGCCGTAGCCCTTGCCACGGGTGGCGGGAAGCAGGCCCAGGCCGATGTGCGCCGAGCGGTTGTGGGTGTCGATGCCCCACAGTGTCGCGGTGCCGATGAGGGAACCACCGCCCATCTCCACGATGGAGAACTGGACGAGGTTCGGATTCTTGTCGTCCACGACGAGCCGCGGGTCCTCGGTCCCGGGTGTGAGCGGCCGCCAGGGACCACCTTCGGCCCGCGACCCGGTGACCACGTCGTCGTAGAGCTCGGCCAACAGGACCGGGATGTCTTCGTCGTGGCGGGCCCGCAGCCCGACCTTCTCTCCCCTGAGCATGGATGCTTACTATCGGACCGGTGGCCGCGGAGGCAATCGGATATTGGCGTCAGTCGGCCCGGGCCGGGGTCGGGCAGGAGTTCGCGGCGCGTAGGCGGGATCGCAGGGCCCAGGCCAGGAGCACCATGCCGGCGACCGCGAGCAGTGGTTGCAGCGGGGCGAACCAGGCCATGGCGCCGCTCGTTCCCAGGGCCAACAGGACGAGTTTGTTGCAGACCGGGCAGCCGATCGCGAACCACGCGAGGGCCGCGCCCACGAGCCCTCGTCCCCCGTCGCGATCGCCGCTCGTCTCCGCCACCTCCGACGTGCCGCGCACGTAGGTCGCCATGACCAGGCCGGACAGGAGCGAGGTGGCGATCCAGACCGGGTAGGACCACCAGGTCGGCTCGATCTCCCGAGCGAACAGTCCGTTCGGGATGAGGACTGCGGGCAGTCCGAGCAGGAGCAGGGTGGCGGCCGTGCCCAGGGCCGCCACGCCCCACTGTCGAAGTCCCCATGCGCGCATGCGACGTCCCTTCGATCGACCGGGGAGGCACCCCCGTTTCCCACGTGTTTCTATGGAGCATAGAGTACTTTCTATCGAGCATAGAAAGCAGAGGTGCCCCATGCCCCCACAAGCGAAGGCGTCCACCACCGGGCCGTTGCTGCTGGCCGGCGCGGTACTGCTCGCCGTCGTCCTGGCGGTGGCCATCGGCCTCACCCTGGAGGAGGATCCCGGTGACGGAGGCGCGAACGCCTCCCGGGCGGAACCACCGGCCGAGAACCGGATCGGCGAGGAGCAACGGGAGTGGGGGCAGAGCCTGGCCCGGCGCGAGGCCGACGACCCCGCCGCCCTGGGTGAGGAGGACGCCCCGGTGGTGATGGTCGCCTACTCCGACTTCACCTGTCCTTACTGTGCCACCTGGGCCCAGGAGACCCAACCCGAACTGGTGGAACGCTATGTCGAGTCCGGTGACCTGCGGATCGAGTGGCGCGAGTTCCCCTACCTGGGTGATCTGGCCCGTGATCTCTCCGCGGGCGCGCTGGCCGTCGCCGAGCAGGACGCCTTCTGGGAGTACCACGAGGCGGTGTTCGCGCGGCAGGAGGAACTGAAGTCGTCCTCCGACCCCGAAGGCGACCTGCGGGAGATCGTCGACGACATCGGCGTGGACCTGGAACGCTTCGACGCGGACATCCAGGACGAGGAACTGCTGACCAGGATCGACGCCGACTTTCTCGAGGGCCAACAGATCGGGGTGTCCGGTACCCCGGCCTTCATCATCAACGGGGATCCGGTGATGGGCGCCCAACCCCTGTCGGTGTTCGTCGACAGCATCGACACCGCGCTGACCGCGGCCGAGGGGTGAGCGGAGATGGACATCGGATTCCTCGCGGCGATGCTGGGCGGCGTGTTGGCCCTGCTCAGCCCGTGCAGTGCGCTGCTGCTGCCCTCGTTCTTCGCCTACGCCTTCCGTGACCCGGGCCGGCTCCTGTTGCGCACCTCGGTCTTCTACGCCGGGTTGTGCCTGACCCTGATCCCGCTCGGGGCGGGGTCGGCCATGGTCAGCATGCTGTTCTACGGCCACCGGGAAACACTGATCAACGTGGCGGGCGCCGTCATCATCGGCTTCGGTGTCCTGCAGATCCTGGGGCTGGGGTTCACCTGGGCGCCACTGGCGCGGGCCCAGGGCCGGTTCGCCGCTGGGCGGGGGCATCTGTCGGTGCTCGGTCTGGGCGCCGTCTACGGACTGGCGGGTTTCTGTTCCGGACCGATCCTGGGCGCGGTCCTGACAGTCGCGGCCACCGGCACCCCGCTGCGCGGCATGTTCCTCATGGCCGCCTACGCGCTGGGCATGGTCCTGCCCATGTTCGTGCTGGCCCTGCTGTGGGACCGCTACGACCTGGGTCACCGCCGATGGCTGCGCGGCCGATCGGTGCGCTTGGGCCCCCTGACCACGCACACCACCGCGTTGCTGAGCGGCGGCCTGTTCATCGGGATCGGCGTGCTCTTCATCGCCTTCGACGGCACCGCGTCCATGATGGGCCTGCCCGGGATGGCGGGAGCGGAACAGCTCGCCTACCGCGCGCAGGAATCGCTCTCCCGTCTGGGTTCGATGACCGACCTCATCGCCTTGGTCCTGGGAGCGGTCGTGGTCGGCGCACTGCTCGTGTTCACCTGGCGGGCCAGGACCCGTGCTCGCGAAACCGAGGCCGAGAGCCACGAGACCTCCGAGAAGGGCTGATCATGCCGTCGACGAAGGGGTGCGGCGTCATCGTGACCGCCGCGGTGCTGTTCCTGAGCGCCTGCGCGGCACCGGTCTCGGAGGGGTCCGACACGGTGCCGCGCGATGACCCCGCGCTCCCGCCGCCGGAAATCTCCGACGCACTCCCCCGACCTCTGCGGGGCGCCCCACTGTGGGCGG
Organism: Nocardiopsis sp. NPDC055551; assembly: GCF_053619415.1. Classification (NCBI taxonomy): domain Bacteria; kingdom Bacillati; phylum Actinomycetota; class Actinomycetes; order Streptosporangiales; family Nocardiopsidaceae; genus Nocardiopsis; species Nocardiopsis sp. NPDC055551. The sequence continues at coordinate 307,435 of NZ_JBSHJJ010000001.1, read as the reverse complement.
CACCGTTCTCCTCCGAGCCCAAGGCCACCGAGTCGATGTTCATCGGGGTGTACCAGGAGCGGGAGGGTGGCGCGGTCGAGTTCCTGGGGGTCGATCACACCGGCCGGACCCGGTGGTCGGCCGAACGCGACCCCGAGTGCACCGGGTTCACCATCATCCGTGACCCGGACGACGGTTCCGAGCTGGTGGTGCTGCTGGACAAGGAGAAGGATCCGGACGGGGGTTTCCTGGCCACCAGGACCACGGCGTCGGCCTTCCGACCGGACGACGGTGAACTCGTGTGGGGTCCGGTGGACGTTCCTGGCACGTTGGTGGGTCCGGGGTTGGTGTTCGCCGCGATCCAGGGGAGCGTCATGAGCGACCACACCGGCCCCAAGGTCGCCCTGCATCCGGGCACGGGCGCGGTGGTAGCCGACGAGAATCAGGACGAGGCGGTCCTGCACGAATACCACGGCCTGTTGTTGGTCCACCGCGACGAGGCGCTTCGGGCGGTCGACGGCACCGGCGCGGACCTGTGGGACCACACCGACCTGGAGATCCCCGCGGAGCTGGACACCACGGACGTCCGGGTCGGTTACGGGCCTCGCCCCGCCGATGACTCCACGGCGGCGGTCACGCTCGTGTGGACCGCCGCTTCCGACGACGAGGACGAAGAACCCCTGCTGTACACGGTGCACGACCTGCGGACCGGTGATCGGCTCCTCACCCTCACTCCGGATCAGGAACCCCGGACCCTGGAGGTCGGGCACGGTCGTACGGCGGTCCTCGGTACGTCGAGCGTGCAGGTGGTGACAGACGAGGGGGACGCCCCGCTCTGGCGGCACGAGGTGGGTCCGGACGCGCGTATGCGTGGGGCGGCCGGCGCCACCCTCTACCTCGATGACGCGGACACGCACCAGGCCCTCGACGTACGGACCGGGTCGGTGGACCAGGAGTGGGAGGGTTCCGCCGAACCGCCCGCCGCCGCGCTCGAATCGGGCCCGGCCCTGGTGGAGGTCACCACCGCCGACGAGTCGCGGGTGTTCGCCGCGCTTCCCGTGGATTGAACGACAACTCCTCCTGACGCGACGTCTTCTATGGTGGATAGAATCCCACGAAGGCGCGGCGGACGCCGCGGTGGAGTCCACGGGAGACGGGTGCCATGCTCACGGGCCTTGGGTCGTTGGAATCAGAGGTCATGGAGGCTTTGTGGGCCTCTCCCTCCCCCATGAGCGTTCGCCAGGTGCTGGACTCCCTCCCACGTGAGGGAATCGCCTACACGACGATCTCCACCGTTCTGGAGAACCTGCGCCGCAAGGGGTGGGTGCGGCGTGAGCGGCTGGGACGCCTCTGGTTCTACCAACCGCTGAGCGATCGCCCCACCCACGCGGCCGAAAGGATGCGCGACGCCCTGGAGGACGGCCGGGACGCCGGGGCCACGCTCCTGCGGTTCGTCGACGGCATGAGCCCCGAGGAGGTGCGCACCCTGCGCGCGCTGTTGGCCGAGCACCCCGAGGAGGGGCCGTGATCTGGTCGTTCGTGGCGGTGTGCGCCGTGGTCGTGCTCAGCGTCAAGGGCCCCGACGTCCTGCGTCGCGCCACCACGAACTGTGGCCCAGGGCCACGCGGCGAGCTTGGGCTGTGGGTGGGGGCGAGCGCCGTGTGGCTGCTCTCGTGCGCGGCCCTGACCGTGGTGGCCGCCGCCGAACTCCTGGGTCCGTCGGTCAAGGGCCTCATCGCCATGTGCGTGAACCTCTTCCAAGCGCTGGAGGGTCAGGGGCCCGGCGCGGTGGGGTTCGTCGGGACGGCCCTGGCCCTGGCCCTGCTCGCCGTCGCCCGACTGACGTGGACCGGTTTGCTGCGCGGGCGGTCCGGTCGGTCCTGGCGGCGTGGACACCACCGGGAACTGAGCGAGGGCGCGGTGCGCCACGTCCTGTACGGGCACCGCGTGTGGCTGGTGCCTTCGAGCCGGCTCAGCGCCTACTGCGTGCCCGGTGACGGTGGCCGGATCGTCATCACCAGCGGGGCCCTGGAGGCCCTGACCCCGCGCCAGACGCTGGCCGTGTTGGAGCACGAGAGCGCCCACCTGGCCGGTGGCCACCACCTGTTGGTCGGCTGGGTGGGCCTGCTGGACCGGGCCTTTCCGGGGGTTCCGCTACTGCGGGAGGCCTCCCGGCGTGTGTCCGTCCTGGTCGAGTGGGCCGCCGACGATCGCGCCGTGCGCCGTGTGGGGGTCGGGCCACTGGCACACGCGCTGGGGCGACTCGCCGATGCCCAGGACGGGCGTGGTGCCGCGACACTGTCCATCGGTGGCGCCTGCCCGATCGAGCGGGTGCGGCGCCAGGTCGCGCCTTCGCCGAGCTGTCCGCGCGCCCTGGTCTGGGCACGTTCGGTGTTCGCGGGCCTGCTGGTCGCGGCCCCTCTCGCGTTCACGGTCACGATGACGCTGGCCTGCGCGATCGTCCCCCCTTGTTCCTGTCTGACCTGACCGATACCGGTCGGGGATCGGGATTGCCCCGGCACGGGTCCATGGCGAGGATGTGTGGGCCGAATATCGATGGGGGGCTCATGTTCGATGTGATCGTGGTGGGTGGCGGACCGACCGGATTCATGCTGGCCGCGGAGTTGCGGATGCGCGGGATTCAGGTGCTCGTGGTGGAACGGGACACCGAACCCACGAAGGTGGTGCGCGGGCTCGGGTTACACGTGCGCAGCGTCGAGATCATGGACCAGCGCGGCCTGCTGGAGCGGTTCCTCCAGGAGGGGCGGCGGTATCCGTTGGGGGCGGTGTACGCGGGGATCGCCAAACCGGCTCCGGAGGGGCTGGACACCGCGCACCCCTACATCCTCGGCATCCCACAGACCATCACGGAGCGGTTGTTGAGGGAGCACGCCGAGGAGCTGGACGTGCCGGTCCGGCGCGGCCGGGCGCTGGTCGACCTGGAGCAGGGCGAGGACGGCGTCACCGCGATCCTGGACGACGGCTCACGGTTGCGGTCGCGCTACCTGGTGGGCTGCGACGGCGGTCGGAGCACGGTGCGCAAGCTGCTCGGGATCGGCTTTCCTGGTGAACCCGCCGCAAGCGAATGGCTCCTGGGCGAGGCGCGGTTGACCATGCCCATGGACGAGGTGATGGCGGTGGTCACCCGGGTTCGGGAGACCCAACCGCGTTTCGGTGTGGGGCCCGCGTCGGACGAGGTGTTCCGGATCGTCGTCCCGGCGGAGCGGATGGCCCAGGACCGGTCCGTCCCGCCGACCTTGGCGGAGCTGCGCGGGGCGTTGCGGGCGACCGCCGGCACGGATTTCGGCGCGCACTCGCCCCGGTGGCTCTCCCGTTTCGGGGACGCCACCAGGTTGGCCGAGAAGTACCGGGTCGATCGGGTGCTGCTGGCCGGTGACTCTGCGCACGTGCATCCGCCGCTGGGCGGACAGGGACTCAACCTGGGCGTACAGGACGCGTTCAACCTGGGATGGAAGCTGGCCGCCGAACTCCGGGGATGGGCACCGCAGGGGCTGCTCGACGGTTACGAGAGCGAACGCCGTCCGGTGGCCGAGACCGTGTTGGACAGCACCCGCGCGCAGGGGGTGCTGATGAACCAGGACGCCGGCTCGCGGGCGGTGCGTCGGCTGGTCTCGGACCTGATGGACCTGGAGGAGGCCAACCGGTTGCTCATCGAGCGGATCACCGCGATCGGGGTCCGCTACGACGTCGGGGAGGGACACCGGCTGCTCGGTCGGCGGCTGAGGGACGTGGAGTTGGAGCAGGGACGGCTGTTCGAACACATGCGCGATGGCCGCGGGCTGTTGGTGGACGCCACCGGCGGGCTCTCTGTCAAGGGGTGGCAGGACCGGGTCGGCCGCGTCGTCGCTCCCGCCGGCGCGCTGGACGTACCGGCCGCGCTGTTGCGACCGGACGGCCACGTGGTGTGGGTCGGCGAGGACCCGGAGGGACTGTCCGAAGCACTCCCCCGCTGGTTCGGCGCCACCACCTGAGCGGGCGCCACGGACGTGGTGGCGCCGGTGTCGGTGGGATGTGGTTGTCTCATCCCATGGGTGTTGAGATCGAACGGTTCCTGCGGTTGGTGCGCGCGCTTCCGGAGTGCACCGGTACCGAGTCGCGGCGTTACACGACCTTCCGGGTGCGCGAGAAACCGTTCGGATACCTGTGGCCGGACACCGCCACCGTCGGGCTCAAGCAGACCCTCATCGAACAGGCCGCGCTGGTCGCCGAACGCCCCGACGTGTTCGAGGCGCAGTTCACCGCGGGCGGGTTCGGCTGGGTGGTGGTGCACCTGGACCGCATCGACGTGGACGAGCTCAGCGAGCTCACCCTGGAGGCCTGGTACCTGACCGCGCCCGAGGAACTCCTGGCCTCCCCACCGAGCCCGGAGACCCTGGTCCGGGCGGGCTGACCGAACTCAAGGAGTGCCGCGGAAGGTGCGTCGGTAGGCGCCGGGGGGCACCCCGAGCGCCTGCTGCATGTGCAGTCGCAGGGACGCCCCGGTACCGAAGCCCGCGCGTTCGGCGATCCGGTCCACCGGCAGGTCCGAACCCTCCAGCAGGTGCTTGGCCAGGTCCAGGCGCTGCTCGGCCAGCCAACGCCCCGGGGACAGCCCGGTCTCGTCGCGGAAGCGACGGGTGAAGGTGCGCACGCTCATCGCCGCGTGGTCGGCCATCTGTCGAAGCCCGGGCTGTTCGTCCAGGTGTTCCAGCGCCCAGGTACGGGCCGCGGCCGTGGCGGCGCGGCCGGGTTCGGGCAGGGGGCGCCGGATGTACTGGGCCTGGCCACCCTCGCGGTGCGGTGGGACGACCGTGCCACGTGCCACCTCGTTGGCGACGGCCGCGCCGTGGTCGCACCGGATCATGTGCAGGCACAGGTCGATACCGGAGGCCACCCCGGCGGCGGTGAGGTGTCGGCCGTTGTCGGTGTAGAGCACGTCCGGGTCGAGTTCGATGTGCGGGTACATGGCGCGGAAGTATCCGGCCGAACGCCAGTGGGTGGTGACCCGGCAGCCGTCCAGCATCCCGGCGGCGGCGAGCACGAACGCGCCGGTGCAGATGGAGGCCACGCGCGCGGTGGCGGGGATGAGTTCCAGGGCGGCGGCCAGGTCCGGGGAGAGGGGGTCGTGGGGGCGTTCTCCGTAGTCCTCGTCGGCGGCGGGAAGTACGACGGTGGCGGCCTGGGCCAGGGCTTCGGGACCGTGGTCGACGAGGACGCGGAAGTCGGCGTCGGCGCGGATCGGTCCGGGTTCCAGGGCACAGGTACGCACCTCGTACAGGGGCGCGCCGTCGGGGCCGCGGGCCTGGCCGAACAGGCGGTGCACGGCAGCGGCCTCGAAGGAGAGCAGTCCTTGGCGGGCCAGGACGGCGACCGGGTGGCGTTCGGGGTGCCGGAATACGCTCATGGCCCGATCCTTTCACTTATTGTCTTTCGGGCCACTGTCGACGGTGGGATCCGGCGAAGGAACCTGGGTCCATGCAGACGACGACGCACGTTCCCTCCCCTGTCCGACCACGCCGGGCCTGGTTGATGGCTCTGGTGGCCGGGCTGGTCATCACGGGCGCGGCAGCCTTCGCGACCATGCCCGGCCTGCTCACCGAACCACTACGGACCGAGTACCGGTGGTCGCGAGCCGAGATCGGCCTGGCCGCGTCGGTGAACATGGTGCTGTACGGGTTGGTCGCCCCCTTCGCGGCGGCGTGGATGGACCGGTTCGGGCTGCGTCGCGTGGCGCTGGTGGCGCTGGTGCTGGTCGCGGTGGGAGCGGCCCTGACCACGCTGATGTCGCAGGCCTGGCAGTTCACCCTGTACTGGGGGCTGCTGGTGGGCGCCGGGACGGGATCACTGTCGATGACCTTCGCCGCCACGGTGGCCCAACGTTGGTTCGTGGCACGGCGTGGCCTGGTGGTGGGCGCGTTGACCGGGGCGAGCGCGTTCGGTCAGATGGTGTTCCTACCGGCGCTGGCCTGGGTGGTGGACCAGCACTCCTGGCGGCCGGCGGTGGTGGGTTTGGCGTTGACCGCCGTGGTGTTGGCGGTCCTGGCCGCTTTGGTGCTGCGTGACCACCCGGCCGACGTGGGGCTCGTGCCCTATGGCGCGGCGGGGCCGATCGCCCGTCCCGCACCGGAGAGGGGCGCGTCGGCCCGAACGTTGCGGGTGTTGTCCACCTCGGTGCGCGATCGGCGGTTCTGGTTGTTGGCCGCGACCTTCGCGGTGTGCGGGGCGACCACCAACGGGCTGTTGTGGACGCACTTCGTGCCGGCCGCCCAGGACCAGGGCATGGCGGTGACGGCGGCCGCGGCCCTTGTCTCGGCGGTGGGGGTGTTCTCCCTGGTGGGGACGGTCGCCTCCGGCTGGTCGTCGGACAGGTTCGATCCTCGGTGGCTGTTGGCGTCCTACTACGCCGGCCGGGCGGTGTTGTTGGCGGTGTTGCCGCTGGTGTTGGGGCCGCAGGCGGGCCCGGCGATGGTGGTGTTCGTGGTGCTGTTCGGGTTGTTGGACGTGGCGACGGTTCCGCCGACGATCCTGCTCGCCCGGCGGATGTTCGGCGCGGACGGGGCGGTGGTGTTCGGTTGGGTGAACGCGGTGCACCAGGTGGGCGCGGGGGCCATGGCGGTCGTCGGTGGTCTGGTGCGGGACGTGGGCGGTGGTTATGGACCGGTGTGGCTGTTGGCGGCCGCGCTGTGCGTACTTGCGGCGTCGGCGTCCCTGCGCCTGGGGAGGTCGAAACGATGAGGAGCCTGTTCCGGACTTGGGGAAGGGCTCGACCGAGCGTGTTCTCGCTGGTGGTTTTGGTACTGGTGGGTTTGCTGGGATACGTGGGACTGTCCGGTTGGGACCGGGGGGTGCGCGCGGCTCGGGGCGAGGGCGCACCGGGTGTGTTCGTGGCCGAGTCGCTGTCGTGCGTGCGGCACCCGGGGCACGAGTCGTGCGTGTGTCAGGGGACGTTCACCCCGGAGAATTCCGGGGAGGAGCGGTCGGTGCGGTTGCACGCCGCCCAGCGGAGCGACTGCGTGCGCGGGGTCGAGGTCGCCTCGGTGGACTCCGGCGCGGCCGATCGGGTCTACGGCCCGTGGGGGTCACGGGAGTGGGTGTTCTCGGCCGTCCTGGTGTCCATCGCGGTGGGTGCGACCGTCGTCATCGTGGCGGGGTGGTTCCGACCCCGGCGAGAGCCGGAGGAGGCGGGTTCGGGCAGGTGACGACGGGGCGTTGCGGTCACAGCGGAACGGTACTCCGATCCGATCGGAACTCGCCGTGGGAGCGATCCCAAAATCTCTCCGAAACCCTCTTGTGACGCAGCGGAATCACACCTACAGTCACTTAACACTTGTTCAGCTCGGTCTCGGGTCAGTACCCACCGGAACCGCGCGCGACCCGCTAGCACGCGCGTGTCCGGGGTGCCCGAAGGCCCCGATCCCCCTTGGAGACAAGGATGCGCAAGCGCACCAAGAACACCCTGACAGCCACCGTGGGCCTGGGCGCCGCGGCGGCCCTCACCGCCACCGCCCTGACCTGGACCGGCGGCGACACCGCCGACAACAGCGCCCTGACCTCGGCCGAGGCCGCCGAACCGGGCGCGCTCGTGTGGTCCGACGAGTTCGACGGCGCGGCCGGCGACGCACCCGACCCCGCCAACTGGAACCACGAGACCGGTGACCACGGCTGGGGCAACCAGGAGTTGCAGAACTACACCGAGAGCCGGGAGAACTCCGCGCTCGACGGTGACGGCAACCTCGTCATCACGGCACAGCAAGAGGACGACGGCTCCTACACCTCGGCACGTATGACCACCCAGAACAACGTCGAGCACGCCTACGGCCGTATCGAGGCCCGCGTCCAGCTGCCCAGCGGACAGGGCATCTGGCCGGCGTTCTGGATGCTGGGCTCGGACTTCCCCGAGACCGAGTGGCCGAACTCCGGCGAGATCGACATCATGGAGTTCATCGGCAGCGACGTCGGGACGGTCCACGGCACCGTGCACGGCCCCGGCTACTCGGGCGGCGACGGAGTGGGCGCCTCCTACGACCACCCCGAGGGCGGCGACCTCTCCGACGACTTCCACGTCTTCGCCATCGACTGGGAGCCCGGCTCGATCACCTGGTCGGTGGACGGCGTCCCCTTCAACACCATCACCCCCGAGGACGTCGGCGGTGAGTGGGTGTACGACCAGGAGTTCTTCATGATCTTGAACGTGGCCGTGGGCGGCGAGTGGCCCGGCTACCCCGACGAGACCACCGAGTTCCCGCAGGAGATGAAGGTGGACTACGTGCGGGTCTACGACCTGGCCTGAGCCTTCCCCCTCTTCCAGGGGCCCGCGGGCGCGCCGTGGGCCCCTTTCTCGTGTCCGGGGGGCGACCCGTCCCTTTCTCCCCGTCCACTCTCCCTGTCCACCGGTTCTCCACTACCGGTGGGTATGCTGGGTCTCGGTCATGGACGCACCACTCGTACCTGAGGAGACCACGTGATCCGACCGGTCGTGCGCACCCTGACCACCGTCGTCGCCGCCTTCTCCCTGGCCCTGGTGGTGGGATGCGCCGGCGACCCCCAGGAGGCGGAGGAACAGGTCTTCGACACGGTGCCCGAACCCCTGATCGTGGAGGGCGGCAACGCCGAGATCGACCTCGTCGCCACCGATGGTGACCGGGTACGGGTGTCCCGAGAGGCGTCCGGCCAGGCCGGCGGCGAATGGGGGATGGAGGGTGACACCCTCACCCTGGGTTCGGACTGCGCCGTCTTCTCCAACTGCGACGTGCGCTACGAGGTGGCGATCCCCGCCACCACCCCCCTGTCGGTGAGCACCGACAACGGTCCCGTCTCCCTCACCGGATTCACCTCCAGTGTGGAGGTCACCAGCGCCAACGGAACGGCACGGGTCTTCGACGCCACCGGGCCGCTGGACCTGTCGTCGGACAACGGGAACATGGAGCTCGACGGGGTCGGTGCCGAGACCGCGCGGTTGGCGACCGACAACGGCACCATCGACGCCGCCTTCACCGACCGCCCCTCGGAGGTGGAGGTCAGCACCAACAACGGGAACGCCACCCTCCTCCTGCCGGACGGCCCCTACGCGGTCTTCGAGACGGTGGGCAACGGGGAGATCGAGACCGAGGTGGACACCGTCGACCGGTCCGAGAACACCATCACCGCGCGCACCGACAACGGCACCATCAGACTGCTCCCCCGGGACTGACCCGCCGCGGGGTCGACCGGCCCCACGGCCACCTTCGGCCACTCGGGTTCCGAGAAGCGTTCGGGAGTCTAGAATCGCCGCGCGTGCCCCTGCCGCCTCGGGCGCTCCACTGCCCCGGAGCGTCGGCCCTGCCGCCTCCCGGGGAGTTGTCGGATGTCCCTTCAGCCAGTGGTGTCGATGGCACTCATGGGCCTGCCCGCCGTGGTGGCGTTCGTGGCCCTGTGTCTGTCGGGCCTGGTCCCCCGGCATCGGCGATGGCCGGCCATCGCCGGTCTGATCCTGATCATCGTCGGAGGCGTACTGGAGCTGGTCGTCTACGTCCTGTTCCTCGGATTCGTCGACATCGACCTACCGCTGTGGTCGTCCACCACGGTGAGCCTTCTGACCTGGTTCACGCTGGTCATCGGGGTCCTGTGTCTGGTCCTGGCCGCGACGCGCGGGCCGGCCACCGGCTCGAACGTTCGGCACGCTCCCGCCCCCGGAGACCTGCGATGATCACGCCCGCGCTCGTCTACGCCGCTCTGGCCGTCCTCCCGCCGCTGGGCTGCTCGGCCATCGCGATCGTCCTCCTGGCGCGCTCCCGCAACGCCGGGCGCGGACGCGGGCCGGCCCTGGTCGCCGCGTTGTTCCTGGTCCTGTACGGGGTCTTGGGCGTGACCCACCACGTGCTGCGGATCATCCATTCGATCGTCCTGGAACGGCCGGGAGGGGAATCCGTCGAGGGGACTCCGTCGCGCGTCCTCACCGACGACGTCGTGCAGCCGGTGTGGACGTATTCGAGTTCGGCCCTGATCGCCCTGGTCGTGCTCTTCCTGATCTGGGCCATGATCCGAAGCCGCGCCGACGAGCCATGGTCGGCCGGGCCCGCGCCACGTCCGGGTTCGCACCGACGCCCGGACCCGTTCCCGCGGACGCCGCCCCCTCCTGGAACGGAACCGCCCAGACCCAAGGGGCGTCACCACGCCCCCGAACCCCCGAGCCATCCCCCGCCGCGCTCCTGATCACCGTCCCGGCCATGTCGAAATAGGTCGATAGCTACCGCCATGGGCTATGTGTTCCGGTTCAGGGACATGCCCTACAATCGCTCCCATGCTCGGTCCCGCACGCTTCCTGCGCATGGTGCTCATCTCCATGTCGCTGACGAGCACCGATGACGGCCTCTGTCGCCGCCGGTGCCGCTCCGTCGTGCGCTGACCCCGATCCCCCGTCCCGCGCGCCGACACGGCACCGGTCACAGTAGGTCCTTCTCCCGCTCCGTCATGTCTGGACGTCTCTTCGTGACCTCAACACCCACCACTCCGGTAGGAAAGACCGATAAGGTCGACCATCCCGTCGAGTCCTCACCCGCCCTGGCCCTGAGGTGGCGCCCCACCCTGTCCGTTCCACCGCCTCAGGCACCCGAGGCCGAACCGGTGCGTCGGTGGCCGCTGGCCATCGCCCTGATCGGCGCGCTCGGGCTGGCCGCGTTCGTGTGGTCCGAACACGGCGCCCTGCCCGCGACCCTGCTGGTCCTGGGTCTGGGACTGGGCTTCACGCTCTTCCACTCCCGGTTCGGTTTCACCTCGGCCTGGCGCCAGTTCCTGGCCGTGGGCAACGGCACCGGGCTGCGCGCCCACGCGGTGTTGCTCGGCACCACCGCCACCCTGTTCGCCCTGGTCATCGGGACCGGAACCGGCCTGTTCGGAAACGAGCCGGGGCCGTCGGCCGGGCCGATCGGCATCGCACTGTTCGCCGGCGCGTTCCTGTTCGGCATCGGGATGCAACTCGGCGGCGCGTGCGCCTCGGGCACCCTGTTCGCGGTCGGCTCCGGACAGTCCGCCATCCTCATCACCCTGTTCGGGTTCATCGTGGGTTCGGTCATCTACTCGGCGGCCTGGCCGCTGGTGGCCGACCTGCCCTCGGTGCCCCCGGTGCTGTTGTCCGACCACGTGGGCTGGGGTGGTTCGTGGGCGATCACCATCGCCGCGTTGGTCGCCCTGGTCGTCATCACCCGCGCTGTGCAGAACCGTCGGGTTCCCCCGCCGGTGGGCGCCCCACCCTCGGCCCAGGGGTGGGCCCGCGTCCTGCGCGGTAGCTGGCCGCTGATCGCCGGCGCCCTGATCCTGGCCGCGCTGGGCGCGGCCGTCCTCCTGGTCTCCGGTGGGCCGTGGGGCATCACCTCGGCGTTCAACCTGTGGGGCGCCAAGGGGCTCCAGCTACTGGGCCTGCACCCCGAGACCTGGGCGTTCTGGTCCCAGCCCGGTCAGGCCGAGCAACTGGCCGGCCCGGTCCTACAGGACAAGAACAGTCTCACCAACATCGGCATCATCCTGGGCGCCGCCGCCGCTGCCGCGGCCGCCGGCACCTGGAAGGTGCATACCGGCCTGAGCTGGAACCTGGTGGCCGCGGGCCTGGTCGGCGGTGTCCTGATGGGCATCGGCGCACGGCTGGCCGGCGGCTGCAACATCGGCGCCTACCTGGCGGGCATCTCCTCTGGCAGCCTGCACGGCTGGCTGTGGGCGGTCTTCGCGCTGGCGGGCACCTGGGCGGGTCTGCGCGCCCGCACCCTGTTCGGTCTGGGCGTGCCCAAGCCGAGCGACAGCGTCTGCTGAGGTCTCCCTCCCCGGGACACGGGCCCCGCCGAACGTCGGGCGGGGCCCGTCCTGGTCTAGGCTGCGGCCATGGCCGAGGTGACGAGGGTGGACCTGACCGAACAGGTACGACGCTGGGCGAGGGTCGTCTACGACCACCAGCGCTTGGGTGAGGAGCCGCGCCGGTGCGACGTGGCCGTGGTGCTGGGCAGCCACGACATCGGGGTGGCCGACCGGGCCGCCGAGCTGTATCGGCTGGGGTTCTTCGATCGGATGGTCATCACCGGCGCCAACAGTCCCACCACCCTGTCCCGGTTCCCTCGTGGAGAGGCCGTGCACTACCGCGAGCGGGTCGTCGAACAGGGGGTTCCGGGGTCCGCGGTCCTCATGGAGACCGAGGCGACCAACACCGGCGAGAACCTCCGGCTCGGTCGCGCCCTCCTCGACTCCGAGGGGGTCACGCCGACCACGGTGATGTTCGTTTGCAAGCCGTACATGGAGAGGCGCGTCCACGCCACCGTCCTCAAGCAGTGGCCCGAGGTGGAGACCCTGTACGCCTCGGCCCCTCTCGACTTCGACGCCTACCTGCCGACCGTGGGCGACGACCGGCTGGTCCTGGACACCATGGTCGGCGACCTGCAGCGGGTCATGGAGTACCCGGCACGCGGCTTCGCCGTCCCCCAACCGGTCCCCGAGGACGTCCGGGAGGCCTTCCATGGCCTGGTCGCCGCCGGCTTCGACCGCCACCTGCTTCCCGACTCCCGAGGGTGACTCGGTGGTCCACTCCCCCGGTGGGCGGTAGCCTGCGGCCGACGTCGAAAACGAGAGGTTCCCCCATGGACGAGGTCGAAGCGTTGCCCGAGCGAAGCCGCCGTGTGGTCGAGGTTCTGGACGGGCTCGGTCTGACCGGACGGGTGCGGGAGCTGCCCGCCTCCACCCGTACCGCCGCCGAGGCCGCGCGGGCCCTGGGTTGTGAGGTCGGCGCGATCGCCAACAGCCTGGTGTTCATGGCCGACGACGCACCACTGCTGGTGATGACCAGCGGACGGCATCGGGTGGACGTGGACCTCCTCGCTCTGCGGCTGGGAAGGAAGAGGATCCGCAGGGCCGAGCCGAAGGAGGTGCGGGCCGCGACCGGTCAGGTGATCGGCGGGGTCGCGCCCGTCGCCCACCCGGCGCCGGTGGAGACCGTGGTGGACACCGGTCTGGCCGAATACCCCACGCTGTGGGCGGCGGCCGGCACCCCGAACACCGTCTTCCCTCTCACCCACGGCGAGCTGGTCGAGATCACCGGCGGCGTCGAGGTCGCCGTCAACTGACGGAAGGCGCGCTCACCCGCCCTATCGCGTGGTCGCCGGTTCCGGCAGGGCCTTGCTCACGCCCCAGGCGACCAGTCCGCAGACGGCGCCGACGACGGCACCGGTGACCAGACCGCTCAGGGCCGCGAAGACCCGGATGACGACCTGCTGGACCAACGGGGACAGGTCGGCAAGGTTACCGCCGAGCGTGGGCGGATCACCCTCATGGGCGACGGTCCATAGGAGCTGGTGGCCGAGCATGAGCACCACCCCGTACAGAACTCCCACCACCAGGAGGGTACGGAAGGGGTCGGGGACGCGGCGCCACAGGACCACCGCGATCCACACCAGGGGCGGCACGAACACGAACAGGGCGTTGACGAAGGTGCCCTCCTGGATGAGACCGAGATCGTGCAGGACCACGCGCGGCGCGGCGATCAGCGCGAGGAGGACCAGGGCCGGCAAGGACAGGCCCGGGGTGGGACGATCATGTACGTTCATGCCGCCATCGTGCGTGGCGGCCATGGGACACCGCGTCGGCCCGGGGTCGCGTTCGGGTACGTCCGATCGCGTATCCGGGGTGGGCCGTGATCATGTGCTCACTCCCTGTGCGGTACCGTCTTCGATGACGCCGGGCGGACGTCCGGCCCCGGGAAGGACCCCCTGCGCATGACCAGAACCGGATGGATCGCCACCGTCGTCGCCGCCGTGGCCGCGTTGATCGTCGGCTTCGGCGCCGGGTGGATCACCCACGGGAACACCATGGGGCCGCCCGTGGCCGAACCCGAACCCACCGCGCAGGAAACCCTGCGGCCCACTCCCACCTTCGACCCGGTGACCGTGGACCTGGAGGAGACCCACGACTTCGGCGACGGGTTCACCATCGGGCTGAGCGACTTTCGGCGCGAGGTGGAGGAGGGCGGGGTCGACCCGGTCAGCGGCGAGGAGGAGGACCTACCGTACGTGTCCTGGCGGGTGGAGGTCTCCAACGACGGCCCCGAGCCCGTGCAGACCGGCTCGTTGACACGCACCTGCGAGGTGGGCGATCCGCCCCGGGAGTCGGGCGCGCCCGCCCTGGGTTCGCAGGTCAAGCCGCCCGAGACCCTGGAACCGGGGCAGAGCGGTTCCTGGGACGAGGACTGCTGGGCCGAGGAGGACGAAACCCGACTCCAGTACACGGTGGAGTTCCACGACCAGGACTTCGTGCCGCTGTACCCGCCGGTGACCTTCGCCGGTGAGGTGGACTGAGCCGGGTTCCGTCACGCCGGTGCCGCGTCAGCCGGTGAAGAGGGTGGCCGCCTGCAGGGCCGTCTGTGTCACCCCGTATCCCAGGGCCACGATCACGGCCACCCACAGGAGGACGGCGGCGGCCTTGGCCGGGACGTTGCCGGAGCTCTTCTGTTCCATGTGCTTCTCCTCGGGTTGCGGGGCCGGGCTCACGCGGACTGCCTGGACTTCGCCGGCGCGTCGGAGGCGCTCTCGTCGAGCTGACGCTCGCTGAGTGGGCGGACCAGCATGTTGGCGGTGAACCCGATCGCCATCACGATCACCATCAGGTACAGCGACAGCGTGTACAGGTCCGCGCCGGTACGACCCGCGGCGAGCTGGTGGTCGGCGATCACGTTGACGATGAGCGGCCCGGCGACGCCCGCGCACGACCAGGCGGTGAGCAGGCGACCGTGGATCGCGCCGACGTTGAAGGAACCGAACAGGTCCTTCAGGTAGGCGGGGACCGTGGAGAACCCACCACCGTAGAAGGACAGGATGATCCCGGTGACGGCGACGAAGAGCACCACCGAGCCGGTACCCGCGACCGCGATGAGCAGGTAGAGGACGCAGCCGACGCCCAGGTAGCCGATGTAGGTGCGCTTGCGACCCAGTGCGTCGGAGGTGGAGGACCACACGAAGCGGCCCAACATGTTGCACAACGACAGCACACCCACGTAGCCGGCGGCCTCGGCCGCTCCCACGTCGGCGAAGAAGTCCTGGATCATGGGGGCGGCCTGTTCGAGGATGCCGATCCCCGCGGTGACGTTGCAGAACAGCACGATCCACAGCAGCCAGAACTGGCGGGTGCGGAAGGCCCGTTCCACGCTGACGCCCTCGGTGGCCAGAACGCTCCCGGCGATCGGGGCGGGCGGCTCCCACCCTTCGGGCTTCCAGCCGGGCGGCGGCACCTTGACGGTCATCGCGCCGAGCATCATGGCGACGAAGTAGACCGCGCCCAGGGTGAGGAACGCGGGGACGATCGCGTCGGCCGGGGTGTCGGCGAAGCGCTCCAGCAGCGCCGCGGACAGCGGTGAGGCGATGAGCGCGCCACCGCCGAAGCCCATGATGGCCATCCCCGTGGCCATGCCGGGACGGTCGGGGAACCACTTGATGAGGGTGGACACCGGCGAGATGTATCCGATGCCCAGGCCGATCCCGCCGATGACCCCGTAACCCAGGTAGAGCAGCCACAGTTGGCCGGTGGCCACACCGAGCGCGCCCACGAGGAACCCGGCTCCCCAGCACAGGCCGGAGACGAACATCGCCTTACGGGGGCCGTTGCGTTCGACCCACTTGCCACCGAAGGCCGCCGACAGGCCGAGCATCACGATCGAGATGCTGAAAACCACGCCGATGGCGGTCAGGGTCGTGTCGAACCGTTCCACCAACGGCGTCTTGAAGACGCTGAAGGCGTAGACCTGGCCGATGGACAGGTGTACGGCGAGCGCGGCGGGTGGGATGAACCACCGGCTGTAGCCGGGCGGGGCAACACTCTTCTCACGGTCCAAAAACGACAGCACGAACCATCCTCGCGATCCTCAGGATTGCTTTCCGTTCGGAATACAGGCCTTTTCCACGCCACTTCCGCAACACCGGAAACAAGCATGGAACATCGTCACACCAGGTGTGAGCGGAATCAAATACGAATTTTCTTTCACGCGATAACGGAGGCTTATCGAAGGGGCCGGGGTTCAGCCGGTCAGCGCCGCCCCTCCGGCGGAGTCGCGTCCGGGCAGGTATTCCTCCAGGTCGACCCCGGTGACGCTGTCGAACAGGGCGCGGGCGAGCACCGGTTCGGGATCGCGGTCGGCGATGACCAGCCCGATCTCCTGGCCGATCTCGGGCCGCACCAGGGGGATGGCGCGCATGCCGTCGGGTATGGCGTGCAGGTACAACCAGGCGTGCGGCATCACGGCCGACCACTGACCGCCACGGACGTGGGAGCACAGCGCGCTGACCGAGTTGGTCTCGACCCGGGGCACCGGTCGGGTGCCGGCCTGCCGGAAGGCGCCGTCGATGATGCGCCGGTTCTGCATGTCCGGGGTGAGCAGGCACAGCGGCACCTCCGCCGCTTCGGCCCAGCTGATGCTCGCGCGGTGCCCCAGTGGCCCGTCCTCGGCGGTGAGCAGGACGTAGTGCTCCCGGTAGAGGTGTTTTCGGCGCACGTGGTCAAGGGGTTCGTTGGCGATGTAGGTGACGCCGACGTCGATCTGGAAGTCGGCCAGGGCCTGTTCGATCTCGGTGGAGGTCATCGAAACGATCGACAGGGTGACCTGGGGGTGGCGTTCACACAGCCCACGGGTGATCAGGGACAGGGAGCTGAGGGTGGTGGGGATGGCGCCGATGCGCAGTCGCCCGCTCAGCCCCTCGCTCCCGTTGCGCACGCTCTCCAGGAGGGAGTCGTGTTCGGCGATGACCCGTTGCGCCCAGGTGACGATCTGTTCGCCCTCGTGGGTGAACCCGATGAACCGGTTGCTCCGTTTGACGATGGGGACGCGGAACTCCGCCTCCAGCTTGCGGATGGCGGAGGACAGAGCGGGCTGGGATACGTGGCAGGCCTGGGCGGCGCGTGCGAAATGACGTTCCTTGGCCAGCGCGGTCAGGTACTTCAGCCGGCTCAACAACATCGCCCGAGCGTACAGGGACCAAGGTCCCCTCAACAAGAACGGTCAATCGCTTGATAGTGATCTCTTCTTTTGGCATACGCGAACGCATCCGCCTCCTGCGCTTCGCTCCGTGGGGTGAAAGAATGGGCGGTGTGAGACACCATGATTCGCAGATGCCCGATCCCGCACAGGACGCGCCGGAGGTCGGATCACCCAAGGAAAGCGCCGCGGGGATCCCCGCGGTGCTCAGCAGCGTGCGTCACGTAGGCGAACAGGCCGGTGTGATGCGCGGGCTGCCGGCGATGCTCGCCGTGAACCAGAAGCGCGGCTTCGACTGCCCGGGGTGTGCCTGGCCGGACCCGGACAAACGGCACACGGCGGAATTCTGCGAGAACGGCGCCAAAGCGGTCGCGGAGGAGGCCACACGCCGCGAGGTCGGCGCGGACTTCTTCGCCCGGAACCCGGTCGGTGAGCTGGCCCGGCGCTCCGGCTACTGGCTGGGGCAGCAGGGCCGGTTGACCGGGCCGGTGTACCTGCCCGAGGACGGCACTCACTACGAGCCCATCTCGTGGGAGGCCGCCCTGGACCTCATCGCCGAGGAGCTGCGCGGGTTGTCCTCCCCCGACGGCGCGGAGTTCTACACCTCGGGGCGTACCAGCAACGAGGCGGCGTTCGCCTATCAGCTGTTCGCCCGGCAGTTGGGCACCAACAACATGCCGGACTGCTCGAACATGTGCCACGAGTCGTCCGGTTCGGCGCTCACCGAGACGTTGGGCGTGGGCAAGGGCAGCGTGTCCCTGGAGGACATGTACGAGGCGGACCTGATCATCGTGGCCGGGCAGAACCCGGGCACCAACCACCCGCGGATGCTCTCGGCCCTGGAGAAGGCCAAGCGTTCGGGGACGCGGATCGTCACGGTCAACCCGCTGCCGGAGGCGGGTATGAAGGCGTTCCGCAACCCGCAGAACGCGCGCGGCCTGGTGGGCCGCGGCACCGAGCTGACCGACCTGTTCATGCAGGTCCGCCTGGGTGGTGACCTGGCGCTGTTCAGCGCGGTCAACCGGCTGCTGTTGGAAGCCGACCAACGTGGCGAGGACGTGCTGGACCACGGGTTCGTACGGGAGTTCACGCACGGGTTCGAGGAGTTCTCCCGGGCCCTGCTCAAGGAGCCCGAGGACGAGTTCTGGGAACGCACCGAACGCGACTCCGGGCTGTCCCGGTCGTTGATCGAGGAGCTGGTCACCATGGTGACCTCCTCCCACAAGATCGTGGTGTGTTGGGCGATGGGTCTGACCCAGCACAAGCACTCGGTGCCGACCATCCGCGAGGTGGTCAACTTCCTGCTGCTGCGCGGCAACGTGGGCCGGCCCGGCGCGGGCGTGTGCCCGGTGCGCGGCCACTCCAACGTGCAGGGCGACCGCACCATGGGCATCTTCGAGCGGCCCGACGAGTCGTTCCTGGACGCCCTGGGCGCCGAGTTCGACTTCGAGCCGCCGCGTGAGCACGGGCACGACACGGTCAACGCGATCCGGGCGATGGGCCGCGGCGAGGTGGGCGTGTTCTTCGCGATGGGCGGCAACTTCGTGTCCGCCTCCCCCGACACCGAGGTGACCGAGGAGGCGATGCGCCGGGTGGGTCTGACGGTGCACGTGTCCACCAAGCTGAACCGTTCGCACGTGATCACGGGTACGCGGGCGCTCATCCTGCCGGCGTTGGCCCGCAGCGACCGGGACGTGCACGAGGGCCGGGCCCGGTGGATCACGGTGGAGGACTCCATGGGAGAGGTGCACGCCTCGCACGGTGTGCTCGCGCCGTTGTCGGAGGACATGTGGTCGGAGGTGGACATCGTCCGCGCGCTGGGTCGGCGGATGTTCCCCGACGGCACGGTGGACTGGGAGGCGATGGCCGACTACGACCGGATCCGCGACCACGTGTCCCGGGTGGTGCCGGGGTTCGAGGACTTCAACGCCAAGGCCAGGCGGCGCGGTGGTTTCCGGTTGCCGCACGCTCCCCGGGACGACCGCAGGTTCCCGACGGCGACGGGGGCGGCCAACTTCACCACCAACGGCACCTACGCGCCCGAGGTCCCCCAGGGCCGGCTGCTGTTGCAGACGCTGCGTTCGCACGACCAGTACAACACCACCGTCTATGGGCTGGACGACCGGTACCGGGGCATCAAGGACGGTCGGAGGGTCGTGCTGGTCAACCCCGAGGACGCCCGTGAGCTGGGGTTGGCCGACGGCGCCTACACCGACATCGTGGGCGAGTGGTCCGACGGACGTGAGCGGCGGGCCCCGCACTTCCGGGTGGTGCACTACCCCACCGCGCGGGGCAGCGCGGCCGCCTACTATCCGGAGACCAACGTGCTGGTGCCGTTGGACTCCACCGCCGACGTGAGCAACACCCCCACGTCCAAGTCGGTGGTGGTGCGGTTCGAGCCCTCCGCCGTACGGAACTCTCCCGTTCGCGATTAGGCGACGCCTGAATGGACCGGCCCGGCATCGGGCCGGTCATTCGCGTCCGCGGAACCGGCCGACACGGATGTCGGGCAGGCGCGGTCGCCAGCGCAGCCACGGAAGCCAGGGTTCCTGGGCCGGGGCCGGGATCGTCGGGTCCTCCAGTTCGCCCAACAGGATGTCCTCGACCTCGTCGAAGCGGATCCCGGCGAACACCATGATGTCGGTGGCGACCATCTCCACGGCCAGGTGGGTGGCGTGGGTGACGGGGTCGTCGTCGGGGGTGCCCGCACCGTAGCCGCGCGCCGCCGTCAGTGCCTGGTTCACGGCCTGTTCCCTGGTTTCCCGGCTGCTGAGGTCGTCGGCGAGGGTGCCGAGGACGTCGGCCATGCCCCGCACGATGGGGGCGAGTTCACGGCGTTCCTCGCTGTCCATGGCCACGGTGGTGCGGGCGAGGAACAGGCAGCTCTCGCCGAGCAGGATGAGCCGTTCGATGACCTCGTCCTCGTCGAGGACGGGTCCGGGGTCGCCCCAGCGGATGGTGGAGAGCCGGATCGTGGTCATGCTCGCCTCACGGGCCTTGCTGAGGTCGGCCATGGGTCTGCTCAGGTCACCGAGACGGTTGACCACCTGTGCGCTGGCGTCGTCTCCGTCGGAGGTCAGGGACAGACCCACCTCGTCGAGCATGCGGGCCATCTCGCCCAAGGCCTCCTCCTCGATGCGCCGCATCATCGCCACGAGGCGGGCGGGGAAGAACAGCTGGCTCAGCAGCAGGGCCACCCCGGCTCCGATGAGCGCGTCGACGAGTCGGTCGATGCCGGGGCTGCCGTCGCCGACGAAGATCGTGGTGAGGATGGCGCTGGCGGCCGCCTGCCCGACGACGGCGCGTTCGGAGGTGATCGCGGCGGCCACGATCATGGCCAGTCCGGTGCCCACCGTCAGGGCGAGCAGGCCTCGGTCGGTGAGCAACAGCGCGGCCTCCCCGGCGAGGATACCGATGAAGACACCGGTCAGCATCCGAACCGCGTTGACTCCTCGTTCGCTGCCGGCGGCGTTGAGCGCGATGAGCGCGGCGATGGGCGCGAAGAAGGGGCTGTGGTCCTGGACCAGCCCCCCGGCGATCGCCCACGCCAGGGCGGCGCCGATGACCGCCAGCACGATCTGGGACACGTAGGAGGACAACCGTTTGCGTGCTTCGAGGAAGGCGGTCCGAATCAGTCGCCGCACGGAAGTGCCCCCCGAGAAAAGTGCTCCCATGGTCTCCTCGTCGTGTGGGACGCCGGAGGTCTGGGGGGACCGGCCCTACTTTTCTACCGGCCGGGATGGTCGAAGTGTGTCAACGCCATGCCCGGTGGGTGCACGCGAGGGGCGTCCCCGTACATTGTGCGCATGCCGACGATCTACCTGATCCGCCATGGAAAGGCCTCCCCCGAGGCAGATGACTACGACCTGCTGAGCCCCACCGGGTACGAGCAGTCGCGACTGTTGGGCGCCGAACTCAAGCGACGTGCCCTGTCGGTGGGCGCGGTGGTGACGGGGTCGCTGCTGCGCCAGCGCCAGACCGCCACCACCGTCCTGGCCGAGGCCGGGATCGACGTGGAACCCACCGTCGATGAGCGGTGGAACGAGTACGACCACCTGAACCTGCTGAGTCGTTTCCCGATCGAGGAGGGCTCGCTGCAACAGCGGTTGGACGCCTGCCTGACCTCGTGGACCACCACCGAGGAGGTGGGGCCGGGTTCGTTCCCGCACTTTCGCGAAGGGGTGCGCGCGGCGCTGGCCGACGTGGCCGCGGACCTGGGCCGTGGGCGGACCGCTCTGGTGTTCACCTCCGGCGGGGTGATCGGCGCCGCCTGTTCCACGCTGATGAACGCTCCGGACTCGGCGTTCGTGATGATGAACCGGGTGACGGTGAACGCCTCGGTGAGCAAGGTGGCGCACGGGCGGGGCGGGACGCAGTTGCTCTCGTTCAACGACCACGCCCACCTGGAACAGGGCGGCCCGGAGCTGATGACCTACCGCTGATCCGGGCCTTTTCACGCCCGTGGCATACCGACCGGTCGGTCCCGATCGTCGGGTGCGGCCCTCGGGTGTGGTCAGGCGCGACGTTCGGCGGCGCGGGCCAGGACGGCCCGCAGCCCCAACTCGTAGCCCACGATCCCGCATCCGGCCACGTAACCGGCGGCCACCGGCGCGGTCACCGAGGTGTGCCGGAACTCCTCGCGGGCGTAGACGTTGGAGATGTGCACCTCGACGACGGGCGCCTCGACGGCGTCGATCGCGTCGCGCAGCGCGATGCTGTAGTGGGCGTAGGCGCCGGGGTTCATCACGACCCCCGCGTAGTGGCGGGCGGAGTGGACGTGGTCGACCATTGCGCCCTCGCTGTTGCTCTGCGCGCAGACCACCTCCACACCGAGTTCCTTGCCCAGGGCGACCACGCGTTCCTCGACCTGGGCGAGGGTGGTGGTGCCGTACTGCCCGGGGTCGCGGGTGCCCAGCAGGTTGAGGTTGGGGCCGTTGAGCAACAGGACGGTGGCGGTGTTCTCGGGCATCGGCGGCTTCCTGGTCGTATTCGGTGTTCGGTGGGACCAGCGTAGACCGTTCCCCTCCGGCGGCCCCGAGCGCGCTTGGGGTATTCGGAGGCGGGTAGCATACCGACCAGTCGGTTCTCATCTTGGAGGCATCCCGTGGCGTCCACCCTGCTGTCCGCGCGCGATCTGCGGTTCCTGCTCTACGAATGGCTCGACGTCGAGGCCCTGACCCGGCGGACCCGGTACGCCGACCATTCCAGGGAGACCTTCGACGGCGCCCTGGAACTGGCCGAACGCGTGGCCACCGACCACTTCGCCCCGCACAACAAGACCAACGACGCCGAGGAGCCCCGCTTCGACGGCGAACGCGTCCACGTCAACCCCGAGGTCAAGAAGGCCCTGGAGGTCTACGCCGAGACCGGCCTGTCCTCCATCGCCATGGACGCCTCCGTGGGCGGCGACCAGCTTCCCCGGGTCGTCTCCAGCGCCTGCAACGCCTACTTCCAGGCCGCCAACCTGGGCACCTCCGCCTACCCGTTCCTCACCTCCGGCAACGCGTCCCTGCTCATCGAATACGGCACCCCCGAGCAGATCGACACGTTCGTACGCCCCATGGTGGAGGGCCGCTACACCGGCACCATGTGCCTGTCCGAACCCCAGGCCGGCAGCTCTCTGTCGGACATCACCACCCGGGCCGAACCCGCCGGCGACGGCACCTACCGGCTCTTCGGCAACAAGATGTGGATCTCCGCCGGCGACCACGAACTCACCGAGAACATCGTCCACCTGGTCCTGGCGAAGATCCCCGGCGGCCCGCCCGGGGTCAAGGGCATCTCCCTGTTCATCGTGCCCAAGCACCTGGTGAACGAGGACGGCACCCCGGGCGAGCGCAACGACGTCGTCCCGGCGGGCCTCAACCACAAGATGGGCTACCGGGGCACCGTCAACGCGCTGCTCAACTTCGGCGAGGGCAGGCACACCCCGGGCGGCGAGCCCGGCGCGGTCGGTCATCTGGTCGGCGAGCCCCACCAGGGGCTGCGCTACATGTTCCACATGATGGACGGCGCCCGGATCGGGGTGGGCGCCGGCGCGATGGCGGTCGGCTACACCGGCTACCTGAAGTCGCTCGCCTACGCCCGCGAACGTCTCCAGGGCCGCGCCCTGGGGGCGAAGGACCCGCGTGAGCCGCAGGTGCCCATCATCGAACACACCGACGTGCGGCGGATGCTACTCGCGCAGAAGAGCTATGTGGAGGGCGCTCTGGCCCTGGTGCTGTACTGCGCGCGGCTGATGGACGACAAGCTCAGCGCGGAGTCGCCCGAACGGGTGCGCGAGGCCGGGCTGCTGTTGGACGTGCTCACCCCCATCGTCAAGAGCTGGCCCTCCCAGTGGTGTCTGGAGGCCAACAGCCTGGCCATCCAGGTCCACGGAGGCTACGGCTACACCCGCGAGTACGACGTGGAACAGCACTACCGGGACAACCGGCTCAACGCCATCCACGAGGGCACCTACGGCATCCAGGGGCTGGACCTGCTGGGCCGCAAGGTGGTCCAGGACGGCGGGTCGCGGTTGACGCTGCTGGTGGAGACCGCGCGCGCCACCGTGAAGCGGGCACGAGGGTTGGGCGGAGCCGAGGCCGAGTACGCCGAGCTGTTGGACGCGGCCCTGGCACGCACGGCCGAGACGGCCGCCTCGGCCTGGGCCGAGGGCGACCCGGCCGTGGCGTTGGCCAACGCCACGACCTACCTGGAGGCCGTGGGACACGTCGTGGTGGCCTGGCTCTGGTTGGAGCAGCTGGTCACCGCGCACGGCCGGAACGAGGGTTTCTACGAGGGCAAGCGGGCCGCGGCCGCCTACTTCTTCCGGCACGAGCTGCCCAGGACCGGGCCCTGGTTCGACCTGGTCGCCTCCCGCGACCGCACCGTCCTGGACGTGTCCCCCGACGTCCTGTGAGCGCGCGAGGGCCCCGCCTTCCCTATGGAGCGCGGGGCCCTCGGCGGGCGGGATCAGCGCGATTCCCCCAGCACGTGACGGGCGTAGTCCTCCATCGCCTCGCACTGGTAGTCGGCCAACCCGGGCGCCACCTTCTCGTACACCTCGCGCCAGGGCCCCGGCTCCGCGTAGACCCGCCCCAGCTGGACGAACGCGTCGGCGTCCGGAGTCCACATCCGGCACACGCCCTCGTAGTGAACGGCGACCTCGGCGCGCACGGCCGGGTCGTCGACCGGACGGCCCGCCCTCAGGTGTGCGGCCATGCGCTCCAGCTGGGCCGCGGTCTCCGCGCGCATCCGCTCCCCCTCCTCGGGGGTCAGGTCACGACCGGCGGCAGCGGCCTCCTCCCACTGCTCGGGCCACTGGGTACGGGCACGGTCGTCGTAGTGGGTGACGTCGAAGCCCTCGAAGAGCTCCTCGGGTCGGATGGTGGTCATGCCGTCTCCTTCCATCGTGTCGACGGTGCGTCGCACGGTCTCGATGAGGGAACCCAACCGGTCGCGTTCGGCCTCCAGGTCGAACAGGTGCCGGCGCAACGCGGCGACCTCGTCGCGTTCGGAGTCCAGGGCACGCCGGATGTCGGCCAGCCCCAACCCCAGCTCGCGCATGACCAGGATCCGTTGCAGTCTGCGCAGTTCACGATCGCCGTAGCGGCGCTGCCCTCCGGGGCCCAGACTCTCGGGCTCCAAGAGACCGATGTGGTGGTAGTGGCGCAGGGTTCGGGAGGTCACGCCGCTGACGCGGCAGACCTCGGCCATCGACCAGGACATCGGGTTCCCTTCGTCGGGCCGGTCCGTCCGGCCTCGGCACGACCGTAGGCGTTGACGTCGCGTCAACCGCAAGTCCGGGCCCCGGCCGAACCCGGGTGCGACCGAATCCACTCCGGAGCGAATTCTCGGGCAATGGTCGTGCAAGGTTTCCGCACGATCTCCACTGAGAAGGGATGAAAGCCCTCAAAAGGGAACACAGTGAGGGTGAAGTCCTGCAGAAAGGCGTGACGTGTTGCCCCTTTCGCCCCACGATCCCGACCGAATCGGACCATATCCGCTGACACATCGGCTCGGCACCGGTGGCATGGGTCAGGTGTACCTGGGACGGGCCGACGACGGCGCGCACGTGGTGGTCAAGGTGGTGCGCTCGGCGCTGGTGGAGGACGACCGGCTGGACGGCACCGACTACCGCGCACGTTTCGCCCGTGAGGCCGAACTCGCCGCGCGGGTGGGCGGGCGCTACACCGCCGAAGTGGTCGACAGCGACCCCCACTCGGAACGGCCCTGGATCGCCTACGAACACATCCCGGGTCCGTCGCTGAAGGCCGCGCTGGCCGAACACGGGCCGCTCGACGCCGCCTCGCTGCGGGCGATGGCCACCCTGCTCGCCGAGGCCCTGGGCACCATCCACATCCGTGACCTCATCCACCGCGACATCAAGCCGAGCAACGTCATCCTGGCGCCGGACGGGCCCCGGGTGATCGACTTCGGTATCGCCCGTCCCACCGAGGGCAGCACGATGACCGGCACCGGGCACGTGTTCGGCACGCTGCCGTACATGTCGCCCGAACAGGCGGAGGGGTCGGCGCTCTCACCCTCCTCCGACGTGTTCGCGTTGGGGACCACCCTGGCCCAGTCGGCGACCGGTCACTGTCCCTTCGACGGTCCCTCCGAGCCGCGCATCCTCATGCGGCTGATCTCGTCGCCGCCCGTGGAGGTCCTGTCCGGGCTGCCCGCGGACCTGGAGGCGCTGATCCGGGACTGCTGGGCGCACGATCCCGCGCTGCGACCCACCCCCGCCCAGGTGGTGGAGCGGTGCGCCGGCCCGCGCCTGGAGCACACCTGGCCGCCCCGCCATCTGGGCGTGCCGGAGACCGCGCCGCCCCTGCCCGAACCCGAACCGACGAAGCCTCAGGTCACCCTGCTCAGGTCCGTGCCGTCCCCGACACCGTCCGAGGAGTCGGTCCGGCGGCGCTACCAGGTCACCATCGTGGCCCTGTTGGGTCTGTTGCTGTTCCTGGGTGTCCTGCTGCTGGTCTGAGCTAGATGGCCTCGCGGCGTTGCAAATGGTTGAACGACAGCCAGCCGGGCAGCACCGGGAACCAGAACGTCAGCACCCGGAACAACAGCACCGCGGGCAGCGCCACCGCCGCCGGGACACCCGCCACCGCGGTGAGTCCGCCGATGAGCGCGGCCTCCACCGCGCCCAGACCACCCGGGGTGGGCGCGGCCGAGCCGATGGCGTTGCCGGCCAGGAACACCACGGCGACGGCGACCAGGCTCACCTGGATCTCGGGGCCGGCGAACGCCAGGACCGAGAAGTGCAGGCACAGCACGAACGCGACGGTGAGCAGCAGCGTGCCGCCCACCCCGAGCAGCAGGCTCATCGGGCGCTGGAGCATGTCCAGCAGTCGGGGCAGGACCCCGCGCAGGTAGGGGCGCAGACGTTCGGCGACCGCCCGGCGCATGCGGGGATGCAGCAGGACCGCGGCCACCAGGGCCGTGCCGAGGACGCTGATGAGGGCGACGGTCGGTGAGGGGCTGAAGCCCGTCCAGTAGGAGGTGCCGGTGAGGTAGGCGCAGACCAGCAGCAGGGGGACGTGGATCAGGAAGCCCACCAGTTGGGTGAGTCCGACCGCGGACAACGCGAGGGAGGTGGGCACGCCGGCCTTGATGACGAACCGGCTGTTGATCGCGATCGAGCCCAGCCCCGCGGGGGCCGCGATGCGCACGAACGACGCCGCGTACTGCACCAGGATGGTGCGCCACCAGGGCAGCGGCGCGGGTACGAAACCGATCAGCACCATGGCGGCGGCGATCATGCACGTGGTGGCCATGGCGAACGCGGTCAAGGCCCACAGCGGGTCGGCGTGACGGATGGTGGCCAGGTCGACGCCGGCGAGTTGGTAGACCAGGACCAGTCCGACGACGGTGGCGACCACGAAGCTGACGATGGTGCGCGGCCGCATCCGTTCCAGCCGGGCGGGTTCGGTCGGGGCCTCGGGGGCCAAGGACACCATGTGGTCACGGAGTCGTCCCAGGAGCGCGCGGTCGGTGCGTCGCAGTTCGGCGCGCAGCCGGTGCGGCAGGCCGGGGGGTTGTAGCAGCGGAAGCACGGCGGCGGCGGTCTCCACGTCCAGGGCGCGCACGGCCGAGGCGACGGCGCGTTCGACACCCACGCGCAGCGCGAGCAGGGTGAGCATGGCCGCGTGGTCCAGGGAGGTGCGCAGTTGGGCCGCGGCCACCGAGCCGTGGTCGAACCCGGTCAGGGCGGCGGTGGGTGGATCGTCGGGACCGTTCTCGCGGATGCCGACCGTGGCGCCGTGGAGGTCGCCGTGGACGACGCGGCGTCGGTGCAGCGCGCCGAGGAGTTCCCACAGATCGGCGAGGAGGGTGTCGGTGACCTGTTCGGGTTCGAGGGTGTCCAGGCCCCGGACGTGCGAGCGTTCGCGGGCGAGCAGGACGGTGCCCGGGGAGAGTTCCCCCAGGGCCAGGATCCGGGGAGCGGGGACCCCGGCGTCACGTGCGGCGGCGCTCATCAGGGCGGCGTGTTCGGCGCGTCTGCGGACCCCGTAGAGGATGCGGGGGGCGACCGGGCGGCGCAGCAGGAGCAGGGCGCGCAGTCGTCTCCAGAAACCGCTGGTGTTCTCGGAGCCGAGGACGGTGAGCTCGATCCGACGCCCGTCGGTGAGGTCGGCCAGGTGGCGGGGGTCCCCGTCCTCGTCGGTGCCGTCGGGGACGATCCGGTCGGCGGTCAGGTCGAAGCGGGCGAGTTCGTCCAGGATGCGTCCGGTGGCGGGGGGAGGTACCCGCACGCCGATGGCGTAGCGGGCCAGGGCCGCGCAGGTCAGGCCGACCAGGACGGTGAAGAGGACGGCGAGGATGCTGTTGACGCCCGCCGTGACCGCGGTGACGGCGACCATGGAGTTGGTCCCCCACAACAGGGAGCGGACCCTGGGCTGCCCGGCGGGCATGGTGCGGGTGAAGGCGATACCGGCGGCCACGTAGCCCAGGGTGGCGGCGGTGAGGACGTCCTCGGGCAGGCCTGGCAGGGGTGCGGCACCGATGGAGGCGATCTCCATCCGCGCGTTGACCCAGGAGGTCATGCCGTAGGCGGCCACCGCCGCGACGAGGGGGCGCAGCAGGTCGCGCACGCTCCCGACGATCAGGGTGCGCAGGACGACGTAGCAGACCAGGACGAGCAGCAGGAGGTTGGCACCGATCGCGACGGCGAGGAGCAGCCCGGGCGGGATCACCGCGCGCAGTTGGGAGGCGTCGTCGATGGGCCCGCCTTCGGCCAGGGCATCGGTGACCAGGAGCAGGACCACGAAGACCAGCATCAGTCCGGCGAAGCCGACGAGCAGGTCGATGGGTCTGCGCGGAGCGCGGGCGGCGAATCGGCCGGGGGTGGTGGCCGAGGAGTCGGTCGGGGATGTCGTCACCCCACAAGCCTGCCCGATTCGTGGGGATGCGGTGATCAGGGGTGGGGGTGTTTCGTCGGTCGCCGGGTGGTGTGCGGGGTTCGGCGCGTGGGTCGGGGCCCGGGTGAGGGGAGCCGGGTGTGCGCCCGGGCCCCGACGGGTGGTGGACTTTCGGGTGTCCTACTCGGGCAGGGGCAGGAGTCCACGTTCATAGGCGCGGAGCA
Source organism: Nocardiopsis sp. NPDC055551 (assembly GCF_053619415.1). Classification (NCBI taxonomy): domain Bacteria; kingdom Bacillati; phylum Actinomycetota; class Actinomycetes; order Streptosporangiales; family Nocardiopsidaceae; genus Nocardiopsis; species Nocardiopsis sp. NPDC055551. The sequence goes on along the minus strand of NZ_JBSHJJ010000001.1, from coordinate 278,909 downwards.
GGTTGCGGGGGACTCGGTACTCGCGGCCCCGCAGACGCACCGTGACCAGTTCGGGGGGCGTCGCCTTCCACTGGGAGCGGCGGGTGCGGGTGTTGGCGCGCGACATCCTGCGCTTGGGTACGGCCATTGGTGCGTGCCTTTCCGTGCGGGTGGCGGGTCCGAATCGTGTCCGGGCCGCGCCGCCCGCGGATGGTTTCCCTTTACTTGCGCCCGTAGCGGCGCTGGAAGCGCTCCACCCGGCCGGCGGTGTCCACCACGCGGGCGTTGCCGGTGTAGAAGGGGTGGCTCGCGCTGGAGATCTCTACGTCGACGAGCGGGTAGGTGTTGCCGTCCTCCCATTGGATGGTCCTGTCACCGGTCACGGTGGACCTGGTGAGGAAGGCGAAGTCGGCGGCCTTGTCCCGGAAGACGACCGGTCGGTACTCGGGGTGGATTCCCTGTTTCATGCGGGCCTCTCTTCGGGGTGTGTCCGGGTCAGCGTTCCTCTCGGAACTCGACGTGGCGGCGCAGCTTGGGGTCGTACTTGCGCAGGACCAGGCGGTCGGGGGTGTTGCGGCGACTCTTACGGGTCACGTAGGTGGTCCCGGTGCCCTCGGTGGACCTGAGCTTGATGATGGGTCGTGCGTCGTTGCGTGCCATGTGGACCTCCTAGGCCGTCGATCTGCGTCAACCAAATGATAACCGTTTTCATTCCCACTCGGCACCACGGCTTCGCACCTTCGGCCGGAAACCCGCCACGACCGCACGATCCACGCATTCGACTACTTTGCGTGATTACATCGGCACAAACCAACGAAGCCGGTGCTCGGAGTGCCCGGCGCCGAGGAGAGCCATGCCGCCCGTACACAGTCGACGCCGGTTCCTGGTGGCCACCGCGGCCATGAGCGCCCTGACCGGATCCACCCTCCTCGGTGACCTCCTCCGAGGCGGTTCTCCCGCGTCGGCCGACCCGCTCGTCGGCTCCTCCCCCACCTTCACCGAGGTTCCCGTCACCCTCGATGACGCCGTCACCGTCCCACCCGGCCACACCGCCCGTGTCCTGTTGCCCTGGGGTGCGCCCCTGCGCACCGATTCCCCCCGTTGGCGCCCCGACGCCGGGAACACCGCCGAGGAGGCGGCGCGCCAGGTCGGCACCGGCCACAGCGGGATCGGCTACCTACCCCTGCGTCCCGGACAGGCCGGAAACCGTCAGGGGCTCCTCGTAGTGACCCATTCCCAGGTCGACCGCGTGCTGCTGCGCACCGACGGAGGGCGGGCCGGCGACGCCGCCCCGACCGCCAAGGAGATGGCCTCCCTCGGCGCGACCATCGCGCGCGTCGAACTCGTCGACGGGCGTTGGCGGGTGCTGGGGGACGAACTCGACCATCGACTGACCGGCGACTCCCCCACCACCCCGAACGGACCCCTGGTCGGCCACCCCGCCCTGGACACCGGGGCCGACCCGGCCGGGGTCCTGAGCGGCCCCGGCCAGGCCACCACCCCCTGGGGAACCTGCCTGACCGCCGACGCCGCACTCGACCGGGAACTCACCCCGAACGAGGCGCGACGGTCCGGTTGGGCGGTGGAGGTCGACCCGTTCGACCCCGACTCCGCTCCCATGAAACGCACCGCCCTGGGCCGGATGGCGCACCACGGCGCCACCGTGACCGAGTCGCGCGGGCGCGCCGTGGTGTACCTGTGCGACGACTCCCACCTCTACAAGTTCGTCGGTGCCCACCCATGGCGCGAACGCCTGCGCGACCGGGCCCTCGGCCCCCTGGCCGAAGGCGCCCTGTACGCGGCACGGACGGGTTCGGACGGTTCGGGGACCTGGTCGCCCCTGGTCCACGGCGGGTCCGGGCTGGGCGAGGGCGAGGGCTTCACCGACCAGGCCGACGTTCTCCTTCGTGCCGGAGAGGCCGCCGAAGCTGTGGACGCGACGAGGCTCCGCGGGCCGGGCACGCCCGCCGTCCACCCGGCGACCGGGGCCGTGTACCTGTCCGAGGCCGACGGTCAGGGCGGCGGTCGGATCCTCTCCCTGAGCGAAGGGGCCGCCGACCACGGCGCGACCCTGTTCTCCTGGCGCGAGTCCACTCGGACCGAGGCACCCCCGGGTGGGCTGCACTGCGGTTCCGACGGCCGGCTGTGGATCCACACGGACACCACCCGGATCACCGACCCCCGAGCGTGGGAGCGCGCGGGCAACAGCGCCCTGCTGTGCGCCGACCCCGACGGCGGGCGGGCGCGGCGCTTCCTCACCGGGCCCCGCGGCTGCGCGATCGCCGGAGTGGCCGCCACCCCGGACGGGCGAACCCTGTTCGTGACGGTGCGGGGACCCGGGTCGGCCACCGAACACCTGGGCGCACCGACCGTGGACGACCCGCGCGCGGTGAGCAACTGGCCCGGGTTCGATCCGCGCGGGCGGCCGCGGTCGGCCGTGGTGGTGGTCCGCAAGGACGACGGCGGCGTCATCGGAACCTGAGCGTCCCGGCCTCGACCTCACCGGTGGTGGGGCTCGCCTGTAGTCGCAGGTGGGTCGTGCCCGCTTCACCCCGCTCCGCCGTTCCCGTAACTTGTCGGGGTGAGTACACCGGCACCGCTCCCCCGCACCACCTTGGAGGCCATGCGGAGCAAGGGCTTCCTGTGGTCGTCCTGGCCGTGGCGGGGCCTGGGTCACCTGGCCGGAACGATGGTGATGGGGCCCCTGGCCGTGTTGCTGCTGGCCCCCTTCTCGGTACCGCTGATCATGCTCGGCGAGCACGTGGAGGCGCTGGCCCGGGGAGAGCCGCAGGGGGCATGGACCCTGGCCGCCCTGTTGCTGTTCGGGGCGGTCCTGTTGCTGCTCGGCGGACCCTTCGTCGCCCTGGTGGTCGCGCCGATCGAACGGTGGCGGCTGCGCCTGGTCCACCCACCGATCGACCACGGGCACCGGGCCACCGGCCCCGGCCTGTGGCACCGGGCGCGGGTGCGCTACACCGAGGCGGCCACCTGGCGCGAGTTCGCCTACCTGCTCCTGCTGGTCCTGCTGCTGGACAACCTGACGTGGGCGCTGCTGTTCCTCTTCCCCGTCATGGGCCTGTTCCTGGTCGTCAGTCCGCTCATCCCCCTGTTCGGGGAGACCGTCACCCTCGGGTGGTGGCACTTCGAGGACCCGCTCACCGCCCTGCCCCTGGTGGCACCCGGGGTGCTCCTCTTGCTGTTCACGCCCTACGTGTGCACCCCGGCGGCGGGCGTGCACGCCCTGGTCGCACGGGTCCTGCTCGGCGGACGCGGGGAGACCGAGGAACTGCGCTCGGAACTGGTCGAGGTGACCCGTTCCCGCGCCCGCCTGGTGGACGCCTTCGAGACCGAACGCCGACGCATCGAACGCGACCTGCACGACGGTGCCCAGCAACAACTGATCTCCCTGGCGATGCGTCTGGACCTGGCCAGGATGGACGCGCCACCGGGCAGCGGGATGGAACGCACCTTGAGCGAGGTGCACGGCCAGGCCAAGGAGATCATCGGGTCGCTGCGCGAGATCGTGCACGGCATCCACCCCAAGGTGCTCAGCGACCGGGGGCTGGCCGCGGCCCTGCCGGAACTGGCCGATCGCTCCCCCGTCCCCACCCGCGTGCGCGTCGACCTACCGCGCAGGCCTCCCGCGCACCTGGAGAGCGCCGCCTACTACGTGGCCGCCGAGTCCCTCACCAACGTCGCCAAACACGCCGGGGCCACCGAGGTCCGGTTGAACACCCGATTGGAGGAGGACATCCTGGTGTTGGAGACCATCGACGACGGACGGGGCGGCGCCGACCCCGCGGGCGGCACCGGACTGACCGGTCTGGCCGACCGGGTCACCGTCGTCGGCGGCAGGATCCTGTTGTCCAGCCCACCAGGTGGTCCCACGAGATTGAGAGCGGAGTTCCCGTGTCCCCCATCCGAGTAGTCCTGGCCGAGGACGGCGCCCTGCTGCGTGAGGGTCTGTCCGACCTGCTGCGCAGGTTCGACTTCGAGGTGGTCGCGGCGGTCGGTGACGCCGAGGCGCTCAAGGCGACGGTCGCCGAGTACGCCCCCGATCTGGTGGTCACCGACATCCGGATGCCGCCCGACTTCACCGACGAGGGACTGCGCGCCGCCGTGGAGCTGCGCCGGGAACACCCGCGTCTGCCGGTGGTGGCGCTCAGCCAGTACGTGGAAGCCGGTTACGCGTCCGACCTGTTGGACTCCCACGAGGGGGTCGGTGTCGGTTACGTGCTCAAGGAACGGGTGGTGGACGTCGCCGAGTTCTCCGACGTGCTGCGTCGGGTGCACGCCGGGGGCACCGTCATCGACCCCGAGGTCGTGCGGCGACTGGTCCGGCGGCGCAGCACCCCACTGGAGCGGCTGTCCGAACGCGAACTGGAGGTGCTGGCGCTGCTGGCCCAGGGCGTCTCCAACGCCCGGATCGCCCGGGAGCTGGTGGTGTCCGAACCCACCGTGGGCAAGCACATCACCAACATCCTCGCCAAGCTCGACCTTCCGCCCGAAGGGACCGACGTGGACCGTCGCGTCATGGCGGTCCTGACCTACCTGCGCGAACAGCCGGACTGAGAGGGCGACCGGACCGGGTGGGCCCACGCGAGGAGGGCGGTCACGGAACCGTGTCCATGACCGCCCTCGACGGGCATATCCCACTCGCCGTCAGGCGACCGCTCCGTCGCGCTCGGCGAAACGCTCGGCGCGCAGCCTGCGGGCCTCGTCGGGGTCCAGGACCGGGGCGGCGGTGAGCAACTGCTGGGTGTAGTCGCTCCGCGGGTTCTCGTAGACCGAGTCGCTGTCGCCCATCTCCACGACCTCGCCCTTGCGCATGACCGCGACGCGGTCACTGACCTGCCGCACGACCGCCAGATCGTGGGCCACGAAGATGTAGGTCAGACCGAAGTCGTCCTGCAACTCCGAGAGCAGACGCAGCACCTGGTCCTGCGTGGACACGTCCAGCGCGGAGACCGGCTCGTCGCAGATGATCAGCTTGGGCTTGAGGATCAGCGCGCGGGCGATGGCGATGCGCTGACGCTGACCACCGGAGAACGCGTGCGGGAACCGGTTGTAGTGGTTGGGCTCCAGGCCCACCCTCTCCAACAGGTCCTGCACCTGACCTCGGATCTTCTTGCCGTCGCGCTCACCCTGCACCTTCAGCGCGGTGCCGATGCTCTCACCGATGGTCAGGCGCGGGTTCAGCGAGGAGTAGGGGTTCTGGAACACCATCTGCACGTCGCGGCGGAGCGGTCGCAGCTCGCGCTCGCGCATGTGGGTGATGTCCTTGCCCTCGAAGTGGACCGACCCCTTCGTGGGCTCCAGCAGACGCATGATCATGCGCGAGACCGTGCTCTTGCCCGAGCCGGACTCGCCCACGATGCCGAGGGTCTCGCCCTTGTACAGGTCGAAGCTCACACCCTTGACCGCCCAGAAGTCGCTGGATCGGCCCCACATCCCCCCACGGACCTTGAAGCACTGGGCGATGTCGCGCACGCTCAGCAGCGGCTCGCTCTCGGAGGTGGCGGGGGTGAAGGCCTCGAAGTCACCGGGCTTGGTGACGGTGCCCTCGCGCTTGTCCCGATCGATACGGTCGGCGCGGTCTCGGGCACGGCGCTGGGCCCGAGAGACCTCCACACGCGGCACCGCGTCCAGCAGCGCCTGGGTGTAGGGGTGCTCGGGCTTGGAGAGGACCTTGCGCACGTCGCCGCGCTCGACGGCCTGACCGTGGCGCATCACCACGACCTCGTCCACCGAACCGGCCACGACGGCCAGGTCGTGCGAGACGAGGATGAGCGCCATGTTCAGGTCACGACGCAGCTCGTCGAGCAGGTCCAGGACCTGGGCCTGGACCGTGACGTCCAGGGCCGTGGTGGGCTCGTCCGCGAGCAGCACCTTGGGGTCGCACATCAACCCCATGGCGATCACCACGCGCTGGCGCATACCGCCGGAGAACTCGTGCGGGTAGGAGTTGATCCGCTTCTCCGGCTCGGGGATGCCGACCCGGCCCAGGGCCTCCACGGCACGCTTGCGCGCAGCGCTCTTGGAGGCCTTGGGGTTGTGCACCTGGTAGGCCTCGATGAGCTGGTTACCGATGGTGTACTGCGGGTGCAGCGACTGCATCGGGTCCTGGAAGACCATCGCGATGTCGTTGCCGCGCATCTGGCGCATCTTCTTGTCGCTCGCGGTCACCACGTTCTGCCCGGCCACCTCGATGGAACCGGTGATCTGGGCGCGGCTGCCCCGGTGCAGACCCATCAGGGCCAGCGAGGTCACGCTCTTGCCCGAACCCGACTCGCCCACGATGCCCAGGGCGCCACCGGCCGGGACCTCGAAGGACAGTCCCTTGACGGCGTGGACGTCTCCATCCATCGTCGGGAACGTCACCCGCAGGTCGTCCACGCGCACGACTGCGTCGGAGGCAGCCGATCCGGTCGAGGCCATGTCACTTTTCCTTCGGTAGAGCTGGTCTGGTGTTCACGCTGACACGCGTCACGCGGTGATCCGCACCCGCGGGTCGACGACCGGGTACAGGAGGTCGACGATCAGGTTGCACACCACGATGAACACGGCGCCCAGGAGCGTGACCCCCAGGATCACGGGCAGGTCCTTGGAGACGATCGAGTCGATCGCGTAGGCGCCCACACCGTTCAGGGAGAACACCTTCTCGGTGAGGATCGCGCCGCCCAGGACCATGCCGATGTCCAGGCCGAGGATGGTGAGGATCGGGGTGAGGGTGGGTCGCAGGGCGTGCTTGAAGATCACCTTGCGCTCGCTCAGGCCCTTGGCCCGCGCGGTGCGGATGTAGTCCTCGTTGAGCGTTTCCAGCATGCCCGCGCGAGTCTGGCGGGCGTACTGGGCGGCGTGCAGGAACGCCAGGGTGATCCAGGGCAGGAGCATGACCTGGTACCAGGCGACGGGGTCCTCGGTGAAGGGGACGTAGCGCGACACCGGGAACAGGCCCCACTGGTGGACCAGGAAGGCCAGGGCCAGCAGACCGGTGAAGTAGATGGGCAGGGACACGCCCGCGAGGGCGGCACCCATGGCCAGACGGTCGAAGATGCTGCCCTTCTTGACCGCGGAGAGGACACCGACGCCGACACCGCCGATGACCCAGATGACCGCCGCGCCCAGACCCAGGGACAGGGTGACGGGGAGACGGTCGAGGATCTGGGGCAGCACCGGAGAGTTGGTGCTGAAGGAGTAGCCCAGGCAGGGGGCCGCGCACTCGACGGTCTGACGGCCGAAGGTGAACTCCTGACCGAAGAGCAGAGTGCGGAGGAACTCCACGAACTGGACCGCGATCGGCTGGTCGAGGCCAAGGCGTTCCACGGTGGCCTGGATCGCCTCCGGGGTGGGCGCCTTGCCCACGTACATCGCCGCCATGCCCTGCGGGGTGACGCCCGCCCACCTGGGCAGGACGTAGAAGATCCAGAAGGTCACCGCGGTAACGACGACGAGAAGCAGAAGACCCGCCCCAAGGCGGCGAAGAATATAGTTCAGCATCGCAGTCGGCGGACGGGGCACCCAAGGGATCACCTCGGGTGCCCCGCCGCTCTCACCTGCCTTTTCGTACTAGTTCAGGCTGGTAGTGGGGACTGCTAGTCCCGGTCGACGCCCAGCGGCATCAGGTCGTACATCATGAACGCGGGCTGGTAGAACACGTTCGTCAGCTCGTCCGAGCGGTAGATCAGCGACTTGTCGAAGACCACCGGCAGGATGGCGGCGTTCTCCATGACGAGGGTGTCGATCTGCTCGTAGATGGCCGCGCGCTCGTCGGGGTCCTCGGTGAGCAGGGCGTCGTCCCAGAGACCGTTGATCTCGGGGTCGTCGAGCTCGGAGGTGTTGAAGTTACCGGTCTCCATGATCGCGTCGCCGTGGGTGATCTTGGAGGCGAAGCCGTAACCGCTGGGCCAGTCCGGACCCCAGCCGGAAAGGCTCAGGCCGATGTCGTTCTCACGGACGAAGTCCTGGGAACCGGCGTACTGACCGAAGAAGTCGGCCGTGGGGTAGGACTCGATGGTCACGTCGATGTTGACGCGAGCGAGGGCCTCCTTGACGGACTCCGCGGTCTGCACCTCGTTGTCGTTCTCGGCGCGGACGGCGAGCGTGGTGCTGAAACCGTCCTCCTCGCCGCAGGCATCGAGCTTGGTCTGGGCCGCGTCGAGGTCACCCTTGCCGTCCTCGGACGGGTACAGGTTCGACTCCGGGTTGGAGCCCGGGATCGCCGGCGGCAGCAGGTTGGTGGCGATGTCACCACCGGGCTCGCCGCCCCAGGCGCGCCACATGCTGTCGCGGTCGACCGCGTACATGATGGCCTGGCGGCAGGCCACGTCCTCAATGATCGGTGTGTGGATGTTCATGTAGCGCAGGGCGCCGGTGTACGGGTTGTCCAGGTTGCCCTGGACGGCCTCGTCGTCGAGCAGGGTGGAGCGCATGGCCGGGCCCACACCGGTGCCGCGAGCGTCGACGTCGATGTCGCCGTTGACCAGACGCTGGTCGATCTCGTCCTGGGCGACACCGATCTCAAGCTCGACGCGGTCCGGAAGAGCCGGACGGACATCGTCGGTCTCGGGGTCCCAGTGCTCGTTGCGCTCAAGGTGCAGCTGGACGCCGGGCTGGTAGTTCCCGTCGAACTTGTACGGACCCGAGGAGAGCACGTGCTCCTGGTAGAGCTCGCCCTTGTCGGCCTCGATCGGCACGGGGGCGGTCTGGAGCTGGGTCAGGACGTTCGGGAACTCGGAGAAGGAGTCCTTGAGGTGGAAGACCAGGGTGTGGTCGTCCGGGGTCTCGATGGAGTCGAAGCCCGCGAGCGGGTCCGAACCCTCGTAGACGTTGTGGTCGTCCTGGTCCAGGTGCGCGGCGAAGTACTGCGGGCCCAGAGAGAGCGTGCCACCGTTGAAGTTGGAGCGCGCGATGGCGTACTTGATGTCCTCGGCGACGATCTCGGAGCCGTCCTCGTACTTGAGGCCCTCCTGGATCTCGATGGTCCACTCGGTGAAGTCATCGTTGGGCTCGGGCATCGCCTTGGCCAGGTCGGGCATCAGCTCGGTCGCGGCCTCACCCGGCTCCGGGGTGAAGGACAGCAGTGTACGAGCGTAGTAGCGCTGGAAGTTCCAGCTCCACCCGTAGTAGGTGTTGCCCGGGTCGGCGGAGTCGAAGTCGGCCTCGATGGCGTACTTCAGGGTGCCACCGCTCTTGTCCGAAGCGTTGACGAGCTCGGTCGAGCCCTGGTCGAACTCGAACTCCGATTCGGCCGCGCCGCCGCCGGTGGCGGAACCGCCACAAGCGGACAGCAGCAGGGTGGCCGCCGCGCCGAGCGCGACGAAGCCGAAGGTGCGTTTCCTCAAGGAACTACCTCTCTGGGAACCTGGTGTGGGGATGATTGGACCCGCGGGTTGATCCACGCCCGCGCGGGGGGAGGATGATCGCCCCGCACGAGCGCGGGTCAATCGGAGGTCTTGGGGTCGAAGGCGTCACGGAGGCCGTCACCGAACAGGTTGAACGCGAGCACGGTGATGAAGATGGCCATACCGGGGAAGATGATGAAGTAGGGCGCCTCACGGAAGAACGGCACCGCTTCGGAGAGCATCTTGCCCCAGCTGGGAGTGGGCGGGTTGATACCGACGCCCAGGAAGCTCAGAGCCGCCTCGAACAGGATGTTCGTGGGGATCAGGAGCGTGGCGTAGACGATGACCGGCGTGATCAGGTTCGGCAGGATCTCCTTGAGGAGGATGTGCCGGTTGCCGGCGCCCAGGCTTCTGGCGGCCTCCACGAACTCCCGCTCGCGCAGGGCGAGGGTCTGACCGCGGACGATGCGCGCGATGTAGGGCCAGTTGAAGAAACCGATGATGAAGACGATGACGCCGATTCGGAGCCCGTTGCCGGTCAGCCCCAGGACCCCGTCGGGGATGACGCCGACCAGGGCGATGGCGAACAGCATCAGCGGGAAGGCCAGGAAGATGTCCATGGCCCGGCTGATGAGGGTGTCGACCCAGCCGCCCACGTAACCGGCGATGATGCCCAGGATGGTGCCCAGGGCGACGCAGACCAGGGTGGCCAGGAAGGCGACCAGCAGGGAGATCTGGGCGCCGTAGAGGATCCGGCTGAACAGGTCGCGGCCGGTCGTGGGCTCGACACCGAGCAGATGGTCGCCACTGATCCCGCCCCAACGGTCGACGCCCGCGTCGGGATTCTCGGGGTCGATGTAGGGAAGGCGTCGGCTGGGCTCGATCAGGTCCTGGTGGAACTGGGTGGGCGGATGCCCGAACCACTTGGCCAACAACGGCGCGAAGATCGCCGCCAGGATGAGCAGCACCACGACGATGCCGGAGATCATGGCGACCTTGTCGCGGCGTAGGCGCTGCCAGGCGATCTGCTTCAGGGACCGGTTGTCGGCGTCACTACGACCTTGGGTGGCCGCCGCTGCGACGTCCGCGGTGTCGGCGTCCTCCGCCGACTCAGGGACTTGCGAGGGCGCACTCATCAGGCCACCACTCTCCACTCTTGCGCTTCTGACCGAGAGGACAGAACCCACACGTGAGCACTCAGGGGGGTCGACCCTGCGAGGTCTCACGGTGGGGCCGGTCGGATCTCGACACTGGCTGGTTGGGCTTCACGCTCTGCGAGGAGGGAGGATCACCCACCCCACCGGCGCCGGATCACGGGTCCTGGATCACTTGGTGATCTTGGACACCCGGTGGCCCGTTTTGCCCTGGATGTTACACAACGACCAATTTACTCGCCTACGACGAGCTCACCGTCCAAACCAAGTCCATGTAGCTAAATCGTAACCAAAGCTAACAATGGATCTACATGGAGACTAAAGCACGCAAAGTAGGACTCTACCGACCATGAGGCCTGAACAGGGGCGATGCGCCGCCACGATCCCCACACCATACGAGGAGGAACACGAGGAAGGGAACGCATAGCCGCGCACTATGCGAGATGCTATGAACCGGTAAGTAATCAGACGAATCCGGTACGTAATGGTAAAGAAATGAAAAACGGCGGCCCCGCCTCAGCGGAACCGCCTTCGTGATGCCGACCTGACCGACGCTTCGCCGATCGCGGCGTGCGTCGGCCCTGGGTCACTCGATGCCGTGCTTGCGCAGCAACGCCTCGATGTCGTCGAAGTCCTCGTCGCCACCGGACTTCTTCTGCGGTGGCGCCTTGACCTGACCGGCGGTGGGCTTGGCCGGTCCCGCCGCGAGAGCGCCCTGTCCCCCGGCCGGCGCGTCCCCGCCCTCGGAGGTCTTGTCCTTGGCCCCCGGCTGCTTCACGCCGATCCCCCGCGCCTTCATGAACCCGGAGGCCACGTACAGGATCACCATCAGCGGCACCAGCGCCACACCGGCCCACACGATCGGGTTGAACACCAGACCGGCCAGTACACCGAAGAGTCCGAGCACGAACTGCATGATGACGTTCATCAGGCCGAGCAGACCCGCCACCAGCGGGAGCATCGACCAGGCCAGGCCGCGCAACCCGAAGGCCAGGCCCTTGCGTCGCCACACGAAGAACGTGATGATCAGGCCCACCGCCGCGAGGGCCGCTCCCAAGGTGAGGCCGGACGTCATAGTCAGTGTCTCAGGCATAGGGCCAGTCTCCCATCCCGGGCCCGAACACACATCCGGCTCATCCCCTAGGGCGGGTCACCCACCGCTCTCTCGGCGGGTACACGGCGTGCACGGGCGCGACTTCTCCATCACCACGCTACCGCGCGCCCCGCACGTCCACGGTCCGGGAGTGTCAGCGGTCGGCGACCAAGGACTCCAACCAGTCCAGGTCGACCCCGACCAGGCTGTCGCGGAACACCACGCCCTCGCGGGGCGGGACCTCGATGTGGTTCGGAATGGCGACGGTCGCGCACCCGGCGTCGGCGGCCGAGGCCACCCCCACCACGGAGTCCTCCACGGCCACACACCGTCTCGGGTCCACGCCCAGGCGACGCGCGGCCCTGAGGTAGGGATCGGGGTGGGGCTTGTTGGCCTCCACCTCGTCACCGGCCACCGAGTCATCGAAGCTCTCCAGGCCGATCCCACCGATGGCGGTGGCCACCAACTCGCGTTCGGTGGAGGTCACCAACGCCACCGGAACGCCCGCCTCCGACAGCATGGTGACCAGTTCCTTGGCCCCGGGACGCAGTTCCGCGCCCTGCTCCAGTTTGGCGCGGAACCGGTCGTAGAGCCGGTCGGCGACCTGTCTCGGTGTGAGGTCGGCCCCGGTCAACTCGATGATGTAACGCCCCACAGGAGTGGCGGCATTACCCACGTTGGCCAGGTGGTCCTTCTCGGTCCACACCCCGCCCAGTTCGGCGACGAGTTCCGCCTCCGACTCGTTCCACAGGTGTTCGCTCTCGATGAGGGTGCCGTCCATGTCCAGCAGGACCGCCTGCAGACGGCGGCCGGACTCCTGGGCGGCGGGGACTCGAAGGGACTCGGACGGTTCGGAACTCACAGTGCTCATGACTCTTCTCGACTCGTGGGTGTCGGACCCGACATGGGGAGAGGCCCCACCTGCGTCGGAACGCCGGTGGGGCCTCACCTGAGCCGGTCAGACGTTGAAGTATGTCGCCTCGGGGTGATGAATGACGATCGCGTCGGTGGCCTGCTCGGGAACAAGCTGGTACTCCTCGGACAACGTCACCCCCACCCTCTCCGGCGCCAACAGCTTCGTGATCTTGGCGCGGTCCTCCAGGTCGGGGCAGGCCCCATAACCCAGGGAGAACCGGGCGCCCCGGTAACCGAGCTTGAAGAAGGCGTCCAGCTCGGCCGGGTCCTCCCCCGCGAAGCCCAGCTCCGCGCGGACCCTGGTGTGCCAGTACTCGGCCAACGCCTCGGTCAGTTGTACGGACAGGCCGTGCAGCTCCAGGTAGTCGCGGTAGGCGTTCTTCTGGAACAACTCCGCGGTGGCCCGGCTGATCGCCGCGCCGACCGTCACCACCTGGAAGGAGACCACGTCCAACTCTCCCGACTCCTTGGGCCGGAAGAAGTCCGACAGGCACAGGTGCCGGTCGCGGCGCTGACGCGGGAACGTGAAGCGGGTGCGTTCGGTGACCCCTTCGTCGTCGAGCACGACCAGGTCGTCACCCTCGCTGTAGCAAGGGTAGTGGCCGTGCACGACCGCGGCCTCCAGCAGGCCCTCGGTCTGGATCCGGTCCAACCACATCCGCATGCGCGGACGCCCCTCGGTCTCCACCAGCTCCTCGTAGGTGGGACCGTTGCCGCCTCGGGAGGCCTTCAGCCCCCACTGCCCCATGAACGTGGCTCGCTCGTCGAGGAAGGAGGCGTAGTCGGCCAGCGGGATGCCCTTGCTGATGCGGTCGCCCCAGAACGGCGGCGTGGGCACCTTGTTGGTGGTGGACACGTCACTGCGGGCGGGCATGTCCTCGGGTTCGGTGACCTTGAGGGTGGCGCCCCGCTTGACCCTGCGCTGACGCAGTTCGGGCAGTTTGGCGCCCTCCTCGCCGCGCTTGACCGCCATGAGGGTGTCCATCAGGCGCAGACCCTCGAAGGCGTCCTTGGCGTAGCGGACCTCACCGCCGAACATCTCGGCCAGGTCCTGCTCCACGTAGGAGCGGGTGAGAGCCGCGCCGCCCAACAGCACGGGGAAGTTCGCCGACATCCCCCGGGAGTTCATCTCCTCCAGGTTCTCCTTCATGACCACCGTGGACTTGACGAGCAGACCCGACATCCCGATGACGTCGGCCCGCTTCTCCTCGGCGGCCTCCAGGATCGCCGACACCGGCTGTTTGATGCCGAGGTTGACGACCTCGTAGCCGTTGTTGGACAGGATGATGTCGACGAGGTTCTTGCCGATGTCGTGGACGTCGCCCTTGACGGTCGCGAGCACGATGCGGCCCTTGCCGTCATCGTCCGTCTTCTCCATGTGCGGTTCGAGGTAGGCCACGGCCGACTTCATGACCTCGGCGGACTTGAGGACGAACGGCAGCTGCATCTGGCCGGAGCCGAACAGCTCACCGACGGTCTTCATGCCCGAGAGGAGGGTGTCGTTGACGATGGCCAGGGCCGGGCGCTCGGCCAGCGCCTCGTCCAGGTCGGCCTCGATGCCGGTGAGCTCGCCGTCGATGATGCGACGCTCCAGGCGCTCCCACAGCGGCAGCGCGGCCAGCTCCTCGGCGCGGGAGGCCTTCATGGACTGGGCGTCCACCCCGGTGAACATGTCGATGAAGGTGCCCAGCGGGTCGTAGTCGCCCTCACGCCGGTCGTAGATCATGTCGAGGGCGACCTTGAGCTGGTCCTCGGGGATCTGGTTGATCGGCAGGATCTTGGAGGCGTGCACGATCGCCGAGTCCAGACCCACCTGGACCGCCTCGTGCAGGAACGCCGAGTTCAGCACGATGCGGGCGGCCGGGTTCACGCCGAAGGACAGGTTGGACAGACCAAGGGTGGTCTGCACGTCCGGGTAACGACTCTTGAGTTCACGGATCGCTTCGAGGGTCTCGATCCCGTCCCTGCGGGTCTCCTCCTGTCCGGTGGTGATGGGGAAGGTGAGGCAGTCGATGACGATGTCACCGGTGCGCATCCCCCACTCGCCGGTGAGCTGATCGATGAGACGGGAGGCCACCCGCACCTTGTGTTCGGCGGTGCGGGCCTGGCCGTTCTCGTCGATGCACAGGCCGACCACGGCGGCGCCGTGTTCGGAGGCCAACTCCATGATGCGGTCGAACCGGGTGCCGGGGCCCTCGCCGTCCTCGTAGTTGACGGAGTTGATCACCGCGCGACCGCCCATCGCCTCCAACCCGGCCTCCAGGACCGGCGGTTCGGTGGAGTCGAGCATGACCGGCAGGGTGGAGGCGGTGGCGAAGCGGGTGGCGAGCTCGTGCATGTCGGCGACGCCGTCACGACCCACGTAGTCGATGTTGAGGTCGAGGATGTGGGCGCCGTCGCGGATCTGGTCGCGGGCCAACTCCACGCAGTCGTCCCACCGCTCGGCCAGCATGGCCTCACGGAACTTCTTGGAACCGTTGGCGTTGGTGCGCTCGCCCACGGCCAGGTAACTGGCGTCCTGGCGGAACGGCACGCTCTGGTAGAGCGAGGAGACCGAGGGCTCCACCAGGGGCTTGCGGTTCTTGATCCCACGTCCCTGGACCCGCTCCACGACCTGACGCAGGTGCTCGGGGGTGGTTCCACAGCAGCCGCCGACCAGGCTGAGCCCGAACTCGGAGGTGAAGGTGTCGTGGGCGTCGGTGAGCGCCTCCGGGGAGAGGTTGTAGACCGCCCCGTTGGGCCCCAGCTCCGGCAGACCGGCGTTGGGCATGCAGGAGATGGGGATCGTGGAGTGGTGCGACAGGTAGCGCAGGTGCTCGCTCATCTCGGCCGGGCCGGTGGAGCAGTTGAGCCCGATGACGTCGATGCCCAGCGGTTCCAGCGCTGTCAGCGCGGCGCCGATCTCCGAACCCATGAGCATGGTGCCGCTGGTCTCGATGCTGACCTGGGCGATGATCGGGATGTCCTTGCCCAGTGCCTTGCGGGCCCGTTTGGCGCCCACCACCGCGGCCTTGACCTGCAGCAGGTCCTGACAGGTCTCGATGAGGATGGCGTCCGCGCCACCGTCGATGAGTCCTCGTCCGGCCTGTTCGTAGTAGTCGCGCAACAGCGCGTAGGGGTTGTGTCCCAGGGTCGGTAGCCGCGTTCCGGGGCCGACGGAGCCCAGTACGTAGCGGGGTTGGTCGGCGGTGGAGTACTCGTCGGCGGTCTCACGGGCGATACGGGCGCCCGCTTCGGCGACCTCGTAGGTACGGTCCTGGATCCCGTACTCGATCAGCCCACCGAAGTTGGCGGAGAAGGTATTGGTCTCGACGCAGTCGGACCCGACCTCGAAGAAGGCGGCGTGGGTCTCCCGGATGATGTCAGGCCGGGTGAAGTTCAGGATGTCATTGCAACCCTCGTGCCCCTCGAACTGGTCGAGGTCGAGATCGTGCGCCTGCAACATGGTGCCCATCGCCCCGTCCGCAACGACCACGCGCTGGGACAGTGCTTCACGGAATGTCCGTCGATCTCTCATAATCGGCAACTCTAATCTCGGGGCCTCGTGGAACCCTGGCGAGTCGCTCGTGACGAACGGCACCGGCGGGGACCACGACGCACGACAGTGGAAGCGGCCTGGGACATCGGTGTCCTGGTCAGTCGCTGCTGCGAGGCTACCTCATCGCCTGTTTCGCCACGTGAGACCGGTGTCCCAAAGTCAGAGGCCCGAGCACCTCCCGCGAGGTCCGCGGAACGGTTTCTCGGTTCTGGCGCCACCCCATAGGGTAGGACGCGTCCGCGTTCAGGAAGGGGCCGTGCATGATCCAGCTCGACCGAGAGCTCGTCGAGCCTGTGATGGTGGCGGCGTTCGAGGGGTGGAACGACGCCGGCGAGGCGGCGAGCCTTGCCGTGGAACATCTGTCCGAGCAATGGGACGCCCGTGAACTGTGCTCCCTGGCTCCGGACGACTACTACGACTTCCAGGTCACCCGACCGCGCATGTCCGTGGTCGACGGGCGGCTGAGCGAGGTCGAGTGGCCCACGACCCGGGTGAGCGTGGTCCGCCCGCCCGGTTCGTCCCGCGACCTGGTCCTGGTGAGCGGCCCCGAACCCAACGTCCGATGGCGTTCCTACGCCGCCGACCTGTTGGCGATCGCCCGTGAGTTGGGCGTGCGGCGCGCGGTGCTGTTGGGTTCCCTGTTGGCCGACGCCCCGCACACCCGCCCCGTCCCGGTGACCGGCATGTCCTCCCCGCACCAACTGGGCGAGCGCCACGGCATGGAGGCCTCCACCTACTCCGGCCCCACCGGAATCGTCGGCGTGGTGCACGAGGGGTTCAGCGCCGCGGGTATCGAGACGGTGTCGCTGTGGTCGGCCATCCCTCACTACGTGGCCCAGCCCCCGTGCCCGAAGGCGACCATGGCGTTGCTGGGCTGGGTGCAGGAGTTCACCGGGGCCCGGGTCCCGCTCGGCGAACTGCCGGAGGAGTCGGTCAAGTGGGAGGCCGGGGTCGACGACCTCACCGCCGAGGACGAGGACATCGCCGCCTACGTGCGCGGTCTGGAGGAGGCCAAGGACACCGTGGAGCTTCCCGAGGCCTCCGGTGACGCCATCGCCCAGGCATTCGAGCGTTACCTGCGCCGCCACGACGACGATTGACCCCGGGGCACGCGTGGAACGACCAGCCGGACGAGCGACCGGTGAAAGGCGACACGCCGGACCCGGCCTCGCCGTTACGCGTATTTTAGCCCCCGGGCGATAGGTTCCGAGAACACGGCTCGCGGACCGGAGGTGACGCGAGTGGGGCACCCGTCGCGCCGGGGGGAACGACGGGACGTCTCCACATCCGTCCTGCCCCGATGGCGGCGCCTCCGGTTGGCCGGACCGATCATCCCTTCCTTCCGCGCGGGGAGGGAACGGGGGGTACAACACAGATGAAAATCGCCTTCGTCATCGCCAACGGCTACGCCATGGGTGGCACGGTGAGAACCGTGTACAACCTCGCCCGCGGGCTTTCCGAGCGGCACGAGGTCGAGATCGTCAGCCTGGCCCGCAGGCGCAAGGCGCCCTTCTTCAAGCTGCCCGACGGGGTGCGGCTGTGGCCTTTGCACGATCACACCACCGAGGAACCGACCCTCGGTGCCTTCGGTCGTCGACGCTGGACCCGAAGGGTGGGTTCGGTCGTGCCCGAGTCCGAACTGAAGCGCAACCAGAACTTCAGCCCCGAGGCCGTCTCGGGATTGCACCGGTACCTGCGCACCACCGACGCCGACGTGGTGATCGGTACCCGTCCCGGCATCAACCTGATGTTGGCCGCCTGGGCTCCCAAGCGTCTGTGCCTCATCGGCCAGGAACACCTCAACCTGAACGAGCACAAGCCGGACCTGGTCAAGGCGATCGAGCGGCACTACCGGAACCTGGACGGGCTGAGCGTACTCACCGAGACCGACCGGCACGCCTACCAGCGGCTGCTGGGCCCGGACACCGACTTCCTCACCGTGATCCCCAACGCCGTGGACCCGGGCGAGCCGACCCCCTCGACCCTGGACGAACCGGTGATCGCGGCCGCGGGACGCCTGTCCCCGGTCAAGCAGTACCCGAAGCTGGTGAAGGCGTTCAGCCGGGTGTCCGCCGAGCACCCCGACTGGAGCCTGCGCATCTACGGCAGCGGGGACAGGGCGAGCCAGATCGAGGAGGCCGCCATCAAGCACGGCGTCCAGGACAGCGTCAAGCTCATGGGCCAGACCCGCGACCTGACCTCGGAGCTGTCCAAGGCCTCCATCCTCGGGGTCAGCTCCAAGGTGGAGGGCTTCGGGATGACCATCGTGGAGGCCTTCTCCGTCGGGCTACCTGTGGTGAGCTTCGACTGCCCGCACGGTCCCGGAGAGATCATCGAGCACGAGCACACAGGACTGCTCGTGCCACCGCAGGACACCGAGGCGCTGGGCCGATCGCTACTTCGCCTGGTGGAGGACCGAGAGGAGCGCCACCGCATGGGCGCCCACGCCCTGGAGGCCTCCTCCCGCTACCAACTGGAGTGCGTCATCCCCCAGTGGGAGGAGTTCTTCGAACACCACCGCTCCTGAGGGACCCGAAGGACACTCCCTAGAGTCGCAGGCGGCGCCATTCCCCGCTGGCGAGGACCGCGGCCCAGGCTCCGGCGATGCGGGCCAGCCCGCGGCGGACCTCGTCGACCACGGCCGGGGCCAGCGGGGACTCGGAGTGTCCATCGGGTTCCAGGCGCACGGTCACGCGCAGCCCGTCCAGGACCTTCTGGGCCCGGGCCAGCGTCTCGGGGTCGGGTTCGGTGTCACGGTCCAAGATGGCGCGGATTCCATCGCGCAGGGTGAGGGTCTCGTCCAGGTCCGCCAGGGTGATGGGGATCGCGCCCTCGGTGACCAAGTGGTGTTCGCGCAGGAAGCCCGCGAGCTCGGCCCGGTCGCTGAGGCGACCTCCGGTGGAGACGAAGTCCGCGATGAGTTCCGCCGCGGCGCTGGGCCGCGTGGGGGTGTTGGTCGTGGTCGTGGTCATGCGCGACATCCCATCACGCGGGGGCGACCTTTGGGGGTGTTTCGGCCATGTCGTGGCCACAGGTGGACACGACGAATCCACATCGATCCCCGCATAACGGACGTCGGAGCCGGGTGCCGGCGTGGCACCCGTGCCAGAACGACCTCGCCTCACTACCATCGGGCCGTTCCGACCCCCGGCCCAGGAGGCACCATGACGCATCCACTACCGGCGCACGAGCAGGCACCGCCCGACACCCCGCTGGGGCGGTCCGTGCTGCGCACCCCGATCTGGCTGTACCGACTCGGGTTGGGCGGCCTGATGGGCGGCCGTTTCGTCCTGCTCACCCACCGGGGCCGCAGCACCGGCGAACCCCGCCAGGCGGTGTTGGAGATCCTGGACACCAACTCCGTCACCGGGGCGGTCCTGGTGGCCTCCGGGTTCGGGGACCGCGCGCAGTGGTTCCGCAACATCGCGCGCGAACCACGGGTGTTGTTCCAAGTGGGGCGGGAACGCAAGCGAGGCACCGCGGTTCCGCTGCCACCGGCGGAGTCGGGGCGGGTCCTGACCCATCAGGCGCAGAAGCACCCCGAGGCGGTCGAGGCGCTCATGCGGGCGCTGGGGCACGACGTCGACGGGGACCCGCACGTGTACGAACGGCTCGGCGCCGACCCGCGCCACGGGGTCCCTGTGGTGCGATTGCTACCCGAACAGCCGCCGGGCCCGCGCTTTCCCGATCATTGCGCGCCCTGAGGGACCGTTGACGGGTCCGGACCCTTCCGTGCCCGCCACGATCGGGCGGGCACGGAGCGGATCAGAGCTTGACGCCCAGGAGGGTGTCGACGGTGGCGCGGACCAGCGCCGGGGCACCGGTGTCGGCGCCTCCCTCCGTCAACGCGGCGGTGGCCCAGGTGTCCACCGCGGCCGATGCCGCCGGGGAGTCCAGGTCCTCGGCCAGGGCGGCGCGCACCGCGGCGAGCACGGGGGCCGCGTCGGGGCCCGCGCCCAGGGCGAAGGCGGCCCGCCAGCGCTCGGCGCGTTCGGTGGCGGCGGGCAGCTCGACATCGGTCCACTCCCACGCGTCGCGGTAGTGGTGGCCGAGCATGGCCAGGCGGATGACGGCCGGATCCACGCCCTGTCGGCGCAGCTTGGAGACGAACACGAGGTTGCCCAGTGACTTGGACATCTTCTCGCCGTTCAGACCGACCATGCCCACGTGCAGGTGGTTGTGGGCGTTGGGGCCGCCGGTGACGCAGCGGGTCTCGGCCGCGCCCATCTCGTGGTGCGGGAAGATCAGGTCGTTGCCGCCACCGTTGATGTCGAAGCCCGGGCCCAGCCGGTCCAGGGCGATCGCGCTGCACTCGATGTGCCAACCGGGTCGGCCGCGGCCCAAGGGGCTGTCCCAGGCGGGCTCGCCGGGGCGCTCGGCCTTCCACAGCAGCCAGTCGAGTGGATCCTTCTTACCGGAACGCTCGGGGTCGCCGCCGCGCTGCCCGAACAGCTCCAGCATCTGCGCGCGGTCCAGGTTTCCGATCTCGCCGAACTCCTGAGCCTTGGCCACGGAGAAGTACAGGTCGCCGTCGATCTCGTAGGCGGCACCGGTCTCCCGAATGCGTACGGCGAGTTCACTGATGAGGTCGACCGACTCCACCACGCCGACGTAGGAGGTCGGCGGGATGATCGACAGGGCCGCCATGTCCTCACGGAAGACGTCGATCTCGCGATGGGCGAGATCCCGCCAATCCACCCCGGTGGCCTTCGCGCGTTCCAGGAGCGGGTCGTCGATGTCGGTCGTGTTCTGGACGTAGTTCACGTCGTGTCCGGCGTCCCGCCAGACCCGGTTGACCAGGTCGAAGGTCAAGTACGTGAACGCGTGACCCAGATGGGCGGCGTCGTAGGGGGTGATCCCGCAGGCGTACACGCCCGCGGTGGGACCCGGTGTGGTCGTCCGTATCCGGCCGGTCGCGGTGTCGCGGATACGCAGGGGGCCGCCGGTACCCGGCAGGGGGACGATGTCAGGCGCAGACCATGAACGCATGAGGGCAGACTATCCGCACGTCCGGTCGACGAACGCACCCATATCGGGTGGGGCCCCGGGTGATGATGACCGCAGATCGTGTGGGAATACCTCGCCGCTCACCGCTGCTGGGCGGCGAAGGGGAAGGATCCACGACCGATGAGGAGCGCGCTGAGAACGGCGGTGGCGCCACAGACCGCGGCGAGGATCTCGTTCCCCAGTCGCCAGTGCAACAGCGCTCCGCTGACGGAGACGACGTACAGCAACCAGTACGCACCCGACTCCAGATAGTGACCACTGCGGTCGGTCATGGACACCCCCCACCTGTCGGCTCGCGCCGCGACGACCGTCCGGTCCGTCACACAGAGAGACGCCTCGTCCGCACTGGCGGTTTACGTGTGCTTTAGGCGATGACTCACAGTCCCCTGGCCGCCCGCGCCCGGCGACCAGGGAGGAAGGGGTGCTCAGGGGTGGGCGGCCAATTGCAGGTCGAGGAGGTCGAGGTCCTCCGAGGCCGGGAACCCGGGGTCGTCCATCATCGCGCGCAGCCGCCGACGGACGGGCTTGGCCGGAGACCGCTCGGTCACCGGTTCGGCGGCCAGACGGCCCGTCCCGGAGCGGATCCCGGTGGGGGTGCGCATGCTCCAGAAGGTGTTGTCGGCGGCCAAGAGCAGGCCGACGGTGCCGTCGTCGTACACCCGGACCCACTGTCCCACCAGTTCGGCGGGCTCGCCCATGGGACGCAGGGCGGAAGTGGAAACGGGGCGGGCGCTCATCATGACTTGTTCCTCGAGAAGTGATCGGTGTTGACTGCTGTCTCAGAGGAGACTCTCCCGCACCTCACCTATGACGCGCTTTCGGAAAACTTCTACGAGAAGGATTCTCCTACCCGTCGACCCGGGCATGACGTCCCGCGATCGGTCGACCACCGAGGGCCCGTGAAGCGCCCCCTGTGGTTCCGACCGGACCCTTGGGGATGGGGCATAATGCGGCCATGGAAGACACTTTCACCCCCTTCAAGACCGGCGATGACCAGCGTTTCCGGTCCAACGCCCTCCTCGCGATCATCGCCTTCGTGACCGTGACCGTCATGGTGGCCGGGTTCTTCCTGGTCCTCTGACCGGGTGGAGCTCCACGGGAATCCGCGCCGCGGACGCGCCCGAGGTCAGGTCGGGATCATCCGCCAGGCCTCCGGCCGGTCCGGAGCGTCGGTGAAGGCGTAACGCACCCCGTCCCGGGCCAGGGCCAGCAGGGTGACCGATCCGGTCCCCCACACCTGGCCCTCGCCCAGGTCCGCGTGGGCGACGAGTCCCGACGGGTCACCCTGGTCCGGCCCCACACCCGGCGTCCTCGGCTTCGCGTGGGCGGCCTCGGTGACCAGCTCCGGCCACCGCCCCCAGATCCGCCGGACGGCCTCCTCCCCTGTGCCCGTAACGGGGGTGTCGAGTGCGGCCAGGTCGGGATCGGGGCGGGTCCGAGCGAACTCCGGCGTGTGCCGGGCGGCTCGCGGGTCGGCCGGATCCAGCCCCGTGTTGACGATGGTGGTCACCCCCGTGGGCAACGAGCGGGTGTCCGGACAACGCCCGTCCCAGCTGTGCAGCGTGGCGTGGCGCGCGTCGGCGTCCAGCAGGTGGAAGGGCGCGTACCGGGTGGGGTCCTCCCCCTCCAACGGGCCCCGGCCGCCCCTGGGATCGCGCGCACGGCGCGCGAGCGTGCGCAACGGCAGGTCGCCCCTGCTCGCCGGGTAGGCGCCCTCCCAGGGCATGCGACCGTCCCAGGGCCACCCGTTGAGCAGCGCCGCCGTTCTGGGCCCGGTGGGCTCGACGGCCAACCAGGTCCCGCCGGCGAGCCGGTCACGGCCACCGATCAGCGTGGGACGCTCGGGCCAGTGGTGGGCGGGCCCCTCCCAGGGACGCGATCGCATCTCGTCCCGCAACGCGACCACGACCAACGGTGTGGCCGCGTCCGGATCGAACCCGACGATGACGGTGCACATCCATCCCCCTGACGTCGTCTGCTCCAGGGCGAACCCCGCGAGCCCACGATGGTGGTTCCTCCCCCGCTCCGGTGGTGATCGCTCCCCCCGCGCGAGTGGGGCGCGCATCCCTTGGGATCGGGTGGCCGACTTTAGCGCCTTCCCACCGGGACTCTTCTATTCTGGGTCGTTCTACGCTCGTTCTCGTTGACAGAGGGACCGGTGGGACGGGGCGCCCGATGACGCCGTCACGGTTCCTTCGTACTTCCTTGCCCGACCAGGAGTCACGCGTGCCCGAAGAAGCAGACCCGAACCACCGGGGTCCGGCCTCCACAGCGACAGACCCGGGGCCCTCTCCGGGACCGCCGGGGTCGCCGTTGGCTCCCCCGTCCGAGCCCGGGCTCTCGCGGCGGCAGGTCGCCGAACGCGTGGCCACCGGACGTACCAACGACGTCCCGGTCCGGGCGAGCCGCAGTGTCGGCCAGATCATCCGGGGCAACGTCTTCACCCGCATCAACGCGATGATCGCGGTGCTGTTCTCCATCATCGCGGTGATCGGCCCCGTCCAGGACGGCCTGTTCGCCATGGTCATCGTGATCAACACGTTCATCGGCATCGTCCAGGAACTGCGGGCCAAGCGGACCCTGGACAAGCTCGCCATCGTCAACGCCGCCCGGCCCCGGGTGGTCCGCGACGGGGCGACGGTCCGCGTGGCCACCCAGGAGATCGTCCTCGACGAGGTCCTGGAGATCGGTGTCGGTGACCAGATCGTCGTGGACGGCGAGGTGACCTGGGCCGGCGGGCTGGAGGTCGACGAGTCACTGCTGACCGGTGAGGCCGACCCGGTGCTCAAGCAGCCGGGCGACACCGTGATGTCGGGCAGCTTCGTGGTGGCGGGCACGGGCCGCTTCCGGGCGACCAAGGTGGGGCGCCACGCCTACGCGGTACGTCTGGCCGAGGAGGCGAGCCGCTTCTCCCTGGTGCGTTCGGAACTGCGTTCGGGGATCGACCTGATCCTGCGCTGGATCACCTTCGCGCTGTTCCCGATCGGCGCCCTGCTCATCTACAGCCAACTCTTCATGGGCGGCCACGTCACCCTGGACGCCGAACCCGTCAGCGGTGGGATCTCCGGTCCCCTGGCCGACGCCCTGCGCAGCATGGTGGCGGCGTTGGTGTCCATGATCCCCGAGGGGCTCATCCTGCTCACCAGCATCGCGTTCGCGGTCGGTGTGATCCGGTTGGGCCGGCACCGGTGCCTGGTACAGGAGCTACCGGCGATCGAGGGTCTGGCCCGCGTCGACGTGGTGTGCACCGACAAGACCGGCACCCTGACCGAGGTCGGGATGAGGCTCGCAGAGGTCCGCGACCTCGGCGGCACCTCCTCTGAGGCCGACGGCGAATCCGCTTCCACCCCCACCGTCGTGTTGGCGGCGCTGGCGGACAGCGACCCCGACCCCAACCCCAGCATGGCCGCGATCGCCGAGGGCCTCACCGCCCAGGGACGACCGGCCCCGGGATGGCGGGTGACGGCGCTGGCCCCGTTCTCCTCGGCGCGCAAGTGGAGCGGGGCGAGCCTGCTCGCCCCCACCGGCGAGGAACACTGGGTGCTGGGCGCGGCCGACGTCCTGGCCCCCTCGGACTCCCCCGCCGCGGCCGAGGCCGCCAGGCTGGGCGCCCAGGGGCTTCGGGTGCTGTTGCTGGCCCGGGCATCGGTACGGGTCGACGCCGAGCTGGCCCCGGGCACCGTTCGTCCGGTGTCCCTGGTGGTCCTGGACCAGCGGGTGCGCGAGGACGCCGGACCGACCCTGGACTACTTCGCCGCCCAGGGCGTGGACGTCAAGATCGTCTCGGGCGACCACGCCGCCTCGGTGGGCGCCGTGGGCCGTGAGCTCTCCCTGCCCGGCGCGGACCGGCCGGTGGACGCCCGGGATCTGCCCGAGGACCCCGAGACGCTCGCGCGCGAGGTGGAGGCCTCTTCGTCGTTCGGTCGCGTGAGCCCCGAACGCAAGCGGGACATGGTGCGCGGCCTGCGCGACCGCGGGCGCACGGTGGCCATGACCGGTGACGGCGTCAACGACGTGCTCGCGCTGAAGGAGGCCGACATCGGGGTGGCGATGGGCGCGGGCAGCCCGGCGTCGCGTTCGGTGGCCCAGTTGGTGTTGTTGGACGATCGGTTCGCCGTGCTGCCGAAGGTGGTGGCCGAGGGTCGTCGGGTGATCGGCAACATCGAACGGGTGGCGAGCCTGTTCCTGACCAAGACCGTGTACACGATGACCTTGGCCATCGTCGTGGGTCTGTTGGCGGTCGCCTACCCCTTCTTCCCTCGGCACGCCACCCTGATCAACGCGGTGACGTTCGGCATCCCCTCGTTCTTCCTGGCGTTGGCGCCCAACACCGACATCGTCCGGCCGGGGTTCGTGCTGCGCACGTTGCGTCTGGCGATCCCGTCGGGGCTGGTGGCGGGGGTCGCGGCGGTGACGACGTACCTGCTGGTGCTGGGTGGGCGCACGGTGCCCGATCCCTCCGACCGCACCGCCGTGGTGATCACGCTGTGCGCGACGACGCTGTGGGTGCTGCTGTTGGTGGCCAAGCCCTATGTGTGGTGGAAGGTGGCGCTGGTCGGCTCCATGGTGGGGCTGTTGACGTTGGCCATGGTGACGCCGGTGGGTCGGTGGTTCTTCGACCTGGACGTGAGCGACCCGACCAAGGTGCTGACCGGGTTGGCCGTGGCCGGGGTGGCGATCGTGGCGATCACGGTGATCCGGGTAGTGGACGATCGGATGATGGCCAAGTCGCGGGCGGCGGCCGACGCGAGGGCCGCAGAGGAGGACGAGGCCGCCCGCGAACGCACTCCGGCCGCCTGAGCCACGTCTTCGAGGGCCCGTGACCGATCGGTCACGGGCCCTTTCCCGTTCCCGACCTGCCCTTCGGTCAGCGTGGGAACTGTTCAGCCACTTCTCTAGCGGCGATGCTGGTCACGCCCTGTGCATGCAAGGACTGGAGCGACTTTGAGCATCCCGAACACGCATATCCGCGCCGTGGTGAGCGACTACCTGGAGCGTTTCCCCAAGGAGGCCGACACGGCCGCTCCCCTGGTCCGGGCCCTGGCCGAGGGCCATGGGCCGGAATCGCCCCAAGGGTGGGGGGTCGAACACGTGACCACGGGAGCCGTGGTCTTGGACCCGTGCTGGCGGGTGCTGATGGTGCGGGACCGGGACCGTGGTCGGTGGATGTTGCCGGGCGGCCCCGTCGTCGAGACCGACGCGTCCCTGCGCGAGGCCGCGCGGGCCCGGTTGGCCGAGGTGGCGGGGCCGGTCGCGGGACAGGTGGAGGAGGCCTCCGGCGACCTGCCGCTCGACCTGGGACCGGGACCGGTGCGCGACTCCCCCGCCTCGGAGGGGTCCGAGCACCGAGGCCCCACCTTCCTGTACCTGTACCGGGCGACGGCCGCGATGATCCCGGCCGGTTCGGGAACCTTCGGCGACCTGGCCTGGCGTCCGCACACCGACGTGCCCTCGGCCCGTCTGGCGGCGAAGATCTCGCAGGCCCTGGCCACCGACCGGGCGACCGCCGGAGTCTGATCCCAAGGCCCGGGCGGCCACCGGCGGGTGGCCGCCGACCGCGTTCAGAGGTTCTTGAAGTAGCGGACGACGGGCAGCGGACCTCCCCGGCCCTCTCCTGTCGGTCGAGTTCGACGGTGGCGAACCCGGCGACCTCGTCCTCGACCACGGCCACACACACCGACTTCCCCGGCGTCCAGGTCGGCCCGCACGTCCCGGCTCTGTGTGGTGCGCCGGTCGCCGACGAGCCCGCCGTAGGGCGTGTCCCCCAGGACTTGGGCCAGGGAGGCGTGGACGGGTTCCCAGGCCCGCGGGGAGAGGGTCACGACGGCCTCTCGGTCGTCGGGGCTGTACGGTCGGATGCTGATGTCCATGCGAGCGACCTGGCTTCGCGCGGGACCCACCGACAACGACGTTTTCCGGGGGCGTACATGGTGAACGAGACCGATCTGCGGTATCTGGAGCGTGCGGTGGAGCTGGCCGCCGAGGCGCTGGACAAGGGCGACGAACCCTTCGGGTCGGTCCTGGTGTCGGCCGCCGGCGAGGTGGTGTTCGAGGACCACAACCACGTCGCCGGTGGTGACCACACGCGACACCCGGAGTTCGCGATCGCCCGGTGGGCGGCACAGAACCTGACCCCCGAGGAGCGCGCTTCGGCGACGGTGTACACCTCCGGGGAGCACTGCCCGATGTGTTCGGCCGCGCACGCCTGGGTGGGGCTGGGGCGGATCGTGTACGCGAGTTCGTCCGCCCAGTTGACGGGGTGGCTGATGGAGTGGGCCGTGCCCGCCGGCCCGGTTCGCCCGCTGTCGGTGACCGAGGTGGCCCCGGGCGTACCCGTCGACGGCCCCGTGGAGCCCCTGGCCGACCGGGTCCGCACCCTGCAGGCCCGCTTCCACGGCCGGGTCTGACCCGGGCCGGGGCAGAGGACGCCCCCGGCCCGAGCGGGCCGGTCAACCTTCGCGGATGGTCATGCGGGTGATCGTGCCACCGTCCACCTCGAAGGTGAACGCGCTGGTTCCGTTGGCGTGGTCGGAACGCCAGTCTCCGACGACCTGGATCCCGTCGGGGGTGCCCACCACCGACTCCACGGTCAGTACGCCCTGGGATCCGATGAACTCCTGGTCGCTCCAGGTCCTGATCTCCTCGCGCCCGTTGAACTCCCGCCCCCAGTCGTCCACCACGGCGTCGTCGGCGAACAGGTCCAGGGCCCCCTGGTCCTGGGTGTTGACCCGGTCGAAGAACGTGCCCACCGGTTCGGGGATGCTCGTGCTCATGATCGTGGGTTCCTCCCTGTCGTGGCTTCTCGGGAAGGCTTCCCGTTTCCGGTGCGGTCCGGTGTCAAGGGAGGGCAAAGAACGAATTGACGGGGCCCGCCGTGGAAGGTTCCACGGCGGGCCCCGATGGTTCGTGGGACGGGCTCAGGTCTCGTCGTCGGGTTCGAAACGGCCCTGGATGACGCGACCACCCCGGGTCGGGCGGTCGGCGCTCGGGCCGGCCCCTCCCGAGGCTCCCGCAGTTGGCCCCGCCGACGGGCCGCCCGGGGTGAACCCCGGGCCGAAGGGACCACTCTGACCGGGGACGCCGACCCCTCGGGCGGTGAACTCCTCCGCCACCCGTTCCTGCATCTTCGCCATCCGACGGTTCGCCCACCCGGCGAACGCCCAGCGCAGCGCGGGTCGGGTGATCGGGGTGACCATCAGCACGCCCGCCGCCGCGGTGAGGAAGCCCGGGATGACCAGCAGGATTCCACCGGCCATGAGCATGAGGGGATCGAGCAGGCCCTTGCGCGGCTGCTCGCCGGTGCGCATGGCCTCGTCGGCCTGTTGCACGACCTCGCGGAAGGCGCGGCCGGTGTGGCGCAGCACGGCCATGCCCAGGATCATCAGCGAGACCAGCGCGGCCAGGGTCCACGGAACCCCGATCCAACCGCCGACGACGATCATCAGCCAGACTTCGACGAACGGCAGTGCCATCAACGCCAGCACCATCAGCAGCGGCATCGCGAAACCATCCTCAGGGTCGTGGTCCGGGATCGTTCGTCTCCCTGTCCAGAAGAACGTCCCCTCGGGGTGAATGGTTCCCCGGATCGGGTGTCCTCATCTTCGAGGAGGCGTTCAGGGACGGGCACGACGGGCGATCACCGCTGCGGCGATGACGGCGCCCAGGCCCAGGGCTGAGATGAGCGCCTCGGGGACGGCACCGACACGGGTGGCGACGGTGGGCCCGTCCATGGCGGTGAGCTCGGCGACGTGGAAGTCGGGTTCGGCCTCCGGTGAGCGGTAGTCCACGGTGCCGTCCGGCGCGACCACGGCGCTGATGCCGCTGGTGGAGACGACCACCGCGTTTCGGCCGTGTTCGACGGCGCGCAATTGGGTGATGGCCAACTGCTGGTCGGACTGGCCGGTGAAGTTGTAGTTGGCGTTGTTGGTGGGGATCACGATGATCTGGCCACCGGCGGCCACGGACTCGCGTACGGGCGGATCGAAGGCCACGTCGAAGCAGATCCCCACGGCCAGGGTCGTGCCACCGATGTCCAGGGCGCCGGGCTCGGTGCCGGGGACGGCGTCGGAGCTCACCTGCTCCAGCCGGGCGACGAACCGCGTGAAGAAATCACGGTAGGGGACGTACTCGCCGAACGGGACGAGGTAGCGCTTGTCGTAGTGCTCGCCCGGCCCGGTCTCCTCGTCCCACACCACGCTCTGCACGTAGCGGGTGCCGTCGTCGTTGAAGCGGCTCATGCCCCACAGCAGGGGGGCATCGACGTCGGCGGCGGCCGCGTCGATGATCTCGTCGGCCTCCTGGTCGCGGAAGGGGTCGATGTCGCTGGCGTTCTCCGGCAGCACGACCAGGTCGGGTTCGGGGTACTCCCCGGCTCGGACGGCCTCGGCTAGTTCGTGGACGCCGTCGGCGTGGTTGCGCAGCACCTGCATGCGCTCACCCAGGATGGACATCTCACCGACGTTGGGCACGTTGCCCTGGACCATGCCGACGGTGACGGTGTCGGCGGGGGCGGGGCGGCTGATCGCGGGGGCCACCAGACCACCCAGGACGATCGCCGCGCTCGTGGCCAGACCCACGGCGGGCAGCAGGACACGGGCGCGGCCGCGGGCCGCCACGGCGCGCAGGACGGTCCACACCAGCATGGCGCCGGTGAGGGCCACGGCGAAGGTCACCAGGGACGAGGATCCCAGGGCCGCGTAGCCGACGAAGGGGGTGTCGGGCTGGGCGAAGGCGAGTTTGCCCCAGGGGAAGCCTCCGAGGGGCCAGCGTGCCCGTACCGCCTCTTGGGCCACCCACAGGGCGGCGGTCCACAGCGGCCAGTAGGGCAGACGGGTGACGACGGCCAGTCCCATGGCCATGGGGAGGAAGTAGACGGTCTCGGCGGCGGCGATGGCGAGCCACACGTCGACGCCGAAGATGTCCTGCCAGCTCACCAGTGGGACCATGAGGGTGGCGCCGGCCAGGAGGCCCAGCCAGGCGGCGCGACGGGGTCGCGTGCCACCGACGGCGAGCAGGAGCAGGGCGGCGCTGAGCGGTCCGAGCCACCACAACCCGTAGGGCGGAAGCGCCAGGAGTTGGGCCAGACCGGAACCCACCGCGACCAGGGCCCGCCAGAACGGGTCGAGGCGACCCCACCGGTACCCCGGGGACAGGGGGGACCATGTGGTCGCCTCCGTCCTCGTCTCCGGAGCCGTGGCGTCCGCTGAGGATCTCTCGGGGGTCGGGGCGGTACCCGACCCCGTGTGCTCGGCAACCACGTGGGGTGCTCGCTTTCCGCTGGCCGTTGAGGGTCTGCGGTCAGCATATTGGGGGGACGCGGAAAAGGCCCGAGCCACCCTTCGGACCGGCTCCGTCCCGTCGGCGGCGAGCTCGGAAGACCGTTGTCTACTGGATGTTCGGGCCTTTTCCGGGTCCAACCCCCCGCCCGGTCGCGGTACACCGCCCCTCACCCGATCCCAACCGCACCTGGCGCGTGGTGCAGCGTCCAATCGGACGAGTGGGGGCCGCACAACCGGTCCGTCCAGTGCTGGACTGGTCGTTAGGTTACCCAGAGTCCCCGACCTGTTGTCTCAATCTGGAGACCGTGTCGTGGTCGCCGTTTCGAGTGACGGGAGGGGGAATCAGTGATGAACCGTCGGACAGGCTAACGCACCTGGGGCCGACACGCCAGCCGGTCACCGATGGTTTGCACATGACCGCAATCAGATCGAAATAACACTTCCTATGGACATTCCGATCAGGATCCTGTCTGATGTGATCAGCGAAACGACCTGATTCGATCAATTTCGAACATCAGGTCGGCGCGGGGATCACCGGCCACGTGATCCCCTCACCATTGGATATGCCACACCGAGCAGGAGAGTGCCATGGCGGAGATCGTCCTCGAAGGCATCGACAAGATCTACGGCGGCGACGTCAAGGCCGTCGACGACCTGAACCTTCGGATCGAGGACGGCGAGTTCATGGTGCTCGTCGGCCCCTCCGGCTGCGGTAAGTCCACGGCGCTGCGCATGATCGCCGGCCTGGAGGAGATCTCCGCCGGCACCCTGGTCATCGGTGACGAGATCGTCAACGACCGTCCGCCGAAGGACCGCGACATCGCGATGGTCTTCCAGAACTACGCGCTCTACCCGCACATGACCGTCGAGCAGAACCTCGCCTTCGGTCTGAAGCTGCGCAAGGTCGCCAAGTCCGAGATCGCCCGCCGCGTCGGCGACGCCGCCGAGATGCTCGGTCTGGAGCCCTACCTCAAGCGCAAGCCGGGCGCCCTCTCCGGTGGTCAGCGCCAGCGTGTGGCCATGGGTCGCGCCATCGTGCGCGAGCCGCGCGCCTTCCTCATGGACGAGCCGCTGTCCAACCTGGACGCGAAGCTGCGCGTGCAGATGCGCGCCTCCCTCAACCAGCTCCACGAGCGTCTCGGCGTCACCACCGTGTACGTCACCCACGACCAGGTCGAGGCGATGACCCTCGGCGACCGGGTCGCGGTGCTGCGCGACGGCCGACTCCAGCAGGTCGACACGCCCAAGCGCCTGTTCGACTCCCCCGTCAACCTGTTCGTGGCCGGCTTCATCGGTTCCCCCTCGATGAACTTCGTCAACGCCGAGTTCAAGCGCGACGGCGACCGCGCCGTGCTGGCCTTCGCCGACCACGAGCTGCCCGTCCCCGACTCGATCCTGGACGCGCGACCGGGCCTGAAGGACTACCTGGGCCGGTCGCTGATCCTGGGCATCCGCCCCTCCGACTTCTCCGACGCCGAGTTCGACGGCAACGACGCCCCGCGTCTGGAGGTCACCGCCAACGTCACGGAGGAGCTGGGCACCGAGATCAACGTGATCTTCGGGGTCGACGCCCCTCCGGTGCGCCACGAGGACGCCACCGCCCTGGCCAAGGACGCCGCCGGCGACGACGAGGAGAGCGCCGAGGCCGCCCTGCCCCTGAATGACAACCGTACGCAGTTCACCGCCCGTGTGAGCCCGCGCAGCAACGTCAGGCCGGGCGTCACCATCAGCCTGTCGGTCGACGTCAGCCAGCTGCACTTCTTCGACGAGGTCAGTGGTCTGGCCATCGGGCACCCCGACAACGTCTGAGACCGCCGGTACCGGTGAGCGGCACGCCCACCGGCATCCAAGACACGAGTCGTGGCCGGCGCCCCGATCCCCCGGGGCGCCGGCCACACCCGTTCCGGCTTCTAGTTCAGCAGCCGGATCGCCAGGGTGAGCGCGGTGGCGAACAGGACCCACGCCAGGTAGGGGACGAGCAACCACATCGCCACCCGGCTGTGTCGCCGGGCCGCCCAGGTCGTCAGGGCCACCGCCACCGCGAGCATCGAGATGTCGACCAGCGCCAGGTCGATCAGTCCGAACCCGAAGAACAGCGGGGTCCAGGCGGCGTTCAACAGCAGTTGGACCGCGAACAGGGTGAGGAAGAGCGCCGAGCCGTCGGCGCCGGCCGCCCGCCACACCAGCCAGCCCGCGACGGCGATCACGACGTAGAGCGCGGTCCAGACCGGACCGAACAACCATGAGGGCGGGGCCCAGGCCGGCAGCTCCAGACCGGCGTAGACGGCACCGGATCCGGTGGCCGCGGTGCTTCCGACCAGCGCGGTGGCCAGCACGGCGGCGGCGAAACAGAGGGCTCCCACCACACTTCCGACAGTGGTGGGTTCCGACGTGGTCCTGCGCTCCATGGGTTCCTTCCCGAAGCGGGGGGCGGACTTCCTCGATCGTTCTCCAGTGGACTTCTCCAGAGTCCTACCCACTCGACCGCTCCTCGGAGGGGTGGTTCGAGCAGGCCCCGACGACAAACCTTCCTCTTGGGTGACAATCCGACCACCCGGGGGTCAGGTATCTGGTGCTTGACCGTCGTGTCGGCCCGCTTGAAACATGTGATGGTGCGTAACCGAACCCCCGGAGCCGCCCTCGCCCCCGATCCGGCGTCGGTCGTGGACACCCTGCATGGTCGTCCCGTCCCCGACCCCTATCGGTGGTTGGAGTCCGCGGACAGCCCGGAAACACTCCGTTGGTTGGAGGAGCGCGCCCGCGAGTACGAGCGCGAGGCCGTGGGCTGGCCCCTGCGCGAACGCCTGGCCGACCGGATCCGAGAGCTGGTCGCCACCGACCTGTGGAGCGTTCCGACGCACCGCCCCGGGGCGGTGTTCGCCACGCTGCGTCCGTCCGGAGGCGAGCACCCGAGGTTGGTGGTCCTGCCCGACCCCTCCGACCAGACCTCCGACCCTTCCGCCCCCGTCACCCCGCGCACCGTCTACGACCCCTGCGCGGAGGACCCGACCGGGCGCACCACCCTGGACGCCTGGGAGCCCGGTCCCGACGGCACGTTGGTCGCCCTGCAGACCTCCACCGGCGGGGTGGAGCACGGCCGGCTGCGCGTGGTCCGGGTGGCCGACGGCACCCCCGTGGGTCCGGTCGTGCCCCGCGTGCGCTACTCGCACGTGGCGTGGCTACCGGCGGACGAGCGCTCCTTCTTCTACGTCCGCCGCGACGGTGCCCAGGGCGTGCGCGGGGTGTGGCTGCGCCGGGTGAGCGACGGCACGGAGACCCTGGTGCACGCCTGCACCGGGCCGGGAACCGTCCCGGGGGTGAAGGTGCTGGACGGGCGTTGGCTGCTGGTGACCGAGAGCCACGGGACCGGGCATCGCACCGACCTGTGGTTGGCCGACCTGACCGCCGGGTCCCCGCGCCGACCCGACCTGCGCCCCCTCCAGGTGGGGCACGAGGCCGAGACCGAGGTGCGCGCGGGCCCCGACGGGCTGCTGTACCTGCGCACCACCCTGGGCGCTCCCAGGCGCCGTGTCTGCGTGGTCGACCCGGAGCGCCCCCTACCCGAGCACTGGCACGAGGTGGTCGCCGAGGACCCCGGTGCGACCCTGGACGCGTTCTGTCCCCAGCCGGGCGTCGACGGCGCGGACCCGGCCGTGCTGGTGGTACGCACCCGGTTGGGGATCAGCGAGGTCACCGCGCACGACGCGGTCTCCGGGGCGCTGCGGTATCGGGTGGAGCCGCCCGGGGAGGGCATGGTGTCCACCCCCGTTCCCTCCCCCGACGGCTCGGTGTACCTGGGCTACGCGGACGTGTCCACCCAGCAGCGGGTGCTGCGGTTGGCGCCGGGCGAACGCGTGCCCGTCCCCTGGCCGCCCGGCACCGGTCGGGCGGCGCCCTCCCCGAGAGTGGAGCGCACCGTGGTGTGGTGCCGATCCCAGGACGGCACCCGGGTTCCGGTCACCGTCTTCGACGCCTCCGACGGCTCCGGGCGGCGTCCGCTGCTGCTGCACGCCTACGGGGGGTTCGGCCGTCCCCGCCAGTTCGGGTTCGGCGCCACCGTGTTGGCCTGGCTGCTCAGCGGTGGCCGCTACGCGGTGGCCCACGTGCGCGGCGGCGGTGACGCCGGACGAAGCTGGCACCTGGACGGGTCGGGCCGTAACAAACCACGGGCGGTCCAGGACCTGGTGGCCGCCGCCGACCACCTGGTCGAGACCCGGTGGTGCGCCCGGGACCAGTTGTGCCTGTCGGGCGGATCCGCCGGAGGGCTGCTCGTGCTCGCCGCGACCACCGCCAGACCCGACCTGTGCGCGGCGGTGATCGCCTCGGCCCCGCTCGCCGACATGGCCCGCTTCGAACGCATGGGGCTGGGCCGGATGTGGACGCGCGAGTTCGGCAGCGCGACCGACCCCGAAGACTTCGCCGCCCTCATGTCCTACTCCCCCTACCACCGGGCCCTGGAGAGCGCGCGCCGCACCCCGGGGCTGGGCCACCCCGCCGTGCTGCTCACCGGGTTCGCCGGGGACACCCGGACCGACGCCGCCCACCCGCGCAAGATGTGCGCGGCGCTACTCGCCACGGGTCGGTACGAACAAGGGCGTCCACCCGCCCTGCTGCGATACGAGCGCGACGTGGGACACGGTCCACGCTCGGTCGGCAGGGCCATAGCGCTGGCCGCGGACGCCCACGCGTTCGCGGCGCACCGGACGGGGCTGACCGGCTGCTGAGAGGCACCGGGACGGCCCTGGTCAAGAGGAATCGAACACTTCCACAGAAAGCGAGGTGCGGTATGGACCCCATCGAGGTCGAGGTCGAGGACCTGGCGGAGGTGACCTCCCGCGACATCACCGCGGGCGGCGACAATGACGGTACCGACTCCAGCTCCGACTTCATCTGATCAGGTCCGCCCGGCCCGGCCTACTCTTCCAGCCGGGCCGGGCGGGTCCCCCGCTCGCCCTTGGTGTCCGCGCGCCCAGAATCGTCTCCCCTCCCGTCGAAAGGACCGCCGTGACCGAGCCCGGCCGCCTGTTCAGCCAAGCCCTGTGCGACGTCGTGGGCCGCGACGCCCTGACCACCCGCCTGTCCGAGGAGTTCGTCTTCGCCGACCTGGGCGAGGA
Organism: Nocardiopsis sp. NPDC055551; assembly: GCF_053619415.1. Taxonomy (NCBI): domain Bacteria; kingdom Bacillati; phylum Actinomycetota; class Actinomycetes; order Streptosporangiales; family Nocardiopsidaceae; genus Nocardiopsis; species Nocardiopsis sp. NPDC055551. Next base: position 243,487 of record NZ_JBSHJJ010000001.1, on the reverse strand, counting down.
CGCCGTACGTTCGCTGTTCACCCTGGAGGACCTCAACCACGTGCTGGCCGCGTGCGCGCCCGAGCCGCCGCGGTTGCGGCTGCACCGGGAGGGCTCCCCGGTTCCGTTGGACCGCTACACCGAGACCGGCACCGCCTCACGCGAGGCCCGCCGGATCGTGCGCCCGGAGGCGTTGTACAAGGAGCTGCGGGGCGGTTCCAGCCTGGTTCTGGACGGAGTGGACCGAATGCATCCGGCGGTGGGCGCGGCCGCCGACGACCTGATGCGGCTGGTACGCGAACGCGCGCAGGCCAACCTGTACCTGATCTGGGGCGACTCGCGCGGGTTCGACACCCACTGGGACGACCACGACACGATGATCGTGCAGCTGGCGGGCTCCAAGCACTGGCAGGTGCACGGCCCGGGCACCCGGCCGTTCCCGATGAAGAACGACACCGACCACACCCACACCCCGCCGCGCGACGCCGAGGGGCTACCGCACCAGGTGTGGGAGGGCGTACTGCGACCGGGGCAGGTGCTCCACGTCCCGCGCGGGTGGTGGCACACGGTGACCGGCAACGGTGAGATGAGCATGCATCTGACCTTCGGGTTCACCCGGGCGACCGGGATCGACTGGGCGGAGGCGTTGGTGCGCCGGCTCTTCGAGGAGGAGCCGTTCCGGCGCGACCTGCCGCGCTTCGCCGACCCGGAAACGCGCCGAAAGCACCGGCACGAGCTGACGGCCCGGCTGACGGAGCTGGCGGAGGAGGCGGACCTGGACGCCTTCCTGGCCGAACGGGACGCGCGCTTCCCACGCAGGACGTCGTTCTCGCTGCCCTGGCCGGTGGAGGACGTGGTGCCCGGCCCGAAGGCACGGGTGGGGTTCGTGCCGATCCTGCCACCGCCGATGGAACGTGAGGGTGACAAGGTCGCCCTCACTGTCGCGGGCAAGCGGTACCGGCTGCCGGCGGTCACCGAACCGGTGCTGGAGACGCTCGCCGAACACCGTGAGCTGACCGTGGCGGAGCTGGCCGCGGCGGCGGGTGTGGAGGTGGGTTCGTGTGGCCGGGTGGTGGCCGCGTTGGTCCGCCACCACCTGGTTCTGGTGCGTTGAGGGCGGCCGGGGTGTGGCATCCGCGTGCGGGTGCCGCACCCCGGCCCTGTCAGGCTCCGCCGGTGGTGCCGCGGGCGCGCACGTAGAACTCGATGCCGTCGAGTACCCGTCGGATTCCGAAGTCCAGTTCGTGGGTGGGCTCCCCCGCCCTTTCGGTGGCCTGGGCCGTGGGCTGTGGCTCCAGCACCTGTTCATGGAGCATGAGGGCGATGGTGGGGAACTCCTCCTCGGTGACCACCCTGCGCAGGCCCCGGCTGTAGTCGCGTTCGACCTCGGTCAGGGTGTTGCCCGTGGTTCGCGCGGCATCGGCCATTTCGGTCTCCAGCCGCACGTTCTCGCGCAGTGCCGCCGAGAGCAGCATGAGCATCTGGACCGCCTCCCCCACGTCCAGGCCCGAGCCCACCAGTTCGCGTAGCCCCGCCTCCATCCAGCGCAGACCGTTGGGGCCGCCGGGTGGTCCGGAGAAGGCGACCCGCACCACCCAGGAGCGGTGACGGTAGAGCTCCAGGACGCTGTGGCACCACTCCTCCAGTCCGGCACGCCAGTCACCGTCGGCGCGGGGCTCGGGGGGATCCCCTTCCATCGCGGTGTCGAGCATCAGGACGAGCAGGTCCTCCTTGCTGTCCACGTGCCGGTACAGCGACATCGTCGTGTAACCCAATTCCTTGGACACGCGCTGCATGGAGACGGCCTCGATGCCCTCGGCGTCGGCGACGTCGAGGGCCGCGCGGATCACGACCTCTCGGCTGAGCCTGGGTTTGGGGCCGCGCCTTCGAGGTGGGGAGTCCAGCCCCCAGAGCAGTTCCACGTCCCGCGCCATCCGGCTTTTGGGCGCGTCCTCTGTCGTCATGGGCCACCAGTCGTCGGGTTCGTCGTTGACACCATCCTAGAACTGTGTATTGAATACACTTATCAGTATGCGGCATACACAGTTCAGGGAGCGCACGCCATGAGCCCAAAACCCCTTGGCGTTCCCCGTCACCATGCTCTCGACCGGATTCTCGCCCGCGGACCCCGCGAGCACCCGAACATCCCAAGGAGACCCGACGATGGCACCCACCCCATCGACCCGCACGACCACACCGCCATCCCGGCGACGCCCGCCCGCGTCACCCGCTCCGTGGTGGCGCCGGCCCTGGATCCTGCCGTTGGCCCTGTTCAGCGTCACGTTCCTGCTCTACTCCGTTCCGCCCTACCTGAGCCTGGACCCGGCCGACTCACGACTTCCCTTACCGGAGAGCCCCTCCTGGTACTTCCCGATGCTCCTCACCCACATCTTCGGCGGAACGCTGCTGACGCTGCTGGTGATCCTCCAGGTGTGGCCATGGCTGCGCACCCGTCATCCGGCCGTGCACCGCTGGAGCGGGCGGGTGTACGTCTGGTCGGGGGTCCCCCTGGTCGGGATTCCGGCGCTGCTCATCGCGCCGTTCAGCGGCACCGGCGGAAGCGCCCAGATCGGCAACACCGTGTGGGCGGTGTTGTGGCTGACCTTCACACTCCTGGGCTATGTCATGGCTCGACGACGGCGTTTCGCCGAACACCGCGAGTGGATGCTGCGCAGCTTCGCCCTCATCTACGGCATCGCGTTCAACCGCGTGCTCCTCATCGTCTTGATGATGATCATGTCGCCGCGTCTGGAAACGGTCTATGGCGGGGACCTCGACGCCTTGGGGCTGGACGTGGGCACGGCGTCGGGCTTCCTATCGTGGGTCCTGCCGCTGCTCTTCGTGGAGTGGTGGCTCAAGTACCGCCGCCGTCCTCGGCGCGAGCGCGGCCCGACACCGCGAGCCGATCTCGTCCGCCCCGGCGGCCGGAACCACCCACCCGGCCCCTGAACTGGGAACTCTGGTCCCACCTTTGGGCAAACTCGGGTCGCCGAGGATTGCTACCGCGACTTTCGTTAGGGTAGCCTCACTTCATAGGCGCAGATGTACCCGGCCCCGGTGGTAGCTGCGACCACGGCTTCCCCCGGACGAGACTTCGGCTTTCATCTTGCGACGAAGGGCAGGTTCCGCGGTGACCCAAGATCCGCTCAACGCGATCCGCGCCGTCAGTACACGGCTCAAGTTCGCGCCGCTGCCCGAGATCGTCGACTTCGAGACCCTCCAGCGGCGGCCGTTCGACGGCACCCAGTGCCACAGCGTCACGTCGATGGCCGCCGAGGGTTGGCTGCCCGTGCTGTTCGACAAGTTGCGTACCGAACACGGGCCCGGACACCGGCTGCCCGCCGCCACCAACTTCCTCCGGGTCACCCTGCGCGAGCCCCTCTTCCTGGTGGCGTCCTCGCTGTACCTGACCGGTCGCGCGCCCCTGCTCGACCCGGACACGCTACGTCTGCCGTGGGACACCGCCGAGGCCCGCTTTCGCACCCCGATCGTGGTCGACACCCACATGGTGGTCCTGCCCGACGACCCTGCCGCCGACCACCCCACCACCGTGGTCGCCCGCGACGAGGACGAACAGCTGCGGCTGACCGCCGAGGCGCTGTTCGCCACCCTCGAACCGCTCATCGACGCCCTGCAGGAGCACTCCCGGGCGGGCAAACGCACCCTGTGGGGCTGGGTCATGGACACCCTGCACTTCTACATGCTCAACCCGGCGCGCTACCTGGGACGGGACGCCGAACAGGCCTGGGACCTGGCCACCCGGCTGGGCGACGCGGTGATCGAGGCCGGCGCCATCACCCGCAAGCGGCCCCGCCTGTTCCCCTTCGCCCCGGGTCACCCCCGCGGCACCTGGGCGGTACGAGGCACCTGCTGCTTCGACTACAAGGGCGACCCCGAACACGGCTACTGCACGACGTGTCCGCTCAAGTGCGACAGCGAACGGAAGGAGGACCTGTCGGAGTGGCTGCGCGACCCCGCGCTGGCGCCCTGATCGGACCTTCGTGACCGCGGCCCGTCCCCGCCCTTCGGGGGGACGGGCGCTTCACGTTCCCGGCTCAAAGGAACGGGGCGGCCTCCACCGGGCCGACACCGTCCGGGGCGGGGGCCGTCGAATCGTCGGCCGCCGCGCTGAAGAGCAGCACCGACGCGCATCCGCCCAGGAGCAGGAGCAACAGGAGCAGCACGCCACAGCCGATTCCCAGGATCCTGCCCCAAGGTGTCGGCCGGACCGGTGGCGGCCCGGTCCCGGGGACGTAACCACCGGCGTTGCCGTAGTCGACCGGGCCACTGGGGTAATCGCCATAGCCGGGGGCGTAGCCGGCCTGTTCGGGTCCGGCCCACTCGGGGCCGCTGGGCCCCTGGGACAACTCCCCCGGCTCGCCGGACCCTTCGGTACCGGACCCCGGTGGTGTCCGGCGCGGCGGCTCCCCCGGTGGCCCATCACCGTCCCCCATCGGGTCTCCCGGCCGCCATTCCTCCGGCGGACGGTGGTTCACCGGATCCCGCTCCGGCCCCTGTCCCGGCCCGTCCCCGGGCTCCCGCTCACTCACTGAGAACACCCCTTCGTCCAACGAAGGTCGGCCCACCCATCGACGGTGGGCGCCCCGAATCCGCAGATTAACCGGGCGCGGGCGCGGGACGGGGAGGTTCGCGGGGTGTTTCCGGTAAAGGTCCGGGTGTCTCACCCACGGCCGGTCGCCCGCGCACGGATCGCGAGGACGAACACGGGGAGCGTGAACAGGGCGGCGAACAGGTTGAGCCCACCGAAACCGGCCACCGACAACACCACCCCGGACAGGGCGCCGGCGCCCGCCCCGCCCAGGTTCATCACCAGGTCGCTGAAGCCCTGCGCCGGGGGACGGATCTCCGCCGAGAGCGACTCGGCCAACAACGCGCTGCCCGCCACCAGCGATCCAGACCAGCCCAACCCCAACAGCACCAGGCCGATGGTCACCTGAACCTCGTCGTGCCCGGCCGTACCCGAGATCACGGCGGACACCAACAGCACCCCCTGCCCCACCAACATCACCGGGACCCGACCGAACCGGTCGGAGAGCCAGCCCACGACCGGTGAGAGCGCGTACATGCCGGCGATGTGCAGGGAGATCGTGAGTCCCACGACGGTGAGCGCGGACCCGTGATGGCTCATGTGGACCGGGGTCATCGTCATGACGCCGACCATCACGGCGTGCCCGGCCACGATCCCCACCACGGCCAACAGCGCCGAGGGGCTGCGACCGATCGCCCGCACCCCCGCGACCATGGTCGGGGAGGGGGACTTCGCACCGTTGACCGCGTGGTCGGCGGTGGCCATCCGCAGCGGGTCGGGGCGCAGCAACACCGCGATGAGCGCGGCGCCGCCCAGGAAACCCATCGTGGTGAGCAGCACCGGGCCCAGGAGTTCGCTCAACCCCAGCGCCCGGGCCAGGCCTCCGGTCGGCCCGATGAGATTGGGGCCCACCACCGCGCCCACGGTGGTCGCCCACACCACGACCGACAGATCACGGCCGCGCGTACGTTCGGTGGCCAGATCCGCGGCGGCGTGCCGGGACTGCAGGTTGGTGGCCGTACCCGCACCGACCAACATCATCCCCGCCAGGAACAGCGGGAACACGCTCCACACCGTGGCACCGATGACCACGAACCCGCCCAGGGCACCCAGCAGCCAACCCAGCGTCAACCCCGGGCGACGCCCTCGCCGCGCGGCGGTACCCGCCAACGGCAACGCGAACACGGCCGCGCCCAGGGTGATCATGGTCGTCGCCATCCCCGACCAGGTATCCGAACCGCTCAGGTCCAAGGCGATGAGCGCACCCACCGCGAGCATGGCACCCATGCCGATGCCACCGACGACCTGTGCCGCCATGAGGACCAGGACCGTACGCCGCTGGATCCGGGCGCGCTCCGACGCCCCCCGAGTGGTTTCCATGGACACGTGGCAAACTCCCCGATTCATCCCGTTAATGGACGAATCGTAGCCCTCATCGCACCGGGTGGGCGCGGCCGTAGCGCCAGCGGAGGAAATCGTGCTCGCGTTCGACGTAGCGCATCTCCGCGTACAGGCGGTCGGGCTCCTCGGCGTCGATCACCACACCGCCCTCCGGGATGACCGGCCAACACGCGAACGCCCAGAAGCGGCGGGTGTAGACGCCCCAAACGACGACCCACGCACCCTGCTTCTGCCACTCGATGTGTTCGGCGACCAGGCGCCGATCCTCGTCCCGCTCATCCATGCCGCCACAGGGCATACCCGAGACCGGGACACACCGATCCGGCCGGAATCGGCCATCCCGAGGGGGTTGCCATCACCCGGTCACGGGACACCCGTGTCGAGCACGGGCGTTGGGAGGTCAGCGACCGGCGACCTGGTCGCTACCGGGGACCGGCTCGGCCGGGTCGTTGCCCAGCGCGACGATCTTGTTGTCGCCGTCCACGTGCACGATGTGCTGGACGTGCTCGGCGCGCTCCTTCTCGTCGACCTGGGCGTAGCCGATGATGATGACGAGGTCGCCCGGGTTCACCAGGTGGGCGGCCGCGCCGTTGATCCCGATCACGCCGCTGCCGCGCTCGCCCACCAGGGCGTAGGTGACCAGGCGGTTTCCGTTGTCGATGTCGACGATGTGCACCTGCTCGCCGTCGACGATGTCGGCGGCCTCCATCAGGTCGGCGTCGATGGTGATCGAACCCACGTAGTGCAGGTCGGCCTGGGTGACCGTGGCCCGGTGGATCTTGCCGTTCATGAGGGTGCGCAGCACAGCTCAAGCCTCGTTTCAGGGTTTCTCGCGAAAACTACAGGCCCCTCGCGGGGTCCCGTGCCCTCCCATGATGACGCCCCCGTGCACCGCTTCGTCCACCGGGGCACCACTACGAGCACCAACATCCGGTTCGTGAACGATGTTCCACTTCTTGGGCCGGGCGTGGCCGGGCTCCCCGTCGGGAACCCGGCCATGGCGGTCATCACGTGTCGTGGCCCCTCGATCAGTTGAGCGAGGAGTAGGCCACCACACCGCGCCGCACCAGGTCGGTGGCCTTGCGCGCGTTGGAGCGCAACCCGGGGTCACCGGAGGCGGCGGAGATCTGCCCGAGCATGTCCACCAGCATCTTGGCGGTGCGCACGAAGTCGCCCGCCGTCATGTCGGACCCGCGCAGGATGGCGTCGAGCCGGTCCCCGCGAGCCCACCGATGGGCGGTCCACACGAAACCCAGGTCGGGTCGACGCAGGAACGACACCCGGTGCCGGGACTCCACCTCGTTGAGGTCACCCCACAGCCGCACCATCTCGTCCAGGGTCTCCTCCACCCGCCCCTCGGGCAGACGCGGGTAGGGGTCGTCGTTGCGGCGCGCCTCATAGACCAGGGCGGCGGCACAGGCGGCCAACTCCTCCGGGTCGAGGTCGTCCCACAACCCGCGGCGCAGGCACTCGGCCACCAGCAGGTCCAGATCGGAGTAGATCTTGGCCAGCCGCCCCCCGTCGTCGGAGATCTCGTCGCCCGACAGGTAGTCCAGGTCCTCCAGTACCCCGCACACCCGGTCGAAGGTGCGGGAGATGACGTGCGATCGCCCCTCCACACGCCGGCGCAGCGCCTCGGCGTCCTTCTCGGTGCGCATGTGGCGTTCGGCCCACCGGGCGTGGTCCTCGCGTTCCGCGCACCCGTGGCAGGGGTGTTCTCGCAATTGCGCGCGCAACCGCTTGACCTCGGCGTCCTCCCGATCACCCCGGCTGCCGCCACGCTCATAGGTGGGCTCGGTGCCCTGCTCCTTGAGCTTGTTGCGCAGCGTGGAGGCCAGGTCCTGGCGCGAACGCGGAGACCGCGCGGAGAACGACTTGGGGATACGCATGCGCCCGGAGGCCTTGACCGGAATCGGGAAGTCACTGGAGTTGATCCGCTTGACCTGCTTGTCCACGGTCAGCACCAGGGGCGCCGGAAGGTCGTGCCTCAGGCCGGGGTCCAGCACCACGGCGTGCCCGGAGTAGCGCCCCGAGGGGATACGGATGATGTCACCGGGCCGGAGCATCTCCAGGCTCTCCAGGGCCTCCTCACGGCGGCGCGAGGACCGGTTCTTGGCCAACATGGACTCACGGTCGCTCAACGCCCGACGCAGCGAGGCGTACTCCATGAAGTCGCCCAGGTGGCACTCGGCGGCCTTGGCGTACCCCTCCAAGGCCTCCTCGTGCTTGCGCAGCTTCTTGACCAGACCCACCACGGCACGATCGGCCTGGAACTGGGCGAAGGAGGCCTCCAGCATGTTGCGGCTGCGTTGGCGACCCACCTGCCCGACCAGGTTCACCGCCATGTTGTAGGAGGGCTGGAAGCTCGAATTGAGCGGGTAGGTGCGCGTGCCCGCCAACCCCGCGACGGTCTCGGGGTCGGTCCCGGCCTGCCAGACCACGACCGCGTGCCCCTCCACGTCGATGCCACGACGCCCGGCCCGCCCGGTGAGCTGCGTGTACTCACCCGGGGTGAGCATCGCGTGCGTCTCACCGTTCCACTTGTCGAGCTTTTCGATGACCACGCTGCGCGCGGGCATGTTGATGCCCAAAGCCAGGGTCTCGGTGGCGAACACCGCGCGGATCAGACCCTGGGAGAACAGGTGCTCCACGACCTCCTTGAAGGTGGGCAGCATGCCCGCGTGGTGGGCGGCCACACCCGATTCCAGGGCGCGCAGCCAGCCCTCGAAGCCGAGCACGGTCAGGTCGGCGCGCGGGATGTCGGCGCAGCGCGACTCGGCGTACTCGCGGATGTGGTCGGCCTCCTCGGGCGTGGTCAGGACCAACCCCGAGGCCACACACTGCCGGACGGCGTCGTCGCACCCCGCCCGGCTGAAGACGAAGTCGATGGCCGGCAACAGCCCCTGGGCGTCCAACTCCTCGATGATCATGGGTCTGCTGGGCGGCGCGAACCGGGTGCGCGGGCGGATGTTGCCCCGGGCCCGCGACTGCGGGTGGCGGCGACGGTCGGCCAGTTGGGTGGTGCGCGCGTCGTCCTCCGCGGCCCGGGTCAGGAACGGGTTGATGTGCAGGGTCTGCCCGCCCACCTTGATCTCGCGGGGCCGCTCGTGCTGGGAGCGTCGGCGTTCGCGCTTGCGCTTGGAACGTCCGCCACCGCCCCGCTCGTCCTCATCGGATCCGGTGGACTCCACCTCGGTGTCGACGAACAGGTCGTGCAGACGCTTGCCGACCATCATGTGCTGCCACAGCGGCACGGGACGCTTCTCGTCGACGATGACGGTGGTGTCGCCGCGCACCTGCTGGAGCCACTCGCCGAACTCCTCGGCGTTGCTGACCGTGGCGGACAGTGCGACCATGCGCACCGACTCGGGCAGGTGGATGATCACCTCCTCCCAGACCGCGCCGCGGAAGCGGTCGGCGAGGTAGTGCACCTCGTCCATGACCACGTACGCGAGCCCGCCCAGGGTGGATGAGGACTCATACAGCATGTTGCGCAGCACCTCGGTGGTCATCACCACCACCGGTGCCTCACCGTTGACGCTGTTGTCCCCGGTCAGCAACCCGACCTGCTCGTTGCCGTAGCGCTTGACCAGGTCGTTGTACTTCTGGTTGGACAGGGCCTTGATGGGGGTGGTGTAGAAGCACTTGGTGCCCTCCGCGAGGGCGCGGTGCACGGCGTACTCTCCGACCACCGTCTTGCCCGAACCGGTGGGAGCGGCGACCAGCACCCCATGGCCGTTCTCCAGCGCCTTACAGGCCTTGATCTGGAAGGGGTCGAACTCGAAGCCGTAGAGAGCCTGGAAGGCCTCGATGGCGGCGCTGGACGCGCCCTGCCGCCGACGGAAGGCGGCGTACCGCTCAGCGTGACTACTCATAGACCTCTCAGCCTATGAGGTCGGGTCCAACATCTCGACCGCTTTCGGCACCACTTCGCACTTCAGTGTCGGCGCGCCCATGCGTTCACCGTCGGCGTAGGCCGCCCCGGCGTCACCACGGATGGTGACGCTCGCCCCGCGTTCGAGGCGCACCTCGTCCAGCTCCATGTGGCTTCCGTTGAACACCCGGGGGAACTGTCGGATGAAACGGCCCTTGGACCCCTCGCGCATGAGGACCACGTCGAGTAGTCCATCGTCGGGTTCGGCCCCCGCGCACACCTTCAGGCCACCACCGTAGGAGTCGGTGTTGCCGACCGCGACGAGCATCCCGGGTTCGGCGATGGTGCGACCGTCGATGTCGATCTCGAAGTCGATGGGACGGAAGGTGCGCAGCTCGGCGACGATACCGATCAGGTAGCCGAGGCGGCCCACCCCGAACCGGAAGTTGTTCACCCGCTCGTTGACCCGGGCGTCGAAACCACAGGCCAGGACGCTCAGGTAGTAGCGCCGGGTCCCATCCGCCAGGGTCAGGCGGACCACGTCGCTGGGACGGGTGCGTCCGGCCAGGATCGCCTGGGCCATCCCGCGTGCGGTGGCGCGGCCGGTACCGAAGGCGCGGGCGATGTCGTTGCCGGTGCCCGCGGGGACCACCGCCAGTGGCACACCACTGCCCACCACCCCCTGCAGGGCCTGGTGGACCAGACCGTCACCGCCCACCGCCACCAACGCGTCGGGGCGATCGGAGACGGCCAACCGGGCCAGACGCCTGCTGTCGGCGGCCGAGCGGCCCGTGTAGACGTGCACGCGGGCGCCGGACGCGCGCAGGGCCTCCTTGAGCCGCACCGCGAGAACGGCGGAGCGACGACGACCGGAGGCCGGGTTGACCAGAAGTGCGATGTGAGGGGACATGACCGGGTCCTTAACTACCCACGGTGCGGGGATTCGAGGGCGTGCGGGTCGGTGAGGTTCCCGCACACCCTCAACGCCCGGGCCTGCGGGCCGGTTCAGGCGTCCTCGGTCGTGGACCCCTGGGCGGCTTCCTCACGTTGGCGGCGATGGTACTCCTCCAGCGCCTTGGGGGTCAGCAGCGGGGAGGGCACCCAGGTGGCCTCCGCCTGACCCTGCCCGCGCTGGATCTCGACCTCCTCCTCGGAGAGGTACTCCTCGGGGATGTCGAACTCGCCATCGCGGGCCCCCAGTACGAAGGCCTCCCACTCGGCGGGGGTGAAGAACAAGGTGCCCTTCTGTGGCGACTTCCCGTCACGGACGGCGCGGAACCCGTCGTCGAACTCGGCGACCTCCACGATCGCCTCGGAGTCCGGGTTCGACAGGGAGGAGCGCAACCACACCGCGTCGGTGGTGTCGTGCCACTTCTCGTTCCCCATGGCCTCGGGTGGGAGATCCCGCTTGGCCTCGGTCTGCTCGCTCATCAACACTTCCCGGCTTCCCGCGTCCGATTCGGTGTGCAGGGACGACGAGGAAGTCGTCCCGCCCCGAACCCTAGCGTGTGGGAGACCCTCCCACACCCGCTTCGCGACGACCGCTCAGTCGCCCTTGCCCGAACCCTTGCCCGAGTCGGAGTCCTCGAGTTCGTCCAGGTCGGAGGGCTGATCGTCCAGATCGGAGATCTCGTCGTCGCCCAACTCCGAGGTGGGGTCCCGGCGCTTGCGACGACGATCGTTGAAGAAGCAGAACAACTCGGCGATCTCGAACAGGACCACCAGCGGAACGGCCAGCGCCAGCATGGAGATGGGCTCGGCCGGCGTGACGACCGCGGCGACCAGGAACGAGCTGAAGATGATGACCCGACGCCACTTGGCGATGGCCTCGTGGGACAGTATGCCGACGATGTTGAGCAGCACCACCAGCAACGGCATGACGAAGCCGAGGCCGAACATGCCCATCATGATGAGCATGTAGTCGAGGTACTCACCGATGGTCAGGTAGGGGTCGGCGTCCTCGGGCAGGAACCCGAAGAGCATCTGCAGGGCCAGCGCGGTGATCATGTAGGCCAGGGCGGCGCCGGCGACGAACAGCGCGCCGGCCAACGGGGCGAAGATGTAGGCGTACTTCTTCTCGCTGCCGTGCAGGGCGGGGGCCACGAACGCCCACAGCTGGTAGAGCCACAGTGGGGCCGTGGCCAGCGCGCCGACGAACAGCCAGATCTTGAAGGCCACGAAGAAGGCGTCGAAGGGGCCGGTCACGATGAGGGAACAGCCGCCGCCCTCGACCACCTGTGAGGCGGGCAGGGAACAGTACGGCTTGGTGAGGAAGTCCCAGATCTGGTCATAGAAGACGAAGCCGAGCACCGCGCCCAGACACAGGATGAGCAGTACCTTGGCCAACCTGTTGCGTAGTTCGCGCAGGTGGTCCATGAGCGGCATCCGGGCCTCCGGGTTGACCGCTCTGCTTCGGGACCTCATCGTGGGGTCACTCTCTTCTCATCCGGGTCCGCGCACCGCGGACTCCCCTGATACAGACGCGGGGCGCGGTGCCCCAAGGGCACCGCGCCGACCGGTTCGGGCCGTGGCCGCGCGCGACCCCGAACAGGTGGAACCGGCGACTCTACTGGTTGTAGGTCTGGTTGCTGGGTTCGCCGGACTCGTTGACGATGCGCTGGCCGGGAGGAAGCTGCGGGTAGCCCTGCTGCTGGTTCTGCTGCGGGGCGGCGTCGGCACGAGAGGTCTGGGCCTGGCCCTGGCCCTGCTGTGCCTGTCGACCGTCCTGACCGTCGGCCTGTTCCTGTTCCTCGTTGTTCTCCTCGTCGGCCAGGCCCTTGCTCTCGGCCTTGAGGATGCGGGCACTACGTCCCAGGGAACGGGCCAGGTCCGGGAGCTTCTTGGCTCCGAACAGCAAGATGGCAAGGATCACCAGGATGGCGATGGTAGGTCCGTTGAACGGTCCCATGGTTCTACCTCTCTGTGGGGCGCGACCAAGCGCCTTCGATGGTACGCGCGTCCGAGCCTTCGGTCATCATCGCCGTGACCCCTCACGTCGGACACGCTCACGCAGGTCAGCGCTGCTCGCCTGGTACCCGCCCGCCGCCCGTGTCACCTTTTCGGACAGCACGACGGCCTCGCGTCGGACCTTCACCAGAAGGGATCCGACGACGAGCACACCGACCAGAACCAGGCCGAAAAGGACAGCGAGGGCGATCACGAACTCACCATATCCTTTTCCGGAAGACCTACACCTCGACCCCCTGTGAACGGGTGGGCGTCACTCCGAGGACGAATCGATCTCGACCAGGTCGGGGGAGGTTTGCCCTGCCTGGTAAAGATTCAAGGCCCGTTCGGCCTCCGCGCGCACTTCTCGCGCCAGACCCTCGGGAGCCACCACGCGCCCCCGTGACCCCAACGACAACACCAGTCGCGCCACCCACGCCAGCGCCGGGGTCCGCAGCGTGGCGCGCACCCCGCCGTCGGCCAATTCGGTGACCGACTCGCACGCGTAGTCCTCGGTGACCCAACGCGCCGACGAGTCCAGGTCCAACACGACCAGGGCGTCGCGTTCGGAACGCTGGAGCACGCCCTTGGACAGGTCACGGCGGCCCACACCCTCGGGCACCTCGGCCGCGTAGGGCAGCACGGTCAGTTCCAGCACCCGGTCCAGCCGGAACAGGCGCACGTCCTCACGCAGGTGGCAGTAGCCCTCCAGGAACGGCTTGCCGTCCTGGACCACCAGGCCCATCGGATCCACGTCGCGTTCGGTGACCTGGTCCAGGTATCCGGACAGGTAACGCAGGTGCAGGCGCTGGCCCGCCTCCAAGGCCTGGGAACAGCGCCGGTGGGTCTGCGCCACCTGCTCGTCCATCTCCACCCGCACCTGGACGGCGTCGGCGAGCGCGCCCACGGCGCTGCCGGCCGCCCCGCGCAGCTTCTCCCCCACGCGCTTGAGCGCGCCGTCCTCCACGCCCTGGGCCTCGGGCAACTCCTCCAACAACGACAGGCCCACGACCAGGCTGGCGGCCTCGTCCGCGGTCAGGCGCAGCGGCTGGGCCAGGGTGTCGGCGTTGGCGATGATGATCTCCCCGGTCTCCTTGGCCGCCTCCAGGTCCACGTCGATGAGGTCGCCGGGGGTGTAGCCGGGCAGACCGCACATCCACAGCAGGCTCAGGTCCTGGACCACCTGCTTCTCGCTGAGACCGAAGTGGCGGGCCACCTCCGGCACACGCACGTCGCGGCCCAGCGCGTAGGGCACCAACATCAGCAACCGACGCAGTTGGTCCGCCGAGCGCGGGCCGCGGGCCGGGGCGTCCTCCTCCTCGGTCTCCCGCACGGGTTCGGCCTCGGCCCGGGCCCGGCGGATCACCCCGGACATGTGGGCGGCCAACGCCTCGCGGGCCTGCTCGGGCTCGACGACCTCGGCCCGGGCACCCTGTGCGGCCACCCGACCGACCAACGTGTCGGTGTCGGTGTAGGGCAGGGTGAGGGTGTCCCACACCGGCCCGGCGGCCTCCCGTTCACCGGGGACCACGCGCAGGGCACTGCGGCGCAGGGCGTGCGCGGAGTCGACGAGCACCCGCACGGTGGCGGTGTGGTCGGGGTCGGGCCGCTGTGAGGAGACCACCGAACGCAGGTCCACGCCCTCGGGCACCTCGACGTCGGGACCGGTGCGCACCACCGTCACCTGTCCCTGGATGCGTCCGAGTCGGAAGACCCGGCGAGCCTCGCGCAGCCGGTCGTGACCGACCACGTACCAGTGGCCGTCCTGGTTGACCACGCCCCACGGTTCGACCTCGCGACGCACCGCTTCGGTCTGGCCGGGCCTGCGGTAGGAGAAGACCACCGGCCGGCGGTCGCGGATCGCCTGCCAAACGGGCCCGAAGGCGGGTTCGTCGGTGCGCATGGTCGGGGTCAGCCCGGGCGCGGCCTCCGCGTCCACCGGCACCCCGGCCGAACGGAGCTTGAACAGGGCGTTGGCGGCGGCCTCGCCCAGGGAGGCGTGCCGCCAGGCACGGGCCGCCAGACCCAGCACCAGCGCCTCGTCCGGCCGTAGCTCGATCTCGGACAACTCATAGTCCGACCGCGAGATCCGATAGCCCTCCTCGCCACTGAAGGCGTCACCGGTGCCCACCTGGATCGGGATACCGCTATCGCGCAGTTCTCGCTTGTCGCGTTCGAACATGCGCTTGAACGCCGACTCGGTCTCGGCCTCCGCGTACCCCTGGACGGTCGCCCGGATCTCCTGGGCGGTCAGGTGGCGCCGGGTGGACAACAGGCAGATGACCAGGTTGAGCTGTCGTTCGGTCTTCCTGCGCGACATCGTCGCCACTCCTTCACCCTGGGATGATGCGCCGGGCGGGGCCGCGAGGGCGCGTCCTCCCACCTTCGGTTCAGCACTGACGGTACCGTGCCGACCATGATCCGGTGGCGTCGTGGCCAAGTGCGTTCGCTCCTGCCCTCCTGGACCGGGGTCCACGTGTGCGCGGTCGATCTGACCACCGGTCCCGACACCGCTCCCCCGTCCACCTGCCAGGCCCTGGCCTACACCGATCTGGTCGGTGAACCACGCGTGGGCGATGAGGTGCTGCTCAACACCGGTGCCCTCGACCTTGGGCTGGGCACCGGCGGGTACGCGCTGGTGGTGGCCCTGCCCGACCGCCTACCCGCCGATCGGGAGGGCCCCGGCCACCTGGTCAAGGCCCGTTACACCCCGCTCCAGGCCACCGTCCAAGGCGCCGACGAACAGGGATCGCCCCACCACGAGACCCTGCGTACCGCTCGGGGGGTCGACGGAATGCCGGTGGTGGTCGCCGACCTGCACTCGTCGCTACCGGCCGTGCTGGCGGGGGTACGCGCCGAACGTCCCCGCGCCCGGATCGTCAACGTGATGCTGGACGGCGGCGCGCTACCGGCGATGTTCTCTCAGAACCTGGGCGCGCTACGCGAGGACGGCCTCCTGGCGGGCTGTGTGACCACCGGCCAGGCGTTCGGCGGCGACCTGGAGACGGCCACCGTGCACTCGGGCCTGCTGGCGGCCAGGCACGTCCTGGGAGCGGACGTCACCGTGGTGTGCCAGGGACCGGGCAACCTGGGCACCGGAACCCCCTGGGGCTTCTCGGGTGTGGCCTGCGGCGAGGCCGTCAACGCCGTCGCCGCCCTGGGCGGCCTGCCCGTGGCCGCCCTGCGGGTCAGCGAGGCAGACCCGCGTCCCCGTCACCACGGGGTCTCCCACCACAGTCTGACGGCCTACGGCAAGGTCGCCCTGGCCCCCGCCGACGTGGTCGTACCCGTCCTTCCCGGAGAGTTCGGGGAGAGGGTACGCGGCCAGGCCTGGCCCCTCGGCGAGCGGCACACACTGGTGGAGGTCTCCACGACCGGACTGGAGGGCGAACTTCTCTCGTCGCCGGTGAGGCCGTCGACGATGGGGCGCGGCCTGGAACAGGACCCGGCCGCCTTCCTGAGCGCGGCGGCGGCCGGACGGTACGCCGCCACCCTCCTGGCCCCCTGAACGACCGCGCACCCACCCTTCAACGATCGACGGTCCTGGGCAGCCACGTGGCGGAACGCCGGTGTTCGGCGTCGCCGTTACCGGGCACCGGAGTGCGACGGGTGGCCGCGAGCATGTGCTCGGACGGAGCGTCGAAGTACCTCCCGGGCCGGAACATGGCCAGGGAGGCCGGGTCGGCCACGACCCCCTCGTCCACGCTCACCAGCTCCGGCACGAACACGGCACCGTCCCCACACGTCACCCCCCACTTCCTACCGGGACCGGCGGAGACGATCTGCCCGGGATCGCCGCCCACCGCCTCGGTGGACAACTCCCCCGAATGAAAGGTGATGAGCGCGCCCCCGAACATCGCGAACGCCCCCGGGTAGGGGGCCGCCAACGCCCGCACCATCCGGTCCACGTCGCGCCCGGCGGCGGCCAGGTCCAGGTGCCCGTCACTGGGACGACGACGGGGCCACACCGACACGTGTCCGGTCTGGGGACGTCGAGGGGCACGCCCCTCCAACAGGGCGTCCAGGTTTCGCACGATCAGTTCGGCCTGCAAACGCCCCACCCGCTCGTACAGGCCGGTGGCGGTGGCGTCGGCGGCCACCTCGAAACGGATCCGATCCACGATGTCACCTGCCTCGACCTCACGGGCCAGGTGGAAAAGGGTCACCGCGCTGGCCCGCATGTCGCGCAGGATCGTCCAGGGAATGGGCGCACGTCCGCGCCCCACCGGCAACGGGGAGGGGTGCATGCCCACGGCACCCAACGGAAGCGAGGCCAGAACCTCCTCCTGGACCAGTTGCGACCACCCGGCCACCACCATCAGGTCGATGTGGTGCGAGGCCAGGGCGTCACGCGCCTCATCACCGTTGACGTCGGCCACGCGCAGGTGCGGCAGGTCCAGTCGACGGGTCACGGACTCGTAGTCGACGTAGCCGCAACGGTGCGCCAACTCGGCGGGATAGGACACCACCAGATCCGGTGGACGCCCCTGGGCACAGAGTTCCTCCAACGCCGGCACCCCCAGGCGCAGACCGGACACATAGCAGAACCGCCGTCCCTCCGGCATGGCTCCCCCTCGCCAGAAATCACTCAGGGTGACGACTCTACGCAGCGATCGCCCCACTCCCCCGCAGATGTGCCCACCCCGCGTGTCAGGACCCTGAACACGACGACGCCCCCGCCGGATGACGGGGGCGTCGCAGCGCGAACGAACCGCGGGTACGTCGGGGCGGTTACTCCTCCTCGGAGGCCTCTTCGTCCTCGGCCTGGGCCTCGGGGTCGGCCGCCTCACCCTCGGCGCCCTCCGCCGGCTCGGGCGGCGGCGGGTTGTCGTAGGCGCCCAGGACGTCGATCACGAAGACCAGGGTGCCCACGGGACCGCCCATCGCCTCCTCCTCGGTCTCGCCGTAGGCCATGGAACCGGGGACGACCAGCATCAGGCGGTCACCGACGTTGGCTCCGACGATGCCCTCGTCCCAGCCCTCGATCACCGCGCCGTCACCGATGGTGGTGTCGAAGGGCGCGCCACCACGATCCCAGGTGGAGTCGAAGACCTGGTGACCGCCATCCTCCTCGGGGTCCCAGCGCACACCCGTGTACTGGGCGATGACCTGCTGCCCCTCCTCGACCTCGGGGCCCTCGCCCTCGATGAGCGGGACGACCTCCAGGTCCTCGGGGGCGTCGCCCTCGGGGACCTCGATCTCGGGGCGGCTGTGGCCGTCCTGGGTGACCGTGGGCAGACCGTCGCCACCGTCGGTGACCGGCTCGCCCGGCACCACGGCACCCTGGGCGTAGCGGTCCATCACGTCGATGACGAGCACGCTGGCGCCCTCGGGAACCTCCTGGCCCATGCCCTGGGCCTGCTCGATCTCCTCCGGGGTCAACGGCGGGAACACGTACACCGCACGGCTGCCGAGCGGCTGGCTCACCAGCGTCTCGGTGATGTACTCGGGCATCTCGTTCATGCGTACGAGGTCGGGGGCACCGGACTCGTAGCTGGACTGGCCCTCCATCGCCTCGCCCTCGCCCGGGGCCGTCCACTGGTATTGGGCGACGTTGGCGACCACCAGGTCGTCCGCGCCCACCAGGACGTCCTCCCCCGAGCCCTTGCTGACGACGCCGGAGATCTCCTCCTCCGGAGGTTCCGCGTCGGGGAAGGTGATCTGCGGTTCCTCACCGACCTCGCCGGTGACGTCGGGCAGCCGCGGGTCCAGCTCCTCCGCGTTCATGCGCAGGAAGGCGGGAGTCTTCCAATCCTCTGGGATCGATCCGCAGCTTGAGACCACCAAGGCGATGGCGGTCAGTGGCACCGCGAGAGCGGCGGCACGTCGGTGCATGGGTCACAACCTCTGATTTCCGGCTCAGGACAGGCTCACACTACCGAAAAGCACAAGTCCGGCCACCCCTGGGAACGCACCGAAGGTCACGGGCCCCGTCGGGTGGCGCCGCGCACCTCCCGCCGGGGCCCGGCTCGACCGTTCGGAGTCCGTCCGCTCACATGCCGGCGATCAGCTTCTCCACCCGCTCGTCCACCGACTTGAACGGGTCCTTGCACAGCACGGTCCGCTGCGCCTGATCGTTGAGTTTGAGGTGCACCCAGTCCACGGTGAAGTCGCGGCGTTGTTCCTGGGCTCTGCGGATGAACTCGCCCCTCAACCGCGCCCTGGTGGTCTGCGGTGGCACCGACTTGGCCTCGAAGATCTTCAGGTCGTTCACCACTCGATCCATCTGGCCGCGGTTCTGCATCAGGTAGAACAGGCCGCGATCGCGGTGGATGTCGTGGTAGGTCAGGTCCAGCTGGGCCACCCGGGGCGAGGACAGCGACAGGTCGTGTTTGTCCCGGTAACGCTCCAACAGCAGGTACTTGGTGACCCAGTCGATCTCCCGAGAGACCATCTCCAGGTTCTGGGTCTCCACCGCCTCCAGGGTGCGCTGCCACAGGTCCAGGACCCGCTTGCCCACGGCGTCGGTGCCGTGCCGATCCACGTAGCTCTGTACCTTCTCCAGGTACTCGCGCTGGATCTCCAGGGCACTGGCCTCGCGCCCGTTGGCCAGACGCACCTTGCGCCGCCCCGTCATGTCGTGGCTGACCTCGCGAATGGCCCGGATGGGGTTCTCCAGGGTGTAGTCGCGCATGACCACACCGGCTTCGATCATCTGCAGCACCAGGTGGGTGGCGCCCAGCTTGAGCAGGGTGGTGGTCTCGCTCATGTTGGAGTCGCCCACGATGACGTGCAGGCGCCGGAAGCGTTCGGCGTCGGCGTGGGGCTCATCGCGGGTGTTGATGATGGGCCGCGAGCGGGTGGTGGCCGAGGAGACACCCTCCCAGATGTGCTCGGCGCGCTGGCTCACGCAGTACAGGGCGCCCCGAGGCGTCTGCAGGACCTTGCCGGCGCCACAGATGATCTGCCGCGTGACCAGGAAGGGGATGAGCACGTCGGCCAGGCGCCCGAACTCCCCGTGCCGACCCACGAGGTAGTTCTCGTGACAGCCGTAGGAGTTGCCCGCCGAGTCGGTGTTGTTCTTGAACAGGTAGATGTCGCCGGCGATGCCCTCCTCGTGCAGGCGCTGCTCGGCGTCGATCTGCAGCCCCTCCAGGATGCGTTCGCCGGCCTTGTCGTGGGCCACCAGGTCCAGGAGGCTGTCGCACTCGGGGGTGGCGTACTCGGGGTGGCTTCCCACGTCCAGGTACAGACGGGCCCCGTTGCGCAGGAACACGTTGCTGCTGCGTCCCCAGGAGACCACCCGTCGGAAGAGGTAGCGGGCGACCTCGTCCGGCGACAGGCGGCGCTGTCCCCGGAAGGTGCACGTGACCCCGTACTCGTTCTCCAGCCCGAAGATCCGTCGTTCCACGCGGCCTCACCAACTTCCGTCACCGGGGTGCCGACGACGGGGCCACGTCGTCCACACCCGCCCGGCCGGTGCGGCGCCCCGGTGGCGCCGCACCGTCGTCCCTAGCTTCAGTCCTGGTCGGCCTCGTCCCCACCGGCGCTCGTGTCCTCGGAGGCGTCCGTGCTCGTGGCGGCCTTCGTGGTGGCGCCTCGCTTGCCCTCCTCGATGAGGGAGGTCAGGCGGTCACCGTGGATGCGACGGAACTTGCGGTGCTGTCGGGAGCGGTCCAGCACGGCGACCTCCAGGTTGGTGGCCTCCAGCTCACGCTCCTCCCCGTTCTCGTGCGCCAGCGCGTGGGTGGCGGCGTTGAGCGCCGCGCTGAGCGGGGCCCTCGCGTCGAAGCGGTCCTTGAGCTGGTTGGACACGTGCTCGGAGGAGCCGCCCACCGCGACGAAGCCCTGTTCGTCGACGATCGACCCGTCGAAGGTGATGCGGTAGATCTCGTCGTCGTCCGCGGTGTCGCCGACCTCCGCGACGACGATCTCGACCTCCCACGGCTTGAGGCTCTCACTGAAGACGGTGCCCAGGGTCTGGGCGTAGATGTTGGCGAGCTGGCGTCCGCTGACGTCACGACGGTCGAACTGGTACCCGCGAACGTCGGCGAAACGGACGCCCATCAGGCGTAGGTTCTCGAACTCGGGGTAGCGCCCGACCGCGGCGAAGCCGATGCGGTCGTAGAGCTCACTGATCTTGTGCAGGGTGCGGGACACGTTGTCCGCCACCAAGAGGATGCCGCCTTCGTACTGCAGGACGACGGCACTGCGGCCGCGCGCGATCCCTTTGCGCGCGTAGTCCGCCTTGTCCTTCATCTGCTGTTCGGGGGCGACGTAGAAGGGCATCGACACCGCGGATCGTTTCCTTACCTGGTCGGGAGAGGTCTGGTGGTGAGGGGCGCCCGGCCCGGATCGGCCGGGCCGGTCATGGCCCGCCGGTCAGTCGAGCCGGGCCCTTGGTCCGTCGGGGTGGACGGAGCGTCCCTGGACCACCTCCGTGGCCAAACGGGCGACCTCTTCGCCGGAGATACGGCGGTGGCCGTCCTCGGTGATGACGTCGACCAGGGGGAAGATCCCCCGATGCAGGTCGGGTCCGCCGGTGGCGGAGTCCTCGTCCGCGGCGTCGTAGAGCGACTCCAGGGCGACCTTGATCGCCGTCGTCTCGTCCAGGTCGTCGCGATAGAGCTTCTTGATGGAGCCCTTGGCGAAGACCGAGCCGGAGCCGATGGAGTGGTAGCGCTGCTCCTCGTAGCGTCCACCGACCGCGTCGTAGCTGAAGACCCGGCCTTCCTCGGTGACCTCGTCGAAGCCCACCAGCAGGGGGACTACGACGAATCCCTGCATGGCCATGCCCAGATTGCCCCGGACCATCTGGGCGAGCTTGTTGGCCTTACCCTCAAGGGAGAGGGAGCGACCCTCCAGCTTCTCGTAGTGTTCCAGCTCCACCTGGTACAGGCGGGCCAGTTCGATACCGATCCCGGCCGAGCCCGCGATGGCCACCGCGGAGAACTCGTCGGTCCGGTAGAGCTTGTCCATGTCCCGGTTGGCGATGACGTTGCCCTGTGTCGCCCTGCGGTCACCGGCCAGCAGGACACCCCCGGGGAAGGTCATGGCGACGATGGTCGTCGCGTCCGGGGTGAGGTGTTCGGTGACCCCTCCGGCGGCGTCCAGATGCCTTCCGGGCAGCAACTCGGGGTTGACCGCCCGGAGGAACTCGGTGAAGGACGAAGTACCCGCACTCATGAAAGCGGCCGGCATCCGTCCGCCCTCGAACCCTTCGAACACGCGACTCCCTCCACTGGCGCCCCACCCCGTCTCGGGGGCGGATGGGGCGCCTGCTCATCCGTTTGTTGTCGGCCTGCACGTCGGCCGGGCTTTCCCACCCCGGCCGACGTGTCGACCCTAACCCTGTGCGCCCGGGGGCCACCGGCTCCCGTGTGCGCTGTCAGCGAACCGTCCGATGACGGTCACTGACCGCCCTTCTGCACGAACTGCCGCACGAAGTCCTCGGCGTTGCTCTCCAGAACGTCGTCGATCTCGTCGAGGATGTCGTCGACGTCCTCATCCAACTGTTCGTCGCGTTCCTTGGCCTCCGCGGCGCCCTCGGTCTCCTCGACCTCTTCGTCGCGGCGGGTGCCGTGCTTCTGGCCGCCGGTGTCCTTCGTCGCCATTGCAACCTCCCGTTCGGAGCTCTCGCCCTTATCTTGGCCCAACGACCCCCGACTCAACCCCGTTCCCCGGGCCCGATACCCGCTAGTTACCTCTGGGCTCGGCGTCATCACCGCGCGTGCGCGCGAGAGGCGAACGGGTGCGGTCGGGTGCTCACGAATTCGACGCCGTCACGGGGTCGGGCGTGTCCCCGGGGTCGACCCCCGCACGCCCACGAAGATCGTTTTCGCGACATGCGCACATGTATTCGCCTTGCGAACATGATCTTCACCCAGGACGGCGGCCTGACCACGCGGGTTACGTCTACGTGTCCGAACCATCGCTACTGGTACGCGGTTTCAGTGTCCGGATCCGGCCAACATGTATCCCTTGACTTACCGGCGAGTTTCTGATTCACATCCGATCTCTTCGGAAAAGTCAAGGTCAGATGGGTCGCCTCCCGATGACCAGAACTTCAAGACATCCGGTCATCGGATGACCCCTTTGTCCGCTCGCTGAAGTATCAGCTTTCCGGGGTTCCAGTTGTCCAAGATGTGCACTTATGGTGGGGAACCGTTTACCGAGTGTCTCGGTGAACGGAAGGGACCCGCCCCCATCGGGGTCCCGCCTCGGAGCGCATCGTCCACCCCCGAGCGGACGAGGCGCCTTCCGAGACCCCGCCCCATTCCCCCTAGGAGAGTAGGGATCAATGCGACCCTCCCCCGTTATCTCCGCGATCGGCACGGGAGCGCTGGCCTTCGGGCTGTCGCTCTCCGTGGCCCCGGGCGCCGGAGCCGCGACCGTGCCGACCGAGCCCGTCACGCAGGACGACTCGGTGTCCACCATGGAAGAAGCGCTTGAGCGCGACTTCGGCCTCACCCCGTTCGAGGCCGAGGAACTGCTCGACGCCCAGGCGGCCGCCTTCGGCCTGGACGAGGCCGCGGCCGACGCCGCGGGTGACGCCTACGCGGGCTCGGTGTTCGACACCGACACCCTGGAGCTGACCGTCCTGGTGACGGACACCTCCGCCGTGTCGGACGTCGAGGCCGCCGGAGCCGAGGCCGAAGTGGTCTCATACGGCACCGAGGGCCTGGCCGAGATCATGGACGAGCTCGACGCGGCCGGCACCCAGCCCGGCGTCGTCGGCTGGTACCCCGACGTCACTTCCGACACGGTCGTGATCGAGGCCCTCGATGGCGACGACGCACAGAGCCTCATCGAGGCCGCGGGCGTGGACGCCTCCGCCGTGGAGGTGCGCGGCACCTCCGAGCAGCCGCAGCTGTTCGCCGACATCGTCGGTGGAGACGCGTACTACATGGGCGGCGGCCGCTGCTCCATCGGGTTCGCCGCCACCGACGCCTCCGGCGGCGACGGCTTCGTGACCGCCGGTCACTGCGGCACCGTCGGCACCTCCGCCGAGAGCGAGGACGGTTCCGGCTCGGGCACCTTCGCCGAGTCGGTCTTCCCCGGCAACGACGGGGCGTACGTGTCGGCGAGCTCCAACTGGACCGTCACCAACCTGGTCAACATGTACAGCGCGGGTGACACCCAGACGGTGGCCGGTTCCGCTCAGGCCCCGGTCGGCTCGGCCGTGTGCCGTTCGGGTTCGACCACCGGTTGGCACTGCGGGACCATCGAGGCCCGCGGCCAGACGGTGAGCTACCCCGAGGGCACCGTCAACGACCTGACCCGCACCGATGTCTGCGCCGAGCCGGGTGACTCCGGTGGCTCGTTCATCAGTGACGACCAGGCCCAGGGCATGACCTCGGGCGGCTCGGGCAACTGCACCAGTGGTGGTACGACGTACTACCAGGAGGTCGGCCCGGTGCTCAGCTCGTGGAACCTCTCGCTGGTGACCGGATAGCTCCATCCGTCCGGCATCGCACCGACGCCCCCGTCCGCTTTCCAGCGGGCGGGGGCGTCTTTCGTTTCCAGGTATCCGTATCCGGCCACCACCGATACCCGGCCGGCTCTCATCGAGTGCACGACCATCCGCACCCCGCACGCCCTGGGCACGCCCGTGACCAGAACGGTTACGGGAGTGTGTCCGATCGGCCACGACCGGTACCCGATACCGGCGTCCGTATGTGGCCATTTTGCCCCCCTTGTGGAATAACGACCATTTCGGTCTGTGACCGGCCGCCTGCGGTGATCCTGACGTGGCGCCGTGGACCGCGACTGACAGCGACCGGAACCGCCCCATCACCCCATCACCGGATTTCGTCTTGAATGCTTTTCCCGCCTGACGCTCTTTCCCTCGCCAAAACGTGCACTTATGGTTGGGCATTGTTTACCGGATGTCTCGGTGAACAATGGCGACCGAAGCGACTCGGTCACCGATCCCCCGCAAATCCCCCAAGGAGAGTAGGGACCATGCGACCCTCCCCCGTTGTCTCCGCCATAGGCACCGGAGCCCTGGCCTTCGGTCTGGCCCTGGGCACCACCCCCGCTGCCGCGACTCCCACCGCACCCGTCCCCCAGTCCCCCGACGCCGAGGCCCCCACCATGGCCGAGGCCCTCCAGCGCGACCTTGGCCTGTCCCCGTCCCAGGCCGACGAACTGCTCGACGCCCAGGCCGAATCGTTCGAGATCGACGCCGCCGCCACCGAGGCCGCGGCCGAGGCCTACGGCGGCTCCATCTTCGACACCGAAGCCCTCGAACTGACCGTCCTGGTCACCGACGCCTCCGCCGTGGACGCGGTCGAGGCCGCCGGCGCCCGGGCCGAGGTCGTCGCCCACGGCATCGAGGGTCTGGAGGAGATCGTCGACGAACTCAACGCCTCCCAGGCCGACTCGGGCGTCGTGGGTTGGTACCCCGACATCGCCGGCGACACGGTCGTCCTGGAGGTCTTGGAGGGTTCCGAGGCCGACGTGGACGCCCTCCTCGCCGACTCCGGTGTCGACTCCGCCGACGTCACGGTGCAGACCACCACCGAACAGCCCGAGCTGTACGCCGACATCGTCGGTGGTCTGGCCTACACCATGGGCGGACGTTGCTCGGTCGGTTTCGCCGCCACCAACTCCTCCGGCCAGCCCGGCTTCGTCACCGCCGGCCACTGCGGAAGCGTCGGCACCGCCGTCAGCATCGGCAACGGTCGGGGAGTCTTCGAGCGCTCCATCTTCCCCGGCAACGACGCCGCCTTCGTCCGCGGCACCTCCAACTTCACCCTGACCAACCTGGTCAGCCGCTACAACAGCGGCGGACACGCCACCGTGAGCGGCTCCAGCGCGGCCGCGATCGGCTCCCAGGTCTGCCGCTCCGGCTCCACCACCGGCTGGCACTGCGGCACCATCCAGGCCCGCAACCAGACGGTGAACTACCCACAGGGCACCGTTCAGGCCCTGACCCGCACCAACGTGTGCGCCGAACCCGGTGACTCCGGTGGTTCCTTCATCTCCGGAAGCCAGGCGCAGGGCGTCACCTCCGGTGGTTCGGGCAACTGCTCCTTCGGTGGCACCACCTACTACCAGGAGGTCAACCCCATGCTCAACACCTGGGGCCTGACCCTGCGGACCTGATCCGTCTCCTACACCGCACAAGACGTCCCCGTCCGCTTTCGCGCGGGCGGGGACGTCCGCTTTCGCGCGGGGTCAGTCCCCGCGTTTACCGCCGCCCAGTACCGCGACCAGGTCCTCGGCGGTGTCCGCGGCGGCCAGCAGGGCACCCACGTGCTCCTTGGTGCCCCGCCGCGGGTCCAGGGTCGGCACCCGCTGCAACGAGTCGTGACCGGGCAGATCGAAGATGACCGAGTCCCAGGAGGCCGCCGCCACCGAGTCGGCGTACTTGGCCAGACAACGACCACGGAAGTAGGCGCGCGTGTCCTCCGGCGGTTCGGTGATCGCCCGGGTCACCTCCGGCTCCTCCAACAACCGACGGACCCGCCCACGAGCCGCCAACCGGTTGTACAGGCCCCGGTCCTGGCGCACGTCCGAGTACTGCAGATCCACCATCTGCAACCGCGGGCTCGACCACTCCAGGCCATCACGCGAGCGGTATCCCTCCAACAGCTTGAGCTTGGCCACCCAGTCCAACCGGTCGGCCAGGTCCATCGGATCCCGCCCGAGCCCGGTCAGCACCGTCTCCCACTGGTCCAGCACGTCGGCGGTGTCGGGGTCCACGTCCGTGCCGTATCGCTCCTCCACGTACTTGCGCGCCTGATCCAGGTACTCGCCCTGCAACTCCAGGGCGCTCATCCGCCGCCCGTCGCGCAACCGCACCCGGTGCGTCAGCCCCGGGTCGTGGGAGATCTCCCGCAGGTCCGCCACCGACGTCTCCAACGACAGGTCCTCCTGCAAGAACCCGTCCTCGATCATCGACAGCACCAGCGCGGTGGTACCCATCTTCAGGTAGGTGGAGAGCTCGCTCATGTTGGCGTCACCGATGATCACGTGCAGACGCCGGTACCGATCCGGGTCCGCGTGCGGTTCGTCCCGTGTGTTGATGATGGGACGCTTCAGGGTCGTCTCCAACCCCACCTCGACCTCGAAGAAGTCGGCGCGCTGGGAGAGCTGGAAGCCGCTGCCGTTCCCATCCGAACCGATGCCGACCTTGCCGGCCCCGCACATCACCTGCCTGGACACGAAGAAGGGGATGAGGTGGCGGACGATGTCCCCGAAGGGCGTCGACCGGTTCATCAGATAGTTCTCGTGGCACCCGTAGGAGGCGCCCTTGTTGTCGGTGTTGTTCTTGTACAGCTGGATCGGTTCGATGCCGGGCGTGGAACCGGCCCGCGCCGCGGCATCGGCCATGACCCGCTCCCCGGCCTTGTCCCACAGCACCGCGTCACGCGGATTGGTGACCTCGGGGGCCGAGTACTCCGGGTGGGCATGGTCCACATACAGCCGCGCGCCGTTGGTGAGGATGACGTTGGCCAACCCCAGGTCCTCGTCGGTCAACTGGGTGGGGTCGGCCACCTCTCGCGCCAGGTCGAAGCCGCGCGCGTCCCGTAGCGGGTTCTCCTCCTCGAAGTCCCAACGTGCTCGCCGGGCCCGCGCCGCCGAGGCGGCAAGGTAGGCGTTGACCACCTGGGTGGAGGTGACCATCGCGTTGGCCCCGGGGTTTCCCGGCACGGAGATCCCGTATTCGGTCTCGATACCCATAATCCGCCGCACACTCATGATGAGAGGTTATCCGCCCGGGCGGCCTCTTGAACGCTTCCGCGCCAATTGTGGCCTAAGCGCCGTCTTCCCGGGCGTTTCCAAAGACCTCCACCCGGCGTGTCCGCACAGGTCATGGAGCCTTTCGGCGGATTCGCCATAAAGTGACGACGGGGCGCGCGCAAAACACCGGACCGCGCCCCGGTAAGGGGCGAAGGTCCCGCAATCGCGCGCGTAGGGGCCCGCCGGAGAAAGACCTCCGGCGGGCCCCGAGGCGGTACGTGACCGCGGCGAGCGTTCTTACAGGTACTGGCCGGTGTTGGCGACCGTGTCGATGGATCGGCCCGAGTCGGAGCCCGTCTTGCCGGTGATGAGCGTACGGATGTACACGATCCGCTCGCCCTTCTTGCCGGAGATGCGCGCCCAGTCGTCCGGGTTGGTGGTGTTGGGCAGGTCCTCGTTCTCACTGAACTCGTCGACGCAGGCCTGCATCAGGTGCGAGACCCTGATGCCCCTGGACCGGCTGTCGATGAAGTCCTTGATCGCCATCTTCTTGGCCCGCGAGACGATGTTCTCGATCATCGCGCCGGAGTTGAAGTCCTTGAAGTACAGGACCTCCTTGTCCCCATTGGCGTAGGTGACCTCCAAGAAGCGGTTCTCCTCGCCCTCGGTGTACATCCGTTCCACGACCCGCTGGATCATGGCGTCCACCGTGGCCTTGCTGGAACCACCGTGCTCGGCCAGGTCCTCCTCGTGCAGCGGCAACTCCTCGGTGATGTACTTGGCGAAGATGTCGCGGGCCGCCTCGGCGTCGGGCCGCTCGATCTTGATCTTGACGTCCAAACGGCCGGGCCGCAGGATCGCCGGGTCGATCATGTCCTCGCGGTTGGAGGCGCCGATGACGATGACGTTCTCCAACCCCTCGACACCGTCGATCTCACTGAGCATCTGCGGGACGATCGTGTTCTCCACGTCGGAGGACACACCCGAACCACGTGTGCGGAAGATCGAGTCCATCTCGTCGAAGAACACGATGACGGGGGTTCCCTCGGAGGCCTTCTCCCTGGCCCTTTGGAAGACCAGGCGGATGTGCCGCTCGGTCTCACCCACGTACTTGTTCAGCAGCTCCGGACCCTTGATGTTAAGGAAGAAGCTCTTGCCGACGTCCTTGCCGGTGCGCTCGGCGACCTGCTTGGCCAACGAGTTCGCGACCGCCTTGGCGATGAGCGTCTTACCGCACCCGGGCGGCCCGTACAGCAGCACACCCTTGGGCGGGCGCAACCGGTGCTCGAAGAACAACTCCTTGTACAGGTAGGGCAACTCGACCGCGTCGCGGATCATCTCGATCTGTCCCGACAGACCACCGACGTCGCTGTAGGCGATGTCGGGGACCTCTTCGAGGATGAGCTCCTCGACCTCGGACTTGGGGATGCGCTCGTACACGTAACCCGACCGGGACTCCAACAGCAGTGAGTCCCCGGCCCTGATCGGCTCGTCGCGCAGCGGCTCCGCCAACCGCACGATCCGCTCATCGTCGTGATGCGAGATCACCAGGGCGCGTTCGCCGTCCTCAAGGACCTCCTTGAGCATGACGACTTCACCGACGGTCTCGAACGACTCCACCTCGACGACGTTGAACGCCTCGTTGAGCATGACCTCCTGGCCCGGGCGCAACGCGTCCAGATCCACGGATGGACTGACGTTGACCCGCATCTTGCGGCCATTGGTGAAGATCTCGACGGTCTCGTCCTCGCGCGACCCAAGGTAGACACCGAAGCCCGACGGTGGCTGCGCCAGCCGATCGACCTCCTCCTTGAGTGCCACGATCTGCTCGCGCGCCTCCTTCAGTGTGGAGACGAGCCGTTCGTTCTGCCCGTTGGCGGCGGCCAGGTTGGCCTGGGCCTCCCGCAACCGCTCTTCCAACAGACGCACATGTCGGGGCGAGTCGGCGAGCTTACGCCGAACCACGCTGAGTTCCTTTTCCATGTAGGAGACCTGAGCCGTGAGTTCAGCGACTTCACGGTCCTGGTCGTTTTGACGCTCGTCTTCGCGCTCGGCCACGTCCGCCACCTCCCTATGAGAAGGACGACTACTCGGGAACCTACCTACCCCTGCCCCTTTCCTAACCTCCCAGCTTCGAGGAGTGTCCTGGGCCTCACTTTCACACCTGGCGTCCACGCAGGTCATGGCCGCAGCGGATGACCCGACGTAATGAGAAAGTAACCTCCGTGGCGGGGGTCGGGCAAGTGCATTCCAGACGTTTCCCCAGGCTTGGACGGCGATAACACCACTTCGCGAAAAACAACGAAGCCCGCCCCGGACCATGTCCGGAAACGGGCTTTCACGAGTACCGAGAACGCTACTCGGCGGTTCGATCCGTCTCCTTCTCGGGCATGTCGGACACACCCTCGGCGGAACCGGCCGTGCCCTTGGCACCGGCCGCCCGCGCGGCCTCGTAGTCCTTGCCATAGGCGCCCTTGGCCGGACGACGACGCCGCTCGGGCGCCGCCACACCGTCGGCCAGACGACGCGCCACCACCAGGAAACCGGTGTGACCGATCATCCGGTGGTCCGGACGCACCGCCAACCCCTCCACGTGCCAGGTCCGCAACATGGTCTCCCACGAACGCGGCTCGTAGAACCGCTCGTCCTCACGCAGCTCCTCCACCACACGGGACAACTGGGTCGTGGTGGCCACGTAGCAGCACACCAACCCACCGGGGATCAGGGCCTTGGCGACCGCGTCCAGGCACTCCCAAGGCGCCAACATGTCCAGGAACACCCGATCCACGTCGGTCTCGTCGAGTTCCTCGACCAGGTCGCCCACGGTCAGCCGCCACGCCGGGTGCGGACCACCGTGGAAGTTCTCCACGTTCTTGCGAGCGATCTCGGCGAAGTCGGCCCGTCGCTCATAGGAGTGCACCATGCCCTTTTCCCCGACCGCGCGCAGCAGCCAGTTGGACATCGCACCCGAGCCCGCACCCGCCTCCACCACGCGCGCGCCCGGGAAGATGTCGGCCTCCACCAGGACCTGGGCCGCGTCCTTGGGGTAGACGATGGTCGCCCCGCGCTTCATGGACAGCGTGTAGTCGATGAGCAGGGGGCGCAGGGCCACATAGGCCGTGCCGGTGTTGGAGACGACCACGCTGCCCTCGGGTTCACCGATGAGATCGTCGTGGTCGACCTTGCCCTTGTGCGAGTGGAAGGCGCCACCCTCACGCAGGGTGATCGTGTGCATGCGACCCTTGGGGTCGGTCAACTGCACGGTGTCGCCATCGGTGAAGGGGCCGCGGCGGCCATGGATACCGGTCAACGTCGCTCTCGTCTTCCCACATCGCGTTCGGGTCGGGCAGTCGTCCAGCGTATCGGCCTCCGGCACCGCGCCGAACCGTCCGGCGCGCCGACCACATCCGCCCCTTCGGCGTGCGAAACCCGACGCCGTTGGGCAGTATCAGGCATGTGGCCCGGCCACCGACCCCGACAGCACACGAGGACCACGGGAGACACCACCCATGTCACAGCCGAACACGGGCTTGGGAATCGACATCGGCGGCAGCGGCATCAAAGGTGCCCCCGTCGACCTGGACTCAGGTGAGTTCCTCCACGAACGGCACAAGGTGCTCACCCCCGAGGACTCGGGGCCCCAGGCCGTCGCCGACATCGTCTCGCGGATCGCCGACCACTTCCCCGAGACCGTGCGCGGTCCCGTGGGCGTCACCTTTCCGGGAGTGGTGCAGAACGGCACGGTCCACACCGCCGCCAACCTGGACAAGGCCTGGGTGGGCACCGACGCCCGTGCCCTGTTCACCGAAGCCGTGGGACGCCCCGTCCGGGTCCTCAACGACGCCGACGCCGCCGCCCTGGCCGAGGCCCGCTACGGCGCGGCCAAGGGCGTGCGCGGCACCGTCCTGATGACCACCCTGGGCACCGGCATCGGATCCGCCCTGGTCGTGGACGGCCGTCTGGTGCCCAACACCGAATTCGGGCACCTGGAGATCGACGGCCACGACGCCGAGTCACGGGCCTCCTCCGGCGCCAAGGAACGCGACGGCCTCTCCTACCCCGAGTGGGCGAACGAGCGCCTACAGCGCTACTACCGGGTGATCGAGGACCTGGTGTGGCCGGACCTGATCGTGGTGGGCGGCGGGGTGAGCCGCAAGGCCCACAAGTTCCTGCCCCTGCTCGACATCCGCACCCCGATCGTGCCCGCCGTCCTGCGCAACACGGCGGGCATCGTGGGCGCCACCCTGGCCGCCGCCCAAGGCCTGGAGGTGCCGTGACCCCCTCCCCCACGACGCCACTCCCCACGGCCCTGGTGACGCGCTACCGGGCCGTGGACCGCGAGGTCGTGGGTTCGGCCCTGCTGGACACACCACGCCACCTGGACGCTTTGACGGCCGACATCGCCCGACACGGAATCCGCACCCCACTACGACTGGGTTTCAACCCCGCCTTCGGCACGCTCGACGGCAACCACCGGATCGCCGTGGCCCTACGCCTGGGGCTGGATTCGGTACCGGTCACCTTGATCAGGACACCTGCGCTGCCGCGACCGGAGCACGCACGGACCATGAACGTCCACGACCTGGGTGTCCTACTACGGGCTTGGGACAACAGGACCCGTCCCTGAAGCCGGGGAAGGGAAAGGGGCGCCTGGCGAATTCGTGGGGACGGCACCGCCAGGCGCCCGGGGGTGGAGGCGGCCGCCCCGGTCACGCTCCGGAGCGGGTGATTCGGGTGTCGGGCGGGTTCGGAGCCCGCACAGAGGGAGAAACGGGTTCGGGCCACCACCCGAACACCATCCCACACCCGGGGTCGCACCGCTGTACGACCCGTCCAGCCACGTGAGACCTCTCCCACGTGAGTCTTCTACGTCAGCCGCCCTCGGCGGCCGACATGACGCCCATGATCCTGCGGGCGGCGTCGGAGGTCCGTGAGGCCGGAGAGAGCGGAACCCCGGGCAGGACCGCCGCGGTCCCCTCCTGGAGCGACCAGCGCATCCACCACCACAGGTCCCCCCGGTGGGGACGCAGCACCGCACGCCGACCCTGCGCGATCGGCCCGGCGTGCACGATCCCGCACACCCCGTCCTCCCACGCGTCGATCCCACGTGAACGCAGCTCGTCCGCCATACCCCGCAGCGCCAAGGACGCCGGACCATCATGGTCCGACACACCCGGGCTCTCCGCCGGCGACGTCCGCACCGTCACGTGTTCTCCTTCCTCACGGCCCCGGCGACCACCGCCGCCGGACCCAACGACAAGTTCACTCTGCCCCATGCCGAAGGGCCCGCATGACCAGTATGCGGATCACGCATCACACCTTCTTTTTCACACATAGCCACCAAGACGAGCCGAGATCCCTAACCTGGGCTCATGCCTCAACCAGACGGCCTTCCCCAGGACCTGTGGACCCGACCCCGCGTGGCCGACGCCCTCGCCGAATGCGACATGCCGACGGTCATCGAAAGCGTGCGCACCGCACGCGGCTGGTCCCAGGGCGACCTCGCGCGGGAACTCACCTACTCACAGAGTTGGGTCTCCCGAGTGGTCAACGGCCAGCAGTCGCTCACCATCAGCCAGGTCCAGGACCTGGCACGGCGACTCGACATCCCGTTGCACCTGATCCGCTTCGGCGGAGAAACAGCGAAGGAGGGTCCCACCACCAAGGCGATACCTCCCACCAGACGTCGCGACTTCGGGAAGGCCGTCGCCGCCGGCGGACTCCTGGCCTCCACCGCACGACCCATCGTCGGACCGGAGGTCCACCACGGCATCGACGAGGACACCGCACCCTCCCTGCGGGCCATCACCGGCGGCCAACGACGCATGGACGCGACCTCGCCCGCGCGCCACCTGCTGCCCGGCGCGATCGCGCATGTGCACCTGGCCGAGCAGATGCTCGCGAACGCGCGCGTGACGCCCTTCCACACCGAACTCAGCGCCGCGGCGAGCGAAGCCTCCGGGTTCGCCGCCTGGCTCAACGCCGACCTCGGCGACATGGGATCGGCCCGCATGCACTACCGCACCGCCGTCGTACGCGCCCGCCAGGCCGGCATGCGCCTGCTCGACGTCTACATGCTCGGCTCCCTGGCCTCCTTCGAGATCGAGACCGCCGAGGATCCCGAACTCGGACTGGGGCTGGTCCAAGAGGCCGAACACGTCCTGGGACCCGACTCCCACCCCACCGCCCGCGCCTGGCTGGCCTGCGTCGGCGCCCTCGCCCACGCCGGCATCGGCGACCGCACCTCCGCCGCGAACGCCATCCGCCGCGCCGAACGCGACGTCCACCGCCCCGACAACGCCCGACCGCCCTGGCCCTGGGTGTTCGCCTTCGACGAGGCCAAGGTCGCCGGCTACCGCGCCCTGGTGGGCGTACGCCTGCGCACCCCGCACGAAGCACGCGTCGCCTTCGCCGACGCCGTCGCCCCACCCTCCCGCAACGTCAAACAGTCCGCGGTGCTCAAGGTCGAACTGGCCTCCGCCCACGCCGAGGCCGGAGACATCGACGAGGCCTTCCGCCTGGCCCAAGAGGCCCTCGACACCGGGGTGCGCTTCGCCTCCGAACGCGTCGTGGCCCGCGTGCGTTCCTTCCGCCGGCGCTACCGCGGCCCCCACGCCGACCGTGTCAACGAACTCGACACCCGTCTCGCCGCCCTCGTTACCGGCCTCCCCAGTGGGTAGAAACGCGGCGAAAGCGAACGAACTGGGAGGTCATGTGATCCGCATCGGCATCACCGGGCACCGCAACCTGACCCCTGACGTGAACGAACACGTCGCCGCGCTGGTCAAGGACCATCTGGAGCCCTACGGACACGCCATGGTGGGCCTGTCCTGCCTCGCCGACGGCGCCGACTCCCTCTTCGCCGAGGCCGTCCTGGACGCCGGAGCCCCCCTGGAGGCCGTCATCCCCGCCGCCGGCTACCGCTCGGCGCTACCCGCCCGACACCACCCCGTCTACGACCGGCTCCTGGCCCGCTCCGTCCTGGTCCACGAACTACCGCACGCCGTCTCCGACCCCCACTCCCACATGGCCGCGGGTCGTCTCCTCGTCGAACAGAGCGACCGGCTCATCGCCGTCTGGGACGGACTACCCGCCCGCGGCCCCGGCGGCACCGCCGACGTGGTCGCCTACGCCCGGGCCCTGAGCCGCCCCGTCATCGTCCTGTGGCCCCAAGG
This sequence comes from Nocardiopsis sp. NPDC055551, assembly GCF_053619415.1. Lineage (NCBI taxonomy): Bacteria > Bacillati > Actinomycetota > Actinomycetes > Streptosporangiales > Nocardiopsidaceae > Nocardiopsis > Nocardiopsis sp. NPDC055551. Next base: position 208,932 of record NZ_JBSHJJ010000001.1, on the reverse strand, counting down.
CGCCCGTCGCTGACCCCACGGCGAAAAACCGACACCACTCCCGGCGCGGCGAGGCGAGGTGCCGTGCCGAACGCCGCGACGGGGTGAACCTCGGCCGTGGCGGACCTAGGTCCGCTCCCGTCCCGCCATCGCCGCGTTCACGTCCGAGGCCCGGATCACCCCGAACACCCCACCGTCCTCGGCCACCACCAGGTACTCCGGCAACCGGTGCCGGGTGAGTTCGGTCAAGAGCTCCTCACCCTCCAGCCCCACCGACACCACCGAATTCCCGGTCAACGCCCGGGACACGTCCGAGACCGGCACCCAGGCCCGCCGCGCCTTCGAGATCGCCTCGTCCGCGGTGGGATGGACCACCGCGATCGGCGTGCCCCCGGAGTCGGTCACCACCACCGCCTCCGTGCCCGCCTCCCGAGCACGCACGTCCACCTGCGCCAGCGGCAGGTCCGCGGGCACCACCACGGCCCGGCGCGCCAGGTCCCGGGCGCGCAGCCCCGGGACACGGGCCCGCACCCGCGCGTTGCGCAGGGCCTCCGTGGCGCCCATCCACATGAACCCGGCCAGCACCACACCCCACACGATGGCCCACGGACCCGGAGTGCCACCCGCGCTCCACGCGAACAGGAACGGCAAGGCCGCCACCACCAACGCCAGTACCCGACCGCCCCAGGCCGCCACCACGCTCCCGGTGTGCGGGCGCCCGGTCAGCTTCCACACCCCGGCGCGCAACAGACGACCACCGTCCAACGGCAACCCGGGCAACAGGTTGAACACACCCACCAACAGGTTCGCGATCCACAACTGGAACATCAGCTCACCGGGGATGCTGAACGGGTCCGCCAACAACGCCAACCCGAACGCGCCCCCCGCCAACACCAGCGACAACAACGGCCCCGAGAAGGCGATCCAGAACTCCTTGCCTGGGGTGGGCGCCTCCCGATCGATCTCCGAGACCCCACCCAGCACGTAAAGGACGATCCGCCGCACCGGCAACCCGTACGAACGCGCCACCACCGAGTGCGCCAACTCGTGCACCAGCACCGAGGCGTACAACAGGATCGCGAAGACGAACGCCAACAGGTACGCCGAGGGCCCCAACGCCAACCGGGTCTGGACGATGCCCCCATAGACCAGGGTGATCAGCACCGCCACGATCCACCACGACGACGTCACGTACACCGGAACGCCGAACGGCCGTCCGAGCAGTAACCCCGCCTTCCGGGAACGGGATTCGGGCCGGGTCTCGGAGGATTCACTGCCGTTGCTCACAGGCCCCACACTATGACCCCACCGGCGACGGGTCCCACCACACCCGCCCCCACCGGGCGCCGGCTCTCATAGGCTGGCGGGTATGACCACCGTGCCGACGCTGCCGAGCGCCCTGTCGCCCTCGCGAGCATCCGACTTCCTCCAGTGCCCGCTACTGTTCCGCTTCCGCGCCATCGACCGCCTCCCCGAGGCCCCCAGCGCCGCCGCGCTGCGCGGCACCCTGGTCCACGCCTGCCTGGAACGTCTGTACGAACTCCCCGCCGAAACCCGCACCACGCGCACCGCGCTCGGCCTCGTCGACCCCCAGTGGAAGAAGATCCGCGACAAGAAGCCCGACGTCGCCGACCACCTCTTCCCCGAAGGAGAGGGCCTCGACGACTGGCTCCAGTCTTCCCGCGACCTCGTCCAGCGCTACTTCGACCTGGAGAACCCCGCCAACCTCGAACCGCGCGAACGCGAGATGCGCCTAGAGGTGTCCCTGCCCACCGGCCTGCGCCTGCGCGGCTACGTCGACCGCCTCGACGTCGCACCCGATGACCGGATCCGTGTCGTCGACTACAAGACCGGCAAGTCGCCCCACCCCCGCTTCGAGGACAAGGCCAAGTTCCAGATCTTCTTCTACGCCGTCATGATCTGGCGTGACCTCGGCGTGGTCCCCGCCCGGCTCCAACTCATGTACCTGGGCGACGGCTCCGTGCGCTGGTACGACCCCACCCAGGAGGAACTCGTCGCGGCCGAGGCCGAGATCGGTGACATCTGGGCGCGCATCGAGGCCGCCGGACGCGCGGGACGCTGGGAACCCAAGCGCAGCAAGCTCTGCGGGTGGTGCGAACACCAGGCCCTGTGCCCCGAGTTCGGTGGCACCCCGCCCCCGCTCCCCACCGCCTGAACCGACCCCGGCACTCCACCCCATACGGCAGAATCGGCCCCGTGCCCGTCTCAGTCCTGTTGGTCGACGACCAACCCCTCGTCCGTGCCGGCTTCCGCATGATCCTCGAATCCGTACCCCACCTGTCCGTGGTGGGCGAGGCCTCCGACGGCCGCGAGGCCGCACGAGCCGTGCGAAGCCTGCTCCCCGACATCGTCCTCATGGACATCCGCATGCCCGGCGTCGACGGGATCCAGGCCACCCGCGAGATCGTCGAGTGGGCCAAGGGCCTCGGGCACGGGGTACGCGTCCTGGCCCTGACCACCTTCGACCTGGACGAGTACGCCGTCGAAGCCCTGCGCGCCGGCGCCTCCGGCTTCCTGCTCAAGGACGTCCCGCCCACCGACCTGATCGCCGCCATCGACCTGGTCGCCGACGGTTCCTCCGTGGTCTCCCCCACCGTCCTGCGCCGTCTCCTGGACCGTTTCGTCCCCCTGATGCCCGCCCCCGAGTCCGAGACCGAACCCGAAACCGACCCCCTCACCAATCGCGAACATGAGGTGTTGGCACTGGTCGCCCGCGGCCGATCCAACTCCGAGATCGCCGGCCACCTCTTCCTCGGCGAGACCACCGTCAAGTCCCACGTGGGCAGCATCCTCACCAAACTGGAACTGCGCGACCGGGTCCAGGCCGTCGTGTATGCCTATGAGAACGGCCTGGTCACCCCGGGCGGGGACCCACCGCAGGCCGCCAGGTGACGGCGCGTCGACCGTAGAGCACGACCGCGGGCGTTGACAGGATGGCCGGGGTGATCGAACTCACCGGCGCCATCCGACCCGGAAGGGCGAACCCCGCCGTTGGGTACGGCGTCCCCTTGGTGGCCATCAAAAGCCGAACGCCACCACGGGGCGCGGACGAAGAGGGGGAGACGGAGCACAGTCATGCCGAGCAAGCGGGGGCGGTCGGGGCCGCCGAGCGAGGAGATCATGCTCAGCCGGATGCGCGACTGGCGCGCCGAGCACGAGCGTGAGTTGACCCCGGACAACCTCGACGACGAGGACACCAACCTTCCCGACGCGCGAGCCATCAACCTGGTCCTGCGCGTGGGCGAACTGATGCTGGCCAGCGGGGAGAGCACCGAAGCGGTCAGCGAGGCCATGCTGAGCCTGTCGATCGCCTTCGACCTGCCCCGTTCGGAGGTGTCGGTCACCTTCACCACCATCTCCCTGTCCACCCACCCGGGCGGCGACAGTCCACCGGTGACCGGCGAACGCGTGGTGCGTCGCCGTACCCTCGACTACTTCCGCGTCAACGAGCTGCACACCCTGGTCCAGCAGGCCGCCCTCGGGCTGTTGGAGCTGGAGGACGCCGCGGCCAGGCTGGAGCAGATCCGGCGAGCCCCCATGCCCTACCCGAACTGGTTGATCGCGGTGGGCTTCGGACTCATCGCCTCCAGCGCCAGCCTCATGGTGGGCGGTGGTCTGATAGTGGCCACCGTGGCGTTCATGGCCACCGTGCTGGGCGACCGCACATCGGTGTTCCTCGCCAACCGCGGTGTGGCGGAGTTCTACCAGATGGTCGCCGCCGCCACCGTGGCCGCCTCCATCGGCGTGGGCCTGTTGTGGGTGAGCACCTCACTCGACCTCGGCCTCCAGGCGGGCGCCATCATCACCGGTAACATCATGGCGCTGTTGCCCGGTCGTCCCCTGGTCTCCAGTCTCCAGGACGGCATCAGCGGCAGTTACGTCTCCGCCGCGGCACGCCTGTTGGAGACCTTCTTCACGCTGGGCGCGATCGTCTCGGGTGTGGGCGCGGTGGCCTACACGGCGGTGCGTCTGGGCGTGAACATGGACCTGGAGAACCTGCCGGCGGCGGGCACCACCCTGGACGTCGCGGTGCTGGTGGGCGCCGCCGGCATCGCCATGGCCTTCGCCATCTCACTGGCGGTACCACCCAGGATGCTCCCCAGCATCGGCGTCATGGGCGTCATGATCTGGGTGACCTACGCGGGGCTGCGTTCACTGGTGGACGTTCCCCCGGTGGTGGGCACCGTGGTAGGCGCGGTCGCCGTGGGCGTGGTCGGGCACTGGCTGGCCCGTCGCACCAGACGACCGGTCCTGCCCTACCTGATCCCCTCGATCGCCCCACTACTGCCGGGCAGCATCCTCTACCGGGGCCTGATCGAGATGACCCAGGGCACGGCCGTGGCGGGGATGCTCAGTCTCGCCGAGGCCATCACGGTGGCGCTCGCGCTGGGCGCCGGGGTCAACCTCGGTGGCGAACTGGTCCGGGCCTTCCAGCGCGGTGGTCTGGCGGGTGCGGGGATGCGCAGTCGTCCGGCCGCCCGACGCACACGCGGCGGTTACTGATTCCCCGTGGGCGTGTCCGGGTTCGGACACGCCCACGACATTTCGGGGAGAACCTGCTCGCCGGGGCGGGAGTCTCACCTGTTGAGAGCGAACAACAGCAGAGCGGCACCTTTGTCATCGGCCTGAAACGACAACATCATGTGATGTCAGCCACTACTGTTGGCCTCAACCGGCACACGACCGAAAGGGTCCATCCATGTGCAGCCACAAGCCTTCCTGTCCCACCGCCGAGGAAACCGACCGCGAGGCGGCCCGCGTCGTCTCCAGCCACCCCGAACAGGGATGGAGTCTGCTCTGCAACGGCGTCGTCCTCTTCGACGACACCGGTGAACTCCTCCCCGACGGGGCGGTCGTGGCCCCGCACCGCCCCCGCGCCGCGGCCTGAAGCGACCGACCACCGGTCCTCGACCGGCACCCGGCCACGATTTCCACCGACCTCGTGGCCCCCACCGAATGTCCGATCCCCTGATCCCTCGACCTCTCCCGCCCGGGAACCGCGAAATCCCGGGCGGTGACGTGTGCGCGAACCGGTCAGGGACCGTCCGGCCAACCCTGGGGGAGCACGTCCTCCCCCATCGCCTCCGCGAGCCGACGCCGGAAGTCCGCGTGAACGTCCGGGCCCCACACCAGTTCGCTCGGGGCTCGCAGGGCCTGCTCCATGGCGGCGCGCAGCGCGGCCGGGCGTGACTCGCCCTCCACCACCGGCACCGCCAACAGGGCGTGCATCTGAGTCACCGTCGCGAAGAGCTCCCCGGCGAGCACGGACGCGCTGGAGGTCGCCACGGCCTCCTCCAGGTACCCCTCCCACCAGGGTTCGGGCGTCTCCTCACCGTCCTCGTCCCCGGCTTGGGCGAAGGAGCGGCGCAGCCGCCACCGCACTTCTTCGGCGGTCTCCGTGTCCCGGCTCTCCAACCCGGTACGCCAGGCCCGGGCCGCCTCGTCCGGTTCGCCCCGCAGGACCAACAGACCGGCCAGAAGCTCCACCGCGGCGCCCGAGGTGCGCGCCCGCGGGTGCGCCCCCTCGTCGGCGGTGCCCGGCTCGGCGACCCCGGCGACGTCGGAGATGGCCCGCTCCAGGTGGGTGGCGGCGCGCAACAGGCGCAGACCCGGGTCGTCTCCCACCGCCAGACCGCGCTCGACCGCCACGGAGGCGCCCTCCACCTGTCCTCGGTCCAACAGGCGCCCCGCCAGGTCCCTGGCGGCGTCCTGGACCGTGGTGGCGTGCAGACGGCTCATCGGTTCGCCTTCGGGCGGCAGTTCCAGCGCGGCCTCCCAGTGCTCCTCCGCCTCGGTGTGCTCACCCCGCGTTTCGGCCTCTCGCGCCAACCCGTAGCGGGCCACCGCGCCGTAGGCCGCGCCACCCGATCCCAGCAGCCGTTCCCACACCCGGGCGGCCTCACCGTGCGAGCCCTCCTGCTCCAGGGACAGCGCCAGGTGGTAGGCGGCTCGTGGCGCGTAACGCGCGTCCCCGGTGGACAGCGCCCGACGGGCGGCCTCACGCGCGGCGGCCAGGTCGCCGCGCTGGTCTTGGACCACGGCCAGCCCCAACAGGGCCCGTGCCCGCACCCTGGGATGCGGGTCGGCGGCGACCGCCTGCTGGTAGAGCTTGGCGGCGCGTTTGAGGTGCCCGTTCTCGGCCAGGTCGCGGGCCTGATCGCACAGGTCGGCGGCGTCCCCGCCACCGGTTCCGGTGTCCTCGACGTCTTCGGGGTCGATGGCCTGGGGCTGCGGGTCCGAGGGTCCAGGGCGTGCGGAAGATCCGGACGTCGTGGTCATGGTGTGCGACTTTCCGTGGGGGCGAGGGTCACGCGGTGGGCGGCGCGAGTGTTCTGCTCGCCGTAACTCTAACCTGCCGGTCGATGACGAGAGCTGCGCCCTGGTAGTGGATGTCGCGTGTCGCCCCACCCGAAGCGATGCCTTTACGTTGTAGATTCGCTATGGTCCGAAAAGAGCGGAGCGCCGACCGAAGCCGACACCCCGCTCACCACCCTCAGAGCTCGAAGGCCTCCGGCGGCGGGCAGGAGCAGACCAGGTTGCGGTCACCGTAGGCCTGGTCGATCCGACCGACCGGCGGCCAGTACTTGTCCTGGCGCAGCGACGGCAGCGGGTAGGCGGCTTCGGAGCGCGTGTAGCCGCGGCCCCACTCGTCGGCGGTCAGCGCCTCCGCGGTGTGCGGAGCGCCCCACAGCGGGTTGTCCTCGGCGCCCCACTCCCCCTTGGCCACCTTGTCGATCTCACCGCGGATGGCGATCATCGCCTGGATGAACCGCTCCAACTCGGCGAGATTCTCGCTCTCGGTCGGCTCCACCATGAGCGTGCCGTTGACCGGGAAGGACATGGTCGGCGCGTGGAAGCCGTAGTCCATCAGCCGCTTGGCGACGTCCTCGTTGCTGATGCCACTGGTCTTCTGCAACGGACGGATGTCGATGATGCACTCATGCGCCACCAGTCCGCCCGCACCGGTGTACAGGACCGGGTAGTAGGGCTCCAGGCGCTTGGCGATGTAGTTGGCCGAGAGCACCGCGGTCTCGGTGGCCGAACGCAGCCCCTTCTCCCCCATCATGCGCACGTACGCCCAGGAGATCGGCAGGATGCCCGCCGAACCGAACGGCGCCGCCGAGACGGGACCGACCCCGGTGTGCGGGCCGGCCTCCGGCTGGCCCGGGTGGTTGGGCAGGAAGCCCGCCAGGTGCGAACGAACCGCGACCGGACCCACGCCCGGGCCGCCGCCGCCGTGCGGGATGCAGAAGGTCTTGTGCAGGTTCAGGTGGCTGACGTCGGCGCCGAACTCGCCCGGCTTGGCCCAACCCACCAGGGCGTTCAGGTTGGCCCCGTCGACGTAGACCTGGCCTCCGGCCTCGTGCACCAGGCGGCACACCTCGGTGATGGTGTCCTCGTACACACCCGCGGTGGAGGGGTAGGTGACCATGATGGCCGCCAGCTCCTCGCGGTGCTTGTCGGTCTTGGCGCGCAGGTCGTCCAGGTCGACGTTGCCGTCGTCGTCACAGGCCACCACGGACACACGCATGCCCGCCATGACGGCGCTGGCGGCGTTGGTGCCGTGCGCCGAACTGGGGATCAGGCACACGTCCCGGTGGGCCTGCCCGCGCGAGCGGTGGTAGCCGCGGATGGCGAGCAGGCCGGCGAGCTCACCTTGGGAACCGGCGTTGGGCTGTAGGGACACCGCGTCGTAGCCGGTGACCTCGACCAGCCAGGCCTCCAGGTCGCGGATGAGCGCCACGCTGCCGGCCGCCTGGTCCATCGGGGCGAACGGGTGCAGCCCGGCGAACTCGGGCCAGGTGATGGGCTCCATCTCGGCGGTGGCGTTGAGCTTCATGGTGCACGAGCCCAGCGGGATCATCGTGCGGTCCAGCGCCAGGTCCCGGTCGGCCAGACGGCGCATGTAACGCAGCAACGAGGTCTCACTGCGGTGGGTGTTGAAGACCTCGTGGGTGAGGTAGTCGACGCCGCGCGTCAGGTCCGCGGGCAGGCGGTCGGCGGACTCGTCCACCGTCACCGGGCCGCGCTCGGCACCACGGTCGGCCTCGCCGAAGGCGGCCAGGACCTTGCCCAGGGTGTCCACGCCGGTGGTCTCGTCCACGCTCAGACCGACCGTGTGCTGGTCGGTGGCGAGCAGGTTAACGCCGGACTCCAGTGCCCGCTCCACGACGCGGTCGGCGCTGGGCACGCGCACGCGCAGGGTGTCGAAGTACGCGCCGTGGACGACCTCGAAGCCGCGCTTGGTGAGCGCGTCGGCCAGGGACGCGGTGCGGGTGTGCACCTGACGGGCGATGGCCCGCAGCCCATCGGGGCCATGGTAGACGGCGTACATGCCGGCCATGATCGCCAGCAGTACCTGGGCGGTGCAGATGTTGCTGGTGGCCTTCTCCCGACGAATGTGCTGTTCACGGGTCTGCAGGGCCAGACGGTAGGCGGGTCTGCCGACGTTGTCGACGGACACCCCGACCAGACGACCGGGCAGCTGCCGGCGCAGCTTCTCGCCCACGGACATGTAACCGGCGTGCGGGCCGCCGAAGCCGAGCGGCACACCGAAGCGCTGGGTGGAACCCACCGCGATGTCCGCGCCCAGTTCACCGGGGCTGCGCAGCAGGGTCAGGGCGAGGATGTCGGCGGCGACCACGGCCAGCGCGCCGCGCTCGTGCGCCTGCTCGATGACCGCGCTCGGGTCGCGGACCACACCGCTGGAGGCCGGGTACTGGACCAGGACTCCGAAGGCCTCGCCCTCGGGCAGGCCCTTGGTCAGGTCGGCGACGACGACCTCGATGTCCAGGGGCTCGGCGCGGGTGCGCAACACCTGCAGGGTCTGCGGGAAGACGTCGGCGTCCACGACGAAGACGTCGCTCTTGACCTTGGAGGCGCGTCGGGCCAGGGTCATGGCCTCGGCCGCGGCGGTCGCCTCGTCCAACAGCGAGGCGCCGGTGATGGGCAGACCGGTCAGGTCCGAGACCGCGGTCTGGAAGTTGAGGAGGGCCTCCAACCGGCCTTGGGAGATCTCCGGTTGGTAGGGCGTGTACGCGGTGTACCAGGCCGGGTTCTCCATGATGTTGCGCAGGATGACCGGCGGGGTGAGCGTGTCGTAGTAGCCCAGGCCGATGAGTGTGGTGTGGGGGCGGTTGCGACCGGCCAACTCCCGCAGCTCGGCCAGGGCCTCGGCCTCTCCCGCGGCCTCGGGCAGGGCCAGCGGGGCGCTCTGCCCGGGGCCGGTGAGGATGGACTCGGGCACGGCGGCGCTCATGAGCTCGGTCGTGGAGCCGTAGCCCACGGTCTTGAGCATCTCCGCCGTCTCGGTGGGCGTGGGGCCGATGTGCCGGTCGGCGAAGACCCGGGCGGGTGCGCCCATGGTCGAGGCGTTCGACGGGTCAGTCACGGAGACCTCCTGGTGACAGGGCCGATTCGATCGGCGGTGTTCCTCACGGTCTCCCCCTCTGTCACCGGGCACGACGATGCCGGCTCCAGAGCGGCCTCCTTCGCGCGGTCCATGGTGCCTGAGAGGTTACTGGGGAGTATTGCCCCGTCGGCGCCCCGTAGCGTCGGGGTCTCTCCCGCGCGATATCAAAAGCCTGCTGACGCTCTGTACATGTATCCAAGCAGGGAGAAATGTCGGTTTTCACCCCTGTTGTGGTTACGAAGGTACTCGATCGGACTCCGGAACGAGGAGCCAGGGCACACCTTCGTACCGCTCTCAACCGGTACGGCGTTCACGTCGCCGACGGGCCAGTTCGTCGACGGGTCGGGGGTCCGGGGTGGGAAGGTCGGAACGGGCCTCGGCCGGGACGACCCCCAGCGCCTCCTCCAGCTCACGGGCCACGTTCGCCAACGCCAACCCGAACATGCCCTGGCCCCGCTGCATGAGGTCGACGACCTCGTCGGGGGAGGTGCACTCGTAGACGCTCACACCGTCGCTCATCAGGGTGATGCGGGCCAACTCCCCGGCGGGACGGCCGCGCAGGTGGTCGACGGCCGTGCGGATCTGCTGCAGGGAGATCCCGGTGTCCAGGAGACGCTTGGCCACCTTCAGCATCAGGATGTCCGGAAGACTGTACAGCGGGGCGTTTTCGGCTCCTGTGCGCACGCTCGGCTCCACCAGGCCGGTTCTGGCCCAGTAGTCGAGCTGTCGATAGGTGATCCCGGCGGCCGTACACGCCGCTGGGCCCCGATACCCGACGTCCATAGGCAGCGCCATCACGTCCTCTTCGCACAGTAGGCCCTGCTGCCCCGCTAGCCGCAGCGCGGACCGCCTGTCATGGGGATCCCGCTTGCCGCTCGCTACCGCCACGCCGACCTCCGGCTTCTCGTCCCACGGCGGCATCGACAGGGGAAGGTCCACTCAGGGAATGGGCGCGCCGCGGGTTCCACAGCACTGACGGTAGGGCGACGCCAAGGCAGCGTCAACGAAGCCGCCCGGCGCGTCGCCAAGTACGCGCGGTGACGGCTCCGACCCACCCGTACGTCCGATGCCCCGAGGAGACCGGGCCTTTTCGGTTGTGGTCGCCGCGTCCATTCCCTCATCCCAATCTACCACTGACCCCGATAATGAAGTCGCAGGTCACAGCCGTGTCCTCGGCCTCATGGGCCGATGGGCCCGCTCGGGCAAGGAAGAGGGGCCCACGCCGTGCGCGGGCCCCGCCCTTGCGATCTCTCAGGTACTGCGTCGACCGAAGTCCTCGGGCGAGATGTTGTCCAGGAACTCCCGGAACGCCTCGACCTGGTCCTCCTGCTCGTCGGGTATCGGCATCCCCGCCTCGTCGATCACATCCTCGTGCGCGTAGATCGGGGTTCCGGTCCGCAGGGCCAGGGCAATGGAGTCGGAGGGTCGTGCACTGACCTCGACACCATTGCTGAAGACCAGTTCGGCGTAGAAGATGCCATCGCTCAGCCCCGTGATCCGTACCGTTTCCAGGCCGGTCTCCAGGGCGTCGAGCACGTCCCGGAACAGGTCGTGCGTGAGAGGTCGGGCGGGCGCGACCCCCTGTTGGGCCAAGGCGATGGCGGTGGCCTCCACCCCGCCGATCCAGATCGGCAGGTAGCGGTCACCCTCGGATTCCTTGAGCAGGACAATCGGTTGGTTCGAAGGCATCTCAACCCGGACGCCGACGACCTCCATGTGCTTCACAGCGTCTCCGTCCCACGAGTCGTCATGCCGGCTGGGCGCTCGTCCCTGCTCCCCCGTCGGATCAGGACCCGAGGGCGAAATCGGCACCCTTCGTTACAAAGCTCTCCGGAGGTGGAGGGCCGCAAACCTCTTCGGCCCTCCCACCCCCGTCGACCGTGGTCACCGATCCGTCATCGGCGGGGCTTGGTCAGCAGGATCATCCGGAACTTGCCGATCTGGATCTCGTCCCCACCACCCAGCTCGGCCTCGTCCACCGGTTCCCGGTTGACGTAGGTGCCGTTGAGACTACCGACGTCACGGACCCCGAACCCGTTACCCCTGCGGAAGAACTCCACGTGGCGTCGGGAGACGGTGACGTCGTCCAAGAAGATGTCGCTGTTGGGGTGGCGCCCGGCGGTGGTCACGTCGCTGTCCAGCAGGAAACGACTTCCGGCGTTGGGGCCACGGCGGACCACGAGTAGCGCGGTGCCCGGGGGCAACGCATCGGCACTGGCGGGGTCGTCGCCGCCGAGATCCTCACCCGCTTCCTCGTCCTCCAGGGCCTGTATCCCGGAGATGGAGATGGTGGAGGTGACGTCCCCTCCACCGGACTCCCCGCCCGTGTTGGACGGCGGATTCTGCTGGTCGGCCCTGCGGAGGGGAGTTCCACAGTGGGAGCAGAAACGGGCATCATCCGCAACGGCGTGACCGCACTGCGTGCAGTAAACGCTCGACATAGGTCGGCTCGGCCTCCTACCGCACGGGGCGGTGCTTGATTCGGCTGATCGGTGGCGCGTTCCGGCTCGCCGGACGGACACTGTGCCCGCTCAACGTCCGGAACACGGTGAGACGTTCCGCTTTCGCGGCAACGGATCGTCCCACACGGTCGGTCGCTAGGTCTCATCCCCTATGTTCTGCCCCTTGTCACCCCGACGGACGTCCGCCGTTGCCGGAACCCCTTGTGTCGATGGTGACGAGATGCTTCAGGGAACACTCGACTTTAAACCATATCCCTGTCCAGACAGGGTTTCGCTCCCCCGTGGCCCGCCGCGCGGCCCCGTGACACGGGCGTGCGACGGACTCGATGGAGGCGGCACCCGGGGCACCGCCACACCGGACCTCGGAAGAGATCAACGCCTGTTCTGGGGCAGATGCCCGTCCGAGGGGTTTGGTTCTGTTGAACGCGGAGTGGATTTTCGTCGGCCTCCCGACCGTGGATTGACCTGGGATTCCGCTCGATTCGTCCGCTCGACCGCCCTGCCGGGCGATTTTTCCCCACCGACGGACGGACCGAAGCACGTGGGCGTGGACGGCCACCGCCGCCCACGCCCACGACCTGCCATTTCAGCCCTCCGCACGCTCCACGACGGAGGCCCATTCGTCCAACAGAGCCTGAGCCTTGTCCGAATCAGGACCTTCGGCCCAAAGATGGGTGACGGCTTCGGCGGTGTCCGGGAGGACCAGCGCCCAGCTTCCGTCCGACTCGATCACGCGCACGCCGTCGGTGGTGTCCAGTTCCCGGTCCTGCGCGGCCTCCACGACCGCGCGCATGACGCTGCCCTTGACCGCCCATGGGGTGGGCACCGAACGGCGCAACAGGTGCGCCTGAGGGATCGCCCGATCGATCTCCACGATCGGGCGACGGGTCCGCGCCACCAGACCCAGCAGCCGCACGAACGCGGCGATGCCGTCACTGGTGGAGCTGAACTCGGGGAGGACGAACCCGCCCCGGCCGTCACCGGCGAAGATGATGGCGTCACCCTCGGCACGGACCGCCTTGGTGAGCTCGTGGGTGGCGGTGGCCGTCCAACGCACCTCGACACCGTGGGCACCGGCCACGCGCTCGGCCACCCTGGTGGTGGTCACCGGCAGCGCCACCTTGCCCGCACCGCGTTCGGCGGCCACCAGGTCCAGCACCACCAACAACGCGCGGTCGTCGTCGATCAGCTCGCCGTTCTCGTCCACGATGGACAGGCGTTCGGCGACCGGGTCGAAACGCACACCGAAGTCCGCCCCCGAACCCGACACCAACTCGCCCAGACGTTCCAGGTCGCGCATCTTCCTGGCGACCGTGTCGGTGGGCGAGGCCTCGTCCAGGCGGTTGTTGACGGTGAGCACGTCCACGCCGATCCGTCCCAGCAGCGAGGGCAGGATGAGCGAACCCGTGCCGCCCGCGCAGTCCACGACCACCTTCAGCTCCGCCTCGGCCACCCCGGAGGTGTCCACGGACCGTAGGAGGTCGTGGGAGTAGTTCTCGATGTTGCGGGCGGCGAAGGTCAGCTCGCCGATCTCCCCGGGGAACGCGCGCCGGTACTCGGCTCGGGAGAAGACCCGGTCGAGTTTGCGCTGGGCGCCCGGCGACAGGTCGGCCCCCTCACCGTCCAGGAAGATGATGTCGACCGACTCGGGGTCGCCCGGACTGGTGCGCACGACGATGCCGCCGCTGACGCCGCTCTGGGAGGTGTGGAAGCGCGCCACCGGCAGCGGCACCACCTCCAGGTCGCGCACCTCGATGGCGGTCGCGGTGAGCGCGCTGATGATGGCCCTCTTGAGCGTGCGCGCGGCGCGCGAGACGTCGCGGGAGGTCGTGACCATCGCACCCTTCTTCAGGGTGGTGGCGTAGGCGTTGGCCAACCGGACCGCGAGTTCGGGGGTGATCTCGACGTTGATCAGGCCGGACACACCACGGGGACCGAACAGGGAGCGTTGCCCCCGTGACTCCCAGACGACGTTGGTGCTGACCACCGCCCCGGCCTCGATGGTCTTGAACGGGTAGACCTTGACGTCGTTGTGCAGGTAGGCCTCGGACTCGATGACGCAGTCCTCACCGATGACCGCGCCCTCCTCGATCCGCACCGCCGCCATGACGTCGGTGTTCTTGCCGATCACGGTGCCGCGCAGGTTGGCGCCGCGGCCGATGAACACGTTGTCGTGGAGCACGGTGCGGTGGGCGAAGGCCTCCGCGCGGACCACGGCGTTGCTGCCGACCACGGTGTACTCGCGCAGTTCCGCGCCGGCCTCGACCTTGGCGTAGTCGCCGATGTAGAGCGGTCCCTTGAGTACGGCCTCGGAGCTGACCTCGGAGCCCTCGCCCACCCACACGCCCGGGGAGACCTCGAAGCCGTCGATGTCGACGTCCACCTTGCCCGAGAGCACGTCGGCCTGGGCGCTCAGGTAGCTCTCGTGGGTGCCCACGTCCTCCCAGTAGCCGTCGGCGACGTACCCGTAGATGGGTTCGCCCTCGGCCAGGAGTTCGGGGAACACGTCACCGGACCAGTCGACCACCTCTCCGGTGGCGACTCTCTCCAACACCTCCGGTTCCATGATGTAGATGCCGGTGTTGACGGTGTCGGAGAAGACCTGTCCCCAGGTGGGTTTTTCCAGGAAACGCTGGATGCGGCCCTGCTCGTCGACGATGATGATGCCGAACTCCAGCGGGTTGGGGACCCGCTTCAGGGCGATGGTGAGCTTGGCGCCGCGTTCACGGTGGAAGCGGAGCATGTCGGTGAGGTCGATGTCGGTGAGCGCGTCACCGGAGATGACGATGAACGGCTCGCCGCGCAGGTGTTCCTCGGCGTTCTTGACGCTGCCGGCGGTCCCGAGGGGGACCTCCTCGGCGACGTAGTGGAGCTTCATGCCGAGCTCTTCGCCGTCACCGAAGTAGTTGCGGATGAGCGTGGCCAGGAACTGGACGGTGACGACCGTCTCGGTGAATCCGTGCTTGCGCAGTAGGCGCAGCACGTGCTCCATGATGGGCTTGTTGACCACCGGTAGGAGCGGTTTGGGTTGGTTGGCCGTCATCGGGCGCAGGCGAGTGCCCTCGCCGCCCGCCATCACGACGGCCTTCATCGGAGGCGTGGTGGTCCCGGGCCCTTCGTTGGGTGTGGTCATCCCCGATCCCCCCGAACGGCTTGGCCGTGGGGGGCGATGGGGGATGTGCGTTCTTCGGAGCGCGCACCGGCGCGCGCGGTGGGACATGTTCTCATGACGGAGACGACACTCCCTTTCGATCCGACAGGACTCAGGTGAGCCGGCCCGTCGGTGTCACGGATCAGGCCCCGTTACCGTTCCGTGAACCTGCCGTGCCCCTCGTCGCTGTCCGGGTCTCCCGTTCTCACACCCTCGTGATCAGCGCGTTCGGCACGGCGGGACTGTCCGATCAGGCGTAGTCCCTGTACGGCGTAGAGCAATCCGGCCCACCAATAAAGAGCCGTTCCCCAGAGCGCGAACGCCCAACCTACAATTTTGGCCACATCTCCCACGATGGACGCGTACTCGGCCACGAACAACAACGGGAACGAGTACAACAGGCACAGGGTGGCGGCCTTGCCCGCGAAGTTCACCGGAAGCGGCCCGTAGCCGAAGTGGCGCAGCAGCGGCAGGGCGCCGAGGATGAGGACGTCTCGCAGGACCAGGATGGCCATCAGCCACCACGGCACGATCCCACGGATGACCAGTCCCAGCAGCGCCGCGAAGATGTAGAGCCGGTCGGCGGCCGGGTCGAGGAACTGACCCAACTTGGAGGCCTGGTTCCAGGCTCGGGCGATCTTGCCGTCCAGCCAGTCGCTGATCCCGGCGAAGGCGAGCACGAGCAGTGCCCACCAGTCGGCCTCGGGTCCCAGGATGAGCCACAGGAACAGCGGAACACCCAACAACCGGAGCATGCTCAACAGGTTGGGAACCGTCCAGATGCGGTCGGTGACCACCGGGCCGGCCACACTGCCCCCCGCCTCGTGTCTGCCTTCTTGCGCGGATCGCCCCATGGCGACCACGATAACGGGCGGGATCTTCCGTTCCCACCGCAGCGCGCTCCGTCGATGTCCCGTGACCCGGCGAAACGGCCGCCCGCCAATCGTAGCCTGTACGGACCCACCTTCCGGTTCGGGCTCTTCTCCCGGCGAACGCGTCAGCGGGTGCGGCGGCGGCCCCGCCGCCCCGGCCCGCTCAGGACTTACGGTTCTCCCCGGTCTCCTCTTCGATCGGGTTCACCGGCCCGGTGTCCTTCATCGTCTCGGAAAGACCGGGTTTGGTGTGTTCCCGCCGCTGCTGGGCCCGATCGGACTCCTTGCGCGCGTCCGTGTCGGACTCGTCCATGGGCACCGACCGCAGGACGTCGTCGGGTCGGTCGTAGTCGACCGGAGGCATCGCCCTCAATGCCCTCATGATCTCGTCGTCGGCCCCCAGAGAAGCAGCCCGGTCCAGGATCCGTTCCTTGTCCGCGGGAAAGGGCACCTGGCCCAGAATCGTCTTCAGACCCTCGACACCGTGTTCGGTCCCCATCGTGGCTCCCCGTTTCCTGTTCGATGAATGACACCGCCGACCCCGCACACACGACTTCCCTGGTCAAAGGGGTGCGCGGCCCGTGAAAACGCACTACCCGCCCGTCACCGGGCACAACCTCCCGCCGAGGGGATCAGTCCAGGGACAGGATGCGCTCGGCCTCCCGCAGCCCCGACAGCAACGCGCCGTGCACCGTGGCGCTGTGCTCGACGACGGTGGCCTCCCCCGCGAAGAACACGCGTTCCCCGATCGGGTCGCTCAACGCGATCCGGTCCTGGTCACCGGAGCCGACCGCAGTGAAGGAGAACCCTCCTCGCGCGAACGGGTCGTCCATCCAGTGCGTCAGGTAGTGGTCCACCGGGTCCGGCGCCTTCTTGAACATGCCCCGCAGCGACTCCATGGCGTGCTCGACCACCTCGGCGTCGTCCTTGCCGGCCAGGAAGCGCGCCGCGTTGCCGCCGTTGCGACAGACCAGGACCGGCACGCCGAACACGTTCTGTCCCGAGTACCAGTGGAACCAGGTTCCCTCCTCGGTCCCCAGGTGCACGATCACCTCGGCGTCGCCCCAGAAGACCTCGTCGAAGCGCAGGAACAGCTTCTCCAAGCGGCCGTTGCCCAGGCTCTCCAACGACTCGCGCTTGTCCTGGGGCAGTGGCGGCTCGAAGTCGACCTGGCCGGCCTGCAGGACCCCCAGCGGCAGGGTCACCAGGACGCGGTCGGCGGTGAGGGTCTCCTCTCCGCCGGGGGTGTCCACCCGGACCCGGACGCCGTCCTCGCCGTGGTCCACCGACAACACGACGTGCTCGAAGCGCACGTCCAACCCTCGGGCCAGGTGGTCGGTGAGTCGGCCCATCCCGTCGGGGAAGACGACGTCGTCACCGCTGAACTCGTGAGCGGCGGAGACCGCCGTGAAGGCGATCTCCTCGGCGTCGGCCCCGTGTTCGGCCTCGGCGATGCGGTGCACGATCTCCGCTGCGTCGCGGGCGCGCGCGCGGACCAGGTTGACGTCGTAGAGGGCGTGGTCGATGCCCTGCTCCATGGACTCCTCCCGGCCGGCGCCGACCGTGGTCCAGTACATGTGCTCGTGGAGGAGGTTGACGTCCTCCATGTTGCGCCGGTGTCGGTCGAAGAGGAGGCGGCGCCCCTTGGGGTCGTAGGCGGTCTCGGTGGCACGGTTGAAGGTCGCCGTACGCGCGCCGGCCTCCCGGACCAGGCGGGAGAGCGGATTGTTCTCCTCCCCCCGCATCCAGGAGGCGCCGACGTCCAGGGTCGCTCCGCCCCAGGTGCGCACGGAGTGGATCCGTCCGCCGGTGCGGGCACGGGCCTCCAGTACGGTGACCCGCTCCCCCTGTTCGGCGAGTCGGTCGGCGGCCGCCAGTCCGGACATGCCGGCCCCCAGGACGAGGGTGTGTCCGCGGCCGGGTTCGGCGTCACGACCACGCGGCTCGGGTTCGGCGTCGCGCCCGGCCGTCTCCTCGCCGGTGACCTCTTCTCGGGCGCTCTCCCCGTTCACGTCCTCGGTCATCGTGTTCCCCCTGCTCCTGTCGGCGGCCGACAGATGCGAGCCTAAGCTCACGTCCGGCTCCGACCTGGGAGGACACCCCGACAGGGCTCGGGTGGGCGATCGGTGAAGGGGTGACGGTGGCCGGCGCTCTCCACCGGCCACCGTTCGAGAGGTACCCCCTCCCCGAGGCGGCGGGCCTCAGGAAAGGACTGACCAGGAGGTGTCGTCCGTCCCCGACACCCCTCGTTCAGAAAACCTAGTGCGCAAGGCTTTCGGTTTCCTTTCGTCCCTCCGGTACCGGGCCCCGCACGAAAAGGGTGCGCCGGGCGCCCGAAGGCACCCGGCGCACGATGGCGCTCGCGATCACCTGGGGCCGGAGGGCGAAGTGCCGTCCTCGTCCTCACCCTCGATCTCGAACCGCTCCTTGCGAAGCTCGCCCTCGACGTGCTCCTCGCGGGTGACGTCGCGCTTTCGAACGTGGATCTCCTCCACCGGCACGTTCTGCTTGGAGACCACCGGACGCTCCTCGTAGAGCGTGAAGGTCTGCTCACCCTCCTCCAGGTCGCCTTCGTCGGTCACCTGGGAGGGGTCGGTGATCGGCCGGCGCTCCACCTCCAACTCGTCGTGGTGCACCGGGACGGTCTCGTCGAAGCGCTCGACGTCCACGTGTCGGCGCATCCGCGCCTGTCCGCTCTCTCGGCGTTCGACGCCGATTTCCACCTGCTCCTCGTGCCGGATCAGCGAGACGTCCTCTGCCTCGGGGTCGACCGGACCACCGAGGCGTTCGCCCGAACGGGCACGGCCGACCATGGAGCCCTCGTCACCGTCCTCGGTCCAGGTATTGGTCCCGTCGTCGGTGGTGCCCGGCGCGCCCATGGGTGTCCGCCCGGTCATGTCGTCCGACTCTCCGCCGCTCTGGCGGGGCACACCACCGTGCTTGGCGAAGTAGTCGCGGACGATGGCCTCGTCCTCGGGCTCGACGTGACGGTCGGCCTCCACCTGCGGAGCGTCCTTGACCGTCGCCTTGTCGTAGGGGATCTGGATGTCCTCCGCCATCGGTCGGGCCCCCTGGAGCGGCACCAGGGTCTCCTTCATCCCGAAGAGTCCGGTGTGGACCGAGACCCAACTGGGTTCCCCCGTGCGGTCGTCCAGGAAGACCTGCTTGATCTTCCCGATGTTGTTGCCTTCGGGGTCGAGTACTTGGTGCCCGATGAGGTTCTCCGGTACAAGTTCGCTGGTCACTGCGCAACCCCTTCCTGGTTCGCGGGAGGCGGGGCTGTTCGCCTTCCGTTCGCCCTCGCCTCCTACCCACGCCGGACACCCCTACGAATGCTCCCACCAGGACTTATGCGAGATCCAACCAAATCCGTGCTCGCTATTGGCGCGGCCCGGGAATCATTGGCCCATTCCCGAGGCCCCCTTGACCCTTTCGGGACGAAGTGGACACGGACCGGCACCGAAAAGCGGTGATCTTGCTACCAGAAGCGAAAAAGGTGCCTTTTTCGCTTCTGGTAGCAAGATCACCGCAGGATGGCCGGCCTGGACGCCTGATGGGCACAAAGGAGCCCGCCCCGGGCAGAGGCCGGGGCGGGCGGTCATGGGAGGTCGGTCAGACCTTGCGCCACTGGGGCACCCAGGCGCCGTCCTCGACGACGTAGTCGCCGAACAGCGCGGGGGCCTCCTCCTTCAGTGTCTCACCGATGAGGTGGAAAAGCAGGCGAATCTCCTCTTCCGCACCGGGAGCGGTGCGGGCCTCCAGGGTGTGCCGCAGGGTGCGCACGTTGGCGGTCCACACCAGACCGGTGGCCACGCCCTCGGGGGCGAAGCGACGCATGAACGACGTCTTGTGCTTCTTCTCGGCGAACTTCACGCCCTCGTCGTCCAGACCGAAGTGTTCGGCCATCCAGAACTGGAACTCCTCCATCTGCTGGAGCATCGCCGTGGCGCGCTCCATCAGCTCCGGGTCCTCCTCGGCCCAGTCCGGGAACCAGAACGGCAGGTCGGTCAGGCGCACGAAGCGCAGCGACTCCTGGGAGACGGCGACGCCGGGGCGGTGACGGATGAGTTCGTGGGTGAGCACACGCGAGACGTTGTGCAGCACGAAGCTGAAGCTGATGTGTTCGAGCACCGAACCGTGCAGGCTGGCCAACAGGTTGCCCAGGTACTGGTCCTGGTCCTTGCGCACCCGGGTGACGTTGGGGTTGAGCCCCGGCTCCCAGGAGCGATAGCACAGTCGCCCGGCGAACTCGGCGAGGTTCTGGGAGTCGTTGAGGTGTGCATCGAGTTCACCCCGGTCGAACCGCTCGATCCACGCCTCTCCTCCGACCTCCTTGAGGTAGTCGGTGATGGCGTCGTAGTCCACCTGCGGACGTGCGACCAGGCGGACCTGGGGATCGACCTTCTTCACAGCACCCTCTCCTAGCAACTCCCCCGACCCATGGCACGCTTCGATCCCGTGACCCGGGGATCTGATCGGGGAACGGTACACGCGATGGGGTTGGGCCGATTCGGCCTCCCACGAGGGTACACGTCCAACCCGGGGGTAGGTCCTGCCTTCCGTGTGAGGGTGTGGACACGGCCGAGGGATCGGGTGTCCGATCACGCTCGTGCGCGTGTCGGACACCCGATCCCTCGGCCGATCTCATCGTGGAACGGTGCTCGTTGGAAGGGTCCGGCCGCTCGTTAGAGACCGAGGGCGAAACCGCCGGGCGAGAGGATCACTCCGACGACGATGAGGACGATGCCCCAGAGGAGCTGCCCGCGCAGGACCCCCATCACGCCGGCGACGATAAGGATGATTCCGAGGATTAGCAGCAAAATACTCATACGCAACCCCTGTCCGCTAACGAGTCGGTCAAACTTCGTTCACGGCAAGGTCTCGACCACGAATGTCTCCCTCGCAGATCAGAGGTGGTCCGCACGCGAGAGATCTCTCAAGCTCGGATCGCTCGCATCGGTGGCCGTCCCCGGTCAACGCCGCGCGAGTTCCAGGGCGCGGGAGACGATGCCCTCGCCGACCACCGCGGTGAGGATGGACTCGGGGTGGAACTGCACGGCGTACCAGCGCGCCGCACGGTCCTCGATCGCCATGACGACCGGGGGTTCCCCCTCCTCCCCGTCCAGTACGGCGGTCACCTCGAAGTGCTTCACCGCCTCGGGCACCGTGTAGGTCGAGTGGTAGCGGGCCGCCTGGAATCGGCCGTCCTCACCTTGGCCGGCCAACAGGTCCCCGCCCAGGACCTCGACCCGGCCGGGCTTGCCGTGCACGGGGGCGTTCAGGGTGCTCAGCTCACCGCCGGCGTGTTCGACCATGCCCTGCAGACCCAGGCACACACCGAACACGGGCAGACCGCGGGTCGCCAGGGCGTCGAGCAGGTCGCTCATGGCGAAGTCCACGGGCAGACCGGGCCCGGGCGAGAGGACGACCAGATCGGGGGCGAACCGGTCCAGCAGGGCGTGGTCGAACCCGTAGCGGACGGTGGTGACCTCGGCGCCGTGGCGGCGCACGTAGTCGGCCAGGGTGTTGACGAAGGAGTCCTCGTGGTCGACCAGCAGAACACGCATGCCGGCGCCCGGCAGCGGAGCGGGCTCGGGTTCCTCGACGACCCGCGACGGCTGCGATTCCCGGGCGTGCTGCTCCTCGCCCTGGGCGAGGGTCTCCATCAGGGCGCGGGCCTTGAGGAAGGTCTCCTTCTCCTCGGCCTCGGGGTCGGAGTCGTACAGCAGGGTCGCGCCGACCCGCACCGCGGCCACCCCGTCGCGGATGTGGGCGGTGCGCAGGGTGAGCCCGGTGTTCATCGAACCGTCGAAGTTGAGCACGCCGACGGCCCCGCCGTACCAGCGGCGAGGACTGGTCTCGTGCTGTTCGATGAAGCGCATCGCCCAGGTCTTGGGCGCGCCGGTGACGGTGACCGCCCACATGTGGGTGAGGAAGGCGTCCAGTGCGTCGAACTCCTTGCGCAGGGTGCCCTCGATGTGGTCGACGGTGTGGATCAGGCGTGAGTACATCTCGATCTGCCGCCGGCCGATCACCTTGACGCTGCCCGGCTCGCACACCCGTGACTTGTCGTTGCGGTCCACGTCGGTGCACATGGTCAGCTCGGACTTCTCCTTGACCGAGGAGAGCAGTTCCTGGATGTTCTCGGCGTCACCCAGGGCGTCATCGCCGCGGCGGATGGTGCCGGAGATGGGGCAGGTCTCCACCCGCTGACCGGTTCCGGGTTCGCCGCTGACCCGTACGAACATCTCAGGGGAGGCGCCCACCAGGTATTCGCCCTCCCCCAGGTTGAAGAAGAACTCGTAGGGGGCGGGGTTGCGCTCGCGCAGGTTCTCGTAGAAGCGGGCCGGGGAGGAGCAGCGGGCGTAGGTCCGGTGTCCTGGCACCACCTCGAACAGGTCGCCGCGACGGAAGCGCTTCTTGGCCTCGGCCACGATCTCGGCGTAGGAGCCGGGTTCGGGCCCCGCGGGCACCTCGGTGGCCACCACCGGCGGGGTGGGTTCGGTGGTCCGGGGCAGGCCCTCGGTGGTGGCCTCGGGCCGATCGCCCTGGGCCGGGACGGTGAACTCGTAGGTGTAGCGCACGCAGGTCTCGCGCTTGCGGTCGCGGACCACGATGGCGTCGGGCAGGTGCAGGACCAGGTCGCGGTCGCCGGGGTCGCGGTCGATGTGCCGTTCGATGTGTTCGAACTGGAAGGCGAGGTCGTACCCGAAGGCGCCGTAGAGGCCGAGGTTGGTGTCCTCGGGGCTGCGCAGGGCGTCCAGGAGGGCGCGCACGGCGGTGAAGACGCTGGGCCGGCGGCTGCGTTCCTCCTCGGTGAAGAACTCCCCCGGGTCGGCTTCGGGCACGGTCACGGTGACCTGGTCGGGGCCGGCGGCCACGGCCTCGCCGGCGGTGCGCAGCGCCTGGTCCACGACGGGGAGCAGGACGCGGCCCCGCTCGTTGAGGGCGGTGGCGGTGACCCGTCGCCCTCGGGTGGCGACCTCCAGACAGGGGTCGACGTAGCCCAGGTGCCAGCGGTCGTAGCGGCCGGGGTACTCCATTCCCGAGGAGAGCACACCGCCTCGGCGGAACTCGACGGAGCTGACGAGTTCGGTGAGGATCTCGGGGTCGCACGGGGTGGCGCCGCGGTGGACCCTCACCCCGGCGGGGGTGCTGTAAGTGCTGTTCTGGGCGTCGCTGGGCTTCACGGCCGGTCCTTCGGGGCGCTCTACGGTCGGGTGGTCATCACCGGCCGGGGTCGCCTCGAAAGCAGAAAACGACCGCCGGTCCGGGCGGTCGCTGTTCGTTGAATGCGAACTGATCGGTGCGCCGCCTAGGTGCGGCGCCACCACTGTCCGTTGATCGGTTCGGTTCGCATGGGGCCGAGTGTAGCGGCTGTGACGAGCCGGTGGGACGGGGACACGAAAAAACCCTCGCCCGTGATGGGTGAGGGTGGCGTGCGCGAAGGGGTGGCCGAGGAGGGAGCGCCTCTGTTAGAGTTCCCTATCCATCCGCAAAAATAGAGCTATTCGCTAACTTCTCACCGCAAGGATAGCAGCTTGAACAAAGACCGTCAAGATGGTCCTTCCGTCACGGCGACGGAGGCCGCGGCGATCGCCACCGAGCAGGAACGCGTCACCACGATGTACGAGCGCCTGGACGTGCTGCGCGCCCGGGCCGGCGAGCGGTTGGCCGCCGTCCATCTCCAGGAGGACCGCTCCGGCTACGCCGCGATCGTGGAACGGGAGACGCGTGCCCAGGAACAGGCCCTGCGCGGCGCACAGCTGAACGCGGTGGAGGAGGGCCTGTGCTTCGGCCGGATCGACCTCGCCCACTCCGACGGGGACACCGAGGCCCGGTACGTGGGCCGGATCGGCCTGCGCGACGGCGAGTACGAGACCATCCTCGTGGACTGGCGCGCCCCGGCCGCCCGCCCCTTCTACGCCGCCACCCCGGGCGCGCCCGAGGGGATCACCCGCCGCCGCCACCTGCGGATCCGTCGCCGCACGGTGATCGGCCTGGACGACGAGGTGTTCGACCCCGACGGTCTCAGCGATGGCGACCGGCGGCAACTGGTCGGCGAGGCCGCGCTGTTGGCCTCGCTCGATCGCGGCCGGACCGGTCGGATGGGCGACATCGTCGCCACCATCCAGGCCGAACAGGACCGGGTCATCCGCTCCGCCCTGTCCGGGGTGTTGGTGGTCCAGGGCGGGCCGGGCACCGGCAAGACCGTGGCGGCCCTGCACCGAGCCGCCTACCTGCTCTACACCCACCGCGCGGTCCTGGAACGGCGCGGTGTGCTGGTGGTGGGCCCCAACCCGGCGTTCCTGCGCTACATCGGCGACGTGCTGCCCTCCCTGGGCGAGACCGACGTGGTGATGCGCACCGTGGGCGAACTCCTGCCCGGGGTGGAGGCCACCGCGCGCGAGGGCCACGACGTCGCCGCGATCAAGGGGTCCGTGGCCATGGCGGACTTCGTGCGCGCCGCGATCGACGACCGACGGCGCACCCCATCGCGGGCGTTCGGCGAGGAGGACCTGCGGGTGAGGACCGACGCCGGCGACCTCGTGGTCCCCGGGCCGGTGTGCGAGGGGGTCCTGACCACCGCCCGGGGCCTGCGGCTGTCGCACAACGTGGCCCGCAAGTACGTGGTCACCACCCTGCTCACCGAACTCGCCCGCGCCGAGGCCACCCTGCTGGGCCGCCCGGTGGTCGAGGAGGACCTGCCCTTCATCGGCGAACGCCTCTGGCACGAGGACCCCGTCCGGTGGGCGTTGGACGCCCTGTGGCCGGACCTGACCCCGGGGCGGCTGCTCGGTGAGTTGTTCGCCGACCACGAGGCCCTGGCCCGGGTGGCGACCGCGTCCAAGGTGCCCGATGCCACCACCCTGTACCGCCCTAACGGGTCCCCGTGGACGGTGGAGGACGTCCCCCTGCTGGACGAGGCCGCCGAGCTCCTGGGCCACGACGACAGCGCCGAACGCGCTCGCGATCGGCGGGAGGAGGCCGAGCGCGCCGAGGCCGAACGCTACGCCCAGGGGGTGCTGGAGTTCACCGGCCTGGCCGAACAGGAACTCTTGGGGCTGGACGCCGCGTCCCTGGCCGACCGTCACCGGGCTTCGGGGCCGGCGACGACCACCGCGGACCGGGCCGGGGCGGACCGGGCCTGGACCTACGGACACGTCATCGTCGACGAGGCCCAGGAGTTGTCGTCCATGGCCTGGCGGTCGATCATGCGCCGGGTCCCCACCCGTTCCCTGACGGTGGTGGGTGACGTGGCCCAGACCGGCAGCGCCGCGGGCACCTCCTCGTGGACCGCCGCGCTCGAACCGTACGCCCGCGACAAGGTGCACGTGGAGACGCTGCGGGTCAACTACCGAACGCCCGCGCCGATCATGGCGGTCGCCGCCGACGTGCTGCGCGTGGCCGCCCCGGACCAGGAGGTGCCCGAGTCGGTGCGCGAGGACGGGGACCCGCCCCGGGCGGTGCGGCTCACCGAGGACCTGTCCGGGCTGCCCGCCCTGGTGGCCGAGGAGACCGAGGCGATCGTGGAGGGACGGGTCGCCGTCATCACCTCCGAGGCCTCCCTCGTGGACGTGGCCGAGGCCCTGCCCGGAGCGGGCCGCCCCCAACGGCGTCGGGACGAGGAGGCGGCGCCCGTGGTGGTGCTGTCGGCCACCGAGTCCAAGGGGCTGGAGTTCGACTCGGTGATCGTGGTGCGCCCCGAGGAGGTGCTCCACGGGCCCCGTGGCGCCAACGACCTGTACGTGGCCGTCACCCGCGCCACCCGCCGGTTGACCGTGGCCCATGACCGAGAACTGCCGAGCCTCCTTTCCCGGTTGCGCGACTGAGGCGATCCGAGCACGTGGTCGGGCTGGAATAGGCGATGTCCCATCCCGGCCACCAAAGGATTCCCCCGCTGAATTCCCCCTTCACCCCTGATCGAACACGCGCCCCGCACGCACCCCCACCCGAAGAAGAACCACTTCACCCACATGAGCGCTCACCAGGACCATCGGCACCAGAAGGGCGGACGAAGAACATCATGAATCCACTCAAGTTCCCCAAAAAGGCAAACATACACATTTCGATTTTCGCCCCAGAGAATTACTCCGTTCGATGGCCGATCCCCCAATCCGCGCCCTATAATTCTGGTTCATTCCCGCGGAAGAAAACTTCTCTGGACGAAGGGAAGAATGGAAGCACCGAACCAGACCCTCCACGGCCATGACGCCTCCCCCACCCCGGAAGCACCGTCCTCCCCCTTTCCTCCCGTCGACACCGCTCCGCACCGTCGCAGTGAGGCCACCCGATTGCTCAGCGCGGGCACCTACCTCGACCCCGCGTTCCGGGACACCGTCATCACCGAGCTGGTCGAGCACCCCGAACGATTGGTTCCGCCCTCCCTGGGCTACGACGCCTCGACCGTCCTCGGACACGCCCTGCGGGCCCGGAACCTGGATCTGGGGAGCGCCGTCCTGATCCTGCTGATCTGGGTGACCGGCCTGACGATCATCACGCTGAGTCTCCCGGTCACGAACTGGAACCTGAGCCTGGACCCGGACCAGGCCGGGCCCGGCCTGGGCGGCGCCCTGCTGATCTCGCTGATGCTCTTCACCGTGGCGAGCCTGCTCTCCTTGGCCCGACGCTCCCCGTACGGACAGGGCCGGTCCGCCCTGGTGGTCGACGGCTCGGGCAATCCACCGACCGGACGATTCGCCAGGTTCCGCTTCGGGATCCTGCCCCTCTCCACCTGGTTCTTGATGGCCCTCTCGGCGTACGTGATCCTGTCGACCTTCGTCACGGAGAAGATCGTCGAGGGCCTGGTGGTCCTGTCCCTACCGGCGCTGCTGCTCCTGGTGGGGGCCTGGCACCGAAGCGCGATCTCCAGGATCTTGTGGACGGAGCTGTCCCGCGACCGGTTCACCGGGTTCCCCCCGGACACCTCCCATACGCCGTTCGCCTCCCGACGCGCGAGGATCCTGGCGGCGATCGAGACCGAGCAGTTCTCTCCCCTGGCCCTGTACAACGCGGACGAGCCGTTCCTGGGCGCCGGGGTGCCGCGCAAACCCTGGTCCCTGACCCTGGAACTGAGGCCGCGGCCCGGACAGGCGACCGCCCCCGGGCGCCTGTCCGGCCGCCGGGTGCTCGACCTCATCATCCCCCGGCTGGCCGAACTCACCGAACGCACCACTCGCACCAGCCAGGACCGGCTCAACGAACTGGAACTGCGGGAGTGCGTCTTCCTGCCGAGCGACCTGCCCGAGGATCTGCGCCGCGCCACCCTGCCCTACCGGGCCACCGACGTGCACGCGCACCTGGCGGAGGCCACCGGGGAAGGCGCCGAACAGCGACGGCACTTCCTGCGCATCCGAGTGGGCGGCTGGCAGGAGGAGGTCGTCACCACCGTCTTCTTGCGCGTGCACACCCAGGGCGACCTCCTCGTGCTGGAGGTACTGCCCTACGTGCTGGCCCCACCGCGGTCGAGTTTCCACCAGGTGGACGACCTCACCGAACGTTCGATCCGGCTACGGATGTCGACTCTGGCGGCCGGCCCTGCGGTGACGGTCGCCACCCTGTTCTCCGGGTTCAACGCCCTGCGTTCCTGGACGCGCGAAGGGTGGCGTGCCACCTCCCACCTTCCCCTGGAGGGGCCCCGGGTCAGCATCCGGGAGGTGGGGGCGCGCGAGACCTGGTCGATGTTCCAGGAGATGGACATCAACCGCTACGTCACCACCATTCAGGACCGCATCACCTCCGGTACCCACCAGGCCCTCGCAGAGGCCGGCTACAT
The DNA here is from genome assembly GCF_053619415.1 of Nocardiopsis sp. NPDC055551. NCBI lineage: Bacteria > Bacillati > Actinomycetota > Actinomycetes > Streptosporangiales > Nocardiopsidaceae > Nocardiopsis > Nocardiopsis sp. NPDC055551. Next base: position 181,259 of record NZ_JBSHJJ010000001.1, on the reverse strand, counting down.
GACCGACGAGTTCCAACAACAGGTGGTCAACGTCGGTGGCGGTGGCGTGTTCGTCGGTGGGTCCATGGCCGGATCGATCGCCACCGGAAGCGGAGCCCGGGCCAACACCGCCGACGCGCCCCCTCACACGGACCAGGAGTAGAGATGACCAGTACCAACGACGACAACGACCGGACCGGCTCGGGCTCGGTCTTCATCGGAGGGTCGGTGCGTGGTGGAGCGTTCTCCACCGGCACCGGAGGCGACGCCCGAACCTCGGTTCCGGTGGGGCGAGACGACGCGCGGCCTCGACCCGACCGGCGGGTCGCTCCCGCGCCGACCGGGGACCACTCCGCCGGTTCGGTGGTCATCGGCGGCGACGCCGAGGGCGTGTCCATCGCCACCGGTGAGAACAGTACGGCGCGAACCGACGTCACGCCCGACGACGAGCGGTTCCAGGAGCTCCTGGAGCAGATCCGGTTGTTGCGCGGGCAACTGCCCCTGCTCGCCGACACCTCCGAAGTGACCGTGGTCGACGCCGAACTGGCCGAGGCCGAGCTCGCGATCACCCAGAGCGGCAGCGCCGACCAAGGGCTGTTGCGCCGACTGTGGGAGCGGTTGGCCCCGGGGAACACGGCTCTGGGCGCCCTGGCCTCCGCGGTCACACTGGCGGACATGGCGCGACGTCTACTGACTTGAGGAAGGACCGATGTCGAAAAACCTGCGTTGGGACGCCGAACGGCAACGTTGGGTCTCCTTCCCAGAGCCCTCGGGTGGAGCAGTCTCCGTTCGGTCGGTGTCCGCCTATCCGGTCCGATCGTTCACGGTCCTTGGGTTCTTGATCGTCCTGATGCTGACCGCGATATTCGTCCTCCCCGACGACGATGACGAGGACGACAAGGACGAGCAGAGCGTCTCCGCCGGGACCTCCGAACCCGAGGAGAACCCCCCGCCCTCCCCTCCCGATGACGTGCCCACCCTGGGCGCGGACGAAGGCGCGGACGAAGGTGGGGGCGAGGAGGATCCCGCACCCGACGGCTACAGCGTTTGGGAGGACCATCAGGGTTTCCTCCTGCACGTGCCCGAGCGTTGGAGCCGTGAGGAGGAGCCGCCCGAGGATGGCGTCTTCAAGGTCTTCTTCACCCCGGACGCTCGACGTCACTTCATCCAGGTCAGGTCCTTCGGACCCGACGTCACCTCCCCCGGGCGGGCGCTGGACCGGTTGGAGCACGAGGCGGGGTCCCGTCCCGAGTTCGATCGGGAGGACCAGGACACGGAAGAGGGCCAGGAGGTGGACGAGGTGCTCTCCTACCGCTACGAGCACGACGTGCATGGTCCCTTCCAGGTGTTCGCGCGCGCTCTCCTCGGTGAGGACGGCGAGGTGTACGCGATCCTGTCCGCCGGTCCCGAACCGGAGTACAACGGTGTCCACGGCCGTTTCGTGGGGAGCGCCTATTCCTTTCGTGCGGTCGGGGACGACCGGTTCTGATCACGACCCTGGTAGTGCCGTACCGATAGGTTCGAGCAGGGCCGCCATACCGGGGCAACGGAGGCCCGTGGGGTCAGGGATTCTTTCATTCACTCGTCAGCCGTTTCGGGGAGAAGCGAACTCATCCGGCCCGGGGCGGGGATCTCAGGCACCCTTGGGTCACGTTTCCCACCCAACGCGCGAAGGAGCGGAGCGACCCGTGCCCGTCGAACCACTCCCACTCCCCCGACCCGTCACCGGCGTGTTCGTCCGGCAGATCGTCCAGACCGCCTGTCCAGGTCATTTCGCCCTGGTGTGGCTGGACGCCGAACCACTTCCCGAGGATGTCCCGGCTCCCGGCTCCGTGGCGTTCGTCGACGACCTGCCCACCGAGTGCCACGAAGCCCGTCGGCGTACCGATGCCCCGATCCCCAGCGAATTCGTCACGGCGTTCGAGAACGGGTTCCGGGAGGGGTGGCGACTGCGCGGACGCGGAACGCCTCCGTACACCGTGCGCGTCCTGTTGCGTGACGCCGTCTGGCACGACGTCGACTCCAATCGGTGGGGTTTCGAGCAGGCGGGTCGGTGTGCCGCCGGTGAGGTTCTGGACTGTGTCCGCGAAGGGAGGGCGCCCCGACAGGCGGGACGCCCTCTCCGTCCCGACCGTCCCATCCCGCCCATGCCGCGCCTTCGCGCCCGCTGAGCCCAGCGGAGACCTTCAGCGCGCCGAGGGGGAAGCGCAGCACTTCCCGTACTCGCGCCCCGAACCACGCCGGCAGGCCCGTCCGCCTTCCGATGGCCGGGCGCCGCGGACGGATCCGTCCGATTCACATTGTTCGAAATGCCCTTCCCATCGGGGATCCGAGCGTCGGAGGGCCCTCTTCGGCGTGCCCGGATGTGAGTAGGGGGTGGCGCGGAACAAAATTGTACGTACACTCTGTACGGACAATATGTGACCCGGCCCCGAGACTCGCCGCCCGAGGGGCCCTTTCGAACGGACACTCATGCGTGACGACCACGGGTCGGTGGTTCCCCTCTACCACTGGCTGAACAAGATCCCCGGCGGAACCATGCTGGTCCCGCTGGTGTTGGGATCGATCCTGGGCACCTTCGCCCCGGGCGCGCTCGACATCGGCAGCTTCACCACCGCGCTGTTCAAGGACAGCGCCATGCCGCTCATCGCCCTGCTGATCTTCGCGACCGGCACCCAGGTCACCCTCCGCACCAGTGGCCCCGTCCTGGCCACCACCGGTGTGGTCCTCTTGGGCAAGAGCGTCGTGCCCGGCCTGCTCATCATCGCCCTGGCCATGGCCACCGGCCCCGAGGGGATCCTCGGTGTGTCGATCCTGGCGATGATCGCCGCCGCCACCAACGCCAACGGCGGCCTGTGGCTGGCCATCACCGGCCAGTACGGGCGCACCAAGGACCGCGGCGCCTACATCGCCGGCGCGGTCAACGACGGCCCGTTCTTCGCGCTGCTGTTCATCGGCGCCTCCGGGCTCGGTCAGATCCCCTTCATGACCCTGCTCGCCGCGATCCTGCCGTTCCTGCTGGGCGTGGTGATCGGCAACGTGGACGCCAAGTGGCGCGAGGTGCTCAAGCCCGTGCCCGGCATTGTCATCCCGTTCTTCGCCTTCGCCCTGGGCACCGGTATCGACCTGGGCGACGTCGTCCGCGGCGGTCTCGGCGGCATCGTCATGGGCGTGGTGATCGTCCTGTTCACCGGCGGACTGGTCTACCTGGGGTACCGCTTCCTGCTGCGTCGCGGTGGTGAGTCCGGCGTCGGGTTCGCCGCCGGGACCACCTCGGGCAACGCCGTGGCCACCCCGGCCATCGTCGCCGCCGCCGACCCGTCCTTCGCCGCCTACGTCGGCACCGCCACCTCCCAGGTCGCCGCGAGCGTGCTGGTGACCGCCCTGCTCGCGCCGCTGGTCACCACCTGGGCACTGCGCCGCGCCGGCGCCCGGCCCGCCGAGGCCGAGCGGGCCGAACAGGCCGCACTCGACGGGGCCGAGAGTCCCACGGACACCGTCACGAAGGGGGACCGGTCATGAGCGCCACCGCTCACGACGCGTCATCCGCGCCGCACATCGCCGTGGTCGCCGACGACCTCACCGGCGCGGGCGACACCGCCGTGCAGTTCGTGCGCGCCGGTTGGCGCACCGAACTCCAGTTGGCCGCGGCCCACGCCACCGCCGACGTCGTCGCCGTGACCACCGACTCCCGGGCCCTGCCCGACGAGCAGGCGGCGGCGACGGCCTCCGCCGAGGTTCGTCGACTGCGCGAGGCCGGTACGAGGCTGCTCTACAAGAAGGTCGACTCCACGCTGCGCGGCCCCATCCGGGCCGAGATCGACGGCGTCCTGGCGGCCTGGCACCCGGGTTCGGTCGCGGTGGTCTGCACGGCGTTCCCCGCCAACGGTCGTATCGTCCGTGACGGGGTCCTGTTGGTGGACGGTGTGGAGGTGCACCGCACCGCCGTGGGCACCGACCCCGTCTCCCCGGTGACCGAGAGCCGCGTCGCCGAACTGTTGGGTGCTCGGCACGTGCGCCTGACCGGGACCGACCCCGAGCAGGACGCCGAACGGCTGCGCGCCGCCGGACCGGTCGCGGTGGTCGACGCCGAAAGCGACGAGGACCTCGCCCGGATCGCCGCGGCCATCACGCTCCTGGGCGACCGGGTCGTCCCGGTCGGTTCGGCCGGTCTGGCGACACGGCTCGCCGAGTCCTGGCGTCCGGTCCGCGAGCCCGCACCCGCACTGGTGGTGGTCACCTCGCTGCACCAGGCCGCACGCGGTCAGGTGCACGAGTTGGTCGTGGACGAGTGGACCCGGGTGGAGCAGCCCACGACCACAGACCTGGGCGACGACCAGGCGTGGCGGGCCTGGTCCGACAAGGTCGTGGCCGGGTTCGATCCCGCCTGCCCGCACACCGCGCTGGTCGCGCCCGACGACCGTGACGGTGGTCTGTCCCCCGCTCTGGTGGCCCGCCGGTTCGGCGAGCTGGCGGCGCGCGTGGCCGAGCGGCACCCACTGTCCGGTTTCGTCGTCACAGGAGGCGACGGCGCCCGAGCCCTCACCGAGGCGCTGCGGGCACGTTCCATCACCCTGACCGGAGAGGTCGCCCCCGGTATCCCGCTGGGCACCCTCACCGGAGGCCCTCACGAGGGGCACTCCATCGTCACCAAGGCCGGGGGCTTCGGTAGTCCCAACGCCCTCATCGAGGCCGCCGACGCGGTCCGCCACACGAAAGGCACCCACGCATGAGCCACCGCCCCACCCTCGCGGTCACCCTCGGCGACGTCGCCGGAATCGGTCCGGAGATCACCGCCAAGGCACTCCTGCACCACCCGGAGGTCCGCGAGTACTCCCGACCGGTGGTCGTCGGTGACGTCGACGCGCTGCGCAACGCCGTCACCGCGGTGGGCGGCGACCCCTTGGCGGTCAACCCGGTCGAGTCTCCCGCCGACGCGGCCGACGACCCCTCGGTGATCGACATCGTGCAGACCGGCCCCTCCCTGGGCCACGTCCCGACCGGTGAGCTGAGCGCCGAGGCCGGCGACGGGGCCGCCCGGTTCGTGATCGAGGCGGTCGACCTGGCCAAGCGCGGCCTGGTCGAGGGCATCGTCACCCCGCCGTTGAACAAGGCCGCCATGCACCTGGGCGGGCACGACTGGCCGGGTCACACCGAACTGCTCGCCCACGAGTTCGGGGTGCGCGACTACAGCCTCGTGCTGTCCGCCGGGGAGCTGTCCTTCTTCCACCTGACCACGCACGTGTCGCTGCGACGGGCCATCGAGGACGTCACCCCGGAGCGCACCCTTGAGGTGCTGCGGCTGATGAACGCCTTCGCCCGCGCGCAGGGCTCCCCGGACGAACCCATCGGCGTGGCCGGACTCAACCCGCACGCGGGCGAGAATCGGCTGTTCGGCGACGAGGACGCCGACGTCCTCGCGCCGGCGATCGAGCTCGCCCGCGCCGAGGGCATCAACGCGCACGGACCGATCCCCGCCGACGCCCTCATCCCGGCGGCGGTTCGCGGAAACTGGAAGCTGGTGGCGGTCTGCTACCACGACCAGGGACACGCGCCGTTCAAGGCGGTCTACGGCGACGACGGGGTCAACATCACCGCGGGGCTGCCCGTGGTGCGGGTGTCGGTGGACCACGGCACCGCCTTCGACATCGCCGGGCGGGGGATCGCCCGTGAGGCGAGCCTGGTGTTGGCGCTGCGTCGGGCCGCCGAACTCGCCCCGGGCTGGGGCCACGTCTGGCGGGCCACGCGCTCCGAGGCCTGACCCCGGGGCCGCACCGCGCTCCGCGTCCCGTCGCAGAGGCCACCCGTTCAGCGAGCTGGTGGCCTCTGCGCACTGCCTAGAATGGCCGTCATGCCTGTCGACCGCTCCGACCCGCGCCCACTGCACTCCCAGGTGTCGGACGTGCTGCGCGCGCAGATCCAGGACCATACGATCGCCCCCGGGGAGACCCTGCCCAGCGAGGCCGCCCTGCGCGAACGCTTCGGTGTCTCGCGCAGCGTCGTGCGTCAGGCGCTGTCGACCCTGGAGGACGAGGGTGTGGTCCGTCGCCCGCACGGTCGGGCGGCGGTCGCCGCGGTACGCGCCGAACACCACCGTCTCGTGCAGCGGGTGACCGGCCTGTTCGACCAGTTCTCCGCCGAGGGGCTCGCCCTCTCCACGAAGGTGGTCTCCCTCGACCCGGTGCGTTCGGGGGTGCCCTCGGCCGAGGAACACTTGGGCACGCGTTCCCTGCTCCGCCTGGAGCGGGTGCGTTCGGTGGACGGGGACCCCCTGTCCTACGTGCGCACCTGGCTGCCCGCGGACCGGTTCGCCGGGCTGGACGCCGAGATGCTCACCGACTCCTCGCTGCACCGGCTCATGGAGTCGCACTTCGGCGTGGTGCCCTCCGGTGGCCGACGCCAGATTCGGGCGGTCCCCGCCGACCCGGGGATCGCCAGGGAGCTCGGTGTGGCCGAGAACTCCCCGCTGCTGCTCTTGGAGGGCGGTACCTTCGACCGGTCCGGTACCCCGCTGGAGTGGTTCGAGAGTTGGCACCGGTCGGACCGGGTGGTCTTCGACATCGAGGCCGCAGGGTCCACCGAACAGGTGAACATCGCGCCGGGGCCGTCCCTGGCCCGTCCCGACCGGGGCCGTGCCCAGACCCTGGACACGGGCACGGACAAGGGCACGGACACGGGGTTGGACCGAGCGCTGTCCCTCGTCGACGAGCTGCGCTCCGAACTGGACCGCCTGCGCGACTGAGAACACGATGAGGGGTGGGCCCGTGCGGGCCCACCCCTCATCCACGTGCGGAGGTCAGCCGCAGTGCTGGTTCGGGAACGTCCGGGTCTCGGTGCCGATCGTGCCGCCCCAGTCGACGCACTTGCCCGCGGCCTCCACGTAGACCGGGCCCGCGTAGGTCGTGTAGTCGCCGGAGTCGATGACCCAGTCGGTGCTTCCGCTGACCCGCACCATCGCCTCCACCAGGGTGGTGGTCCCGGCGACCGTGCGCACGGTGGTCACGCAGTTGTAGCCGTTGGAGTTGTTGTAGGTCAGGAAGATGGTGCCTCGATCCGAGGACATGTCGTAGCTGTTGATGATGGCGTAACCGTCCCCGCAGGCACCGTTGTAGTCCGCCGCTGCCGCCGCGGGTGAGGCCGCTCCGACCAGTGAGGCGGCACCGATCCCGGCCGCCGCCACCAGCGCGAAGGTCCTTCGAACGAGCTTGCCCATGTCTTCTCCTCCTCGTGTGTCAACCACAGTTGGTGGCCTCGTCCCCACCGCTCTGGTCCGAGATGATCCCGGCCCAGTCGACGCACTTGCCGGCGGCGTTGAGGTACACGGGCCCGGCGTAGGTGGTGTAGTGGCCCGGGTCCTCCACGATCGTGGACTGGTCACCGGCGATGCGAATGGCCGCGTTCATCCACACCACCGGTTGCCCCGGATTGTTGCGGACCGTCACCACACAGTTCTGACCGGTGGAGTTGTTGTAGGTCAGGAACACCGTCCCCAGACCACCGACGCCGTCCTGGTTGACGACCGAGTACCCGCTTCCGCAGGCACCGTTGTACGTGGCGGCCGACGCGGGCGAGGCGGTGGTCCACAACGCGGTGGTGGCGAACACGGCCGCCCCGGCGACGGCGAGAGACCTTTCGACGAACTTCCTCATGTCATCTCCTCCGTGCGGGTCAGCCGCAGTTGCTTTCGTTCTCGTGGTTGTTGTCGCCGCCGATGAAGCCGTACCAGTCGACACAGGTCCCCGCGGCGTGCAGGTAGACCGGGCCCGCGTAGGTGGTGTACATGCCGGCGTCCTGGACCGCTTCACTCGCGTCGTCGGGGGTGCGCTTGAGGCCGACCACCATCTCCACCGGGTCCCCGGGGGTGTCGCGCACGGTGACGGCACAGTTGTATCCGGTGGAGTTGTTGTAGGTGAGGAAAGTGGTACCGGAATCGCCGATCTCGATCTGGTTCACGACGGCGTACCCGCTGCCGCAGGCACCGTTGTACGCGGCCGCGTGGGCGGGGGAAGCGGCCAGGACCCCCATGGCCGCCAACCCCAGGGCCGCGGTGACGGTGGCTCCACGAAGTGCTCTCATACACGCTCTCCTTTGTTCTCGCCCCCGTTGGGGAGACGAGAGGAAGCGTGCCACGAGACCCTTGCGATCACCATTTGTTTTTCTTACACCAGGGCTTTATGAACTCACCACCCAAAGAAACCCGATACCGAATTCATCGCACATCAAGAACATCCGACCATATTCACCTGCGACAATTACTCATAAATCGTCCTCAATCGACGTCCCCGATGCCCCAGGCTCCGTCCGGGTTCGTTGCCACATGTGGCCACCAAGACGACGGCCCCCGTGGAGAATTCGCTCCACGGGGGCCACAGCGTCCACACCGGTCAGGCGTGAGTGGGGAACCGGTCCCAGACCCGGTGCCGTCCGAGCAGGTCGACGACCTCTCGCAGGATGGTCCCGCCCTGGTCGCCCACGACCACACCGAGTGACTCCACGGGAACCCCCGCCGCGTCGAGCGCCGGCCGGGCCACGTTCAGGGCGCCCAGCGCCTTGGCGTGCCGGTAGGCCTCGTTGAGCATGAGCGACACCCGCGGATCGACGGCGGTGTCGGCGCCTCCAGTCCACGCCTTGCCGTCACGGGACGGGTTGGCGTCGTCCCCCGCGGCGGGGAGCCCCGCCACGATCAACGCGTCGAACTCGATGGACCGGGCGGTGGCGAAGCTGCGCTGCACGGTGATCGGGTCATCGCCCGAGGCGCCGAGCGTCCCACCGGTGGGGCCGACCACGAGCGGCACCATGCCCCCGTCGAAGATCTCGTCCCTGAGTGCGCGGACCACGTCCAGGTCCGATCCATCGTCGGCGATGACGCCGATCACCCGCCCCTTGGTCGGCCACGTGCCGCCCAACTGTGAGAGCGCGGGACTGGGCGCGGGCGATTCGAGTTCCCGGGTGGCCTTGGGAGCCGGGAGTCCGAGGCCGTTGGCCACCTGCTCGCACAGGTAGGGGTCGACCTCGGCGAGCGCGCGTAGGGTGCGTTCCTTGATCGCGTCCTCGTAGCACTTGCCGAGTTCGAAGGTGAACGCGGAGATGGTGTGCTCCCGCTCGACCGACGACAGGCTCAACCAGAAGAGGCGAGGCTGGCTGAAGTGGTCGGCGAACGATTCCGGTGCCTCTCGGACCCGCCGAGAGGCCTCCACCCGCGCGGGGACCTCGACGTACCCGCCCTCTTCGGCGCCGGCGAAGAAGGGGCAGCCGCCGTCCAGGCTGTTGGGCTTGTACGGAGCGACCCCCTCGTGCACCGCCGTCTGGTGCATGCCATCGCGCAGCATGTCGTTGACGGGCGCGTGCGTACGGTTGATCGGCACCTGCGCGAAGTTGGGCCCGCCCAATCGGGTGAGCTGGGTGTCCAGGTAGGAGAACAGGCGCCCGGCCAGCAGCGGGTCGTCGGTGACGTCGATGCCGGGCACCAGGTGGCCCGGGTGGAAGGCGACCTGCTCGGTCTCGGCGAAGTAGTTGGACGGGTTGGCGTTCAGCGTGAGCAGGCCGATCGGCTGGACCGGCGCCAGCTCCTCGGGAACGATCTTGGTCGGGTCCAGCAGGTCGATGCCCTCGAAGGTCTGGTCGGGCGTGTCCGGGAAGGTCTGGATGCCCAGCTCCCACTCCGGGTAGGCGCCCGCCTCGATCGCGTCGGCCAGGTCCCTGCGGTGGAAGTCGGGGTCGGCGCCGGCGACGAGCTGCGCCTCCTCCCAGACCAGGGAGTGCACACCCGCCTTGGGCTTCCAGTGGAACTTGACCAGGGTGGTCTCGCCACCGTCGTTGACCAACCGCCACGTGTGGACGCCGAAGCCCTCCATGGTCCGGTACGAGCGCGGGATGCCGCGGTCGGCCATGAACCAGATGGTGTGGTGCAGCGCCTCGGTGTGCAGGGACAGGAAGTCCCAGAAGCTGTCGTGCGCGCTCTGGGCCTGGGGGATCTCCCGGTCCGGGTGCGGCTTGACCGAGTGGACGACGTCGGGGAACTTGATGGCGTCCTGGATGAAGAACACCGGGATGTTGTTGCCGACCAGGTCGTAGACGCCCTCGGAGGTGTAGAACTTGGTGGCGAAGCCGCGGGTGTCGCGTGCGGTGTCCATCGACCCCCGGGAACCGGCCACCGTGGAGAACCGCGTGAACGTCGGGGTCTCCACGTCCTTGCGCAGGAAGGCGGCCTTGGTGACGCCTCCGGCCGTCCCGTACCCCTTGAACACACCGTGAGCGCCGGCTCCACGGGCGTGCACCACGCGTTCGGGGATGCGCTCGTGGTCGAAGTGCATGATCTTCTCCCGCAGGTGGTGGTCCTGCAGGAGCACCGGACCGCGGGGGCCCGCCTTGAGCGAGTGGTCGGAGTCGGGCAGCCGTGTGCCCTGGGCGTTGGTCAGGTAGGCGCTCTCCTGGGAGCGCGAGTCGGCCAGACCCTCCACCGGGCGGCCCGTCGCCGTATACGAGGCCGGCTTGTCCTGGTCGGGTTTGGGCGGCAGGGGCGCCCGCGGTTCGGTCGGCTCCTCCAGGGGCGGAGGCTGCTCGGTCGGGCGGCCGGGGATGTCCGCGGCGGGGTCCTTCTCCTCCGAGACCGCCTCCGAGACCTTGTCGACCGCCGCCTTGATCGGGTTGGTTTCCTTGGCCATGGTTCTCCCTCACGCGTACGGGTTGCCGACGCGCGTCGATATGACACACGGCTACAGCCCATGACTTTCGGTTGCGTCGCACACGCTCCGCTACCCGATGGTGAGTCGGCTGACGCATGAGCCCCACGAATCACGCGAACCTATACCCGGGTTTTGCCCGAGCCGATGGCCGGGAGGCCGGCCGGCCCCTGGACCAGGTCACCCCCGTCCGCCGGGACGCGCCGCTCACCGGTACCGGCCCGCTTGCGCCCATGGCGGCGGCGTCGACCGGTCAGCGCGCGGAAGGGGATCCGCAGCACTTCTTGTACTTGCGGCCCGAACCGCACCAGCAGGGCCGATTGCGCTCCGGTGGCCAGGCGACCACGCGGTCCTCGGGCAGGGTGCGCGCCCACGCGTTCCGTGTCTCCTCCACCGCCGGGTCGAGTCCGTGCTCGCCCGCGTAGGCGTCGATCTCCACCTGCTCGGCCAGAACGATCCGTTGCCCGTTCCCGCCTTCGCGCAGAGCGCGTTCGATCCCCGAGTAGTGTTCCCGGGCCCGTCCACCGAGCACCACCCGGGCGTCGGGGGCCTCCTCGACGGGTTCCTCCAACAGACCCATCTCCTCCTCCAATGAGGGGCGGGCCTCATCCGCCGCGCGCACCGCGCGATCGTGTTCGTCCGCGGGCAGCCCCAGTCGTTCACGCACCCGCGCGCGGCCCATCAGCGGCAACAGACCCACGGGATCCATGCGCTCCAGCAGTTCCACCGGCTCGGCGAGGATGCTGCGACAGGCGATGTTGTAGCAGTACAGGGCACGATCCAGGTCCCCGTCGGCGGCGAACTCGTCGGCGAGCACCGCCGCCATGGGCCGGCCCAGCACCCCCGGGCTCATCAGTTCGTCGATGAGTCCGTCGGCCTCCGCCACCGCGCCCTGGGAGCGGAGCAGGCCCGCCAACATGTGGGTGGCGTACTGGCGGTAGTCGGGTTCGGGGGCGTGTTCGCGCAGCAGGTCGAGCACCCGACGGGCCAGGTCGGGGCGGCGCTCGCGCATCTCGGCCGCGGCGCCCAGGAGGATGTCCCCCGTCTGGTCGGGGGTCTGGGCCAGGTCGTCGAGCAGGTGCTGGGGCAGGTCCATGTCGAGGATGGCCGCCACCAGCCGAGGTGAGAGCGGGGCCGAGTAGGCAGGTTCGGTCATCCCACCAGGCTAGGGCGTGTTCCGCGAATACGTACCCTGCTGCACGGCGCCCCAGCGGCACCGTCACAGCGTTCTCATCAGTCGATAGCCAAACCCGGGCTGACTCCTTCTTCGGCCTTGTGCCGGCACCACTGGATGCGCCGCTCGCGACGGGCAGCATCCACGGAACACGCCCTAGAAGCCTCCGGCACGTGGCCGACCTCACGCCGCCCGGTCATTCGTGGAGCCGCTCGAAGGAGCCGCCCGGGTCGGCCCTGGTGGGCAGGGCCGCCACGAACGGCAGCAGCTCCCGCCGGGCCACCCCGTGCACCCTGCGCAGTTCGGCGACCGGGTCTGGGTGTTCGTCCACCCGCAGGTCCAGGTAGGGGTAGGGGTTGCCCATGTGCACGTACAAGGCGGCGCTCTGCCTGCCCCTGCGGTCGCCTCCGGCGGCCTGCCCCGCCTCCAGGGCGCTGAGCAGCCGTTCGTCGAAGGTGAGGTCCGACTTCGTCGACCAGGCGTGGACCATCGCGTCGAGGGTGTCCGCGCCGGTCAGGATGTTGCCCGCCACCGCGAAGCCGTCCCCGGTCCGGTGACCGCACCAGGGGTGGGTCATGGTACCGGTGTGCGCGGCCGAGCGGCCTTGCCGGTCCACCACGACCACCTGACGCGAGTCGGGGTCGGGATCCTTGGCCAGTGCCCCCTCCAACGCCTCCGCCGCGGGGCGTGAACCCAACAGTTCCAGGGCGTCCACCCCCAACAGCGGGTTGATGAGCGCCTGTGTGGCGACGGCGCCGAAGTCCGCGTGCGCGAACACCGTCAACGCTCCGATCGCCGGCATCCGGCTGCTGATCGCCACCCCGCACGCGCCGCTGCTTCGATCGTGGGCGACGATCGTGAAGGTGCCCGCGTACAACAACGTTCCGTTCCTCCCACACCCCGGCCGACCAGGTCCTCGGCTCACCGAGGATCGTACCGATCGGGGTGGCGGTCCCGGTCGTCGGGGACGAGGATCCGGGCCGCGGACGGGCGAAGGCGCGGCCGGAGCGCTTCCGTGGTTCCCGCATGGATCCGAGGCCGACCCGCGAATCCTGTCCGATGCCGTAACCGTTGGCTTCGGGCGGACCGAAAACGGGCGGGGAAACGCCGCCGAACCGCTCGTTTAACATGTCGTCCATGGACCGAATCACCTACGTGGAACGAAGGCGGCACCCCGGCAACCGCTATGCGTATCCCGCATAACCCCGTCCCGGGTGACGCGCGCGTGGGAGGAACGTGTGATGTTCCCACCTCACGAACCGTCATCTCCCGATCCCCCGACCACGGAAAGGTCGCCCTTGTCCAGGTCCCTCGACATCCGTCTCGCCCACCTCGTCCCACCCCTCGACGACACCTGCGAGGAATCCGTCCGGCAGGCCCTGGGACATCCCGACCTCTTCGAGGAACACTGGTGGCGGCAGGTGACCCTGCCCCGGGCCCTGCACACCGTCGGCCCCGACCACCTGGCCACCGGCCTGGCCCACCTCACCCTGGATCACTGGGAGGATCTCGCCCTGGGCGAGATCATGCCCGCGCTCTACCTCACCGGTGAGCACCCCGACGTCCTGGCCACCCACCCGCACGAGTGGCCCGACCCCGAGGGCGCCCACAAGTACCTGCACGACCTGTACCTGACGGCGCTGGACCACCTGCCGTGGGAGGCCCCTCCCACCGGCCCCGGTACCGGCCCCCTCTTCACCGAGATCGAGGGGTGGTTCGCCACCGCCGATCCCCGACGCCGTGCCGTGGCCGGCCGCCGGGTCCTCACCCTGGAGTCCGAGACCCTGGACACCCTCGGTTCACGCTTCGGGGTCACCCGCGAACGCATCCGGCAGATCCACAAGCAGGTCGCCCAGGAGGTGCGCTCCCGACTCAAGGGCGCACGAGGCGCACGCACCGCCGCGCACCTGCCCGAACTGTCGAGGAACCTGGGTGTGGCCACCCCGCTCGACGCCTTCTGGGACCTGTCCCCCGAGTACCCCGACGTCCTCCCCTCCCTCGACCTGCGCGTGGGCGAGGTCCTCTTGAGGTTGCTGCCCGGCCACCGGGTCGTCGACAGCTGGATCACCTCCGAGGAGTCCACGGCCCTGGTCGGAAGGCTCACCGAGGAACTGGCCGAGCGGACCGTGATCCCCTTGGAGGAGGCCGAACGCGTGCCCCTCGAAGGCGGCGTCCCCCAAGAGCACGCCCTGGGGTGGCTGTCCACGCTGCCGCACGCTCGGGTGATGGACGGCCATCTCGTGCGTTGGGGCCGAAACCTCCCCGACAAGGCCTTCGCCGTGCTGACCGCAGTCGGACGCCCCCTGCACTTCGACGAACTCCTCGAACGGGTCGGCACCGGCTTCAACGAGTCCGGTTTCCGGGAACGCGTCCACGGCGACGAACGCATCATGCGCCGAGACCGACGGCTGTTCGGACTCCGCGCCTGGGGCGGCAGGGAATACCTCGGCCTGGAGGAGACGATGCGCCGTCAACTGGTCGAGGCGGGCGGTGAGATGCCCGTGGGCACGCTCATCGAACGCATCACCGACTGGTTCGACATCACCGAGAGTTCGATCCGCGCCATGGCCGCGGGCAGCGAGTTCACCCGCCCCCGCCCCGGCTGGGTGGCCCTACCGGGTCTCGTGGCGGCGCGGACCCCCTATCGGCCCCGGCGGGTGGTCGAGCGGACCCGCCGCTGCTTCCGCGACACCGAGGGGGCGTGGTGGCTTCGGGTGGAGCTCAACGGCGAACACCTGCGCGGGTCGGGCTTTCCGATCCCCAGCGGTTTCGCCGTGAGCGTGGGGATGGGTCCGGGTTGCCGACTGCCGGTACGTATCGGTGATCGCCCCTCCATAGCGGCGTGGAAGAACCAGCCGTTGATGAACTCGATCCGCCCCCTGCTCCTGGTCGAGGACGCCCGGGTCGGCGACCACGCCTTCATCACCCTCACCGAGGGGCGGGTGCTGTGCCGGCTCCACAAGGCGGACGCCGTCCCCGACGATCCCTTCGCCGCCGCCCTGTACCTGGCCGGGCGTTCGCTCACCGACGGTCTGTCCTCCCTGATCCATGCCGTCGGTCTGCCCGAGGACGCCGAAGCGCCCGAGCTCATGGCCCACCTGACCGACCGCGGCGACCAGGACCTGCTCACCCTCCTGACCCCGCACCTTTGACGTCCCCCGGGGGAAGGACGCCCGCGCCCCTCCCCCGGACGTCCATTCGCCCTCCCCCGGGGCCCCGCCCCTCACCTCCCGCGCAACCTCCCACGCACCCCTCCCGTGCACCGGTGGGCCCCTCGCACGCCCTCGGTGTCGGTACGGTGGACCTCGTTCTGCCGAAGAACGACGTCGGCGCCCCGCGCCGAGGTCGGCGAAGGACCACCGAGCGCGCCCCCGTGCTCCAGGGCCGGTTTCCCCTCACCGTCCGGCAAGGGTCCCGCCGTACCGAGTCCACAGTGAGGAAGATCCCGCGTGTCCACCAGCCCCTCCCCACCCCGTGCCCCGCGCCACGACCGCGGCGGCGGCATGCCCCGGTGGCTGCCCCGCGCCATGCTGCTGGCCCTGTGGATCGTCATGGCCTTCGGTGTCGGGCTGTGGCTGTTCCTCAAGCTGCAGAACCTCTTCATGCTGTTGTTGATCTCCCTGTTCCTGGCCCTGGCCCTGGAACCGGCGGTCAACTGGCTGCACCGGCACCGCTGGCCGCGCGGACCCGCGACCGGGGCGGTGATGCTGGTGGTGCTGGTGGTGGCCGTCGTGTTCTTCAGCATGCTCGGTTCCATGCTCATCGGTCAGGTCCTGGCCTTCGTCTCCGAGGTCCCGTCGATGGTCCGGGCCGCCCTGAGGTGGGTCAACGGCACGTTCGACACCTCCTACTCCCCCACCACGCTGCTCAACGAGGTCTCCAGCGTCAGCGGACTCATCGAGCAGTACGCCACCGGCATCGCCAACAACGTGTGGGGAGCCGGAACGACCCTTCTGGTGCTGCTGTTCAACGCGCTGACGGTCGCGCTGTTCACCTTCTACCTGTGCTCGGACGGCCCGCGTTTTCGCCGGGTGATCTGTTCGGTCCTGCCCCCGCGCACCCAGCGCGAGGTACTGCGGGCCTGGGAGATCGCCGTGGCCAAGACCGGCGGCTTCCTGTACTCCCGCGCGCTGTTGGCGTTGATCTGCGGTGCCGCGCACTACGTGGTGCTGATCCTGTTGGACGTGCCCTTCGCCTTCGCGCTGGCGCTGTGGATCGGGGTGCTGTCCCAATTCATCCCGACCGTGGGCACCTACATCGGCGGCGCGGTCCCGGTGCTGGTGGCGCTGGTCGAGGGTGTGTGGCCGGCGGTGTGGATGTTGGTGTTCGTCATCGTCTACCAGCAGTTCGAGAACTACCTGCTGCAACCGCGGATCACCGCCAAGACCCTGGACATGCATCCCGCCGTGGCCTTCGGTTCGGTCCTGGCGGGCGTGGCCGTGCTGGGCGCTCCGGGCGCGCTGCTCGCGTTGCCGATCGGCGCGAGCCTTCAGGCGTTCCTGGGCACCTACATCCGGCGCTACGAGGTCGCCGAGCACCCGCTGTTGCCGGCCAGGGCCGTGGCGGATGACGATCCCGGGCGGACCGAGGCCGAGGACGGTGGGGTCCCCGACTCGTCCTCCGAGGGAACCGATCGGGATCCGGGCGCACGGGACTGACCGCGCCCGGTCGGGGCCGCGCCCGTGCCCCCGACCGGACGTGTCCCGACCGGCGCGATCCTCTCTACCCCGCCGAGCGAAGCCGTTCGATCATGCCGTCGAGGTCGCGCCGCACCAGGTCGGGGCGGACGAAGTGGCCGCCGTCCGGCTCGTGCGAGTCGTGCGGGATGCCCGCCTCGTCCAGGGCGGCACGGAACTCCCGCTGCCCGGCCAGCACCTGCTCCTCGTTCATCCGGTCGAACAGGTCGAAGCGCTCGGGGCTGTTCCCCGCGACCAGGAAGACGCGCTTGCCCCGGTAACGCTCGATGTTCTCCACCGCGTTGTCGGCGCTGACCCGGGCCTCGTCCCACGGCGCCCCGTAGACCATGCCGCCACCGAGCTCGAAGGCGGCGGAGGTGAAGTTCGCCCAGTGGGTGACCACCCCGAGGTCGCGGCGCGTGCTGGCCGGTCCCGAGTAGGAGCTCACCGAGGCGAAGTGGCCGTAGTACTTGGCCGCGTACTTGAGCGCTCCGAAGCCGCCCATCGAGAAACCCGCCACGGCGCGGCCGTCGAACTCGGCGTGCGTGCGGAAGTTCGCGTCGACCCAGGGCAGGACCTGGTTCATGTGGAAGGTCTCCCAGTTGCGCGGACCCACGTTGGAGGTGACCGGGTTGGAGTACCACCCGCAGGGCCCGCCGTCGGGCATCACGATGATGATCTGCTTGTCCTGGGAGAGTTCGCGGATTCCGGTGCGGTCCCAGCTGATGAAGTCCGAGCCGGGGCCGCCGCCGTGCAGTAGGTACAGGACCGGGTAGGTGCGGCCGTCGTCCCGGTAGCCGTCCGGTACGAGGACGTTGACGCCGGGGTTCCAACCGATCTCGTCGGTCTCGAAGCGGTAGTACCACATGCGGGGGTCGTCCTCGTTGTGGTCCACGAGGCGCAGCCCTGCGTGGTCTGGGGCGGGCAGGTTCCGGGTGACCGGTTCGGCGTGGGCCGCCGAGGTCGAGGCGAAGAGGCCGCCGGAGGTGACGGCCAGTCCGAGGGAGAGTCCGCCGACGCTCTTGAGGAGGGCGCGCCGGTTCGGGGGGTTCGAGCTCAAGACGACTCCTGGGGTGCGGGGGCCGGCCACCTCTTCGTGGCCGCCGCCTCAGTGAAACAGGAGGACGCGGCGAGCACACCGGGGCTTCGGATAACGGATCAGTTAATTTTCGACCAACGAGCCCGCAAATCATGTTGGTTTCCTACTTCTCCTGCCGACCCCCGCGAACAGCGCGCCACCGTCGGGTTTCGCGCGCGAACCGGTCCGTGACGGCTCCGCGGGCGCCCCACCGGCCCCGTTTCCTCTGGTTGACACCACATCCGCGGCTGTCGATCCTGACCGTTCGACCACTCGCACGTAGGAGTGACCATGATCGACCCCCGCACCCCTCGTCCCCCGCAGATCGACCGGTCCACGTTCCTTCGCACCTCCGCCGGCGCCCTCCTGGGGTCCGGACTCCTGCTCGGCACGGGCTCCCCCGCCGGCGCCGACGAAGCCTCCTCCCGCCAAGCCCTGGAGGTCACCAAGATCGGCGACCTCACCGGCCCCGGCCTGACCACGCGCTTTCGCATGGAGGCCACCGACCTGGGCATCCCGGTCCGCACCCCCGACGGGCGGATGCTCTTCGTCTTCGGCGACAGCTTCGAGGGCGCCACCGTCGGCGGCGGTTGGTGGCGCTCCCCCACCGCCCTGTACTCCACGACCACCGACCTCGACGCCGGTGTCCAGTGGTCGGGCGCGGTCGGGGGTGAGGCCGCCGAGCAACTGTGGCACTACGACCACGACAACCCGGTCTTCACCACCGTCCTGCCCTCCGACGTCATCACCATCGGCGACACCATGTACCTGCACGCCATGGTCAACAACGGCCTGGGCAACGTGGTGTGGACGGAGATCTGGCGCTCCGACGACTCCGGCGCGACCTGGACGCACACCGACGCGCACTTCGACGCCCACCTGCACGACGGCTTGTTCCAGCTGCTCACCTGGGCAGAGGGCGACGACGGATACGTCTACGTCTACTCCACCTCCTTCGACCGCAGCCGGCCGATCATCATGCACCGGGTCCCCACGGCGGCCATCGCCGACCCGGCCGCATACGAGCCCTGGGGGTACCGCGAGGGCGTGTGGGGCTGGGGCAACCCGCCCACCCCGATCCTCGACGGCGCGTTCGGGGAGATGTGTCTGCGCCCGATGGCCGGAAAATGGGTCTTGACCTGGTTCGACGCGGGCGGCTACCGCATCGACGGCATCATCATGGACACCCCCACGTCGAACCTGCACACGGCCCACCGACGCACTCTCGTCCATGGCGGGACGTGGGGCCACGAGGACGACTCCCACGTGGCCCAGCTCTACGGCGGCTACATCATCCCCGGTTCCACCCCCGACGAACTGCACCTGAGCGTCAGTCAGTGGAACACCGACCATGGCTGGCCCTACAAGGTCATGCAGCACCGGATCCGCGGGTTCGGCGCGTAGCGGATCCTCCTCGCGAAGGGGTGGCGCCTCTCGGGTCCCCGAGGCGCCACCCGGAACACACGCGGTCGCTTGCGGGCCACGTCGGCGACCCTTGATTACACTCCGCAATAACGTCATCACGCTCAACCCCGACCGCGTCGGGGTGGGTCATGCCGCGCGATCAGCGGGATCTTCGGAACATTCGCCGACGAGGAGGTCGTCTTGGCCGAGTACCGGTTCGAGTGCGGGGAACACGGCGGCATCGACATCGAGGCGGCGATGGGAACCGCGCCCTCGACCCTGCCCTGTCCCACCTGTCACCGGCCGGCACGTCGGGTGTTCGGCGCGCCGATGCTCAACCGCTCCCGCGGAGCCGTGAGGAGCGCCTACGAACGCGCCGAACGCAGCGCGGACGCCCCGGACGTGGTGCGGTCGCCACCACCCCGGGCAGGGCGGCCCGGAGCGCGCTTCACGAACGATCCGACACACCGACGACTTCCCAAGCCCTGAGGTCGTCCGCCTGGAAGGGACTCGACCATGCCCGAACTCCTGTTTCCGCTCGACTCGTCCAAGCCGTTCACCGACCAACGGGTCATCGGCCACAACAGGTACCACCCCGACATCCCGCCCGCCGTTCGGGTGCGCCCCGGATCGACGTTTCGCATGCACTGTCGCGAGTGGTTCGACGGCGCGATCAAGAACGACGACTCCGCCGAGGACATCCGCGACGCCCCGATGTCCAAGGTGCACGCCCTGTCCGGTCCGGTGGGGGTCGAGGGCGCCGAACCGGGCGACCTGCTGATCGTCGACGTCTTGGACGTGGGACCGCTACCGCAGGAGGACTCCGGACCGCTGGCCGGCCAGGGTTGGGGTTACACGGGTATCTTCGCCAAGAGCAACGGCGGATCGTTCCTGGTCGACCGCTTCCCGGACGCCTACAAGGCGGTGTGGGACTTCCACGGCGAGGTGGCCACCTCCAGGCACGTCCCGGGGGTGTCGTTCACCGGCATCACCCACCCTGGGTTGATGGCCACCGCCCCTTCCGCGGACATGCTCGCGCGCTGGAACCGCAGGGAGGGCGATCTGATCGCGACCGACCCCGACCGGCTGCCGCCCCTGGCGCTGCCACCCGAACCACGGGACGCGGTCCTGGGGAGCCTGAGCGGCTCGGAGTTCGACCGGGTGGCCGCGGAGGCGGCCAGGACGGCCCCGCCCCGGGAGAACGGCGGAAACCAGGACATCAAGAACCTCACCCGGGGTACACGCGTGTTCTACCCGGTCTTCGTCTCCGGGGCGAACTTCTCCGTCGGCGACCTGCACTTCTCCCAGGGCGACGGTGAGATCACCTTCTGCGGTGGCATCGAGATGAGCGGGTACATCGACCTGCACCTGGACCTGATCAAGGGCGGCATGGAGACGTACGGGGTGAGTGGGAACGCCGTCTTCATGCCCGGCAAGACGCCGCCCCAGTACTCCGAATGGCTGGCCTTCTCCGGGATCTCGGTCACCGAGGACGGCGAACAGCGCTACCTGGACTCCCAGCTCGCCTACCAGCGCGCCTGCCTGAACGCGATCGACTACCTGACCAGGTTCGGGTACGCCCCCGAGCAGGCCTACCTGCTCCTGGGCGCGGCACCCATCGAGGGGCGTTTCTCCAGCGTGGTGGACATCCCGAACGCGTGCGCCACGGTCTACCTTCCGACCGCGATCTTCGACTTCGACGTGCGACCCGCCAAGTCGGGGCCCGTGCGGATCGACCCGGGGATCGGCGCACCGAGGGCCGCGGGGACATGAGCCCCCTCGACGCGTAGCGGATCCTCCTCGCGAAGGGGTGGTGCCTCGCGGGCCCCCGAGGCGCCACCCGGAACACACGCGGTCGTTCACCGGCCTCGCCCCAGGCTCGATCAGGTGTGTCGCGGCCCGACGACGCGCCCCTGTGTTCGGAAAGCCCCACATGGCGGTGCTCCGACCGATAGAAGTGGACACCGAAAGTAGGAATTCGACAACGGGGAGTTACATTGGTGCGTCAGGAGACCACTGAGCCGACGGAACGGGCACGGGTACGGCCGGTGACCCTACCGCCGGAGGAGGAACTGGCGCTCGCCGCACGGGACACCTGGCCACTGCGCGAACTGCTGGCGCTGGCCGACTGGTTCACCGCCGAACGCAAGTTGACGGGGACGGGCGTGCCCCGCCCGGACGACATCCGGGCGCTGGCGAGCGACCTGGACCTGTGGCCCGGTGCCACGAAGGAACAGGCCGCCGAGCGCGCGGAGAAATTGAAGCGGCTGCGCGCCGCCCGGGAGCTGCCCGAGTTCCTGGCGCTGTGGCGCACCGCGGTGGCGCTGGGCCTGATCGAGGTCGACTCGGGGCGGGCCCGGGCCTGCCCCGAGGTCCGGGACGGGACGTCCCCCCGGCGAACCCTGGACCTGTGGGTCGCCCTGTTCGAGCGGGCCATCTCCGGCGACCCGGACCCGGAGGACCTGTTCGACGTCGGCCGGTTCGGTTCGGGCCTGATCCGGGACCTGTTGGACGACCTGTACGCGGAGCCCGACGACACGGAGGTCTCCCTGTCGACCTTGGCCTCGACCATCATCGAGGAGCTGGCCCGACCCGGTGCCCAGTTGAGCGGCGCGTCCCCGGAACTCATCGACCATTCGCGTCGGATGGCGCACATGACCCTGTACCAGACCGCGCTCGGGATCGGCTCCAACGGTGGTATCCGACTGGTCGACCACACCGGCGGGGAAGCGCGAGCGGAGTTCGCGCCGGAAAGGGGGTTGCTCCCCATCTACTCCCTGACCCTGGACGAGTCGGTTTCGGGCCCTCGGGACTCGGAGATCGTCTGCGCGGCCGTGCTCACCCCGCTCGGCCGGTACGGGGTACGGCGGATGTTCCTGGCCGAAGGGGTCGACGCGCCGCTGCTCGGCGGCCTGGCCCGGGCCGGGGCCGTCGAACTCCTGGACGCGCTGCGCCGGCTCCCCCGCGAGGTTCGGGTGGCGGAGATCAAGGCGTGGGCCGCCCTTCGCACGGCGCAGGAGGCGGTGACGGAGATCGCCGAGGCGTGCGCCGAGCCCACGGGGGACGGGGCGGTGCGTCGCATCGTCGCCTCCGAGGTGCTGCGTGCACTCGGCGGGCCGGCCCTGCCCCCGGTGCGCGTACTGCTCGCCTCCGATCGTCCCGCCGTGGCCGGTCTCGCGGCGAGCACCCTGATCGGCGCCCCCGACCTTCCATCGGAGGAGGTCGAGGAGGTGATCGGTTCGCACGGGCTCTGGTTCACGATCGACTCCGCGGCGGGCCTGTTGCACACGGGAGAGTCCGCCCTGGCCGGCGCGTTGAAGAGCGAGGTCGCCGGTGAGGGTCTGCCCTTCACCCGGCTGCTGTTCCAAAGCTCCGGCGAGGTGTGGCGGGGCGACCATCCCCAGACGCTGTCGGTGCTGGACGCGGTGGGCCGGCTCCACCCGGACCGCAAGGTCGCCAAGGCGGCCCGCCGCGCGGCCTACAAGGCCCGCAGCCGGGCCTGAACCAACGCGCGGGGCGGGGCCCGTGCCCCCGCCCCCGATTCCCGTCCGGTGCTCGGCGCCGAGTGGCGGACGGGAATCGACCGCCATCGCTTGTAGCGTCCGGCCATGGCAAACGAACACGCACACGGAAAGATCGTCGTCACCACGCCCACCGGCAAGGTCGGTTCACGGGTCGTCCGATTGTTGTTGCAGGCCGGGGCACGTCCCACCCTGCTGCTGCGCGACCCCGACCGACTCGACGCGGCCACCCGGCAACGGGTGGACACGGTACGAGGGGACCAGGGCGACGCCGACGCCGTCCTGCGCGCGACCCGGGGCGCCGACCGCCTCTTCTGGGTGGACCCGCCCACCCCCGACGACGACCCCATCGCCGGCCACGCTCGCATGGGAGCCAACGCGGCCCGCGCGGTCGGGGAGAACGGCATCGGGTACACCGTGTTCCTCAGCAGCGTGGGCGCGGAGAAACGGCACGGGGCCGGTGAGATCGACGGGCTGGCCCGGACCGAGCAGGCGCTGGACGCCACCGGGGCCAACGTGCTGCACCTGCGCTGCGGCTACTTCTTCACCAACCTGCTCATGGAATCGGACTCCCTACGCGAGGGCGTCCTTCCCACCCTGTGGCCGCTCGACTTCGCGATGCCCTGGGTCGATCCCCGTGACATCGGTGACGTCGCGGCGGCCAGGCTCCTCGCGGGCGGCGGGGTGGGACGCGGGGTGCAGGCGGTGCACGGCCCCGAGGACCTGAGTTTCGCCCAGGTGGCGAGGATCCTCGGCCGGGTTCTGGGGCGCGAGGTACACGCCGAGCCGGTCTCCGATGACGACGTGCGCGCGGGGCTGCGCTCCGTCGGTATGAGCGCCGGCCAGGCCGAGGGCGTCGTCGGCATGGCGGCCGGGTTGCGTGAGGACTTCGTGCCCGAGCAGGAACGCGACGTGCTCACCACGACCCCGACCACGCTCGCGGCCTGGGCGCACACACACCTTCGACCCCTGCTCTGAGCCCGCGCGGGAAAGGTGAACTTGGCGGTGACCTTGGTCCCAGTGGGCGCGAGTCGTTTGACCCACGGGGGTGAACGGGTGTTCACTCAAGGGGGTGAACAATCGTTCACCCCTTTTCTCGTGCGCCCGAACCCCACTCGCCCGCCGCACCCCTTCACCGCTTTGGAGCTCCAAGTATGGCCGTCCTGCGTGTGCCCTCCTGGGCCACCATGGGGATCCTCACCTTCTGTGGCATGGTCGTCTCACTGCAGCAGACACTCGTCATCCCGCTGCTGCCCGACCTGCCCGAGATCCTCGACGTATCCGCCGACGACGCGTCCTGGCTGGTCACCGCGACCCTGCTCACCGGAGCCGTGGCCACCCCGATCGTCTCCCGCATGGCCGACATGTACGGCAAGCGCAGGATGCTGCTGGTGTCCCTGGGGGTCATGACCATCGGTTCGCTCATCGCGGCGCTCGGCGGGAGCTTCCCCGCGATGCTCGTCGGCCGCGCCATGCAGGGCTTCGGCGCCTCCCTCATCCCCGTGGGCATGAGCATCATGCGCGACCAGCTGCCCCGGGAGAAGCTCGCCGGGGGCATCGCCCTGATGAGCGCCACCCTCGGCATCGGCGGAGCCCTGGGGCTACCGCTGTCCGGTCTGCTCTACGGCGCGTTCGGATGGACCTCCCTGTTCTGGACCACCGCCCTGGTCGGCGCGATCTTCCTGATCGCCATCCCACTGACCCTGGACGAGTCCACCGAACGCTTCCCCGGACGCTTCGACATCGTCGGCGCGCTACTGCTCACCATCGTCCTCGTCGGCCTTCTACTCCCCCTGTCCAAGGGCGCGACGTGGGGCTGGACCAGCGGCGAGGTCATCGGCCTGACCGTACTCTCGCTCGTCTGCCTGGCGATCTGGGTCCCCCTCCAACTGCGCATGCGCGAACCCATGGTGAACCTGCGCACCGCCTTCCGACGACCCGTCCTGTTCACCAACATCTCCTCGTACTTCGTCGGCTTCGCGATGTTCCTGAACAGCCTGGTCACCACCCAGGAACTCCAGGTCCCCACCGAGACCGGGTACGGGATGGCCCTGCCCGTGGCCGTCGCCGGACTGGCGATGGTGCCGGGCGGCCTGATGATGCTCGTCTTCTCACCGATCTCCGCCCGCATGCTCAACCGCTGGGGCGGAAAGACCGTACTGCTGACCGGCGGCGTGGTGATGGGCGTGACCTACCTGTGGCGGATGTTCAACAACGACGCCGTGTGGGAGATCATGATGGGCAACATGCTCGTCAGCGTCGGCAGCGCCATCGCCTTCGCGGCCATGCCGGCGTTGGTCATGGCGTCCTCCCCCCGCAACGAGACCGCCTCGGCCAACGGCGTCAACGCCCTGGTCCGCTCCATGGGCACCTCCAGCGGCAGCGCCGTGGTGGCGTTGGTCTTCGCCTCGCTGACCGTGACCGTGAACGGCGCGGTGTTCCCCTCCACCCAGGCCATGTTCACCGCCAACGGGCTCGGCCTGGCGGTGTGCGTGGCCAGTGTGCTGTTCGGGGCCGTCATCCCGGCTCGTAAGCGTGACGAGAAGGGCGATGATGTGGTCGCCGGGCCCGCCCCGGTACGCGAGGTCGTCAAGGAGGTCCAGGAGAAGGTGGAACCGTGAGCAGAACCGACAGTCGGAGCACCATCCTCGACAAGGCGCGAGCGCTCTTTTCCGAACACGGCTACCAGAAGGTGAGCATCCGCGACATCGCCACCGCCGCCGGGGTCTCACCCTCCCTGGTGATGAAGCACTACCGGAGCAAGGCCGAGCTGTTCAACGAGCTGGGACCCAACGAGATCCCGCTGGCCGAACTCGACCTGCCCCGCTCCGAGCTCGGGCGCGCTCTGGTGCAGAAGATCCTCACCCGGCGCGAGCACGACGTGCGCGACCCCCTGCTGGTGGCCGTCTCGCACGTGCGCGAGTCACCCGACCCCGACCGCACCCGCGAGGAGATGCGGGAGCGGTTCCTGACCCGCCTCGGCGACCTGATCGGGGACACCACCTCCGACCGCCGCCACGCGAGCGCCATCGCCTGCCAACTGATCGGTCTGGCCGAGGGGGTCCGGCTGCTGGGGCTGTTCCCCACCGACGAGGTCTCCCGCGATGCGGTGCTGGACCTGTACGGGCCTCTCGTCCAGCAGCCGATCGACGCCTGTGCCCTGGCCCGCGCGGCCCCGGAGGAGCCACGTCCCGCCGACTGAAGTCGGGGGCCAGGACGCCCCTGAAGAGGAGATTCCCGCCACCTTCCGCTCAACGAACGGGCCCGGGGAGGCGGCGCGAGGCCCATTCGTCACAAGAACAGGGCATGATCGGACCATGGAACGCTGTGATTTCTGCGAACTCCCCATCGGGGGCGGCTGCGCGTGCTCACTCGTGAGCGAGGCTCGCAGCCGATCCGGGCAAGAGCCCGGGCCCGCCTCGAAGGAGGCCCGTTTCCCTCGCGGCGCCATCCTCATCTCACCGAGAGGCATCGCCCACCGCCCAGGGTGCGGGCATCAGTCCGAATCCGAGATCGAAGCACCGATGTGGGGCTGGATCAACGACCCCGACCCGCTCCTGTGGCGCCGCCTGGGCGAGAGCACCCCCGCCCAGGCCACGAAGGGCAACACCAAGCGGGTCGCCACACGCCGCTGCCGAAGCTGCGACACCTGAGGCCGTGGCCTCACGGCCGGGGCGTTTCGAACCCGCTCCGGCCCTCCGTTGGACTCGCGTCCACGCCCCCGATCGGTTCGGCCAGGGGCGTGGCGGCGAGGTCCTCGACCACCCGGCTGGGCTTGCCCGACATCGCCGAGGCCACCCAACGGTCCACACCCGGCAGGGCGGCCAACCCCAGCACGAGGCGGCGCAACCGGAGTCGTAGCGCGGATTCGGGCAGGAACCAGGAGGTCCCGGTGCGGGCCGCGCGCTGACGTTCGGCCACCACCGGACGCCACCGCGCCTCGTAGCGTTCCAGTCCTTCACGCACCGTTGCCGCCCGAGCCAGTTCCTCGGCCAGCACGAACGCCCCGCCCACACCCATCGAGGCGCCCTGTCCGGCCAACAACGACACCGCCTGGCACGCGTCTCCCAGCAGCACCACCCGCCCCTTGGACCAGGTGTCCATCCGCGACTGGGCCACGTTGTCGTAGTAGACGTGTTCGGGCTCCGGACACCGTTCCAGTGCCCGTGGCACCGACCACCCCAGGCCCGAGCAGGCCTCGCGTAGGGCCCGCCGCGGATCGTCGGGCAGGGTGGTGTCCTCGGTGCGGTGCACGGTGAAGACCGCCACCCGATCCCCCTCCAGGCCGTAGAAGCCCATCTGGGCGCCCAGGCTGTCGGTGAGCAGGAAGCGTCCTCGCAGGCGGGCGTGCAGCTCGGCGTCCTCGAAGACGAAGGCGCCCGTGTGGAATCCCAGGTGGAGCAGGTGGTCCTCCTCCGGGCCGAAGACCAGGCCCCGCACCGTGGAGTGGATGCCGTCGGCCCCGGCGAGCAGGTCGGCCTCCAGGACCCGACCATCGGACAGCCGCACCCGGACCCCGTCGGGTCGCTCCTCCACCCCGGTCAGCGCGGCCCCGTAGACGAGTTCCACCCCTTCGGGCAGGGATTCTCGCAGGGCCAGTTCCAGGTCCGGGCGCATGATCGAGACCAGGGACCCGCCCATGGCCCGGGCGAAACGACGGAAGCCGATCGAAGCCCGGCTCCGCCCCTGTTCGTCCACCAGGACGGCCTCGTCGAAGTCGTGGCCCAGTTCCCGGATCCGGGGCAGCATCCCCATGATCCGGGCCGCGTCGTAGCCGGGACCGAAGAAGTCGATCATGTAGCCCTGTGGACGGGGTCCCGGGGCGCGTTCGGCCACGGTGACCCGCCATCCGTGGTGCGCCAGGCGGTGGGCCAGGGCCAGACCCGCGATCCCGGCACCGGCGACGACGGCGTGCGGTGCTCGTGACGTGTGCGGTGTGCTCATCGTTGCTCCTCAACGGCTCCGCTCAGGAGCCTGCGCAGGACGGGGACGACGGACTCGGCGGTCAGGGAGGGGTCCAGGGGGCGGTGCAGCATGAGCCCGTCCACGGTCGCGGCCAGGACTCGGGCGGTGGTGTCGGGGGCGGGGACCCCGGTGGCCCGCATCCAGTCGGTGAGCAGGGTGCGAAAGTCCGCCAGGAGCCGGGTGAGGGCCTCGCGTAGTTCCTCGTCGCGCCCCGCCGCCAGGAAGGCCTCCGTGAAGAGCACCGAGGTGGGGTCCTCTCCCGAGTAGGCGTCCAGGGAGCCGAGCAGCAGGTCGATCCCCTCCCGGGCGGTGGCGCCCGGCAGGTGGGCGGCCCCCTCCTGGGCCACGGCTCGCATGGTGCGCAGGGCCGCCTCGTTGAGCAGGGCGCGCAATGACGGGAAGTGGTAGTGGACCAGCCCGGGGCCCACCCCGGCCCGCTCGGCCAGCACCCGGGTGCTCACCCCGGTCCAGCCCCGCTCGGCGATGAGCTCGGCCGCCGCGTCGAGCAGGCTCTCCCGCACCTGGTGCGCGCGCCGTGTGGTCATGCACTCCCCCGTTTCCAAATTTGGGCGATCGACTTGGACGACTGCCCAATTTCGAGGATGCCACATCCACCGGCGCCTTGTACAGACCCCCACCCCGAGCCCCGCGGGCCCTCGGCCATCACGGAGGCGGGGCGCATCTCCCGGCATCGGCGCGGGGCGGTGTGCACGAGGTTGCACCTTCCGTAGCGGCATGTGGTCTGGTGGGCCTACGTCCCGGTTCCTTGAGGAAAGGCCCCTGCTCATGCATTCGTCCTTCATGCCGCCCCGCCAGGTCAAGATCGGTGACGCGGCGGCCTTCGCCGGCAGCACACCACGGGCGATCCGTCATTACCACGAGATCGGCCTTCTCCCCGAGCCTGAGCGGGGAAGCGATGGCCGCCGCCGCTACGGGTACGAGGACATGATCCGCCTGCTGTGGATTCGCAAGATGGCCGACGCCGGGATCGCCCTGGACGACATCCGTGACGCCTTCACCACCGGCACGACTTCCGCCGGCGCAGGCAGCGGAGACGGTATCGCGAACATCCTGGAGCGGTTGGAGGAAACCCTCGCCGAGCAGGAGGCGGAACTGCGGCGGAAGCGGACCGCCGTGCAACGGATGCGCACCGAAGGCAGCCGGATGGGCCTGCTCTCCGACTTCGTCACCGACCGTCTCAAGAGCCTGCCCGAGGGCTCCCTGCGTCAGGCGGACCTGGACACCCTGCTGGTCACCGAACGGATCTTCGGCCCGCTCGGCGCGGCCGTCCAGGCCACCCGCTTCATCGCCCTGGCCACACACCCCACCCTGCGGGAGGACTCCGACCGCATCGATGAAGCCGAGGAGGCGCTCGACGACGGCGTCGCCGTCGATGATCCACGGGTGGCTCGGGTGGCCGCCGAACGGCACGCCTTCGAAAGCGCCCTGCTGGCCGTCATCGAGGAGTCCGGCCTGGAGGAGGAGGACGACGCCCTCTTCGACGCCTGGGACGCTTTGCACCCCGCTCCCGCCGACCTCGGCTCCGGCAGGCGGGCGGCAGGCTCCATGAGCGCGTTCGAGGCCATCGGCAAGATGCCCTACGACCTCTCCCCGGCCCGCCAACGCTGTATGGAACTGGCCCTGGAACTATCCACCCAAGACTCACCCGCCACCTGAAACATCGCTGGTGCGGTGACCACAAAGGTTCACCGCGCTAAGGACGCTCCACCCTTCTCCTTCACGATCTCCCCTGCCACCACCTCGGGTTCGGCCAGGCAACGCCAGGCGGGGACCCGCACGGTGCGCAGACCCGAGACCTTCTCGAACAGGGTCGCGTGGTCCAGGGTTCGTTGCAGTGTACGGCCCGGCCCCAGGGACATACTGGTGCCGACGCCCGCACGGTCGACGATCACCGCCGTCTCACCGGCGGCCCCGCTCACCAGCAGGTCGCACACGTATCCTCCAATGCTCTGACGCACCCTGGGCTCCGCTCCTCGGACAACGAGTGCTTCGAACAGTCGGCTGCGAGCATCGCCGGACGCCTTGTCCACGGGCTCGATCGAACCGTCGGCGAAGTCGGAGAGCAGCCCTCCCTGGTCGGCCCAGTACGCCCGGTCACCCACGACGTACAAACGTGAGCGGGCCCGGGTCACGGCCACGTTCCACAGGTTCTGCTGCCGCAGCGCCCATTGGCCACTGGAGCGATGCACACCGGTGGCCGCGGCCGGGGAGACGACCACCACGTCGCACTCACCCCCCTGGAAGGTGTGCGCGGTCCCCACCCTGATCCTCTGGAGTGCCCTCTGGCCCAGTTTGCGCTCGATCTCGCGCACCTGGGCGGTGAAGGGCGAGACCACGCCGATGGTGGCCTTCTCCGGAAGGCTCGCCCACAGCTCTCGGAGCAGGTCCACCACCGCCTCGGCCTCCTCGGAGTTGCGGCAGGACCGACCGCCCGGACGTTCACACCGTCCACGCACGTCGATCCATCGAGCTGCGGGATCCTCAGGAGCGGTGAGACCCACCGTGTCGGTGCGTACCGCGAGTCGTTCACCGTAGAAGCGCCGGTTGACGGGGGCGACGATGTCGGGGTGACACCGATAGTGCTCGTCGAGCCAGAGCACCTCGCCGCCGCCGGCCGCCAGTACCGAGGCCGCGGCGTGGTAGGCGGAAGAGCCGGTGTAGGTGAGCGAGCGATCGTCGAGTTCGTCGGCGCGCAGTCCATGGACGACCTGGATCCTGCGGTCGTCCTGGTCGCTGAGCCCATTGACCGGTTGTAGCTGGTGCGGATCCCCGATCACCAGCGCCCTCCTGGCCCGATACAACAAGGGGATCAGGTCCGCGACGGTGCACTGGCTCGCCTCATCGACCACCACCAGATCGAACAGGCCCGGCATGGGCGGGAACACCCCGCGCACCGAGCGGGACGTGGTGGCCCAGGCCCGGACGGTGCGCACCAGGTTCTTCATGCCCTTCCACCCGGACGCACCCGAATCCAGGTTGCGCAGACGTTCCTCGATGACGGGCCTGCCTGAGGTCAGTGCCTCGGCGACTCTGCCCAGCAGCAGTTCCGTGCTCTCCGGTCGCCGCTCGTCACGCAGGGCGCGAACCGTGTCGGCCACGTCCTCGGGGCGGGGTCGGGCACCTAGCTCCTCCAGCAGCCCGATCCACTCGCGTTCGGTGGTCAGGAAGCTCAGGATGGCGACCAACTCCCGGTCGGAGCCCGCCACCCGAAGTCCCCGGCGTGTGCGCCATCGATGCCACCATCCGGACCACCGGCTCTCCATGGCGGAAGCGACGGTGCCGGCCCAACGCTCCACGTCCCGATGCCTTGGGAACGTGTCCGGGCTCAGTCCGCCAGGCAGTTCCTCGATCTGCCTACGGCGAGTGTCGGCCAACATCGTCAGACGCCGTTCGGTCTCCTCCACGGCGGCCAGGTCGTCCTGCGCCGTGAGAAGCCTCCGCTGCCGCATGGACAGGCGCTCATGCGCGGTATGGACATCGACGCTGTCCCACTCCGCCGCGAGCAGCCCGTTGAGGATGTCGCGTTCGTTCCCCCGTTTTTCCTGGTTGCCGGTGCGCACCACCAGGTCGGCCTGGGAACCGAGACGATTGACCTTGCCGACGACCTCGTCCACGGCGGTGTTGTTGGTGGAGGCCACGAGCACGGACTGGCCGGCTACCACCGCGGTGGTGACGACGGAGGTGATGAGCTCGGTCTTGCCGGTGCCCGGTGCCCCGGTGGCAACGGTCAGGGTCCGGCTCATCGCCGATGCCAGGATCTCCTCCTGCGCCGCGTTGCTGAGGCCGGTGACCACCGGCGTCACCGAACCCCGTTCCTGAATGATCCGACGGGGTTCCGCGAGCACCCCGAGTGCCGTGTCCGCGATGGTCTCGATCCTGATCGCGTTGGCCTTGCGATGGTCCAGGTCACCGATGAGCTGTTTGACGGCCGCCCCCGCCGGATCTCCCCGGTACAACACGGCGGCGTTCTGCGCACCCCTTCGCGCGCCACGCCGCACGTCCAGTTCGCTGTTCAGTTCGCCCGGAACCAGGTCATCAACACGATCCAGATTCAATCGGGCACAGACCGCACGCGCCTTGTCCGCCAGCCCCGAGACACCTCGCCCTGCCCAGTCCACTTGGAACCAGTCGACGAGCTCCTCGATGTCGGCCTCGTCGAGCTCGGCGGCCGAGAGCAGCAGCTCCCGGTTGAGCTCCGGTTCACCGACCGGGACCAGGAAGCGCTCCTTCTGTTCCCCGACCATCTCCACGTCCAGGACGAACAGCGGGGCGAGTTTGGCACGCCTCCCGCTATCATGTTCGGGGCGCGCGGTGTCGAAGAGCACCGCCGGGTAGCCGTAGCGCAGCGGCCTACGCTCCTTGGCCGCTTCCAGAACGAGGTTCTCGGCGCTCTCGGACAGCCGCCAGCGGTCCGCAGACCCGCTGAGCAACACCTCCGAGCCCATGTCGCAGACCACCACATCACGCCCGTCGGCGTCGGGAAGCTGTTGCAGCACGCTCTGCCGCAACAAACAGTCGCGCTGGTAGTCCAGGTAGGAGCCCCAACGCCACCCCTCGTGGGTGGCCCGGGGTTTCGGCGCGGCGCTCGGCCCGGTCGGATCACCCTCGTGCTCACCTGTGCCCTCGGAGGAGGCGCGTCCATTCCTGTCCGTCGCTCCCGGCAGGTTCGCGGCCGTGGCCGAACCCGCGTGGCGCGCGAGGACGAGTTGTCCCCGCACCCCGAGTGCGAAGGCCGTGACGCGCTGGGTATCGACGTCCTCCACCTCACGGTGGACGTATTGGTAGAGCTCCACGGCGTCGATCCAGCCGTCACCGTTGGTGTCCGGAGCCGCACCCGCCAGCCCGCGAACGACCGCGGAGGTGAAGGGCGAAGGCCGCGCGCCATGGGTGTTGTCGCCCTCCCTGGCCTTCTCCAATGCCCCAGACGCGGCGATGACATAGGTGCCCGCCCCGTCGCTGAGCTCCCGTTCGAAGTCGATGTGCTCGTCTTCGCCGGAGCGCGTGGCGAACCCATCGGCGAAGGCACCGCCGTGACAACAGTCCAGTAGGAGCACCTTGCTGCGCATTCGCGAGTCCTGGAGCATGAGTTTGAGGACCTCGGCGGAGATCGCGGTGTTCAGGAGGCGTTTACGCTGTGTGTCCCGGAAGGCCAGGTGCAACCGGCCACGATTGTCCTTCACCCCGTGACCGGAGAACGAGACGAACAGGAGATCCTCGGGGCGACACTCGCCCAGCACCCCCTCAAGTGCCTCCCTGGCCTCGTTGCGGGTGGGATCGGCCAACACCAGGACTCGGTCGAAGTGGCCGTTGGCCTGGAGCACCTGCTCCAGCGCCCGTAGGTCGGCCAGCGGTGAACGCAGATCTTCGAGTTCTTCGTAGGTGTTGACCCCGATAAGGATCGCCGTGCGCATCAGGCGCCGTCCTTCACGGTTTCATCCGTGGGCCGATCGGTGTCGTTCCGCAGGGCTCGGACGTAGGTCTGCACATCCTCGGGTGAGACCCGTCCCTGCACTGTGATCTTGGCGCCCTCCAGCTCGACCGTGACCGACCGCTGTTCGCTCTGTTCCAGCCAGGAACCCACAAGGGAAACCAGGGACGTGAGCACTGGCTTGAGTAGCACGCCGCTGACCAGCACCGCTCCGGCAAGGAGCCCGGGGTCCGCTGACCTGGTCCCCTCCACGGCCTCACCGTCCGCCGCACGCACCTCGTCGACGTCCAGGTCCTCCAACAGGAGCGCCAGGGCACGGGTGTGCCGGTCCGCTTCCTCCTCGGTGACGTCGTCCTCGAAATCGACCCTGGCCACCAGCTCGCTCGACCGCACCCGAACACTCTCCAGTTCTCCGGAGGACGGCCGCACCGTCACGACCCACTGACACTCCGCAACGCAGGTTCTATCAACCGGAGCGCGTTCGCATCGGGCTCTTCTCCCCATTGGCCGCATCCGGTCATGCTTCACACGTCCGGGGCCGGGATTCTCTACTCAGAGAAGAGAAGAAGGCGCAGGCGATCGAGGCACGGTGGGGAACCACGACCGAACCATGGCCGCGCTCGTCAGCGCCCACGCCGTCAGGGCCACCCAGATCCACGCCTCGCCGATCCACTCGACCAGCGGTAGACGGTCGGCCCGCCCCAGGTACATACAGGCCACGGAGTACATCCCGAGCGGGAAGACGATGCTCCACAGGGTCGGCGTGTACTTCAGCGGTACCCGCTTGACGAGGTGCCGCCACACGCCGACCGCGATCAGCGCGGGGATCAGCCAGGTCGCGAAGGCCCACAGCACCACGGCCCCACCCTCCACCAGGCCGCGGACCGCGTCGACCATCGGCGTGCTCTCCATCTCGATGATGCGAGAGCCGGCGACGACGCTGATGGCGATGGCGCCCATCGACACCCAGTAGGGCGGGTCGAAGTCGCGGGGGTCCAGCGGCGCCTGGAGGATCCGCAGGACGACGAACATCGCGACGGCGGCGTACAGCACCACACCGATCGACCAGGCGAAGACCGCCAGCACCGAGAGCCCGTGCCGCCCCAGGCCCTCGTAGTGCGGCTCCAGCGTCGCGGCGACCACGGCCACGGACTGGGCGGCCACCACCCAGATGAACCAGGTCCCGTTCGCGGCGTCGGTCACCGGCCGTTCGTCGCGGCTGAGCACCGCCGCCCACGGCACCGTGTAGCCGAGCAACATCCAGCTCACGGCGCCGATCGCCAACAGGACGGTCGCCACGGTGA
Organism: Nocardiopsis sp. NPDC055551; assembly: GCF_053619415.1. Lineage (NCBI taxonomy): Bacteria > Bacillati > Actinomycetota > Actinomycetes > Streptosporangiales > Nocardiopsidaceae > Nocardiopsis > Nocardiopsis sp. NPDC055551. The sequence continues at coordinate 147,027 of NZ_JBSHJJ010000001.1, read as the reverse complement.
GCGCGCCGTGCGCCGCCAGGCCCGTCGCGAGAACACCGGTTCCCGCGACGAAGGTGAAGATCAGGAACGCCTTGCGCGAGTCTCGCAGATCACGGGCGAAGGCCTCGCGGTAGGCGATGATCCGCCACACGTTCAAGGCGATGAGGAGCACGTAGCCGCCCCCCGCCAACCCGAGCAGTACCAGGGACGTGACCTGCCACGACCGCTGCGCGGCAGCGACCGACAGGATCCCGGTGCCCATGACGAACGCGAAGTACCCCGGGGACAGGTGTTCGGGGGTCGGTCGAGAACGCGGCATGGTTCGGATCCTAGTACGGTCCACCATTGGCACCCGAAACGCACTAGATGTCCTTAATCAACCGATTCACACGCGGTATCGGGAGTCGACGGCCACGCCGAACACCTCGCGGATACACCGCGCCCGAACCCCGTTCGGCGGAGAATGGGCCGATCCCGACGAGCGCACCGCGCGTAGGAAGGAAACGTTCATGCAGCTGGAACACCAGATCGTCGTCGTCACGGGAGGAGCCGCCGGCATCGGTGGCGCGATCTCACGCGTCCTCGCCCGTCGCGGCGCCAAGGTCGTCGCGGTCGACGTCAACGGGGAGGCCGGAGCGGAACTCGAAACCGAGCTCGGCGCCGACGTCGCCTTCGTCCAAGGTGACGTCGGCTTGCCGGAGACCGCCGAACTCGCGGTCCGCACCGCCGTCGAGCGCTTCGGTGGGCTGACGGGTCTGGTCAACAACGCGCACGCCTCGCGCCAGGCGCCCTTCACCGACCTCACTCGGGAACAGTGGGACCTGTCGTTCTCGACCGGCTTCATCGCCACGCGCAACTTCATGCTCGCGGCCCACCCGCACCTGGCGAAGTCCGGTGGTTCGATCGTGAACTTCGGCTCGGGCGCCGCGCTCGTCGGCCAGCCCACCCAGGCCGCCTACGCCGCCGCGAAGGAGGCCATCCGCGGCCTTTCCCGCGTGGTCGCCAACGAGTGGGCGAGCCAGAACATCCGCGTGAACGTCGTGAGCCCGATGGCGATGACGGCGGGCGTCAAGGCCTGGAGCGAGTCCGCCCCGGAGCTGTACCAGGCCTCGCTCGCGAAGGTCCCGCTCGGCCGCTTCGGCGACCCCGAGACCGACGTCGCCCCGATCGTGGCGTTCCTGCTGTCGGACGACTCCAAGTACATGACCGGCCAGACCCTGATGGCCGACGGCGGAGCCAACAAGCTGTACTGAGCCACCGACGTCGGGCATCGCCGCCCCACCGCGATGTCCGACGTCGGTACCCGCCGGCCGGTACCCCGGAGTTCTCACGGTTCACCGGGGAACACACGTGTGCCGGGATTCGAACAATGAATCACCGCTCGGGAACACTAGATGATCTGGGTGTGAGTGTCGCGGTTTCGCGGTCTCGGGTCATGGCGGTCGACGGTTCGACGGAGAATCTCGATGGCGGTGCGATCGTCGTCCTCGAAGTAGAAGTGACCGCCTGACACATCATGGTGCTCCAACGGTTGCGAGGTGACGTCCTGCCAACGGGCGACACCTTCGCCGTCCACGTGCGGGTCATCACCGCCGACGATGCTCACCACCGGAAGGTCGAGCGAACGTCCAGGCTGGAACGCATAGGCGGCGACCATGCCAAGGTCACGGCGGAGCGGTTCGAGTAGCAGTGCCGCCGCGGAACCACTTTCGGCCTCGGACGGAATACCCCCGAAGAAGCGGGCTTCCTCTGCGAATTCATCGGCTCCGAGCGTGGTCATTCGTTTGACGCGTTCGGATGGCAGGAGGGCGGGCCCCGCACAGCCCGACACGACCAGGGCGGCCGGGCCGCCGGGCAGGCGTCGCGCGGTCTCGAACGCCACCAGTGCCCCCAGACTGTGTCCGAAGAAGAAATACGGTCCGGTGGAGTGCGCGGTGATCGCTTCGCTGACGGCCTCGGCGAGTTCGGTGACGTCGTCGTGTCGAGGTTCGGCGAAACGGTGACCGGTGCCGGGTCCGCAGACCGCGACGACACGGACCAGGTCTTGGAGGCCGGGCCGCCAGTTCAAGAATCGATCGGCCCGCCCACCCGCGTGCACGAAGGTATAGAGGTTCGGACGGGGGTCGGGCCCGTCGTCGGCCTCGATGAACCATCCTTGGTGTCTCGGTGTCGACATCGAACTCGTCTCCTTGTCATTGGCGCGTACGCGGTGAGGTGCCCCTTGAGGTCCGCGGGTCCATGAAGCGTTCTCGCTCGTCCTTGGACGAGAAGCGCCCGCGAGAAGGGGTCCCGCCCGATGTTCATCGGCCGGGGCCCCTGTATCGACATCACCGCAAGGCCCACAGGTGTTCCTTCTCGACTGCGGGATCGCCGGGCCACAGGCGCAGTTCGCCGGTGTCGGGATGGAGCATGACCGCTGCGACCGTTCGCTCGCGGCGAATGTCACCGTTGTCGGCCACGTTGATCGGCCGGCCCGACAGGAGCCGGTGGTGACCTTCGACATCGTCCGCCCGGGGTATGCCCACCGCGTGGACGGCTTCGAGTCGACGCTTCGAGGAGTTCTTCGCGAAGACGTTGATCTCGTCGTGGACGGCGAAATCCGGGTGCAGGAAGTGGTTGGTGTGGACCAGGTCCGCCCGTTCGAGGATCCGCCGTTCCTCCCCCAGGGCCTCGACGCAAACTGCGCGATCGACGCCGCAGATCGTGAACGAGCGTGAACTGGCGAGCTTGAGCCCGCCGAGGATCTCCACCGCCTGGTCGACGCTGTCGGCGTTGTCGAGTATGTGCCGGATCGCCAGGTACGGCGGTACTCCAGGTGTCCATGCCCCACCGATGACGAGGTTGAGGCCGATGGCCACCCCGGCGTCGTTGACTCCGAGGTAGCCGAGTAGGCCGCCGAAGCTGAGCACCAGCGAGCGGTGACGTGCCCCGGAGACCGCGAGGACCGCGATCTGGTCGTCGAGGTTCCCGTTCAGGTCCACGGTCTGGGCCAGGATCGGCCGACCCCGCACAGAGGTGTAGGTAGTGCAGTCACCGGCGGTGACGCGGCTGTAGCCGAGGAGCTCGCGGCGCAATTGGAGCAGCCAAGCCTCGTCATGGTCGATGTCGGCACCGGCCGCCAGGCCGTCGACCTCTTCGGCGAGGTCCGGGAGGGCCTCGGCGACGGCATCGCGGTGAGTCGCGATCGCACGGCGCACCGAGCCACGGTCCAGCGGCTGGTCGATGAGATGGTCGAGTCGGGCGAGAGAGTCGTCGAGGAACGCGCGGAGCCGTCCGGCGATCGCGCCCCCGTGGGCCAGACCCCGCTCGCGGGGCGGTCCGGCGAGTTCGATGAAGGGTACGTCGTTCATCGTGACGGGTTGACGGCTTTGCCGTGGTCGCGGAGCTGTTCTTTCACGGACGGCCACTCGCTCGCGAGTATCGAGTAGTAGACGGCGTCACGCCTTCGGCCTCCCGGCATGTAGTTGAAGCTGCGCAACACGCCCTCCTCACAAGCGCCGATCTTGCGCAGGCCGGCACAGGCCCGAGCATTGAGCACGTCGGTCTTGAACTCGACGCGGACCGCGCCCATGTCCTCGAAGGCGTGCTGGAGCAACAGGTACTTGGCCCAGCGGTTGACTCCTCGGCCCTGGAAATCGACGCCGAGCCAGGACCAGCCGATCTCAAGACGCCGGTCGACCTCGGCCATGTTGCCGTAGCTGGAGCTACCGGCGGCACGCTCGGTGGCCTTGTCGACGATGATGAAGACCACGCGCCTGCCGGCGGCGTCGTCGGCGATCATGGCGTCGAAGAAGGCGTCGAAGTCGGCGTCCGTGTCGACGCGGCTGACGAAGTGGTCCCAGATGCCGTCGCCGAAGGCGATCTTGCGCAGCGGTTCACGGTCGGCCTCGGTCACCGGCCGCAGCCGGACGTGCTCGTTCTCAAGGACGGCCGGGGCCGTCCGATCCCATAGGTTGTCGGCCATCGGTGTCATCCCCTTTTGTCGGCGTGGAGTCGGAAGGTGTCCACGACGTCGCCAAGGGTGCGCATACCGGCGACGTCGTCTTCGGTGAAGTTCTCAAGACCGACGTCGGCGGCCTTGCAAAGCGAGGTGAGGAACAGGACTTTGTTCAGCGAGGTGAGTCCATAGGTCTCGACGAGGTCTTCGCCGAGGTCGAGGGAGGCAGGATCTGGCCGCTCTCGTAGGGTTCGCGCGAGTTGCTCGCGGGCCAGGGTGTCCAGATCAGCGGGCATGGAGGCCTTCCTTCGGGTCGTCGATGCGGGCTCGGTATCGTTCCTGGATGCGTTTTCGGATCGGTTTGAATTGGGAGGTGAGCAGGTCGTTGTCGATGGTGAACGGCTCCTGGGCGATGATCACCCTGGTGATGCGCTCGTCGGGTTCGGAGGCGGTGTTGACCGCTTCGAGCGCCGCCGCGATCGCCTCGGTATCGACCGGGCCGGGGTACGGGGAGACGACGGCGACCAGCCCGATCTGATCGGGGCAGTACAGGACGCACTCGGCGACGGCTCCGGTGTCGCGGAAGCGGCTCTCGATGACACGGACTATGACCTTCCTTCCGTTGTCGAGGACGATGACGTCGTCGGCGCGGCCATGGATGAACAGGAAACCGTCGTCGTCGAGGTGCCCGAAGTCACCCGTGCGGACGATGCCGCCGGGTTTGAATATTCGCTCGCTCTCGCCTGGTGGAGCGTAGGCGTAGGTGGTGTTGACCGGGTGGTCGCTGCGCACGCGGACCACGTTGTCGTCGCCGATGAGGATCTCTTTGCCGGGGAGAGCCTTACCGACGCTGCCTTCGCGGTGCGCACCGGGATGGTTCTTGGTGGCGATGCAGGTTTCGTTGAGGCCATAACCCTCAAAGATCGGCAGGCCGGCTTCGTTGAAGAATCGCAGCACGGCCTGATCGGCGGGGGCCGACCCGGTCCACATGTAGCGGATACGCGGGCCGAACAACTCGACGGCGGCTTTGGCGGCGTCGTGGTCGTCGGCGAGGCGCCCTTCGATGTACCGCTTGGCGGTATCGAAGAACGCGGGCACACCCATGACGACGGTCGGTTCCACCATGGGCATGACGGCGAACACCGACTGGTAGGTCGTGATGGTGACGTCGTGACCCCAGTGCATGGCCGAATAGAGCCAGTAACGCTGCTGGAGCAGCGATAGGGGCAGGAACACGAGGATGTCGTCGCCGGAGAGGTGCCCGAAGGAACTCTGGACGTCGCACAGCGAAGAATCGACGCTGGCCACGGTGGCTTCCAGCCCCTTGGGGATACCGGTGGAACCCGAGGTGAACTTGACGGTGGTGCATTCGTCCGGTTCCCACTGGAGCGCCTTGAGTTCCCGTGGGTCGTGCTCGGCGTATTCGGCGACCTCGGCGATGGGGCGAATGGTGGGCGGCGCACCATCATCGACCGAAGCGTCGGTGTAGAGCAGGTCGAGGTCGTAGCGTTCGACCAGTTCGATGTCCGGAGTGAACTTCCCAGGCTCGAATCCGGCGGTCTGTGCCTTGATCATCAGCGCGGCGAGATCGAGCAGGACCCATTCGAGACGATTGACGGCCAGGACACCGATCCGATCGCCCTCTTGGACGCCACTTCGCCGCAAGGCGGTGGCGACGGCGCGGGCGCGGTCGTGGAGTTCGGACAACGGCATGCGGCGGTGGTGTCCGATCCCGGCGACGGTGAGCGCGCCATCGTGGGTCGGCCGTTCGGCGATGATGCGATTGATGATCGATTCGGGCGTCACTGTTCCCTCTCCCCGGCGTCCGCGATGTGACTCGCCATGGCCCGGACCGTGTTGAGGGCGAAGATCGCGTCGAGCGGCAGACCGATCCCGTATTCGGCTCGCACCGCGGTGAGGATGCGTGCCGCGATCAGGGAGTCGCCGCCGAGCGAGGCGAAGTCCGTCTCGGGGTCGACTCGTTCGGTGCGCAGCGCGCTCGACCACAACTCGGTGATGGTGGCCTCGATGGCCGGATCCGCGGGACTTTGCGGTTTGGTGGACCGATCGTCGATGGGAGCGGCGGCGAGGGCGACCCGATCCACCTTGCGGTTGCGGTTCAGCGGCAGCGCCTCGTGCCACGAGAAAATCGCGGGGAGCATGTAGGCGGGAAGCTCGGTGTGGAGGACCTCGCGAAGTTCGGCCGGCGTAGGGCGGGCCTCGGAAGCGGGGACGAGGTGCGCGACGAGCACTACGCCGGAAGTGGCCTCATGGGCCACGACGGCGGCCTGGGCGACCGCGGCGACGGCGGTCAGTCGAGCCTCGACCTCCCCGGCCTCGATGCGATGGCCGTTGACCTTGATCTGGAAGTCGGTGCGGCCGAGGATTTCGATGGTCCCGTCGGGTCGGTAGCGCCCGAGGTCGCCGGTGCGGTAGAGCCGGTCGCCGGTGGCCGGGTCATCGAAGTAGCGTTCAGCGGTCAACTCGGGTGATCCCCAGTAGCCGGGGGTGACACCCACGCCGGCGGCGAGGATCTCGCCGGGTACCCAATCAGGGCAGTCATGGCCGTCCGCGTCGCGGATATGCGCGCGGTTGTTCGCGTTGGGACGACCGTACGGGATCGGCGTGTCCGCAGGATGATCGTGTGGGATCGGATGCCAGATGTTCCAGATCGTCGTCTCGGTCGGGCCGCCGAGGGAGACGACGCGAAGATCCGGCCGCGCGCCATAGAGCATGGCGGGCAGGTCGGGCGGGATGCGATCACCGCTCATCATGATCAGTCGCAACGAGGGCGGGAGTGCGTGGTCGTGGTCGGCCAACATGCGGACCAGGGCCGGAACCGAGTTCCACACGCTCACGCCCGTCTCCGCGATGAGTTCCTTCCAGTGCGCGGGGTCCGCGGCCCGATCGGCGTCGGGCATGACCAGTGCGGCTCCGGCGCTGAGAGCGCCGAAGACGTCCCATACCGACAGATCGAAATTGAAGGCGCTGATGGCGAAGAACCGGTCCTTTGGGCCGATCTCGAACCGTTCGGCACAGTCCGCGACGACATTGGCCACGTTCCGGTGGGTGACCATGACACCTTTGGGTTTTCCGGTGGTGCCGGAGGTGTGGAGGACGTAGGCGAGGTCGTCGGTGTCGGCGCTCAGGACCTCGGGCGGTTCGGTCGCGAGCGGTGCGCCGCGCAGGTCCAGCGAGGTCATGCCGGTCTTGGCGTCCACGTTGGTCAGGACGCGGGTGACGCGGCCATCGCGCAGTAGTCGGTCGCGGCGGGCGGGCGGGACGTCGGCGTCGACGGGGACATAGGTGGCTCCGGCGAGCAGTGTGCCGAGTATGCCGACGACCTGCTCCGGTCCACGACGCATCACCAGTCCGACGAGGTCGCCTGGGGCGGTGCCGCGTTCGCGGAGCCAGACGGCGGCACCGGCGGCGCGGGCGAGTAGTTCGCCGTAGGTGATCCGCTCGTCCGCGGTGATGATCGCCGGTGCCGTCGGTCGTTCGGCGGCGTGCCGGAGGAAGGCGTCGGTGAGCATGGCCGGTGCGAATTCGCGCTCGGTGTCGTTCGCGTGGTCGCGGGCCTTGCGCTGCGAGTCCGGCAGGAGGTCGAATCGCTCGGCGCCCCAGGCGTTCTCGTCACAGAGTCGGTGGACGAGCACGTCGAGTCCCTGGGCGAGGGAGTCGAGCAGGCCGGGCGGGTAGAGCTCTTCGACCGCGTCGAGGCGTATGACGAGCTCGCCGTGCTGTTGGAGGACGAACACGTCGAGGTAGACCTGCGGGGTCTGGGAGAGGGTGAAGACCTCGGTGCCCAAGGCCTCCAGTGAGGAGCCGTCGACGCCGCCGATCGCGTCCAGTGTGGAGTTGAAGGTGTAGGGCATGGCGGCGGACCGCGTGTCCGAGTGGTGTCGCGCCAGGTCGCGCATGACGTCGATTCCGGAGTAGTGGCGGTGATCGAGGTCGGTGCGCAGGCGTTCTTGGAGGGCCTGGACGCGTTCGGCGAAGGGCAGGCTCCTGTCGATGTGGACGGCGAGGAGCAGTGGGTCGGAGAACTGACCTATGGCGGTGAACGCGCCGGGGTGGATCGGGCGGCGCTGGGAGACGGTGGTGTTGAGCGTGAATTCGTTCCCGGCCCCCCATTGGGACAGGGTCTCGGCCCAGGCGGCGAGGAGCACCACCGACGGTGTCAGGCCCAGGCCCTTGGCCTGTTGTCGTAGTCGCGTCCAGTCATCGGCGTCGAGGCGGACGCGCCGCTGAACGACTTTGGTGGGGCCGATGGCGGAGGGATCGGCTGTGAGCGGCAATCGGGGCGCGAGGGGAAGCCGGTCCAGGCGTGATCGCCAATAGTCGCGAGAGCGTTGATGGACCGGCGTGTCGACCACGGTGTCGAGGGCCTCCACGTGGGCGCGGAAATCCATGGGGGGTGTACCGGGTTCGTCTCCGGAGTCATAGCGACGATGCCATTCGGCGAACAGGAGGAACATGCTGATGCCGTCGACGGCCATTCCGTCGTGATTGACGCACAGCGCCATCCGGTCGTCGGCGAGCACGCAGACCTCGACGTCGATCAGTGGGCCGGTCACCGCGAGCTTCAGGTGGGAACGGCGTTCGCGAACGGCCAGGCGCCGCCTTTCGCGCTCGTCGGGGTCGAACCCGCGTAGGTCGGTGACGGTGAAGCCGGGAAGAGTTCCGGTCTCGGCCTGTCGTTCCTCGTCGACGACCGCCAGGCGGAGCGCGGAGTGTGCCCGGGCGACCTGTTCCAGTGAGCGACGCAGGCGGTCGAGGTCCCAAGAGCCCTCGATCTCGTGGTAGACCTGATTCGCGACGTCGCCGATGTCGACCAGATCAGACCGTCCGAGCAGGTAGGCGCGTTGCAGTGGGGTCAACCCGAAGCCGTGTTCGAGGGCGGCGAGGTGTTCGAGGAGCTCACCCTTGGCGGCCTTGAGCCGGCCGAGGAGTGTGGGGGTCATGGCCTCTTGTGGGCCTTGGAGCTTGAGGTTGTCCTCGACGGCCGAGAGCGTCAAGCCGGCTTGGTGGAGATCGGCGAGTACGGCGGCGGGCGTGTCGGTCATCGTTCCTCCCGATCGAGTGTGGCGAGCAGGTCGGGGTCGGCCAGGTCGTCCAGCGTGGACGCCGTGGTGCTCAGTGGGGCGTCGCCGAGGAGGGTCTTCAGTGGCACGTCGGCCTTGAGCTCGCTGAGGGCGTGATACTGGAGTGTGGTCGCGGCCAGGGAGTTCGCGCCGAGCTCGGGAAGTGACAGGTCTTCGAAGTCCCCTTCGAGGCTCAGCAGGACGGCGACCTTGTCGCGCAACCAGGAAAGCGTGGCGGGCGGCGACGCGGCGTTGAAGAAGTTCGTCTCGGCGAGGCTGGAACGGTTGCCCGGCGGGATGAGTTCGACCGTGTCGGGCCAGGTATCGATCGGGGCGAGGCCGAGTGAGGAGGCCAGCCGTCCCGAGAACCGCGGCATCAGCGGCGCGGCGACGGTCGCGAGCAGTCGAGCCGCCGCCAGTTCCAGGGCGATCGCGGTACGGCCCTCGGACGCCCAGCGATCAAGGCCGTGCAGTCGGGACTGTCGACGCGAGAACTCGGTGGTGTCATCGACGATGGCGTCGAGGACGGCCGCGGCCCGGCGCAGCGAGAAGCCTTCGGCCCCGAGGGCGGCGGTGGCCTGGTCGAGGTGTTGCGAGAGCCGTGCGAGAAAGGCGGTGTGCTCGGTCGTCCAGGTGCCGGCGTCCGGGATGAGTCCGTCGAAGTCGCGACGGACGCGCTCACCGAGGTCGGTCAGCCACGCCTCCCACCGGCCGATCAGGTTCCCGGTGAGGGCGCGGTCGTACTCGACGCGGCGGAAATCGGTGCGTTCGTCCTCGGGACGGGTGCGGCACAGGTAGTAGCGCACCGCGTCCACGGTCTCGGGGGCGAGGATGTCCTTGCCCCAGATGGCGTGGCGACGGCTGGTGGAGAACTTGGCTCCTTCCAGGAGATAGAACTCGTTGACGTGGTAGTCGATGTCGGGGTTCCAGTCGGGGAAGGCGAGCCGGTACAGGACCGGGTAGAGGATCGAGTGGTAGAAGCTGTTGTCGTAGCCGAAGAAGTGGACGAGCTTCCAGTCGCGTGATGGTGTTTCGTGCGACCACCGCTCCCCCATCTCGTCGCCCAGGCGCTCGATGCCGTGCAGGAACCCGTAGCTCATCTCGGGCCACACCCAGATCACCTGGGAGTCCGACTCGTCCTCGGCCGGTCGTACGCCCCAGTCGGAGGGGTGGGAGACGGGCAGCTCGAAACCGTCACGGGAGAAGACCCGGTGGGCGAGCTCGCGCAGGCGGGCCGGAACTCGACCGAGCAGGTGGTGGTCCGCTACGACGTCGGCGAATTCGTGGAGCGGCAGGGTCCAGCGTTCGACGTCGGTCCGCTTGGTCGCGGTCTCGCTCAGGCGCGAGCGGGCCTCTCCCAGGTCGGCGACGAGGTTGGGTTCGCCGCATTCCTCGCAGATGTTGCCGCCGGTGGGGTGGGAACACCCCGGGCAGGTACCGGAGACGTCGACTTCGTACAGATACCTTCCGTTGTCTCCGTCGATGAGAGCCGGTGTGGCCTTCGGGCGGACCTTGTCGGATTCGACCAGGCGTGTGAAGAACCGTCGCAGGCCTTCGGCGTAGCCCTTGTCGACACTGGTGGTGTAATACTGGTCGATTTCGATGTCCATGGCGGCCAGGGTGGTCGCGATCTCGGCGGAGTAGTGGCGGGCGGCCTCGGCCGGGGTGACGCCATCGCGCTGAGCGGCGGCCTCGACGTAGCTCTGGAAGTCGTCGCTGCCGGTGAGGTGCCAGGCGCGGTTGCCGCACAGGCGTTGGAAGCGCACATAGGCGTCCGCGCCGAGGTAGGGGCCGGAGAGATGACCGAGGTGGAGGTCCCCGTTGGGGGTCGGTGGAGTGGAGAACACGAACTGCGGGCGGTCGACGGCATGAGGCCGTGACCGTGAGGTGGCCGAGGCCCGCGCTCGGGCGGCGTCGCGCCAGTACTGGGTGAAGAAGACCAGGTCACCCTCACCGGTGTTGGTGATGACGTGGGACTCGAAGGGCTCGAACAGGACCACGGTGCCAGGACGCGCCGGGTAAACGGCACCATCGATGTGGAGTTCGCCCTCACCGATGACTATGACGAAGAACTCGGTCTCGTCGTGCTGATGGCTGGTGGAACTCGCGCCCGGAGCGACGCGGCCCCAACCCGCGCCGACACCGAGTCCGTCGACCGAGGACATGTCGATACCGAAGGCTTCGGTGAGTTCGGATTCGCTGTATCGATTCAAGATCATGGCTGTCTCCGTCTTCAGTGGTTCAGGGCACGAGGGCTGTGGACACGAGTACGTCCACGGTCTCCGCGGCGATGGCGGGGGCGAGCCGGTAGCCGGAACCGCCCGCGCCGCCGGCGAAGACCAAGCCGGGACGCAGTTCGGTGACGACGGGTTCGCGAGCCGGTCCGTAGGCGTCGCAGAAGACCCGACCGGAGCGACACAGCGGCGCCATCTCGGGCGCGTAGCGCTCCAGGACGGTGCGGGCGGCCGCGAGATCGGCCGGGGTGAGCCCACGCTCGACGGTGTCGGGGTCGACGTCCCAGTCGTCGCAGGTATAGCTGAACAGGAATCGCCCGCGGTGGTGGAGCGGCAACATGAAGGCGTCCTCATCGTCGAAGACGGTCAACGCGTCGCTCGGACCGGGGACGGCGTCGACGTGCGCCGCGACGATCTTCTTGACGCGTAGCTCCAAGGGCGCGACCGGTTCGGCCCAGGCCGGGTGCGCGATCCAGGGTCCGGGAGCGAGCACGACGCTGTGGGCCCACAGACGTTCACCGTGGCTCAGGCTCAGGCACTGGATGTCGCCGTCCTCGATGGCGGAGACCTCGACGCCCTCCCAGACGGTCACACGCGGGCGCAGCTCGGCCAGCAACGCGCCGGCGACTCCCGCGACGTCGGCGTGGTGGCACCCGCCCAGGGTCCAATCGCGAGTACCCGATGGCGTATCGCGGCCGGTCCGTGGACCGGGCCACAGGTAGGTCTCATGGATGGCGTCGGCGCGGTCGGTCGAAGCGATGACGGTCGCGTCGATCCGGTGAATCGGCAGGTCGAGCCTGGTCGCGAGGCGCTGCCAGTAGTGGTGGCTGTGGTCGGTCATGGTCCGGACGCGCTCGGTCGCGCCACGGGGGAAGTGGACGCCGGCCGAGCGGGCGGTGGCACCTCGGGCGGCCAGCCCGCGTTCGACCACGACGATGTCGGCGTCGGGGAAGGCGGCCGCGGTCTCATAGGCGATGACGGCGCCGATGATGCCACCACCGACGATCACGATGTCTACAGCATCCATTGCGAGTCCTTGGAAGACCATTCGATGAACGACGTCGCCCGGTCGGCGACCGGCAGGCCGCGCAAGCGATCGGCGATGCGCTTCGCGCGCCAGGCGTTGAGACTCAGGTTGACGTCGGGCAGCCCACGCTGGCCGCGTACCGCGTTCTGCACGAAGATGTTGCGGTCGGGCGGGCCGTCCCAGCCGGCCACGAAGTCCTCGTCCACGCGAAATTCGTCGTTCTCGGTCTCGATGCGGTCGAGCAGCGGCTCCAGGAAGGTCTTCGGGGCGCTCCGGAAGCCGGTGGCCCAAACGACCGCGTCGACGGCCAGGCCCTGGGTCTGATCGGGCTCGTCGTTGTGGCTCAGGGTCAGCTCCCAGGCACATCCTCCACCGGGGTGAATGGCGGTGACGGTCCGGTTGGGCAGCAGTCCGAAGCGGTGATCGTCGTGGTCGATGAACTGGAGCCTGTACAACTCCTGGTAGATCGCGCGAAGCGTGGACTCGGAAATTCCATCGGAAGCGAGTAAGTGGGCGGAATTGAGTTCGGATCGCTTGTTCTTGGGCAGCCGGAAAAAGTAGTCGGAATAGTCCGGCATGAAGAAGTCATTGGTGAACGCCGAGTCGTCGATCGGGAAGTAGTTGCGACGCCGGGAGATCCACGCGGTGTGGGCGGGCCGCTCGGACTCGGGTCGTGACAGCAGGTCGAGGAAGGCCTCGGCGCCGGACTGACCACCGCCGACGACGGCGACGCGCTTGCCACCCAAGCCCTTTGACCTGCTCAGATGTTCGCTGACGTGGAACTGGGTGGCGCCCTGGTACGGGCGGACGAAGTCGGGAACCCACGGTACGGTACCGACGCCGACCGCGATGTTGTCGGCGGTGACCTCCCTGCGGTCGGTGGTGATATGGAAGACCCCGTCGAAATCGACGCGCTCGACGGACTCCGAGAAAGCGATGTTCTCGTTTTCCCGCGCCGCCCAGGCCAGGTAGTTGCGAAACTCCGCGCGGGGCACTTCGGCGAACTGGGCGTTGAAGAAGTGGTAAGTGCGCCCGTGGTCGTGCAGGTAGGACAGGAACGAAAAGCGACTGGTCGGGTCGGACAGGCTCACCAGGTCCTTGAAGATCGACACCTGGAGGGTCGCTCCGGGCAGGAGCTGGTCGTCGTGCCAGCTGAAGTCGGCCTTGCGGTCGAAGAACAGGTTCGGCTGCTCGGGGTCGTCGTGCAGTAGTGCGGCGAGGCTGAGATTGGCCGGTCCGACACCGATGCCGGCGATCCGAAGGTGCCGTATCGGATCATCGGACACCGTCTTTCGGCGAGGTGCGTATCCCACGTCGAGTCCTTCCTGTGAAGTGCGGGCTCGTGCTCGTGTCGCGATGTTTCAGGTGTGGACGGACGTTTCCGGCCGGGGGACGCATGTCCAGGCGATGACGGCCGCCACGAGGGAGCAGACACCGATCGACGGCCACATCAGTGATCCGATGTGGAGGTACAGCCAGCCGCCGATCAGCGGCCCCACAGCTATGCCGAGGCTGAACATGAAGTGGAAACTGCCCAGGTAGTAGGCCTTGAGCCGGGGCGGGCCCACGGTGGCGGGGTGAGCGAAGAACGCCGGTCCGGAGGTGATCTCGCCCAGCGACCAGATGAGGGTGGCGACGATCAGGGCGGCCGGCCCGATCGGCAGCGCGTAGAAGGCCACGCCGGCCCCGACGAGCGCGAAGCCGACGGCGAGCACGGTCCGCGCCGCGAGTCGCTGGGTGATCTTCGTGATCGCCAATTCGAACGCGATGACGATCGCGCCGTTGACCGAGACCGCGAGCGTGTACCAGAACAGCGCGATGCCCTGGTCCTCTATTTGGAGCGGCAAGGTCGTCACGTACTGAACGAACACGATCGAGTGCAGCAGGGCCGCGACCAGATAGAGCGAGAACCTCCAGTCGGCGAGGACGGCGGCATAACCCTCGCGTGCCTTCACGGTGGTCTTGTCGCCCTCGACCGGGGTCGGGCGCAGCACGCTCTTGGCGGGAAGTGTGTTGTAGGCCAGCACCGCGTAGGCCGCGGCGATGACGGCCTCACCCCAGAACAGGTAGACGAAACTCTCGCCACCGAGGTAGTACAGTCCGTAGCCGACCAACGGGGCGCCGGTCGCGCCGAGGTTGAGGCCGAGACGGTACATCGCGAAGATCATCGTCTGACGCTCAGGTGCGACCAGGGACGACAGCAATGTCGACGAGGCCGGTCGAAACAGCTGGGTACAGGCGCTGGCCGTGGTGACGAAGGCGAGCAGCAGCAGATAGTTCGGGACGTAGAGCAGTGAGGCCGTCAGGACCGCGGTGGCCGCCATGCTGATCACGGTGGCGGCCCGCGGGCCGAGACGTTCGGTGGCGATGCCTCCGGCGAGGGCACCGACGACGGCGCCGGCACCGTAACAGCCCACGGCGACGACGGCCTGCTCCGAGGTGAAGCCTTCGTGGGTGAGGTAGAGGACTATGAAGATCTGCAGGAAGCCCGAGAGGCGATTGACGGTGACACCGAGAAGGATGACCTTGGCGGCGATCGGACTGTCGCGGAAGGTCTCCCAGACGCGCGGCGCGGCCAAGGTGGGCGGAGTAGTGGTCACTGAGCGCTCCTAGGACACGACGATGTCGATGGCGGAGCGAACACGGGCCTCGATTTCGTCGAGCTGTTCGGTGTCCGGTGCGTCGATGTAGAAGGTGACGGCGCGGTCATCGGAGGATCGCAAGGGCTTGAGCTGTGTGCCCTTCTCCTTGCAGACCATGACGGCACGCAGGCTCGGTGCGTCATCGGGTTTTCCCGGCTCGATACGGGGCCACATGTCGGTCTCGCCCACCCACGACGCGGCGACGTCGGGCCAGTCGAGCCTGACGTCCTCAAGGACGCCGAGTGGATGTCGAAGGTATACCTGGCGGGCGACTCGGACGGGCCTGGGGTATTCGGCGCGCTCTGCGAGGGTGACACGAATGATCTGCTCTTCGAGCGGGAGACCGGTGGCGAGCTCGTAGAGGGCGAGCAGACCATCACCCGGTGTACGAGCGGCGATCTCCATCAGGTGCGGGGTTCCGCTCTGGTCGAGCCGCCATTCGGAGTGCGTGATGCCGTCCTCGAAGCCGAGCCGGTCGAGTATCTCGGCGTTGACCCGCAGGAGGGCGCTATCGGCGGGATCATCGCCGCCTACGGTGTGGGACAACTCCACGAAGGCGTTGCTGTGGGTATCGGTGGTGGTCTTGGCGGTGACCGACGCGAAAACGCGCCGTCCCTGCTGACTGAGGGTCTCGACCGAGTACTCGGGACCGGTGATCTTCTGCTCGATGAGGACGGTCTCGTGGTCGGGGTATTCGACGAGCTCACGGGCGACGTCGACGGGGCCGTCGGCGGAGACGACACCGGAGGAAGAGTGGCGGGTGGCCGGCTTGAGCACCACTGGGAACTCAAGTGTTCCAGGGTCGATCGCCTCGCGTTCGGAAGGTGGGACGATGAGCGAGGCCGGGCTGTGCCGATGGAGATAGCAGCGCTGGAGGTACTTGTTGCGGCACACGCGGGTGGCCCTCATACCGGGGAAGGGCAGGCCGAGTGCGTCGGCGACGATCCCGGTCGGCTCGACGAGGGTCTCGCCGACCGCGTAGACACCTTTGATGCTGTACCGCGAGCACCAGGCGGTGACGGCGGCCATGACACCGGGGTTGAAGGAAGCCTCCTTGTCGAGCGAGCCGGCCACATAGGCCACGTCTTCGATGAGTGCGGCGGGTCCGTTGTCCTGGCGGCGGACGGCCTCGGCTCGATCACGGAAACCTTCGGGCGTGATGACGAGGATCTTCAAGCCGCGGCCGGCGAGTTCGGTCAGGTAGAGCGGGCTGCGGCAGATCACCCAGAACGCTCCGGTGAGGATGAACGCCTGGGGCAGGTCGCTATCGGGTTTCATGGCTGTTCTCCCTGGTCGGTGGCGTGACAGGTCCAGAGCGGGTCCTCGATGGGCGCACCGGACCCGACGGGGACGAGCGCTGAGCGGCGCTCACTCGAGCGGGTCGGGGCACAGGGCCGTGGGTGAGGGCCGGTCACGAGGTCCCCCCTTCGAGCACCGGAATTCGGGCGTTCGGGGAGGGCAGGTAGTGGTGCCGCCCTGGTAGGTCGCGCGGGGTCCATCCGGCCGCTTCGGCCTCGGCGACGATGGCGACGGCGATCTCGATGGCGACGGCGCGTCCGGGACAGCCGTGTCGACCGGAACCGAAGGTGAACGAGACCGGGTGCCGGCGTGCGGGATCGAAGACGTCGGGCTCGGGGTTGACGTCCGGGTCACGGTTGGCGGCGGCGAGGAGCAGCAGCACCTTCTGTCCCGCCGCCACGGATTGCCCGCCGTGAGTCCATGGTCGGTGGGCGAAGCGACGAGTGTTCTGGATCGGGGCGTCGTGGCGCGCGATCTCGTCGACGAAGGCTCGCAAGTCCTCGCCGCGTTCGTGCCGGCCGAGCCCGAGGAGGGTGTTGCCGACGAGGCCGGCGGTCGCGTCGTAGGTCTGGGACAGGAGTCCGACCGCGTTCGCGAGCGCGGGTCGCCTCGGGACGTGGCCGGTGGCGACGGTCTCGACCAGGCGGGCGGCCAGGCCGTCGCGTTCGGCCGCGGCGGCGAGGAGCGGCTGGAGTCGGGCGGCGGCCTCGTTCGCGGCGGCGTAGTCCTCCGTGCCCGCGGAGGCGGGCACGCAGCGAACGAACGCGGCGGTCAACTCGACCGCCCGGCGAAGGTCGTTCTCGGGGACGCCGCACAAGGAACCGACCGCGGCGACCGGGACACCGAAGGCGAGTGCGCGATAGTCGACGCCGTCCTCAAGCGCTTCGCGGGCACGGCGGCGAGTGGCCTCGGCGATCGCCTCGGGCGTGACCCCGGTCAGCACGGTGGTGATGGCGGTCTTGAGTTCGGCGGCGGCCTCGTCGTCCCGCATCCGGACCAGTTGGCCGAAGACCTCACCCGCGGGTGTGTCGGTGATCGCCGCGGGTACCTCATCGCCGCTCGCGCGTACTCCGAGCTCGGAGGCGTTGAAAGCGGCCTGGACCGCTTCGGCGTCGGCGGCGACCCAGGAATCGATCTCATCGTCGAACGCGAATGGACGCTTGGCGGTGAGTGCGGCGTAGTACGGGTACGGGTCGTCGCTTCGGACCGCGTTGAGCGGTGTGGTCACTTGGGCTCCTGGTCGCTCATGGTCGGTCACAGTGATTCGGCGATACCCATCCGGAGTACTTCGGATGGACCTTCGTAGATGCGTAGGGATCGGACCTGGCGGTAGAGGCGTTCGATCGAACTGTCGGCGACGAGTCCTGACGCGCCGAAGATCTGAACGGCGGCGTCGACGACCTCACCAGCGGCCTCGGTGGCGTGGACCTTGGCGACGGAGGAGGCCTCGGCGTAGTCCTCGCCGTTGTCGGCGGCCCAGGCGGCTCGGGCGGTGAGCGACGAGGCCGCCAAAAGCTTGATGCGCATCTCCGCGAGCGAAGACTTGACGAGCTGGAGATCGGCGAGGCGGCCACGGTAGGCCTTGCGGGAGCGGGCATGTTCGACCGCCAGGCGCAAGGCCCGCCCGGCGAAGCCGACCGCGGCGGCGGCGACGGTCATACGGGCCCGTTCAAGGACGTCGAGGGCGACCACATAGCCGTGCCCGCGTTCGCCGAGCACGGCGTCAGGACCGACACGGCATCCGGTGAAGGAGAGTTCGGCCCAGGAGCGGGGCGCGATCGCTCCGATCGCAGACGCCTTGAGCCCGGGGGTGTCGCCGGGAACCAGCAGAGCGGTGAGGCCGAGGGGGCCGGGCCCCTCGCCCGTGCGCGCGAGGACGACGTGCACGTCGGCGATGTCGCCCTGCGCGATCCAGGTCTTGACGCCGTCGAGGACGAAGCCGTCGCCGTCCGGTCTCGCTTCGAGCGCGACGGCGGCGAGGTCGGATCCGGCGCCGGGTTCGGAGAGGGCCAGCGCTCCGACACTCGTTCCGGCCGCGAGGCCCGGCAGGTGGTGTCGGCGCTGTTCCTCGGTCCCATAGCGGATGATCGCGGCGGCGCTGAGCTCTTGAATCGAATACACGAAGTCGAGGAGGTCTTCGTGGAAGGCCAGGACCTGCCTTCTGACGCAGACGGATCGGAGGTCGGACGTAGGAGCATCGGCGTCAAGGTGACGCAGCCAGCCGGCACCACCGATTTCGCGGAGCAGTGCGCGGCACCGGTCGGCGGGCACGGAGGTCTCGCCCTGGTCGTCGCGCGCGGCGCACCAGTGGTCGAGGCGGTCGGCGAGGTCGCGATGACGGGCCTCGAACAACGGCGTGCGCAGAAGGTCGTGGTCGAAGACGGCGGTCACGGCGCTTCTCCTCAGATGACGAGTTCGGTGGACGGCGCGGGTGCGCTCTTGAGGCGGTTCACCAGGTCGACTTCGAGGTAGTAGGCGAACGAGGCGTAGCCGCGCCACACCCGCCGCCACCTTCGCCGCACCTCTTCCTCACCGCTGTTGCGAGCGACGTCGTCGAGATGAATGTTGATCAGGTCGACCGACTGTCGGGCGTGCCCTGAGGAGAAGTTGTCGATGGTCAGGTGCGCTTCCTCGTAAACGGTGTCGAAACCCCAACGGCGCAGCTTCTGGATCTCGTGGAGACGCATCTCGCCGAGCCCCAGCATCTCGATCCCGAGGTTGTAGCCGACGATCTCGTCGTAGAGGGAGTCGGGGAACAGCGCCAGGCTCAACTGGTGGATCGGGAAGGCGTAGATGTCGGGAAGCTCGACCTGATCCTTGAACTCCTCACTGCGGATATGTGGGAGGTGGATGTCCATGCTCTCCAGGACACGGCGAATGAGGGTGATGTGATTCTTGGCGACGTCACCACGGCCCATCTCGTCCGCGTAGATGCCCATCAGCATGCCGTCCGCGCGACGGTCATAGCGGCCGAGGCCGCCGATCCGATGGACCCAGGCGCCGTCGACCATGCTGCCGAAAGCGGTGAGTTTTTGTCCGAAGACGACCTCGTCACGGCCAGGGACCTCTTCGAGCCTGCGGTATGGCTCGACGAGTTTGCGCCAGTAGATGGCCTCGGCGCGTTCCAGGAGCGCCTCGGGGCTGTACTCGAACCATGAAGCGTCGGTGAAGCGGCCGTCCGCTCCATGCTCGAACAAGGTCTCGGCCTCGGACAGGCCCTGCTCCACCCGCTCGCGAGCGTGGGGAAGCACATTCGGGAAGTACTCGGTGTTGACGAGACGGTAGAACAGCTCCCGGTCGTCGAGCGCACCCGAGGGCTCGAACACGACGCGAGCAGGTGTGGGCCCGGCGGCGACGCGGTCACGCCAGCGCCGGGCGGCGGCGTCGCCGGCCTCGTTCGGCGACAGGGTGGTCTCGCCGCGTTCGCCTGCGTTGACGGCGTCGATCCATTCGGAGAACGTCGCGGCCTCCTCGGCGTCGAAGATCCCGAACATCGGCCCGCCGAACTTGATGGCTTCCATGAAGCGGACGGTGCCGTCGGCGCGGGTCCGCACCTGGCGAGAGGAGCCGAGCGCGTCGAGGAACGCGGCGAGGTCGGCTCGATCGGGATCGGCGAACCAGTCGGTCAGAAGCCTGCCGCCGACCTTGACCTGTTTGTGCTGCTTACCGGCGAAGGGCATGTGACGAGAGATGATCGCGGCGACCTTGTCGTCGATGGACAACCCCTCGATCCAGGAAACGAACTCGTCGGCCATGCGGAGGTACTCGTCTTCGAGGGCGAGGACGGTGGTGACGGCACGGCGGAGACGGTTCCAGTCCTGCGCGCCGGTGGGCGAACCCTCGCACAGGCCCCGGTACTGCTCCAGGACGGCGAGCAGATCCGATTCGGCGATGGCCGTCCCGCCGAGTAGGCGCTCGTCCATACCGAGGAGGAAGTACGCGCAGTGGACCCCGATGACCTCGGGGAGCCGGCTGGCCGAGACCAGGGACAGGGCCGCGTAGAAGGCGGCGTGGACCGCGGTGAGCGGTCGGGTCTCACAGTGGCCGGCGAAATCGGTGGCGCGTAGGGGCGGCAAGTGGATCCCGGCGGCCTCCAGGGCACGGCGGCGCACCGCTTCGAGCGAGTCGGTGACGACGCCTTCGCCTTTGAGGGCGAATTGGTGAGCACCGAGACGGTTGACGATGACGGCGGGTTCCGTGGCGGGTTGCGAGATCATGTCGAGCCAG
Organism: Nocardiopsis sp. NPDC055551; assembly: GCF_053619415.1. Taxonomy (NCBI): domain Bacteria; kingdom Bacillati; phylum Actinomycetota; class Actinomycetes; order Streptosporangiales; family Nocardiopsidaceae; genus Nocardiopsis; species Nocardiopsis sp. NPDC055551. Next base: position 126,598 of record NZ_JBSHJJ010000001.1, on the reverse strand, counting down.
CAGCCGGCGCTCAGCGCGAGCGGGGCTCGTTGGCGCATGAGCCGATCCCACGCCGGTCCGCCCCTATACGCCTCCATACGCTCCCGGATCGCCTCGCGACGGCGGAGGATCAGCTCGACCGGGTCGGCTTCGGCTTCGTCCGAGGCGGCGTCGAGCACGGTGTCGGCGACACGCAGGGCGAGGAGCCTCGTCTGCTGGGACTCGGCGTCGCCGAGCAATCGCCGAAGCCAGACGCGGGGTTGTTGGGCGAGCACCGCGTCGACGGCGTCGGAGGTCTCCGGGGAGAAGTGGTGGGGGCGGATCGGCAGGGAGGTGGTCGTGTCGAGACGCGGCTCGTTCTGGTGTCCGGTGTTGCGCATGGTTCGCTCCGGTGAGTGTCTACCTCGGTGTGCGGTCTCAGACGTGGCGATGCAGGAGGAGAGCCGTCCGTATTCCAGGCACGCTGGACGCGAGGAGGTAGGCCCCACCGTCGCGGAGTTCGCCGGCCTCGTCGAGGTCGGTCAGATTGATGAGCGGATCGGCGGCGAAGCAGTGTCCGAATCGGGTGACGTTGTCGAGGTACAGCTGCTCCGGGGCGAAGCCCGCCTGCAACTCCTTCAGGGACACGATCGGGAGGTAGAGGTTGTTGTGGAGGAGGCGGTCGACGTCAACCGGTTCGACGCCGGTGGCACGACGCAGGCGTTCGTTGACCTCGACGGCGAGGTCGGCCGAGATCCGCCTCGACGGTTCGGCCGCGGTGAAGTCCTGGGCGGCGGCTGCGGCACCGAAGCGGAAACCATCGCCGGGCTCGTCGGCGGTGACGACGCAACTCGCGGCGCCATCGGAGAACAGCGCGAAGTCTTCGATCCGGTGGGGTTCGTACTCGATCCGGTCCGTGGTGATGACGAGGGTGGTCCGGGCCTGGCCGGAGTCCACGGCGGCGCAAGCCGCGCGCAGTGCCATCAGCAGGTTCGCGCATCGAGTGAGACCGATACCGGTGACGGAGGCCCGACGCAGACCCAGACCACGCACGACTCGGGCCACGAGGTCGGCCTGGGATTCGAGAGAGGTCGGGAACGCGGTCGAACAGAGGTAGAGCTCGTCGATTTCGTCGGTTTCGATTCCGGCGCGTTCGATCGTGGCGCGACCGGAGGCCACAGCCAGGTCGGAGATCTCGTGTTCGGTACGACGGATCCGGCCCCAGCCCCAGATCTCGGGGGCCGGTGTCATCTGGAGGTCTTCGACGCGCTCGCGCCAGCCCTTGATGGCGTCGTAGGGCTCGGTGATCTCCCCCAAGACATACTGGGGGGAACTCAGATACGCCATTATCCCCTTATCTCCTATTTGCCCATTAATTCACGCATGTCGGCCATCGTGAGAGCGTCATGATTGAACTCGTGGGTGCCGTGTTCCAGGAGTTCGGTGGCCGCGCGTTTGAACGCGCCCAGCGCGACGCGTGAAAGCGAGGATCCGAGCGAGACGCGTCGGACACCGAGGTCGAACAGTTCGGATACGGTCAACCCCTGGCCCGCCCCGAGAAGGACGTTGACGGGTCGATCGACGGCCTCGCACACGCGTCGGATGGATTCGGCGTCGGGCAGGGCCGGGGCGTAGACGACGTCGGCTCCGACTTCGGCGAAGGCCCGCAGCCTTGCGATGGTGTCGTCGAGGTCGTTCCGTCCATAGAGGAAATTCTCGGCACGCGCGGTGACCATGAAAGGGAATTCGAGTCCGCGAGCGGCTTCGACCGCTGCCGCGACGCGTTCGACGGACTCATCGAATGGCCGAACAGGGTCTTCCCTACGGCCTGAGGAGTCTTCGATGGAGCCTCCTACCGCACCGGTCGACGCGGTGAGCGTGATGGTTTCCGCGACGTCCCGCGGGGTCGGGCCGAAGCCGTCTTCCAGATCGACCGAGACCGGCAGCGGCGTCGCCGCGGCGATCTGCGTCGCGTTGGCGAGGGTGTCGTCGCGAGTCACCTCGGCATTACGGTCGGATTTACCGAGGACCGCCGCGAGACCGCCACTGGTGGTGGCCAGGGCATCGAACCCCAAGACTTGCAGGATCCTTGCGGTTCCGGCATCCCAGGGGTTGGGGATGACGAAGGGTCCGTCCTCGCCGTGAAGTCGAGCGAAGGCCTCTGCCTTGCTCCGTTGTGCGGGCTCGGTGCTGGTGACATCGAATCGATCGGCTACCATGGCTGCGCCTTTACTGCCTCTACCCAATAGAGATTCATCAGAGTGCGAACTGACATTCTGATGCTTATTTCGAGCATCACTGATATCGAGATACTCTGAATGTTTCGATACGGATGGCTCAGGGTTCATACGATGATCCCGAAATCATGGCACGCCAATAGCACATCCATGATGTCGTGCTCGATCCCCCTCGCCGAATGCTCGGCCTGACGTTATATGAGGCTTCTTGCGGCGTCAACAGATTAAATTCATCCCCTGGCGCCCCAGAGCCTCCCCCTCCCCCAAGACAGGACCCTGACCCATTACCCCTGGCCAAGGCGGGTATCGGAGCAGAGAACCCGGACAGTACGAGTAAACCTTTATGTCGGTCCTACATGCTGTTGTCACGATTTGCGATGCGCTTGTCCCCCGATAGCGACCATCCCCAATACCGGTCCTTCAGGTTGTTCGTCCTGACCATGGCTTGAGCCGGTGGATGCTGACGGCCTGGACGAGCATAATGGTGACCGGTTCGGTGGACACGATTTCATATCCGACACAGATCCGGGGGCCTGAACCTGTGATTGGCCGTATGTGGTCACACTCTTTCGGCGAGATTTGACGTGAGCCGGGATCATCTCCAGCCACAAATACCCCAAAACAACATTTTCGATCCGGACGGTCCACCGGGATATCCGGGTCCACGTCAGGAACCGAACACGAGCTCGTCGACCACCTCGGGCCCACCCTCGGACGTGCCCCGCGCTCAAGCTCGCGTCGCCGGACGTCCACGACGACCGATGTGCCATCGATCCACCGGGCCTCCACCCGGTGCTGGAGGCCTCGCGCGACCACCCGGTGGCCGCAAGTGGCCGCGCCGTCTCGACAACGGCCCGCTACTCCGCTCGGACACGCGCGGGCCCCTCGTCCCGGGCCGGTCCCGGCCACGGACGGACTTTCCCGACACCGAGGAGTACCGCGCGTTGAAGGGCCGGGAGGCGACCGTTCCCGAGGTTGGGGGGCCATCCCTGGCTCGATGCCTTGGGCCGGCACACGCACGAGGTCTTCCAAGCAGGAGGAACTCCGCGACCTCGGCACCCGCGCCGGGAGAGCCCGATCCCCGGCCATTCAGTGGAAGGTCGATCCAGGCCCCACGACCCGGGGCGTGGATCGACCTCTACGAAGGACTCCCTACAGCAGCGCCCCGGGCGGCCTGAAGAGGCCGCCGTCCTCGAACCCACCGCCCTCCACGTCGTCGGCCGTGGTCTCGTCGTGGGGCTCTGGCCCGCGCACCGCCCTCTCGGGGAGCAGCGGGCTCGGGTCCGCGTGCCAGGACACCACCAGGGAGTCCCGCGCACGGGTGGCCGCCACGAACAGCGTGGACCGCGCCTTTTGCACCTCCTGCCGGTACCGGGCCGGATCGCTCTCGCGCAGCCGTTCCAGGTCGGCGCGGGGCACCAGCCCCTCGCTCACCCCCGCGATGGCCACGTGCTGGTATTCCAGCCCCTTGAACCGGTGCAGGGTGCCCACGTGCACCGCCTGTTCGAACCCGGACGGCGGGCCCTCCTTGCCGAGTTTGGCGGCGCGCACCCCGGCCTTGTTCAGGGTGAACTGCACCTCGTCGACCTCCTCCCCTTCTCCTCCTCCGAGTGGGACGCCTTCCTCACCACCGCCCGAGCCCCTCAGTCCTGACCCGGCCCGACACCGACACACACCCCGGGGTGGCCGACAGGAACAACCCTGTCGGCCACCCCGCTCCGTGCCTCTTTCCCACCGGGGATCGCCCGCCCCACTCCACTCCCTGCGGACCCCGCCCTCTCCAACGAGCCCCCATCGGGAGCCACCCTCACCCATCCCCTGCCCTCACCGGGGGGTTCCGCCCGCACCACCAAGCAGAACATCACCCCCTCGCCACCAGCCGTTTCTCCACCACCGAAAACCTCTACGTCGTGGCCTGGGCGAGAAGTTCCCGAAGCGCGAGTGGTCCCGAGTCTGCGCTCACCTCAGCACCCGTTCGAAGCAACAGCGCGTGCGCCCTGCCCGAACGCACCCGCCCCACCGCGGGCACGACCGCCACCCGCAGTACCTGTTCCGCGTCCGGCCAGGCTCCCACCCGGGTCAGGGCGTGCGCCAGGTGCGCGGCGTCGTTGAGCACGCCCCGTTCGTAGCCGGGTGGACGGCCCCCAAGTGCGCTCTCGAACAGTTCCACGGCAGCGCCCCAGTCCTCGTTGTCGACGTGGATCATGGCTTCATGCCAGGAGAGCTCCGCGTCGGTGATCCACCACGTCCACGGCGGATCACGGTCCCGGTCCTCTCCCCGCAACCGTGCACGCGCCCGGTTCAAGGTCTCCCTGGCCCGGACGGGTGTCCCCTCCTGGCCTTGGGCCCGTGCCAGCCTCAGCTCGAACAACCCACGGATCCGAGGCGACACGTCCTGTTTCAAGACGTGCTCACACACGGTGCGCGCCTGATCGGGGCGATACTCGTGAGCATCCTGCATGGCCAGCTGCGCCAAGGCGAACAGTTCCGCGAAGCGGTCACCGCCCGCGCGGGAGGTCAGGACCGAAGCACTGGTCAACCGTCTGGCCAACAGGTGGTCATCGGCGTCGAAGGCCAGCCATCCCGCGACCTGTAAGGCCTCCGCGGCCGCCGACGCCATCTCCTTGTCATCACCGACCAGGGCGGCCTGATGGGACGAACGCGCGTTGCGCACCGCCATGGGCAACAGGTCCGTGCCCCCGGTCAGCTCGTCGAGAGCGATGAGCCCCTTGGTGACCGACCGCACCCGTGTGGTGTCGGTACCACCCACGGGCCGTTCGGCGAATATCTCCGGACCCAGGTGAAAGACACGGGCCAACAGCGGTCGGTAGCGCTCGCGAATGGCGTTCCGCCCTGCTTCCCACTCTCGGATGCGTCGTGCCAGGGACTCGGTGGTGGCCGTGGCCTCGGTTCTGGCGGCGCGCACCATCTCCACGGCCAGGCGGTGCACGTCCCATCCTGCTTCCACACGTGCCCGGTGCAGGGCCCTCGCCCATTCCGGGTGAGGGGTTCGCGGTGAAGTCATGATCCGGTCCTCCCCCACGCCGATGAGGTGATGCTCGCAAGCGTCCGTGTTCGTCCGTACCCGTCACCGGCGAAGCCCTGGAGCCACCGGAGAGTCTGGAACCGGCGCTCTCAACAGGATCGAGTCTTCTCTTCAGCGCCACGGATACCGAGGTTCTGGAAGGTGACATGAGTATCGACCTGTCGATGGCGGGGCCGCGGCCGACCGTGGAGTCCACCGATACCGAGCACATCGATCATGTGGTCGCGGCCATGGGGGCGTCGTGTGAACATCTACCACCCCGGCCGGAGGCGGACCGGTCATTGCTCATCGAACCCGGCACGGAACACGGCCTTCGCGAACAGCCTTCGCCGGCCATCCGGGTAGAGGTGCGTCGAACCTGGTCACGGGGCATTGAAAATGGTCGCGGTCAGTGCCTTGTCCCACCGAGCGGCGGCCAGGTCGTCGTGGCGGATCATGAATTTCGTGTAGTACTCCGCGTAGACCCGCCCTTCCTGGGCGAGCGGTATCCATTCGCTCGCCAGCCGGAACGCGTCCTCGTCGAGATAGGAAAACCACTCTCCATTGGCGAGGGTCTTCGCCATGATGCTGCCGACCGTCGCCTCGTCATCGGCGTACCCACCGATGACGAGGTAGGCGTCGGACGACCAGAGGCCGTAGGCCAGAGACCGAAGTTCGTCCAGGTGCGGCAGTTCACGCTCCATGTACCGGGCCAACCGCTGCTGGAAGGATGACATGTCGTCCCATTCGAGATCCTCCCAGAACTCGTGCCAGTCCTCGTCCTCGTCGCCCTCCTCCAGCCAAAGGGGTAGATCGGCTCTGAGTTCGGCGCGGACGTCGATCCGCTCGCCGACACACGCTGCGTCGGGGGGTTCCGCGACCGCGGTTTCGGTGCCGTCCGGCACGTACACGACTCGTGCGTACTGTCCCGGATCGGCCCGCGATTCGTCGCAGTCCATCTCTTTGTGAACGAAGAAGAGCAGCGTCCCGTCCGCCGGCAGGTCGAAGCCGTCGATCCTCGGCAGCGCCCCACAATCGACGGAGAGGAGCATCGGTAACGGAATGTCCCCGGCGGACGGCCACTCCATGCCCACCGGCAGCCGGGGCGCCCCACCGATGTGCCCGACCGGGGAACCCTCGCCACACCTGACCAACCCGATCGCCAAATGAAGGTGCCGGCTGAACCTGTCGATCTCGTCGTCCGGGATGCCCGACTCAAGCGCTACCCGACGAAAGTCTCCCTGATGATCCATGCCCGAGAAGATAGACCCTTTCCAACCCGGCTGTGCCGGCGAGGGGGTGGTGGGCACGACCACCACCCGCAGCGCCTATTCCGCGTCCGGCCAGGCTCGCATCCGGATCTTGTACGCATTGTGGCGTTTCCCGATGAGGATCATCCTCTCTCATCATGGCGACCAACAGCGATACGGCGAAGTGGATACCATCGCCGAATGGTGGACCTCCGTGATTTCCGGTATGCCTGTCATACGGCTGCCCGTCGCACGGGCGGCAGGGTGGTCGGATTCCGAATCGCCGACGGGGTGACACCCAATTTCCACCAAGGGCTCATCGCCTACCACGACCGCACGGTCGCCGTGGCCTGCACACGTGATTCGGCGCTACTGGCCGCAGCAGAGCCTCGAATCACCGACTTCGCCGCCGGCTTCGTGGAGTCGGGCCCGCTGATGTTCGTCCACACTCCCGCTCTGACGGCCGCCCTGGCGAAGATGTCGGGGTTTCGGGTGCTGACCCCGGAGGAACTGAACGGTCCGTTCGACGCCACGGCCTGGCCTGAGGTCCTGACGAGCGACATCAAGTACTGGCGGCCCGAAAGCCTCGGTGAGGCGCTCTTCAACCATTGGGACTGACCAGCGCCGGAACTTCACCGTTCGCCACCCGCCGCCGGCCGCAGATGGCGAACCACCGTTCGCGGTCCGGGGTGGGTGCGTACACGCCACGATCGTTGACCGCGATGCCGCACCACCGGGGCTCAGGCCCCGTCCGGAAGCTTCGAGGCACCTCGGTAGGCCCCACCCGACGCAACGGTCGGCCTCTGGTTCCGTGGACCCACGGGTGACGAACTTCGAATGGAACCCTGTCACACCAAATACAATGCACGCGCATTTTCATGTTCGCGTGATGCACGAATAAACCCAGATCTTCCACCTGGAACCAGGAAACTTCAGGACGCACTTCCAACACAGGCCCAACCCGGGGCACAGCGCCCCTATTCAGCCCGCAATGCCATAATAAGCAACTGTAAATTTACGTGAATTCGTGTTAGCCTCCCTGCACGCACCCGCCCCCGAAAAGGTGCGTGGAGGGATCCCACGATGACGCCTCGCCCCTGGGAAGCGGACCCCACCGCGACCATGAAGCGGAGGCTCGGCAGGTCACCCGCCGAGCTGGGCAACACGGACCGGGCCAGCGGATGCCCCGACATCTGGGAGCTCGACAACGGCGACATCGCCGTGATCGGACGCGATCTGACCGAGGCCTACGCGCGACGGCTTCCCCCTGGCGCCGCCATCGCCGAGGACGAACGACTCGTCATCATCCCCCGCAATACTCTGACCTCAGCGAAAGCGGACATTCCCGATGCTTGACACCATCGAAGGTCTCCCTGGTGTTCGTCTGGCGCTCGATCCCTATCTCGATGAATTCGACGCTCGGATGTCCTCGCTCAGGAACACCGATGTCTGGAAGGTCGAACGCCGGCAAGACTTTCACCAGCCGGAAAGTGAAAGCTGGATGGCGTTCCGCGATGGACGCCTTGAAGAGTCACTCCGGCTTCTGGAGAAGAACCGTCCCTCCCTTCGGAAATCGTTCGCGGCACTCGCCGCTCAGGGGTGCACGCTCCGGCGGATCCGCATCGTGGAGAAGCCCTTCACCACCTACCTCCTGTGGGAACTGCACTCCCTCCACCTGCGGGCCCAATGCGGGGAGGACGTCCGCGTCATCTCCCCCGAACCCCTCGCGGCGCTGGAGCGAAACGGCCGGGTTCCGGAAGTCGTCACCCTGGGAGACACCGTCGCCTACCGGATCCTCTATGACGCCCGAGGCGTTCTCGAAGGTGGGACGCGATTCACCGATCCCGCCATAGCCACGCGGTGTCGAGAGGAGATCGCCGCGTTGCACGGAATCGGTGAGGACCTGACGCGCTACTTCCCTCGTGAAGTGACCGAGGCGGAACTCCGCTGTGGTCGGCCCTAGAGCCCCCGAACCCGAGGAAGAGCCCGGCGGGGCCACTCGATCGAGCATGGCCGACGTCGCGGGGCGCGCGGTGCAGGCCCGAGACGTCTCTGGTGGAGTGCACTTCCACGGGCAGGACTCCAGATCCCACTTCGCCCCCGTCCCCCGTCAGCTCCCCGGTGACGTGCACGGGTTCGTCAACCGCCTGGGCGAGATGGAAGTGCTCAGCAGCCACCTTCGGGATGGGGGGCCCGAAGGCGGGCCCCGGTCACCGATCCACGTCATCACCGGGACCGCCGGGGTAGGTAAGACCGCCCTGGCCCTGCACTGGGCGCACCGGGTCCAAGAGCACTTCCCCGACGGACAGCTCTACGTCGACCTGCGCGGATACGGTGCGGGATCGAGTGTCGAACCCGACCAGGTCCTGAACCGCTTCCTCCGTGCCCTGGACGTTCCGGCCGACGCCGTTCCCCCGGACATCGATAGCCGTTCCGCCCTCTTTCGTTCGCTTCTGGCCGACCGGTGCGTTCTCATCCTGCTCGACAACGCCGCCACCGCCGCACAGGTGCGCCCCCTGCTCCCCGGCAACTCCGCCTGCGCGGTCCTGGTCACCAGCCGAGACCGACTGTCCGGGCTGGTGGCCAGAGAAGGGGCGCGCCGCCTCACCGTTCGGACGCTGGAACCGGCCGAGGCCGTGGAACTTCTGGAACACGTCACCGAACGCCACCGGCCCCGTGACGACCTCCACGAGATCTCCGAACTGGCCCGTTTGTGCGGGCGTCTGCCTTTGGCCCTACGCATCGCCGCCGAACGCGCGGCCGGCCGCCCCCACATGCCGTTGGGCGAACTCATCCAGGACCTACGGGACGAATCGGCCCTGTGGGACGCGCTGGCCACAGACGATGAGGAGGATGCCGACGCCGTCCGCACCGTCTTCGCCTGGTCCTACCGAGCCCTGCCGGAGGAGACCGCGCGCCAGTTCCGCATGTTGGGGCTGCATCCGGGCGACGACTTCGACTCGGCGTCCGCGGCGGCCCTGTCCGACCTTTCCGTCCGACGGGCTCGCCGCGTCCTGGACTCGCTCGTGGGCGCGCACCTGGTGGAGCAGATCGGCCCGGACCGGTACCGCTTCCATGATCTGTTGCGTTCCTATGCCTGGGATCAGGCCCGCCAGGAGGAGAGCCCCGAGGGCCGGCAGGAGGCTTTGACGCGTCTGCTGACCTGGTACCTGCGCACCGCCGACGCCGCCGCCCGGGCCGTTGACTCACCGCTACGCCATCTCGACCCGTGCCCGGAGTCGGACGTCGGAGCGCACCGTCATGTTCGCGAGTTCGATGACAACGCGGAAGCGGTCCGGTGGTTCGAGGTCGAAGGTCGGAACCTGGTCGCCGCCGCCGAGACCGCCGTCTCCATCGGATTGGACTCGATCGCCTGGCGTCTGCCCGTGGTACTCAGGCACGTCCACGTGTTCCGCACCCCCATGAGCGAGTGGATCGCCGCAAGCATCATCGGTCTCGGAGCCGCCCGGCGCGAGAACGAACGGGCGGCCGAGGCCGACCTGTCGGAGAGCCTGGGGATGGCCTATGTGCAGTCCCACCGAAGACAGGAGGCCCTCGGGCAACATCGGCACGCCCTGAGATTGCGTCAGGAGACCGGTGATGAGCTGGGAGAGGCCATGTCGCTGAACTCCCTGGGCCTGCTCCACCTGCGCGAGCATCGGTTGGAGGAGGCGCGCGACCACTTCGAGCGGGCGTTGGAGATCGTCCGGCGCCGGGGAGAGCGGCGTTGGGAAGGGGTCGTGCTGGGAAACCTGGCCGACGCTCTACTCGACTCCGGCGAACTCCGCGAGGCGGTGGCCTTGGCGGATGAGGCGATCGAGATACACGAGGAGACCGGCAACCGGATGAACCAGTTCGCCTGCCTGGTGTGTTCGGGGGCGGCGTGGCGGGAACTGGGGCGGATGGACCACGCTCTGCCCCGCACGCGGCGCGCGCTGGACGTCGCCCGGGAGTTGGACAACCCCGTGCGGGAAGGGTTCGCCCTCTTGGAACTCGGCAGGATCCAGGTACGTCTCGGTGACACCGAAGACGCCCTTGACGCCTTTCACGAGGCGGCGAGCCTGCACCGCGGAATCGGTGACCACGTGCGTGAGGCCGAGGCCTTCGAGGGCGTGGGCGAGGTCTATCGGGCGATCGACCGTCCGGACGAGGCCGCGAAGTTCTATCGGCAGGCGGCCAAGGAGTACCGCGGCCACCGGGAGTGGTGGCGGCTCGCGGTGTGCCTGAACCGGTCGGCTTCGGTGATGGTCGAGGCCGGTGACGTGGAGGCGGCCCGTGGGCGGTGGCGCGAGGCGCTGACGGCCTTGGAGGACTTCACCGACGCCCGGGCCGAGCGCCTGCGCGAGCAGATCATCGCCCGACTGAACGACGCGACCGGCCCCGGGTGGTCTCACCTCTGATCGAGGAGGTCGCGTACCCAGAGGTGGATATCGGTTCCGCCGGTCGTTCAGCGCGCCCGAGGCGACCGAGCCCTGAACCTCCCCAGGTGAGGTTCGGGGCTCGGTCGCGATGAACACCCGTCCGGCCGCTACTCGGAGTTCGCGGGCTGTGAGCCGCGCCCGTGTGAGTCCTTGATGAAGAACGAACCGACGATACCGAACACACCGATGATCGCGGCCACCAGGAACGAGACGTTCGCACCGTGGACCAGTCCTTCCGCTCCATACACCTCGGGGTCACGGGTGGCCATGGTCATGACGCTGACCAGAACCGCCGTTCCGATCGAGGAGGCGACCTGACGCATGGTGTTGTTCAGCGCCGTCCCGTGGGGGATGAGTCGCTGCGGAAGCTGATTGAGCGCCGCCGTGGTCACCGGCATCATGACCATGGAAACGCCGAGCATGCGCACCGTGTTCACCGACGCGAGGTAGGCGAACGAGGTGTCCACGGTGAGCACGGTCAGCATGAAGGTGGTGACGGTGAGCAGGGTGAACCCGATGACGGAAAGCCACTTCGCTCCGATGGCGTCGAAGATCCTTCCGGTGACCGGGGACATCAACCCCATCACGGCGGCTCCGGGCAAAAGGACCAGGCCCGATTCCATCGCGGTGAAGTCACTCATGTTCTGCATGTACAGAGGCAGAATCAGCATGCCTCCGATCATGGTGATGAACACGAGCATCCCCAGCACCGTGTTGAGGGTGAACATGGGGTATCGGAGAACTCGGAGTTCGAGGATCGGTTCATCCAGTTTCAACTGACGCAGGATGAAGAGGACCAAACCGATCGCACCGACGATCAACGGCACCAGGACCAGGGGGCTCGCCCACCCCGCGTCGCCGACCGTTCCGAACCCGTAGAGAAGGCCACCGAATCCCACGGATGAGAGGATGATCGACAGAACGTCCAGGCGTGGAAAGGTTCGTTCGGTGACGTTTCGCAGGATGAAGTACGCGACGATCAAAACGATGAAGGCGATCGGCAGCATCATGTAGAACAGGACCTGCCAGGGGAGGTGATCGACGATCCATCCGGACAGGCTCGGCCCGATGGCGGGGGCGAAGGAGATGACGAGCCCGAAGGTGCCCATCGCCGTACCGCGTTTGTCCCGAGGGAATATCGCGAAGAGAATCGTCTGCATCAACGGCATGATCATTCCGCCGCTGGCGGCCTGGACCACTCGTCCGATCAACAGAACGGGATAGACAGGGGCCAGAGCGCAGATGAGCGTTCCGGCGATGAATATCCCCATCGCGGCCAGGAACAGGAAGCGCGTGGTGAAGTTCTGGATCAGGAACGCGGTGATCGGGATCATGATCCCGTTGACCAGCATAAAACTGGTCGTCACCCATTGTGCCGCACTCGCGGTGATGCCGAAATCCCGCATGAACGCGGGCAGTGCCGTGTTCAGCAGGGTCTGGTTGAGAATGACGACGAACGCGCCGGATACCAATACGGCCAGAACAACGTTCCGGTTCACCGGATCCGGGTCGTGCGCGTTGGCCGGCCTCTCGTCCCCGTTCGCCAAGGTGAAGCCTTCTCTCATGTGGTCATTGGTCCTGGCCGGCGTGTCCGCCAGGGTTCCTGTTGTTCTCGATGGGCAGGCGGAGTCGGTGGGTGCTCGGTTCTCGACGTGTCGGCGCGACCGAACCCACGCGGCCAAGACCTGCGGCCGGGCCACACGGGCATCGGCGTCGGTGATCAGGTATACGACCTCGACGGTCTTCTTCCCGTCCCGCGACGTGGCTGGGCGAGTTGCGCCGTACCGGGAAACCGGGACCATCCGGGCACGTCCACGACCTTGATCGCGCGTGTGATCTTGCGCCCGTAGGAACGTTCGGCCTGCCTGGTGGCAACGACATCCTCCCAGGATGGCTTCTTCAACCTACCGAAGAGGGTGGGCGGGTCGCCCTTGACCGTCCGGGCGTGGTCGGCGCCGAACCCCATGATCTCGGCGGCCGTCCCCGGTGGCGCACGTGGTGGGGGACCCCTCGGTGGTGACCTTCGCGCAACGATGACCGGGGACGAAGGCTTCCCGCCGGCCGGTGGGTCCGGTCGGCTCGACGGCGCCGCGGTGGCCCTTCCGAGCCGATCGGGCGAGGGCGGAACACGAGCGCGCCATCACGGGGATTTCGATGGGGAGGGATCGCGGTCGCGGCGCATGTGATGGCGCGGACCGGGTCGTGCCCTGGTGGCCGTGGCTCGTGGGAGAGCGGTGGCGGAGTGGGGCCGGAGGCCGGTATGGACGCGCGACGCCCGTCGGCGGGGCTCATCCACCGACGGGCGTTCGGGGTGCTCCGGTCACTCCTGTCGTGGTTCTCCGCTGCCCGGGGTGAAGGTGGAACGTGCCAGGTCCAGGGTGTCCTGGAGCGAGTCACGCGCTTCCTCGGGGCCGACGGAGACCATCACGTAGATCGGCCCCTCCTCTTGCTGGAAGGCGATGGCCAAGGCGCGCTCGGTGCCCTCGTCGCCGGTGGTGAGGTACTCGAAGGCGACCTCGTCCGGGTGCCAGGCGTCCTCGGTGACGGCGAGGATCTCCTCGTATCCCTCGGCCTGTCGGCTCTCCTGTGCCACGCGCTCCTCCAGGACCTCCAGCGGGGTCGCCTCGGTGTCCGATTCCCAGAGAACGCTCAGGTGGAAGGCCTCGTCGGCGGTGTCGTAGAAGACCGCCTCGGTCGGACCTTCCGAGCGCCGTTCCCAGGACTCGGGGAGGCCCAGGGTGAAGTCAGCGGGGTCCGCGACGATCCGTTCCCCGCCATCCTCGGCCCGGGGCACCTCGTCCTCGGAGGGTTCCTCCTCCACCGGGGAAGAGGCGGAGGAGGCATCCTCGTCAGGATCGTTATCGATGGAACCGGTGCCATCGGTTCCCCCCGAACCCGTTTCCTCCGATTCCGTCGCGGAGCCCTCTTCACCGGATCCGGCCCCGGTGCTGTCCGGGCCCCGGGTCCCGACACCGTCACGCTCCGGTGGCCCTTGTGGCTCCGTCGCCCACGGCGCCGGTGAGCTCGCGAGGTCCCCCTCCGTGTCACCGGCCAAGGACCGCAGCGTGGTCGATGAGCCCCCATCGGCGACCCCGCCGCCGGCCTCGGACCCTCCCGGGTCCATCACGCCGGCCACCGCGGGGGCCAATCCGGTGAACAGTGCGGCCGCGGCCAGACCCACGATCACCCCCGCGGGTGTTCCGTGTCGACCGATGGCGGGCACCTCCCGCTCCGGAGCGCGTTCCCAACGCTGCCGGTCCTTGTCCCATCGGACGGTATTCGTGCTCTTCACTTTCTCTCCGCTCAGGTCTCTTCCCGGTTCGCGTCCAAGAGCATGAGCGAGTCGCGCAACCGCTCCGCGAACTCCGCTCCCCGCGAGACGTCTCGAAGTACCGTGCTCCCACCGTTGAACAGCCCCAGAAGGCGTTCGATCAGCCCTCGCCCGGCCTCGCCCCTCTCGTGGATCTCCCGTTCCACGAGGTCCAGTTCCGCCATGACCGACCGCACCTCGAAGGTGTTCCGCAGCCCGGACAGCTCCCGCCGGATCTGTGCCAGCCCCTCCAATACCTCCTCCGACCTGGAATCCAGCCAGGTGGAGGCGTCCACGGCGACCCCTCCGGCACCGGTGACCAGGGCTCCGCCGGTGACGTGTCCGCTCACGGCCACCACGTCCGGTGGGAGCGACGCGGGGAAGGCCGCCGGCGGAACGAGTTCCTGTTCCGAGGGCGGTCCCGTCCGCCGGCCGCGATCCTCGGCCCTGCCGTCCTTGCCGGTGACGATGGCGCCGCCGGTCATCGAGCCGCCGACGAAGACTCCTGCGCCCACCTTGTCCTCCTCGTGTTCACGGCCGTCTGGCCGGTCATCGTTCATGCGCCCTTTCCTCCTCCGAAGTCGACACCGCTCTTGTGGGTGGCGGAGGAGTTGTCCTCCGCCTTGGCGCCGTCGCCCGTGGCGATGGCGCCGTTCTGGAACGAACCACCGATGAAGACCCCGCCGTCGCCGATGTTGACGATCTGCCGCTGGAACTCCTCGGTCCGATATCCGGCGCGTACCAGTGCCTGTTCGACCCCCTCACCGATCCGCACCCGGAGCGTCTTGACGTACCTGGTCACGTCCATCTCCTGGAAGGGGGAGAGTGCGTTGGAGGCGACGATCTCCCGCAGGCTGATCAGCGGCGGGTGCACCACCTCCGGTTCGTCGTCACCGCGCCGGTCCTCGTCGGCGGGCCGGACAGCGGCCCGCGCCATCGCCAGGGGCCACCTCGACGTGGACAGGCATCGCGCCAGGACCCCGCGCACGGCCTTCTCGTCCGCCCGGTCCCTCGCGTTCGTGAGCGCCACCACCAGGCCCGCCCTCGCGTGGAACTCCGCCCGCAGCGGCGTCAGCAGGTACGGGGCGATCTCCATCAGGAGCATGCGTCCCTGGGTGTGCACTCGGACGAAGACGGTGACCACCACGCCCTCGCCCCAACCGCCCACACGCACCCGGAGGAAGTGCCGGCGCTGTTCGCCACCCTCGCCCACCGAGTCCCGTAGGTGCTCGGCGACGGCCCCGTCCGAGGCGTCCCCCACCGGGAGTTCCTCCCGCCGATATCCGCGGGGCAGGGGTCCGGGCAACAGGACGCACTCGGTGATCTCCAAGCGCCCGAGGCGATCCTGGCTGGTCTCGACCGCGGACTCGGCCAGGGATTCCAGTCGCGGCCGGACCAGGTCGATGACCTCGCGTTCGGTGAGCGGGGCGGTGCCGTCCCGGTCCTCGGAGGGCTGGAGTTCCAGGGCCAGGGACTGCTTCTCCAATGCGAGCCCCGCGCCTTCGAAGGGTGATCTCGGGTCGTAGAGGGTCACCGGCGAGTACTGTTCGCGGCCCACCATCGCGAGCGCGCTCCGGTAACGGGCGTCCACCCTGGGCGAGTTACCGGTGAAGGTCTCCTCGCTTAGCTCGGTGGCCGGCACGTGCGCCACGTGGTCACGGTGGGCGGCCACCATGAGCGACGGCAGGAACCAGGCCCCGACCCGGTCGATGCCCGCACGCAACCGATCCCGGTTCTCGCCCTGAAGCACCGGAAGGGCGGCGAAGGGCAGCAGGAGGACGATCAGCAGCAAGAACAGGCTCGCCTGCCAACCGCCGGAGCCGTCCTCTGCGAACGTGTCCGCCAACGCGCGCACGAACCACAGGCAGAGGATCGTGAGCAGCAGGGCGCCGAGTATCCAGGCCCGCACGATCCTGGCCGCGTACTCCCGATCGAGTTCCCGGGCGCGGACGCAGTGGGCGAGCACCGGCACCAGGTCGAACCCGGGGGAGGGCGAGACCACGTGCTTGGGCGAGCCCAGGATCAGCCCGAGGACCCCCGTGCGGTAGTGCTCGCTCAGGTAGGCGCTCACGCACAACAACCGGGTCACCTCACCGGGGGCCTCCTCCGGTCGTCTGTTCTCACCGATGGGGACCGTGTGGTCGAGAGGTGTCTTCGTGGTCATCGCGGCTCCGTACGTCATCGTGCCAAAGGGGTCGTGCGAACAAGGGGGCGGTCGGCCAAGGCGAACCAGGGGGTCACTCCCGGCGCCGGACGGGTTCGAAGATCACGCTTTGGCGGTGGCCGCCGGTGCGCCGCCCACCGGTGGCGGCGGTCCGGCCGGTGTCCCTGGCCGTTTCCGGGTTCGGCGCCGGTTCCGGCGGCATCTCCTCCGTCCAGGAGATGCCGCCGGAACCTGTCGAGGGGTGGGGGATGTGGAGGTGGCCGCGGGCCCTGTAGTCCTTGGCCCGCAGGTCCACGTCGATCTCCCGGAAGTGGCCGGGCGCCAGGGCGGTGTAGCCGCCCAGGACCGCGTCCGTGTGGACTCGGTCGGTGAGCGCCGCCACGAGGAGGGTGATGTCGGGGTCGGCCTCGTCCAGGGCCCGGCGCAGGGCGGGGGCGTCCAGGAGCCGATGGGTCTCGTTCATCGCGCTGCCGACACCGTCGCCGTATTGGAGTCCCCCACTGTCGGGAAGCGGGCCGAGGCCGATGGACAGGCGCATGCGCAACCGCAGGTTCCGATCCACCTGGGTCAGCGTGGGCTGGGCCTCGGCGAGCACCTCCTGCACCCTGCCGAGCAGGGGGTGGATCAGGGCGGGGAGGTGTTCGATGGGGACCCCGACCACGTAGCCGTCCCCGGTGTGCTGGGGGAAGGAGGCCTCCTCCCACAGCGCTTCCAGCCCGGACCGGACGAAGCCCTCGCGCAGCACCGACCACACCATGCCGTTGAGCAGCTGTTGGTGCCGTGAGGCGAACCGCGAGTACTTCTCGGCGTCCACCGCCAGCACCGCGCGGTAGGGCGGCATCGGCGAACTCGTGCCCTTTTCGGGCAGCGGAGGGTAGAGGGTCGACATGATCGGGGCTCCCAAGGGATGAACACGGGCGATTTCGGACTGCGCAAACCCACCCTTGTGGGTTTCGGACCGGGGCGATGTCCAGAACTGGACACACTTCCGGGTTACTTACGAAAGTCGTGCGGTGGAGGCCGGTGCGGGGGTCGGCACGGGGGTCACTCCCGGGGCGTGGCCAGGAATCGGAGCCGTTCCACGTCGTGGATCACCATGACCTCACGACCGGTGGAGACCACCCCGTCACGGCGCAATCGCCGTAGTTCCTCCTGGATCCACGAACGTGATCTGCCCACCACGCCGACCAGTTCCCACTGGCTCAGCCGGAGTTCACGCGTGTGGCCGGCTTCGCCATGTCCGGGGGCGGTGGCGGTGGAGAAGCGGAGCATGGAGGCCGCGAGTCTTTGGCGCGGATTCAGGGCCAGGAGTTCGGCGCGCAACCCCTCACTCTCCTCCTGGCGGCGCACGATGTGCTTCCACAGCAGGCGGTCCAGGTCCATGCTCCTGATGAGACCGCGGAACCGGTCACCCTTCAGGGCGTAGGTCGTGCACCGGCCTCCCGAGGCCCGCACCGTCGCCGTTCGCGGGAGTCCGGAGAGCGCGGAGAACTCCCCCAGCGCCTCGCCTGCTCCGCGCAGGGCCACCAGGGTCTCGATCCCATCGGAATGCGTCACGGACACCTTGACGTTTCCGCGGTCCAGAAAATAAACGCTGTCGTCCGGTTGTCCTTGGTGAATGATCTGTTCACCGGACAGAAAGACCCTGATCCGACCCGCGTCGATCAACGTGTTCCATTGTTCGTTTCGCAGCAGACCTCCGAAACCCTGCCTTCCCACCCCACACCCTCCGCACACGAAGACCGGCATCCACCATGGTCACCGGGTCTTCATTCTCCGATACCGAAATCCACCGAATCAGGACTTCGGCGAGGAGTTACCCATCCGTGACCCATGGGGCGTTCGATGAAGATTACTTCCAGGAACGCCTTGTGCAAACGACATTTCCCGACCGCGAGAACACCACGGGGTCACCATGGAATATGAAGAAGATTCACCTGAGCAGGAGAGCGATAAAGACAAAGGGGTGATCCTCGGTAAGGGTGCGGATCCGATCATCCCTCGATCCCACCGGACTCCTGTTCCCACCATGACGACGCCGTGGCCTCTCCCAGGCCACGGCATCGTCCTTCGGCAGGACCGTTCCGAAGAACGATCAGGGCTCAATCAGCGGCACGCGCCCTCAGCGAGGTGGTGGCCTCGCCCCGCCACTCGTCCTCGTCGTGCCAGATGACCGCCACCCCCATGGTTCCGGTGAGCGCGGCGGACGCCCACTCTTCCTTCGGTTCCTCCGCCAAGACCAGGCACACCCGATCGGCCTTTGACCCCCGGGACCAACGCCACTCCAACGCCTCCAGGGCGGCCTCGCGCAACCGTTCGTAGCCGGTGTCGGTGTCGGGCAGGATCCGGTACAGCACCGACCCACCGACCGATGCGCAGATCACGTCCTCACCCTCCGACTCGGTCGGACGGTGTCCCGCCTTGTACAGGCCGGCCAGGAGGCTGTGGCGCAGGAAACCGGCCGCGCCCTGGTCCTGCGGTCCCCTCGCCCGCGCGCGTGCGGCCAGGAACAACGCCAGGTGTTCGGTGGCGGTGGGGTCCTGCGGGCCGCCTTGTGGTGGAACCGGTGAGGTGTGCGCGCCCATCCGCTGTTCTTCCGTTTCCTTGATGGTGGTCTCGGCCCGGACGCGCGCGGAGATCCTGGAGGCGACTCCGGCCCGGTGTTGCAGCCAGGTGCGTTCGGCGTGCACGGTCTGGTAATCGACCACGGAAGCGGCGACGCGGTCCAAGACCAACCGGTAGCCCTCGTGTTCCAGCTGCCAGAAGCCGTCCGCACGCCGCGTCTGGCGCCCCTCGGCCAGGAAGTCCGTGAGCATGGCACGGACCTCGACCTGGGCGTCCCACGCGCCTGCCCGGTGCAGGACCGCGAACCGGGCACGCGCCGCGGCGCCGACGGTGATCTCCTCCGCCCGGGCCCCTTCCCTCAGCCGGGCGGGGGTGTCCGCCCCGGCCGGTGGCTCCAACACGTTGACCGGTGGACTCGTGGGAAGGGGATGTGCGGTGCGGTAACCGTCGCAGCCGGGTTCCCGGCACCAGCCGTCCGGGGATTTCGTGCGGTTGTCGCAACGCCGACCGTCGGCGTGGTGGCGGACGCAGGCACGCTCCTCGTGCTCGACCGGTGCGTTCGGGGCGAACAGGCTGTCGGGCAGCGCCCCGGCGTACAGGACCGACAGTGTTCGGGTGCACCTGGTCAGCGCCACGTAGAGTCGCCCATGGCCTCCAGGACCCGAACGTGCGATCTCGCGGGGTTCCACCAGCACCACGTGGTCGAACTCCAGGCCGCTGACCGTGGACGCGCCCAGGACATGGACGTTGTCACCGGTGAACGTGGGATCGGAAGCCAACGCCCGCGCGATCGTCTCCATGTGGTTGGAGGCGTCGTCGACGATGACGGCCACGGAACGCTCCCCCGCACCGGCCGCCAACTCGTGTACACGACGCCGGACACCGTCGACCAGGTCGTCCCGGCCCAACCGGGTCATGGACAACTCCCCGTCTCGGGGCGCCCGGAGGGTGGTGGGGAAGGTCGTCAGTTCGGAGGCGGCCACGGCCGCGGGGACCGCGGTGTGCATGACCTGACTGGGAATCCGGTACCCGAGGGTGAGTTCCTCCTGCTCCCAGCCGTCCGGCAGGTCCAGGTGCTCGGTCAGCGCCGACCAGTCGGCGTAATGGTGCGTTCCGGTGGCCTGGGCGAGGTCGCCCAGGAGGGTGAAGGAACCGGTGGGGCAACGGCGGGCCAGGGCGCGCAGCCGCATGGGGGTGAGGTTCTGTGCCTCGTCGACGACGATGTGCCGGTGACGATCGGGGGTCTGCCCACTGAGCAGGATCCGAAGTTCCTCCAGGCAGGGCAGGTCCGCGCGGGTCCAGGTCGCCTGACCGACCGGTCCGACCGGGCGACGGTGCAGGATCGAGCGCTCCCGGTCGGTGAGGACGTCTTCGGACACCCGGGCCAACAGGTCGGCGTCATTCAGGAGGCGGCGGTACAGACGGCTCTCGGAGACCTTGGGCCAGGTGGCGTTGACGGGACCTGACAGCTGGGCGGTGACGCGCTGACGCAGGGCACGACCATGTCCGCGAGGGCTATAGGTGACCTGGTCGATCATGTGGTCGACGAGCAGGTCGGTGAAGCGCTCGCGGCGGACGTCCAAGGGCATGTCCAGGTCCTGTGTCCGTTCGAAGAGCCGTTGGATCTCCGCACTGTCCACCGCGAGGGTTTCGTCGTCGATGTGAGCGACGAGTCGCCCGTCGTCGAGGAACTTGGTCCAGGCGCCCTCGTTCACCGTGTCGTGGACGGCTCGGCGGAGGACCTGCGCCATGCGGGCGTCGGACTTGACCTGATCCTGCTCGATGGTGTCCTGGCCATCGATACGCCCCGGGCACAGGTCGTCCACGCGCACCGAGGTCACCCCACGCGTGCCGAGAGAGGGCAGCACCTCGCTGACATAGTCGAGGAAGTGCCGGGTGGGGCCGACGACGAGGATCTGTTCCGGGGTGAAGTGGTCGTTGTCCAGCAGCCAGGTGACACGGTGGAGACCGATGGCGGTCTTGCCGGTTCCGGGGCCGCCCTGGACCACCAGTGCGCCCGGGCGGTCGTGGCAGACCAGGTCGAGCTGGTCGCGGTGGATCGTCTCGACGATGTCGCGCATCAGCCCGTCACGGGAACGGTCCAGCTCCTCGTGGAGGAAGGGGTCTTCGGGCATGCCCGACTGCTGCTCGCCGCGGGCCTTGACCATGGCCGCGACCCGTGCCGGGGACGGCGTCCCGTAGGTGGGCCCACCGACGTCGCGGACGAGTTCGTCGTGGTAGTCGACCACCCGTTCACCGCGACAGCGCAGGCGCCGGCGAAGCGTGACCACGCCCTTGTCGGTTCCGCGTTCGCGCCGCCAGCGTACGGCCGCAGGGTTGGTCCACTTGATGACGAAGACTTCTCCACTTTCGTCGCGCACGTTCTTGCGACCGATGTAGAAGGTCTCGGCCTCGGCCTTCTCAAGCAGGTCGACCCGTTGGACGACGAGTTGCCGTTCGTCGATCCGGTACTCCTGCGCCCAGCGTGTGAACTCGGCGTGCTGGGCCACACCGTCCTTGGCGCTGGCCGCGGCGTTCACCCCGGCGAGCCGCTCGGTCTTCACACGTTGCCGTTCCAGGTATCGGTGGGCCCGGTCCACCGATACCTGTTCCTGCTCGATGATCCGCTCTCGGGCCGTGTTCTCCATGGCCTGGCCTCCTTCGAAGAGGAATGCGACGGGCGGCGCCGTCGGGGGGACGGCGCCGCTTGCGAGGTCGGGGGGTCGGGAACACACCGGCTACGTCATGCGCCTGCCGACCGAAGTTTTCAACGAATACACCAAATTATACTTGGCGTGAACACGACCAACCAGATGGCGTTGGGCACTTGTTCTCCACCGAAATCCGTGTTCGTCATCCCACCCGGGCTTCACGCCCTCAACGGAAGGCGTTCCCGAGCCGTCGGGAGAGGTCGATCGCCTTGGCCGCGCTCATTCGGGGCCAGCGCCCCGGCCCTCACTCAATTACTCAGCCACCTCTCGCGTAGCCGCTCGGCCAGGTCGCGGCGTTCGAGCCCTTCGAACATGGTGGTCAGACGCTCCAGGGCCGAGGGCACCTCCCACTCCGACAGACCACTCAGGAAGGCGTCGAGTACGGGATCGTCCGTTCCACCACGATGTTCACCGGCCTCCTCCGACCTGTTCCCCGAGGTGCTCATCAGGTCGAGAGCCGCCCCGGCGTTCTCGATCTCGTGCAGCAGGTCAGGGTTCTGCTCGTACCACCACACCCTGGCCACCTGCGGGTCACTGAGCACGTCGCGCTGAAGTTCACGGACCCGTTCCATACGAACTCGGTGGGCGGCCCGCTCGACCTCGTTGCGTGGGCCCACGCGTTCTCGTTCGCGTTCCAGGTCGAGGTCCTCCTTGTCTACGGACAACCGCGCCAGGACCGCGACCTCACGCACCACCTCCTCATGTGTTCCCTTCGCCTCGGCCAGGGCGCAGCCGATCTCGGCCTCGGCGCTCCCTCGGTCGCCAAGGGTGAACCCCGAGCTCACCCCCTTCGCGATCCGAATGACCTCGCGTTGCAGCAGGGCGCGCGCACGCGCCTGCGCCGCAGCTCCCGCCCCGTTCCAAGCGATGGTCATCTCGAAGGTGGCCTCGAACCCCATCCCGGCCGCGGCGCTCGGGACCCTGGCCTGGAACTCCACCGTCGTGTCCGGTGAGCGGAAGGCGATGCTCCACACCGGCGTATCGTGCTTATTACCGCGCTTGGTTCCGCGTCCACGTCCGATCATCATTTCCTCTCCTCAGTGATGATCCGCCACAGTTCTTCGATGGCCGGAGCTCTGTGCGTGTGGGCGTGCCGCCAACGGTTGATCCACCGTTCGAGCGCGGACCGGAAGGGGCCGTGTTCACGGGCGACGCCTCTGAGCACCTCGAAGCCGATGTCGCTCGCGTCCCGGCAATCGGCCAGGGCGTCGAACCACGCCCACAGCGCCCTTCCTACCTCGGCCTCAGATGAGGTGGCCGCTTGCCAGGCGCGAGCGAGTTCGTCGGATGTCCTCTCCCCCGACCACAAGTCCACCAACACTCGTGGCCCTGCCTTGCCCCCACGGGCGAGCAGACGGCACAGCGCCAGAGCAGCGACCTCGTTCGCTCGTCCCTTCCTCTCCCGAAACGTCCAGTCGACCAGGGACTCCAGGACGACGCCGGTGTTCTCCGGCTCCCCGGCGATGTCCTCCAATGCCTGGACCAGGCTCGGGTCCCAGAACACCAAGACCTTCTCGGCGATGGCACGGATGCGGGTCAGTGCGGTCTCGGGCTGGATCCGGCCGTAGACCCGGCAGACCTCCAAAACAGTCCGGTCACTCATACGCACTCGCGGGGAGCTCGCGATGTTGTAGAGCAGTCGGCGCACTCGGGGGCCGAACTCGGGCGAGAGTGCGGCTTCGGCCACCACGGGGATGGCCTCCCACATGAGTTCCTTGGTATTGCCCCACTCCTCGATGAGCATGCGGACCGGGGCAAAGTCCCGCTGTCTGCGGGCCAGGCGCAACCACCGCCGGGCCGCCTCCAACCGGTGGTGCTCACCCAGGTCGGCGACGGCCACGGGAACCCATTCCCGAAGGAGGGTGCGGGTCTCTGGGTGCTCACGCCACAGGTAGTCGAGCGCCTCGTCAGCGGCTTTGGGCCGATTGAAGTAGATGCCGTCCTCACGCACGTGGGCCTTGATCTCCCCCAGGTGGGAGGTGAGCCCGTCGCCGGAGATGGGGGTACGCCATAGCGGCGGAACGTGCCACACCTTCGCCAGCCCACGGGCATGGTGAGCGATGGCCGCCCGGGGTCCCCCTTCCAGCAGGGCGACGGTGGCCAGCAATACACGCTGGAACTCGGTGTCGAGAGCGTGTTCGCGGAACCATCCGGCCAGATCGTCGGAGTTCTCAACGTGGTCCTTCAGAACGTGTGCGATCCACTCCTTCTCATCGGTGAAGGAGTTCTTACGCCGGTGTGCCTCACGAACCAGAGTGATGACCCGGGCGGGTTCGGCACCTTCCAGGGCCTCGCGTACCTCGGCGGTGTCCAACCAGAGCGCGGTGGCCCTTTCACCGCATATGCGGCCCATGACGCGGCGGAAGACATCGATCGCACCGGCCGGCGCGTCGATACGCAACCGGGCCCGGAGGTCGTTTGGGAAGCCCCTAGAGACCGAATCGCTCACGAACACCAGCAGAGCACCGGATCGACGTGCGCCCATCGCCAACCCTCGAAGGGCCACCTTCTGCGTGGTCGTGGGCTCGGGCAGTCCGGTGAGGTCGAGTAGGAGAGACTCGTCGGAATCCACGTTGATCAGGGAGACCCCGGCGTCCTTGGCCGCCGTGTCGATCGTGAGCTCTTCGATCGGGCTTCCGAGTCGTACCGAAGCCAACGCATGCAGAGCGGCGGTGAAGCGTCCGGTTCCGGGTTTGCCCGAAACGACCCCCACGCCGTCGTCCCTGAGTTCGTTCCGGAATATGTCGTACGCGGCGGGGTCGGCGGCACAGAAGGTGTTGCGCACCTCCTTGACGCGTTCCTCGTCGACGGTGGCGGTCTGGCGGAGTCGCTGGGTGATGCCCTCGCCGATGTGCTCGTGGTAGTGGACGCCGCCGTTGATCTTTCCGGCGGCGACGGCTTGGCCCCTGTTCTTGTCGACCTTATTCCCGAAGCGGGGCCTGCGGCGGCCCTTCTTCGTGGCGTCCCCTTTGGTTTCGGAAGGGCGCTCCCCAGTGGTCTTCGCATCCTTGGCGCCCCCTTCTTCGGTCGGTTGCGCCTGCCGTGGTTCAGGGGGCGGGTCGTGCTCGGAGCCCGTTGGTTCAGCGGTCATCGACGTTCTCCCCATAGTGGACGCCGCCGTTGATGGTCCCGCCCTGGACGACCTGGCCGCGGTTATTGTTGCGAACCGCGTACTCGTTGTAGGCGTCGACCTGCTCAGGTACAGAGCGTGTACGCGAAGGAGCGTCGTCGGTGGTGGCGCCGCCGGAGTCACCGGTGGGGGCACCGTCGTCGGGGGTGTCCTTGGGCGACGTGTCCCCATCGGGGTCGGGACCCCAGGAAGGGGTGGGGACGAACAGGTAGCCCTCCGCGGAGAAGCCCTTGCCGCCCACGGTCGCGTTCACCTGACGCCACCGGGTGGGGCGCACCGTGGTGAAGTCGCCCAGAACCACGTCCTCGTACACGCGTCGGGAGATGATGGCGGCGACCAACGTGGTGTCGGGGTCGGTGCGCTTGAGTTCGGCGCGGACCGGTTCGGAGTCGAGCAGGCGGTGGGTGCTGATCATGGCCTCGCCCATGGCGTTCTTGGGGTCTCCGGCGCCGTGGTAGGGCAGGGGACCGACGTCGATGCTCACCCGCAGGCGCATGCGCAGGTCCCGGTCGAGGGCGGCCAGGACGGGCTGGATGTGCTCCAGGGAGTTCTGCAGGTTGCCCAGGAAGGGGCTGATGAGGAAGGGCAGGTGTTCGGGGTCGGTGCCGAAGACGTAGCCGTCGCCGCCGTGCCGGGCGAACAGCCTCTCCTCCCAGACCTTCGCCATGCCGGACTCCTTCAGCGCCTCCTCCAGCACCTTCGGGATGAGAGCGCCGATGATCTGCTGGTTCCTGGCGCTGGTACTGCTGAAGTTCTCCATGTCTACGGCCAATACGGCCCGGTAGAGCGGGAGCGGGGTGACGTCACCGTGTGCGGGCAGATCCAGTTCCATGCCGATTCTCCTCAGGGGGTGAGTGGGCCTCGGCGGCCCGTCCGCGGACAGCATCGCGCGGTGTCCGATGGGACTTTGTTCAGTTCTGAACACAACGGGAGGGAAGTGACGCACGGCACCTCAGCCGGGTTCGTCTCCCCGGGCGATGGCCTCCAGGCGGACCAGGTCGAGGAGGGCCACGTACTGGCGACCGGTGCGGATCAGCCCCATCTCTTTGAGACGGGTGTAGGCGTTGTGCACGGAGGTGCGGGAGAGCCCGACGAAACCGCCGATCTCCTGTTGGGGCAGGGGGATGTTCAGGAGCACGCCTCGGCCCGGGTCGTCGGGCCGGTCGGGCGCGTCAGTGAGCGGGGGCGGGATCGGCTCGCCGAGCATGGTCGCCAGGTGGACCAGGGCGGCGGGCAGGCGACGTTCGGCCGGTAGCCGAGAGAGCTGGACGCGGATCTGGTCGCTTTCGCTCTGCCGTCTGACCACGCTCTCCCACAGCCGGGAGACCAGGTCGAGTTCTTTGAGCCTGCGCTGGAAACGCTCGGCGGGCAGGTGAACGGTGGCGCCGTCGGTCAGGGCGACCACGGTGGCGCTGCGTGTCACTCCCCCGCCGGCCAGGACCGATTCGCCGAGGATCTCACCGTGGGATCGGAAGGCCAGCGGGGCCCGGGTGCCGTCGGCGTACACCGACTCCACGCGGAGGCGGCCGCCGAGGATGAGGTGGACGCCGGTGCCCGTGTCGCCCTGGTGCAGGAGGACCTGCCCACGGGTGAAGGCGCTGGAAGGGGTCGAGGAGACGAGTCGGTGCCACTGGTCGTCGGTGAGCAACCCACCGAAACCGTGTCTGCGCATGGGGGGTGTTCCTTTTCCGCTCAGGGGTCGCTGCCGAGTGTGAAGGTGCCCCCTTCCGGCGGGCCGCGGCCCACTCCGGGTCAGCGGCGAGCCGTTCCGTGTATTGGCGTCATCATCTTAAATACAACTCTGTGAATAATGTCAACCATTTGCGCGAAAAACGCGGGCCGGGTACCTCGGCGGTCCTTCGGGCGGTCTCGCCGTGGCGGTCGAGTTCAGGCGGAAGGCGTCACCGAGCCACCGGTACCGGTCCCGGCCGTCGCGAGCGCGTGTCCGGGCACCGCATGTTTTGCCTGTTCCTGCCCGTACCTTGGTGTTCGCCCGGGCAGGTGCTCCACGAACCGCACCCGACATCGAGGGGACCTCATGATCGCGAAGCTGTCCGAAATCGGCCTCACTTCCGAGATGGCCTACACCGCCGGTACCGCCAGCATCGGCCTGGCGTTCCTGAGCTGGGCCATGTCCAAGAAGAAGGAGGACGCCTCCCTCGACCGGGCCGACCGGTGGGGCATCTTCGTCGGACAGTGGGCTCCCACCTTCTTCGCTCTGGGCGTCGCTCTACGTCTTGAGGAGAAGAAGTAGCCTCCAAGAAGAAAAGGGGACCCGACACGGACGTGTCGGGTCCTTCTCTTTGTCGACCGTGGGCGGCGGAAGCGTCAGCCGCCGGCACCGATCTTGGCGATGGCGGCGTCGACGCGTTCCGCCATCTCGATGTCCCGGGTGGTCACCGCGCCTATCGAGGCGGTCCGCACGGTGAAGACGACCTCGGTGCCGGTGGTGTGGTGTTCGAAACCGTGACCGAGTTCGCGAGCAGCCTTGTGGGCCTGGTTCAGCAGCGGTGTGAGCCGGTCGACCGGCAGGTTCACGGACCGGGTCAGACCCTCGGTGTCGCCCTGCCAGTCGGGAAGCCCCTCCAAGGCCCGCTCCAGGCCGGCCTGATCCAGGCGGTCGGGCGTGTCCGTCTGGCCGGTATCGGCCCGGCCGCGCGCTCCCTGGGGGTCGCGGGCCCACTCGGCGAGTTCGTCGGGAAGCCGAGAGGCCAGTTCCTCGGCGAGCCGGGGATCGCTCCGGTGGATCCCGGAGAGCACGGCTCCCATCAGGCGCACGCCTCTTTCCGGAGGGCAGCCGATCCGTTGGGCGACCTCCTCGGAGAGTTCACCGCTCTCCAGGGCCGGCGCACCCGGTTGCTCGGGGATATGGTCGCGCAGCATCGCGGGGAGTTGTTCGCGCAGATACTCGCGGGTATCCGGGTCGGTGTGCCGGGCCAGTACCTCGGCGGAGGCCTCCAGCGCTCGGCGCGCCTCCTCGTTGTCGGAGGTGCCGCCTTCGCGGGCCACGTGTTCCATGAGTTCCTGATAGGCGATCATGTTCCCCCCTCGCGTCGAGCGATGATCGACTCTCATGGTCCTCCTAACCTGCGGTTTCGCCGACAAAACCCACCTTGCCTCAGGGATGGGCCGGGTTCAGGGCTTCCTGTCCGGTTTGGGGACGATGCTGATCATCCCGTTCGGTTCCAGGTAGGCGCGGGCGATCATGTCGAGGTCGCTGTAACCGTGCAGCCGCAGTTGGGTGAGCACCTCCTCCTCGGTGATGAACTCGCGTCGCATCACCCGGCGGTCGAGTCGGCCGTCCAGGACGAGCGGTCGGGGGCGGGCCTTGATCAGGTGGGCGAAGGCCGGCCAGCGGTAGGCGACCCCGTCGAGCGCCACGCTCCAGAACAGCATGGTGGCCGCCAGTACCAGGCCGTCACCGATCGTGTCGGCGTTCCCGGTCATGCCCGCGCTGGCGGCGTCGGCCATGAGCACGACCACGAGCAGGTCGGTGATGCCCAGGCCGCCGGACTCCCGTTGGCCGACGAGCCGTAGCAGCAGGACCAGCAGGAGGAAGGTGATGCTGCCCCGCGCGATGAGTTCGAGGATCGACTCGCTCGGTGGAAGGATCACGCTCCAGTCCATGGGCGTCCTCCTCGGCTATGACAAGTGGGGCCGTGGTTCACAGCCCCAGTCTCGCCCCGACGGTGTGAACCGGGTGGGGACGACACGGAGGTTCGGCGGCGCTCGTGGGCCGGAGGCCCGTTCGCGGATCGTCATCACTTACCGAGATTTTGCGTGTACCCAACGTTCGATCGGGTATTTCGATGCGACCCGACGCGGCCCGGGGAGGACCCAGAGGAAGTTCCACGGCGTGGCCGCCGGAGGTGAGGACGATGGGCGACACCGGTGGGCCACCGGAGAGCGCCATGCTGCGCGCGGTGTTCGACGAGGTGGGGGCGGGGTTGTTCGTCATCGACACCGCCGGCCGCATCACCGTGTCCAACCCCTACGCGCGTCAGATCGTGGGCCGCGACGAGGAACAGCTGTTCGGCGCCGACCTGCACGACCTGATGCACAGGGACGCCGACGGCGAAGAGCTTCCGCGCGAGGAGTGCCTCGCCCAGAGCGTGTTGGACAGCGGTCGGCCCACCGAGGGCAGCGACGAGTTCTTCCTGCGCGGAGACGGCACGCTCGTACCCATCATCTGGGCGGCCACGCCCCTCCAGGAGATGGATCGGACGGTGGGTGCCGTCATCGTCTTCCACAACTTCAAGAAGCACCGGGACGCCAGGGAACAGACCGCGTCGCACCTGGCGGCGTTGGAGGAGCTCACCGCACGGCTGAGCATGGTCGCGGAGAGCTCGGTCCTGCTCATCTCGGCCTCGCACATAGGTGAGGCGTTGGACCAACTGGTGCGGTTGTTGGTGCCGGAGATGGGCGACTGGGCGGTGGTCGACCTGCTTCCGGAGGCCGACACGGAGCGTCGGATGCGGCGCGCGGCCGTCCACTCCCAGGGCGCCCCCGACGTCGACGATTCGTTGAAGGGGCCGTTGCCGCCGCCCTCACACCCGTCGCGTTCGGCGTTGGCGCGGGCCCTGCGCGGGACCCGCCCCGTGTTGCTGGACGCCCAGGCCCAGGCGAACGAGCCGGACGAGCCGTTCGCCCACGCGCATCGGTGGTTGTTCGAGGTCCTGGGTGAGGGCAGCGCGGTGGTGGTGCCGCTGTACAGCCGCAGGAAGGTCTTCGGCGCGCTCACGGTGGGACGCACCGGTGTGGGGGCCGGCCACACCGAGGCCGAGATCCTGCTCCTGGGCGACATCGCCCGCCGTACCGGTCTGGTCATCGAGAGCACCCGTCTGTACGAGCAGCAGCGCGACATGGCGGTGACCCTTCAGCGACAGCTCCTGACCCCGCTGCCGCAGATCGACCACCTGAGGTTCGCCGCCCGTTACCAACCGGCGCAGCGGGCCGCGGAGGTCGGCGGGGACTGGTACGACGTGTTCCTGCTGGCCGACGGGGTCACGACCATGGTCATCGGGGACGTGGTCGGGCACGACCTGCACGCGGCGGGGCACATGGCGGAGGTGCGCAACATGCTGCGCGCGCTGGCCTGGGACCGCCAGGAGCCGCCCAGCCAGATCATGCGGCGTCTGGACGAGGTCATGACCAACACCAGTGACGCGCCCATGGCCACCGTCGTGATCGCCCGTATCGAGGGGACCGACGGCGGCCCGTGGCACCTGCATTGGGTCAACGCCGGGCATCCGCCGCCGTTGCTCATCACACCCGACGGGACCGCCCGATACCTGGAGGAGGGGCACGGTCCCCTCATCGGTATGAGCTCCGCCCTACACCTGGGGTTGGAGTGGCCCGACGCGTGGGAGGAGCTTCCGGAGCGATCCACGGTGCTTTTCTACACCGATGGTCTGGTCGAGAACCGCGATGAGCATCTCGACACGGGGTTGGAGAAGCTGCGCGGGCACGCCATGGACCTGACCCACCTGGGGTTGGAGGACTTCCTCGACGAACTCCTGGTGCGCATCAATCCCAGTGGGGACGACGTGGCCCTGTTGGCGCTGCGGATTCCGGAGGCGGGTGAGGGCGTCGGGGACGACATGGCGCCACCCCAGCACGCGCACAATCCGGCCGCCCCCGATCGGGGCGCTCCCGGTTCACGGGTGGAGGACACCCCGGTGCGTGACACCTCCGAGCCGGACTCCACCCCGGGCTGACGCCAGAGCCGTGCGCCGGAAGGCTCACGCCCGGAGAACAAGGGCCATCCCATCCCCGCCGGCCGCTCCCGTTCCTCGTGCCACGGACCGGGACCCGTACCGGCACGCCTCTCGACCTCATCCGAGGGCGGCCTACGTGTGAGGCACAACACATTCCCGCGTCCGATCCGGGTCGTGACACGCACCTTGCCCCAAAACGGATCGGCTCCTAGTTTGGAATCAATCCAGAAAACTGATTCAATACGAGAAAGCACCAGAGCGGTCCCGGCCCGAGGCGTCGAGCGTGGCACGACGAACTCCGCCGCGAAGACCACTCGCGTGGGTGTCACGAGGCCCGACACCTGTCGGTGATCCCACCGCCTTCCGTGGAGGTACAAGGAACACATGTCGTACCAGGACAACACCAAGCCGCTGACCACGGCGAACGGTGCCCCCGTCGCCAACAACCAGGACAGCCTCACGGCCGGTCCGCGCGGCCCCATGCTGCTGCAGGACCTGTGGTTCCTGGAGAAGCTCGCCCACTTCGACCGCGAGGTGATCCCCGAGCGGCGGATGCACGCCAAGGGCTCCGGCGCCTTCGGTACCTTCACCGTCACCAAGGACGTCTCCCAGTACACCAAGGCCGCGATCTTCTCCGAGGTCGGTAAGAAGACCGAGGTCTTCAACCGCTTCTCCACCGTCGCCGGTGAGCGTGGTGGCGCCGACGCTGAGCGCGACATCCGCGGCTTCGCCCTGCGCTTCTACACCGAGGAGGGCAACTGGGACATCGTCGGTAACAACACCCCGGTCTTCTTCTTCCGTGACCCGCTGAAGTTCCCCGACCTGAACCGCGCCGTCAAGCGCGACCCGCGCACCAACATGCGCTCGGCCGAGAACAACTGGGACTTTTGGACCAACCTCCCCGAGTCCCTGCACCAGGTCACCATCGTCATGTCGGACCGCGGCCTCCCCGTCGGCTACCGCAACATGCACGGCTTCGGTTCGCACACCTACTCCTTCATCAACGAGGAGAACGAGCGCGTCTGGGTCAAGTTCCACTTCCGCACCCAGCAGGGCATCAAGAACTACACCGACGGAGAGGCCCGTGAGGTCGTCGCCGACGACCGCGAGTCCTCCCAGCGTGACCTGTACGAGGCCATCGAGCGGGGCGACTTCCCCAAGTGGACCATGTACATCCAGGTCATGACCGAGGCCGAGGCCGAGGAGTACCGCTTCCACCCCTTCGACCTCACCAAGGTCTGGTCGAAGAAGGACTTCCCGCTCATCGAGGTCGGCGAGTACGAGCTCAACCGCAACCCGGAGAACTACTTCGCCGACGTGGAGCAGGTCGCCTTCACCCCGGCCAACCTGGTCCCCGGCATCGGTGTCTCCCCGGACCGCATGCTCCAGGGCCGTCTGTTCTCCTACGGTGACGCCGCCCGCTACCGCCTGGGCGTCAACCACCACCAGATCCCGGTGAACTACCCGCGCGGCGCCAAGATGGTCAACAGCTACCACCGTGACGGTGCCATGCGTGTGGACGCCAACCAGGGCAGCGTTCCCGGTATCGAGCCGAACTCCTACGGCCGCTGGCAGGAGCAGCCCGCCTACGCCGAGCCTGCGCTGGGCGTGGGCGCCAACGCCGACCGGTTCAACTACCGCGAGGACGACGACAACTACTTCCAGCAGCCCGGCGACCTGTTCCGTCTGATGAACAGCGAGGAGCAGCAGCGTCTGTTCGCCAACACCGCGCGTGCGATCGACGGGGCCTCCGACGCCACCATCGAGCGCCACATCGCCAACTGCACCAAGGCCGACCCGGCCTACGGTGAGGGCGTGCGCAAGGCCATCGAGGCCCACAAGGCCGGCAGTCTGTAACGCTTTGCGGCACTAGCGAGAAGAGCCGGCACGGGCGACCGTGCCGGCTCTTCGGTGTTTCGTGCCGATGGTGGGGATCAGGAAAGCAGTTCGGTACGGCCGAACATCTGCGCGGTGGCGCGGGCGCTGGGTGTGCCGGCGTCCAGGTCCGCCCCGGCCTCGACGAGGGCCTTGACGACCTCGTCCTCACCCTTGAAGAGCGCTCCGGCCAACGGTGACTGATCGCGGCCGTTGCGCAGGTCCACGTCGGCTCCGCGTCCGATGAGCTTCCGGACGGTCTCCCCGTTGCCGTGGTAGGCGGCGAGCATGAGCAGGGTGTTGCCGTCGTTGTCGCGGACGTCGACGGCGAGTCCGTGGTCGAGGAACTCCAGGAGTTCGGTGGACCGCCCCTCTCGGGCCATGTCCATGGCCAGGGTGATCACCCGGTCGACCTGCTCTGGTGACAGTTCGTTCATGGTTCCCATGCTAGAAGCCCCGACCAGGCCTCCCCTACGTTCCGGACCGGGTTTTCCACAGGCCCTCCGCGAGATTTCCCGCGGTGGCCGAGCGGGCTCCGGGCCAGGGCGCCCGATCCATCCGAGGTGAACCGGGTCGGGGTCAGTCACAGCAATTACAGTCGCAGTCCTTGCAGCGACCGCAACAGCCGCAGCAGTTACCGCAGGTGTCCCCCACGCATTCGCAGATGTCGCACCAGGCCTCCCGGGGTTTGCCCGTCCAGGGGCCGGGGTGTGGACCACGGCAGCAGAGCTGGCAGGTACAGCACATGAACAGAGCGGCGGCGCAACCGGCGAAGAAGCCACGAGAGCGGGGTGGTGTCTCCAGGGCCGGGGTCTCACAGTTGCAAGCGGTGCAGCAGCCGCCCTTGCTCCGGTGGCCGCCATCGTCCCCGGAGCCACCCCCGCCGTGTCCATGTCCCGACCCCGAACCTCCACCGTGGTCGCCGTGACCACCGTGGAAGTGATCACCGGCCCCGTACCCGGGGTGGTGGTGTCCGCCTGAGACGGGCCCGTATCCGGGATGGCCCGCACCGTATCCGGGCTGCCCCGGGTGGCCGGCGTGAGAGAAGGTACGTGAGACGGCTCGGCGCAGTTCGGTGACGAGCAGGGCGCGGACCAGGCGGTCATCGGCGAACTCGGTGGCGTCCAAGGCCAAACGCACGCCCAGAACGGCGTCGTCGCAGAGCTCACGGGCCCGGTCGGCTCCGGTCTCGGTGGCGGTCAGGGGGTTCCAGGAACCGTTGGCGAGGTCGTCCTTCTGGTCCTCCACGGCGTCCAGCAGGTGGGCGATCCGACCGAAGAGCCGACCGGCCTCGTGGAGCGGTTCGGCGTTGGCGGGGCGCTCGGCCAGCACCGCGGTGTACGCGAACGCCTCGGCGGTGGCCTCCTCGGTGGGTGCCGTCACGGTGAGGACGTCGGTGCCCGGACCGGCGACCGCCTCGACCTCGCTTTGGCGATCCATGACGGCGGTGAGCGCGGAGGTGTCGAAGCCCAGACCGGTGCCCGCCTCCCTCGCGTCCTGCTGCCAGCGTCGCGCCATCCTCCCGGCGACAGCGCGCACCCCGGGCCGGGCGAGGCGCCCGTCGCCGTCCTCGATGTGGTCGCTGATCTTGCCGGAGGCCAGCATCAGCGACACCGTGGCGGCCAGGTTCGCACCGGTGCCGTCGGCGACCCGCGCGGAGCGCATGCCGCGCAACAGGCAGGGGCCGACGGCCCGGGTTCCGGCCTCGGCCCGGGACTGTGCGGCGGTCAGCACCGAGATGACCAGACCGTCGTGGTTGGTGGCCAGGCGCGAGGCCTGACCGTGCCCATCGCGCAGGGCCAGGCAGAGCCCGCACAGATGGGACATCCACTCCGTGGCCAACCCGCCGGGCAGAGTGTGCCGACAGGGCCGCAGGATTCCGAACACGACCGCTCCCATTTCCTCACGGAGTCCCACCTGGGGACTCTCACGCAACGGGGTACGACTCCCGTCACGGGCATTCGGTTCGGATTATCCCGTCATCGGCCCTTGCCGCTCGCTCTGGCAGGTCAGCGCAGGGAGGGGGATCCACAGCACTTCTTGTACTTGCGCCCTGAAGCGCACCAGCAGGTGTGGTTGCGTTCGGGCGGCCAGGGCAGGCGACGGTCCGACTCGTCGGGGACCTCGGCTTCGCTCCACGCCATCAGGGTTCTCGGGTCGCACGGGTCGAGTCCGGTGTGGGCGACGAAGTCCGCCACCTCACCCACCTCCGCGGTGAGCACGACGAAGTGCACGTCCGGTCGTTCCTTGGCCTCGGCGCGCAGCTCCCGCTCGGCGTCGAGGAAGTAGGTCGCCTCGGTCCGTTCGAGCCGGACCCACCCACGTTCGAGGACCTCGGGCAGCGCCTTGCGGGAGAAGACCACCTGAACGGCGACGATTTGTGCGGGCGGCTCCTCCTCGTCGTATCCGAGGGGCCCGTCGAGCGGGTCACCCACTCCCAGGGGGTCGGCCGGGAGTAGTTCCTGCGCGGCGAGGGTGTGCGTGTCGTGTTCGTCGGCGGGCATCCCGAGCGCCTTCCGCACCCGTGCCCGCCCCTGGAGCGGAAGCAGGTCGTAGGCGCTCAGGTCGGCGATCGCGTCGGCCGGGAGCGCCAGGTGGTCGCGTGCTCCGATGTTGAAGCAGCGCAGCGCCTTGTCCGCCTCACCCCGGCTCTCGAACCGTTCGGCGAAGAGCGCCGCGGGGCCCGGTGTCAGCTCGTCCGGGTTCACGGCCTCGTTCACAAGCCGGTTCGCCTCCTTCTCGTTCCCCTCGTCCTCATACAGGCAGACCAGGTCGAACAGGGCGTACTGGCCGTCCTCCGGGGTGGGCGGATGGGCATGAAGCGTCTGGAGCAGGAGCCGGGCCTGATCCGGACGCTCGTTGGCGAGGAGGAGTTCGCTCGCCATCAGGAGGATCTCTCCGGTCTCCTCGGGAGCGCTCGTGTCGAGATCGTCGAGGATCTCCTGGGGCAGGTCGAGCTGGTGGATCGGCTTCCACGGTTCGAGGTCGAAGAGGCCGGCGGGCTCGACCGATCGGGGTTCATCGGGTGTCATACCAGCACGTTAGCCAAGAGGGAGGCCGGGGATGGCGCGCAGCAGGTCGAGGACGCCGGTGTCGGCCCGCGCCCCCGTCTCCAGGCCGGCGGCGAAGACCACCAGCAGGACGAGGAACAGGAGCAGATGGCGGGGCCAACGGCGCCCCCGTCTGTTCGCGGCGGCGGAGTCGGCGTCGATCCAGGACTGGTCCAAGCGAGCGATCTCCCTGCGTAGTTCCTGGACCTCGGAGTGGTAGTGGTCGCGTTCACCGCGTACCCGTCCGAGTTCGGCGCGTTCGGCCCGGATGGCGGCGCGTACGTCGGCCACGTCGGTGCGGGCGCCTTCGGGGCCGCGTCGCCGGTGCCAACGTTCCAGGCGGGCCAGTGGCAGGTCGACGTAGTGGGTGGGCCAGTTGTCGTCGGAGTCGGAGTATCCCTCACCGGCCTCCGGTTCGGTCTCGGAGGCGTAGTCGAGGGGTTCGTCGCCCTCCCCCACGGCCGTTTCGGTGGCCTCGTCGAGGACCGGCAGGGGTGGGGCGTCGGCGGGGGTGCGACCTTCGGGGCGATCGGGGGCGGGGGGTTCGGGGTGGTCGGGTTCTGGGTCCGGGGCCGGGTCGGGGATCTCGGCGGCCGTGGAGCCCGAGGAGGCGCCGATGGTCCAGGCCGGTTTCGATTCCGGGACCGGTTCGTGGTGGTGCTCCGGCTCGGGCGGCTCCGGTGATTCGGGCGGGCCCGTTTCGAGGTCATCCCGAGGCTCGGGGAGCGGTTCGGGTTCGAGGGGGTCCACGGTGTCGGGGAACTCGCGCTCCTCGGGGCCTTCCTCGGTGTCGGAGAACGGGTCGGGGGCCTCCTGGAGCTCTTCCTCCGCTTCCGGCGGCTCGACGTTCCGGGCGGGCGCCGTCGGGCGCGGGTCGAGCCAGTCGTGGAGCCGGTCGAGCCGGCCCGCGAAGGTGGCCCCCTCGGGAACACCCCGGGAACGCAGGTGTTGGGCCAGGGCGTCGCCGCCCTCCTCTCGCAGGACCGTGACCAGGCCGTCGGCGACCTTGAGGTACTCGGCCGGGGCCGGGTCCCGGAAGGGGCCCTTGGCGGAGGTGGGGTCATCGGGTGGCCCGAAGGCCAGGTGCGGACCGTCCTCCACGCCCAGGACCGGGTCGTAGGTGGAGAAGGACCAGCTCCAGCCGGCGGCGGGGATCGCGGCTCGTGGCGTCAGGACCTCGTGCAGGATTCGGTGCATGCCCCAGAGGAATCGCAGCTGGGTGGCCTGCCACAGGTCGGCGCGTTCCGGGTCCAGGGTGATGTGGA
The DNA here is from genome assembly GCF_053619415.1 of Nocardiopsis sp. NPDC055551. Taxonomy (NCBI): domain Bacteria; kingdom Bacillati; phylum Actinomycetota; class Actinomycetes; order Streptosporangiales; family Nocardiopsidaceae; genus Nocardiopsis; species Nocardiopsis sp. NPDC055551. The sequence goes on along the minus strand of NZ_JBSHJJ010000001.1, from coordinate 89,920 downwards.
TGGGCCGGTCGGGGTGGGCCAGGGCGCGGGCGATCGCGCCGACGAGGAGTGGTTCGTCGCCGATGCGGGTCTCGGCGGCGCGGCGGTCGCGGGTACGCAGGGCACCGGGCGCGGCGGTCAGTTCCCAGGGGTCGGGTGTGGTCAGGGGGCGCATGGTGGCCCAACCGGGGGTGGGTGGGCGGCTCTGCGCGGGTCGGGTGTTGGGGTTCTCGTGCAGGGACAGGATGCGTGAGAGGGTAAGCCCGCCGGTGGGTCCGACGATGGCCCAGGCGTGGGCCTCGCGGACGTCGCCGGGCCATCGGTAGACGAGGGCGCTCTGCCCGTCGGGGTAGTGGTGCGCCCACAGGGTCTCGGGGTAGTCGCCGGGGTCGACGCCCGGCAGGGCGGACCGGTAGTCGGCGGTGAGTGCCGGCAGTAGCCGGTCACGCCAGGAGCGAAGGACCGGTTGGTCCCGTTCGGGCAGTGAGGTGGCGGCGGGTCCGGGTCCGACACGGCCGAGGAGGGTGGGTTCGGCCCAGGCGAAGTGGATCTGCTCATAGGCCTTGTCGTCGGCGCCCGAACGCCGGTCGGACGACTCTGTGCTTTCGGGCAAGTGGCCCCTCCCACGGGTTGGCGACCCGGCCGGTCGCGCGCTTCCCTAGGGAAGGTATCCGTCGCAAGCGTCAAGAAACCGCAAAAGCAGAGCTACGTGCATCTTTGCGACGTTTACACCGATTGTGAGGGTTGAGGGCTTCGCCTGAAGAGGGCGGCTTCACCGGGCACTCTCCTCCCGACGAAGCCGCCCCTGCTTCGAGCCCGCACCTGAAAGCGCTTCCCACGATTCCGGACGCGAGCGTCTGGACGGGCTCCGCGCGAGGCCGTGACCGAAAGCGCTTTCCACCCTCTCCCGGCCACGGCCCCTCTCCCGTTCTCCGTGCGGGCCCTCAGTGCGCGGCGGTGAGGCGCTCGTGCTGTTCGGCGCTCAGGCGCAGGTCCACACCTTCCAGGACCTCGTCGAGCTGGCCGATCGAGCTGACCCCCACGAGCGGCACGATGGCCGGTTCGTGATCCAGCAACCAGGCGAGCACCACCTGGTTGCGGCTACCGCCGGTCTCCTTGGCGACCTCGTCGAGCACCGCCAGGCGCGCCGGGGTGCCCGGGTGGTCGTAGGCGTACTCGAACGGCCGGTCGGGCCGGGTGTAGGCCCCCGAAAGCAACGAGTTGTAGACCAACAGGGTGTACTCGCGCCCCTGAGCCGCCTCGGCCCGGATGTGGTCGAACAGTTCCGGGGTGGCGAAGGTGTGCCCGGGCGAGAGCAGGGGCACCTCGTTGCGGGCCTGCAGGTAGGTGTAGCGATATTGCAGGACGCGCGGGCGCGGCCATCCGTGGTTCTCGGTCGCGGCGCGGGCGCGTTCCAGCCGCCACGTGCGGTGGTTGCTCATCCCGAGCTCACGGACGTGTCCGCGCTCGACCAGGTCGGCGAAGACGCCCATGGTCTCCTCGACCGGGGTGAGGGGGTCCTCTCGGTGGGCGTAGAGCAGATCCAGGGTGTCCACGCCCAGTCGTCGCCTGCTGCGTTCGACCGCGGCGGTGACGGCCCGGGTCGACAGCCCTTCTTGGGCCTCCAGACCGGCGCCGGGGATGGTGGGCTGGGCGCCGACCTTGGTCGCGATGAAGACCTCGTCGGTGATGCCGCGCTCGCGCCGCCACCGTCCCAGTAAGGTCTCGCTCTCGTGCCCCCGGCCGTCCTCGACCCAGAACTGGTAGCAGTCGGCGGTGTCGATGAACGTGCCGCCGGCGTCGACGAACCGGTCGAGCAGGGCCAGGGAGGTGTCGGGGTCGGTGGTCGAGCCGAACTGCATCGCGCCCAGGCACAGGGCGCTGACGGTGCGGTCGCCGATGGTGGTGTGGCGCATCAGCCGGTCTCCTTCACGGGGGTGTCCATGGAACCTTCGGGGCGCCGAGCGGGTTCGGGACGTTCCGAGAGCACCCCGAGGTAGTAGTCGATCTTGTGGCCGATGGCCTCCTGACGTTCGCGCATCTGTTCGATGTGCGCGTTCAGCCGGTGCTGGTGGCTCTGCAACACCTCGACCCGTTCGGGGATGGTGTGGTCGCCCTCGCGCACGAGTTCGGCGAATTCGCGCAGCCGGGAGATGGGCATGTCGGTGTCGCGCAGGCAGCGCACCAGGTGGAGGAGTTCGACGTCGTCGGCGCGGTAGCGGCGGTGCCCGCTGGGCGCGCGGTCGACGCGGCGCAGCAGTCCGGCCTTCTCGTAGTAGCGGAGGGTGTCCAGGGTGAGTTCGAAGCGTTCGGCGATCTCGCCCGGGGTGAAGTAGTCCTTCATGGGACAAAGCATGGGACCTGGAGCGCGCTCCAGGTCAAGCCCTCGACCGGAAAACGTCGATGAACCCCGAACACCGCTGGTGGGGCGGCATGTGGTGGGTTCGGCGGATGAGGTGGCCCCGGGTCATCCGTCGTCAGTCGACGCTGCCGCGGATGGCGCCCACCACGGCCGCGGTGAGGTTCTCGATGATCTCGTCCTCGCCGACCTCGGGGTGTTCGAGCCACCACTCCCCCGCCGCCTGGACCATGCCGACCACTGCGTGCGCGGCGATCTGGGCGCGCAATCGACCCTGGATACGGTTCTCGATGAGGAGCAGGTCGGCGAGTTCCTCGCCCAGACGACGGACCATGAGGCCCAGGTCGCTGCGGGTGCGCACGTCCTCGGAGGTGGCCCGGTCCATGAGGAACCGGTACAGGTTGAGGTTCTGGGAGATCATCGACAGGTACGCGCCGACGGTGGCCCGGGCCCGGATCTCGAAGTCGGTGTGCTGGTGCAGCTCGGCGCGGATGCGCTCGATGAGCGGGTCCACGTGGCGCCGGGCCAGCGCCTGGTAGAGGCCGCCCTTGTCACCGAAGTGCCGGTAAAGGATGGGTTTGCTGATGCCCGCCTCGGTGGCGATGGCGAGCATGGAGGCCTCGTGGCCCTCCCGTTGGATCACCCGATCGGCGGCGTCCAGGATGGCCTTGCGCCGTTGGGGGTCGCGTCCACGCACGTTGCGTCCACGGCTGGGGGCGGGGGCGCCGTTCTCACCGGGCACCGTCTGTCGGATGTCTTCGAAGGCCACAAGGGTTCACCGTAGCGGTTTCGGGGCGGCGCGGGGCCGCCGGGCGGGTTCAGGTCCTCAGCGCGATCCAGGTCGCACGGGCCTGGGCGAGGAGCCCGCCGTCGGCGTCGTACAGAGCGCTTGCGGTGTGGATCTTGCGGCCGTCCACCGACGCCAGCCGGCCCATGACCACGGTGGTCTGGCCCACCTTCGGGGCGCTGAGCACCTGGGCGGTGAAGCGGCCCAGCAGGATGGGGCGTCCGGTGATGTCGTGGGACCAGCCACCGGGGCAGTCCAGTGCCGCCCATACCTGGGCGAACGCGGCGGAGCCGGTGCCGTCGTCGACCGCTTCGTCGACCTCCCACGTGCAGGCGACGGTGTTGCCGACGTTGGCGCGACCGTCGCCCGGTAGGACCTGGCCGGGGAACAGGCGCAGCCCGTCACCCTCCTGGCGCTCGGGGCCACAGCTGTAACAGCGCGGGAAGGGGTGGTCGTCGAACCCGGGGTAGAGCCGGCTCGCGTTCTCGGCCTCGGCGACGGAGACGGGACCACCGGGGATCACGCCGCGGTCGAAGGGGGCCACGCGTACCGCCTCGGCGATCGGGGTGGTCTCGCCGGGCTCCTCGGTCTCGTCGCCGGTCAGGAGCAGGGCGTCCTCTCCGTCGGGTTCGACGGTCAGCGGCCGGTCCAGCGGCGGCGGGGTGCGCAGGGTGACCTGGACGGCCGTGCCGCCGACGCCGGTGAGCCGTTCGGCGAGCAGGCCGGCGCTGTAACCACCGTTGCCGGACCCGTCGGGACCGTTGAATCCGCCGGGGATGGTGATCGTGGGGGTGCCGCTGCCGGGTTTCATGCGCCAAAGGGTAGTGGGCGTGTCCGGATCGTCCGCGCCCACCCCCTTCCACTCCCGAGAGGGGTCGTCCCCCCGATCAGATCGTCCCTACCGAACGGGCAGGCCGGTGATGGTGCGGCCGATGATGAGCTTCTGGATCTCGCTGGCGCCCTCGAAGATGGTGAAGATGGTGGCGTCGCGGTGCCAGCGCTCGACCGGGTATTCGCGGGTGTAGCCGTTGCCGCCCAGGATGCGCAGGGCGTTCTGGGTGACGAAGGTGCCCGTCTCGGAGGCGTAGAGCTTGCTCATGGAACCTTCGGCGTTGTCGAAGTCCTTGCCGTTGCGGGCCATCCAGGCCGCGCGCCAGACCAGCAGGCGCGCGGCGTCGATGCGGGTGGCCATGTCGGCGAGCAGGAACGCCACGCCCTGGTTGTCACCGATGGGTCTGCCGAACTGCTCGCGCTGGATCGAGTAGTCGCGGGCGTACTCGTAGGCGGCGCGCGCGGTGCCGACCGCCATGACGCCGACACTCGGGCGAGAGGCCTCGAAGGTCTTCATGGCGGCTTGTCCCTTGGAGCGCTTGCCCTCCTTGGCGCGGGCCAGACGCTCGTCGAGCTTGTCCTTGCCGCCCAGCAGGCAGGATCCGGGTACGCGCACGTCGTCCAGGACCACCTCGGCGGTGTGCGAGGCGCGGATGCCGTGCTTTTGGAACTTCTGACCCTGCGACAGCCCCGGGGTGTTCGGAGGAACGATGAACGACGCCTGGCCGCGCGAGCCCAGTTCCGGTTCCACACTGGCCACGATGACGTGGACGTCGGCGATGCCGCCGTTGGTCGCCCAGGTCTTGACGCCGTTGAGGACCCACTCGTCCTTGGCCTGGTCGTAGACGGCGCGGGTCTTGATCGCGGAGACGTCGGAGCCGGCGTCGGGCTCGGAGGAACAGAACGCGCCGAGCTTGACGTCGTCGGCGGTGCCGAACATCTGCGGCACCCATTCGAAGAGCTGGTCCTGGGTTCCGTTGGAGGCGACGGAGACCGCGGCCAGGCCGGTGCCGGTGATGGACAGGGCGATGCCGGGGTCGCCCCAGTAGAGCTCCTCGAAGGCGACGGGGATGCCCAGTCCGCTGGGTTCGAGCCACTGGTTCGCGAAGAAGTCCAGGGAGTACAGGCCGATCTTGGCGGCCTCCTGGATGATCGGCCAGGGCGTCTCCTCACGCTCGTCCCATTCGGCCCCGGCGGGGCGGATGACGTCCTTGGCGAACCCGTGGGCCCAGTCCCGGACGTCGCGGACGTCCTGACTCGGTTCCAGGCTGAAGGTGGGGGCGGTGTCCTCACTCATGCGCTTACGTCCTTCGTCGGACCCTCCGGGGGTGGAGGGACGGCCTACGTGTGTTACCAACGGTAACACGCACGAATTCCCCCACGCCAGGGCGATCTCCACCCGAATGACCAGTGCGGGGCTCGGGAAACAGGAAGATCCCGGTCGAGCCTGGGACTCGACCGGGACCCCGCCCCGAACCGCCTACGGCAGGGCGCCGCGCGGCGGCAGTTCCGGATCCTCGACCACCGCGCCGGGTCGGGCCACGACCCTGGCGGCCAGCGCGTGCGCCCGGCGAGCGGACTCCACGGCGCCCTCCCCCCGCAGCCGCGCCGCGAGGTAGCCGGCGTTGAAGGAGTCCCCCGCCGCCGTGGTGTCGACGACCTCGTCCACCACCTCGGCCGGCACGTGCACCGGTTCCGAGCCGGTCTCCTCCTCGACCAGGACCACGCACCCGCGGGCACCGTCCTTGACCACGACCTCCCGCGGCCCCTGGCCACTCAGACGCCGGGCCGCCGCCTCGGGTGAGTCGTCGCCGAACAGCGCCCTCTCGTCGTCGAAGGTCGACAGCGCCGTGTCGGCCAGGCCATAGGCCGTGCTCACCGCCTCGCGCGCGGCCTCCCGGTTCGGCCAGCCGGCGGGCCGGTAGTTGCTGTCGAACACCACACGCGCGCCCTGCTCACGCGCCCGCGCCAAGAGCTCCCACAGGCGCCGCCTCGCCTTGTCCGTCAGCAGTTGCAAAGTCACCGCGGACAGGTAGAGCACGTCGTGGCCGCCCAGCCCATCGGCGAGGTCGTGCCCCTCGCCGAAGAGTCCGCGCGCGGGCGAGCGCGACCGGTAGTAGGTGAACGAACGCTCGCCCTCGTCGTCGGTGCGCACCAGGTACAGCCCCGGTTGCGCGCCGCTCACCCGCCCCACCAGGTGTGTTCCCACGCCTTCCCCGCGCATGGTCTCCAGCACGAGGTCGCTGTAGTGGTCGTCGCCCAGCAGTGTCAGGTAGTCCACGCCCACCTCCTGGAGCATGGTGCTCCGGGCCAGGTAGACGGCGGTGTTGTAGGTGTCACCGGCCACGCTCAGGCGTAGGTCGCGTTCGGTGCGGTGGGTGAGTTCGAGCATGCACTCACCGATGGCCAGGAACCGCGTCACCGCTCCACCTCTGCTCTCTTCTCGCGCGCCGCGGCGAAGTGCCCGGCGAGGTCGTCGACCTCCAAGAGCGCGGAGCCGACCGCGACCGCGAACGCCCCGGCCGCCGTCCAGTCCGGCACCTCTCGCGGGCCGATCCCGCCGGAGGGTATCAGCCGGCATCCCGGCAACACCAGGGCCAGGGAACGGAGATATCGGGTCCCGCCCACGTGTGCGGGGAACACCTTGGCGACCCCCGCGGCGGCGACCGACGCGAGCTCCCCCGGTGTGTGGCCGCCCTCGATCAGCAACGTCCCGGAGCCGGACACGGCACGCCGCACCTCGGGCACCGGGTAGGGGCTGACCAGAAAGGTCGCGCCGTGCCCCAGCGCCCGTTCGGCCACGGCCGGTTCGGTGACGGTGCCCATTCCCCAGACCAGGTCCGGCATCGTCTCGGTGAATTCCGCGAGCCGCTCGTCCCAGCCGGGGATGGAGGTGGTCAGTTCCACCGCCTTCGCACCGCAGTCGCGCAGCCGGTGGACCTGGTCCCTCAGCCGCGACGGGTCGCGGGTGCGCAGCACGGGCAGGATCCCGGCCGCGCCCAACGCTTCGAGGACGTCCTCGTTCGAGACCGTCATGTCGGCTCCCCTCACCAGTCGTGCATGGAGCCGTCCAAGCGGCGGTTCACCGGCAGGTACCTGGGTTCGTAGGGGTAACGGGCCGCGGCCTCCTCGTCGATCTCCACGCCCAGACCGGGGGCGTCGCCGGGGTACATGTAGCCGTCCTCGAACGTGTAGGAGGTCTTGAACACCTCGGAGGCCGGCTCCAGGTGGCCCATGTACTCCTGGATGCCGAAGTTGGGCACGGTCAGGTCCAGCTGCAGCGCGGCGGCGAACGACACCGGGGACAGGTCCCCGGCGCCGTGCGAACCGGTGCGCACCCCGTGCAGGTCGGCCAGGTCGAAGATCTTGCGCAGGTGGGTGATGCCGCCGGTGTGGGAGACCGACGTCCTGATGTAGTCGATGAGCCGGTTTTCGATCAGGTACCGGCAGTCCCAGATGGAGTTGAAGACCTCGCCCACCGCCAACGGGGTGGTGGTGTGCTGCCGGATGGTCCGGAAGGCCTCCTGGTCCTCGGCCGGTGTCGCGTCCTCGATCCAGAACATCCGGTAGGGCTCCAGGGACTTGCCCAACTGGGCGGCCTCCAGCGGGGAGAGCCGGTGGTGCACGTCGTGCAGCAGGTGGAAGTCGTAGCCGAACCGGTCCCGGACCACCTTCATCATCTTCGGCGCGAAGTCCAGGTAGTAGGGCGTGTGCCAGACGTTGTCGGAGGGCATCGCCGCGTCGGCGGGTTCGTAGGTGTGGCCGGTGCCCGGGTGGTGCAGCCCGTAGGTGCTGTCCAGTCCGGGGACGGCGACCTGGACCCGCACGGCCTTGTAGCCCTGGTCGAGGTAGCCCGCCACGTCGTCGAGGAGTTCGTCGATGGTGCCCCCGCTGGCGTGGCCGTAGATCATGACGCCCTCGCGCGCGGCCCCGCCGAGCAGGCGGTGGACGGGTTGTCCGGTGACCTTGCCGAGGATGTCCCACAGGGCGCAGTCGACCGCGGCGATGGCGGTCATGGTCACCGGTCCGCGCCGCCAGTAGGCGCCCCGGTACAGGTACTGCCAGATGTCGTTGATCCGACCGGCGTCACGGCCCACCAGGAGCGGGCACACGTGGTCGCGCAGGTAGGACACCACCGACAGCTCACGCCCGTTGAGCGTGGCGTCGCCGATGCCGGTGACCCCGTCCTCGGTGGTGATCTTCAGGGTGACGTAGTTGCGTCCGGGGCACGTCACGATGACGTCCGCTGAGGCGATCTTCATGGTCGGTTCCTCGTTCGGTTCGGGGTGGTGGGGGCGGCCGGGGCGGTGTGCGCTCACGAAGCGGCGTCGAGTTCCTCGACGCGGCGCGCGACCTCGGCGGCCAGGGTGGTGTCGTGTGCCAGGGAGGGGTCCAGGAGGGCCAGGACACGGGGGACGGCTTCGTCGACCGGGCCGGCGGCCGCCTTTCGTGCCGGCTGGGAGCGGGGGTCGGAGACCGGTGCGCCCAAGCCGCGCAGATGGCATACCCAGGCGGCCAGGACCCGAGACGCCGCCCGGGGTATGCGTCCCCGCGCCCGTTCGGCCCGCACCGTCGGCAGGATCCGGACCGGGAGCTTCACCGACCCGTCCGCGGCGATCTGCGCCAACAGGTGGCGCATCCTCGGGTTGGACCAGCGCCGCAGGAGCGCGTCCAGGTAGTCCCCGATCTTTTCCTCGGGCAGGTCGAGGTGGGGGCGGGCCTCCTCCCACCACTCCCGCAGCCAACCGAGGCAGACCGGGTCGTCCACGGCGTCGGCGACCGTGGTGTGTCCGCGAGCGCTCCCGGCGTAGGCCAGCAGGGAGTGTCCGCCGTTGAGCAGGGTGAGTTTGCACTGTTCGTAGGGGGTGACGTCGTCGGTGATCACCGCTCCGATGGACTCCCAGTCCGGGCGTCCGGCCGGGAATTCACCGCCGATCACCCACTGGGTGAACGGTTCGGTGACCACCGGAGAGGCGTCGCGCGCCCCGGTCCGGGCCAGGACCGCGTCGCGGTCCTCGTCGGTGGTGCGCGGGGTGATGCGGTCGACCACGGTGGTGGCGTAGACGGCGGTCCGCTCCACAAGGGGGAGCAGATCGGGGTCCACGAGCGCGACCATGTCGCGGACGACGGTGCGCACGACGGAGCCGTTGTGGGGCAGGTTGTCGCAGGGCACGAGGGTGATCGGCCCCAGCCCGGCGCGTGCGCGGGCGATGAGCCCGGCCAGAAGCCGTGCGGGAACGGTGGAGACCGGGGCCGTCGGGTCGCGCCGCAGGGTCTCGACGTCCTCGCGTACTCCGGGGTGGTCGACGTCGAGTCCGATGCCGGGGACGTGCAGGTAGGCGGCCTCGGTGACCGTGGAGGTGACCACGGCCAGGTCGGGTGAGCGGAAGTAGCCCAGCCACGAGGCGTGGTCCGCGGCCGAGTGGACGGCGGAGACGCTGCCCACGACCTCGAAGCGGTCGCCGTCCTCGTGTCGGGTGACGAGTGTGTACAGCCCCTCCTGTGGCCGCAGCGCGTCGGCGGGTCCGTCCCGGCGTCCGGTGAAGGCGGCGATGCCCCAGCGCCCCGGGGCGTGGTGGGTGTACCAGGCCAGGTGCGCGCGGAAGAAGTTGCCCAGGCCCAGGTGCACGATGCGGACCGGTGCGGGTTCGAGGTCGGGCCGGCCGGCGCGGGTGAGGGTGCGGGCGGTCGTGTCCGGCCCTTCCTTGGACGGGCTCACAGCTTGAACACCCCCCGAGGGATGGTGGCGCACAGCTCCACCGCGACCTCGGCGGCCTCGTCCTCCGCCAACCGGTGTTCGGCGACCAGCCCCGCCAAATATCCGCTGTCCAGGCGGCGGGACATGTCGTGCCGGGCCGGGATCGAGCAGAAGGCCCTGGTGTCGTCGATGAACCCGGACGTGCGCGTGAACCCGGCCGTCTCGGTCACGGCACCGCGGAACCGGCGCACCGCTTCGGGCGCGTCCAGGAACCACCAGGGGGCGCCCGCGTACACGGACGGGTAGAAGCCCGCCAACGGGGCGATCTCGCGAGAGAACGTGGTCTCGTCCAGGGTGAACAGGACCAGGTGGAGGTTCGGGTGGGTTCCGTAGCGCTCCAGCAGGGGGCGCAGCGCCTCGGTGAACTCCGCCCGGACGGGGATGTCGTGGCCGGTGTCGGGCCCGTGGGCCCGGAAGGTGGGTGTGTGGTGGTTGCGCCGCACCCCCGGGTGAAGGGTCATGACCAGACCGTCCTCGGTGGACATGCGGGCCATCTCCAGCAGCATGTGACGCCGGAAGGCCGTGGTCTCCTCGGGTGTGGCCGTACCGGTGCGGGCGGCGCGGTAGATCCGTTCGGCCTCGCCCGCGTCGAGCGGGTCGGTGCGCACGTCGAAGTGGCTGTGGTCGGCCGAGGTCGCCCCGAGCTCGACGAAGCGGCGGCGGCGCTCCTCCAAGGCCCTGACGTATCCGGCGTGGTCGCCCGTGTCGATCCCGGCGACCTCACCGAGCCGGTCCACGTCCTCGACCCATCCGGGTCGACCGGCCTCCAGGTAACGGTCGGGCCGGAAGGTGGGGATGACGCGCCCGTTCCACGTGGGGTCCTCGCGCAGCGAGCGGTGCGCGGGCAGGTCGTCGGCGGGGTCGTCGGTGGTGGCGAGCACCTCCACGCCGAAGCTCCGAAAGAGCGCCCGAGGCCGGAACTCGTCCCTGGTCAGGCACTCCGCGATCCGGTCGTGGATCGCGTCGGCGGTGGCCGCCGAGGGCCGTTGCTCGACCCCGAAGATCTCCGACAGCTCGGACTCCAGCCAGTACCGGGACGGTGTGCCCCGCAGGACGTCCCACCGCGAGCACAGGGCGCGCCAGATCGACCGCGACTCGGCTTCGGTCAGATCGTCCCGCCCCACGCCGAGCTCGTCGAGGGAGAACCCGGCGGCGTGCAGGATCCGGGTGACGTAGTGGTCCTTGGTGACCAGCAGCGTCGCGGGATCGGAGAAGGCCGCGTCCTCGACGAACAGCCGTGGATCGACGTGCCCGTGCGGGGAGAGGATCGGGAGTTCGCGCACGTGCCGGTAGAGCCGTCGCGCGATCGACCGGACCGACGGATCCGTGGGCAGCAGACGATCCGGGTGCGGTGCCAGGGGCGCGGTTGATGTCATGGCCATATGCTGAGGCCCACCTCACACGGACGGCAACGAGTTGCCGTGAGTTGCCCTGGACGGCCGGCGTCACGCCACCGGATCGGCTCCGTGGGGTCCCGTGGAGCGGCGACGGATCAGCGAGGTGGGCACCACCAGCGGGGTCTCGGTCTGGGGTCGGGCGCCGTTGAGCACCGCCAACAGGTGGCCCACCGCCGTGGAACCGATCTGGTAGAGCGGGGCGGCGACGGTGGTCAGCCCCGGTGTGACCAACTGGGCGCCGAAGATGTCGTCGAACCCGATGACGCTGAAGTCCTCCGGGACCCGGTGGCCGTGCCCGAGCAGTTCGCCCATGAGGCCGATGGCGAGCAGGTCGTTGTAGGCGATCACGGCGCTGGTGGGTTCGCGGCGCAGCGCACGCCCCGCTTCCACTCCCCCTTCGAGGGTCGGGGGGAAGGGCCCGATCCGGCGCACCTTCGGGCCCGCGCCCCGGGCGGCCTCGCGCAGTTCCCGCCAGCGCATCCCGTCGGTCCAGGACGCCTCCGGGCCGGCGACGTAGGTGAACCTGTCGTGTCCGAGTCCGCGCAGGTGGTCGATGGCGCGGCGGGCCCCGCTACTGATGTCGGTCACCACGCTCGGCACCCCGGTCACCACCCGGTTGAGCACGACCATCGGTCGTTGTTTGGCGGTCACCCGGATCGTGGAGTCCGACATGCGAGAACTGGCCAGGACGATGCCCTCGACCATCGGCAGGGTGCGTTCCAGCGCCTGGCGTTCCAGCAGGTCCGACTCTCGGGTGTCGGTGAGCAGCACGGTGTATCCGGCCTTGGTGGCGGCGTCCTGCGCGCCCCGGATGATGTCGAAGTGGAACGGATTGGTGGCGTCGGCGACCACCAGGGCCAACATCGAGGTGCGTTCGACGGGCAGCGACCGCGCCAGGGGGTTGACCCGGTAGCCCAGGTCGTGGGCCACGCGCCTGATGCGTTCGGCGGTCTCGGCGTTGACCCTGCCCGGTCGGGAGAAGGCGCGGGAGACCGTGGACGGCGAGACCCCGGCGGCCTCGGCGACGTCGTAGATCGTGGGTGGGCGCCGCTCGACCGGGTCGTCGTTCCCACAGACCTCACCTGACATGCGCACAACCTATCGCGGTCGCCGTGGCACTCGATCGGTGCGCCGATCGAGCCCCCCGACGATGGGCCGCCGAGGGGCGTCGAGGTGGAGCGCACGCCAACATATGGCAACTTCTTGCCGGGCCCGTAGGCCGGTGTGACTCTGAGCACACCACCCCGATTGGAAGTTCACGACATGACCGAATCCCCTCGTCAGCGCACTTCCGGCCCACGCGTTACCGCCCTGGCGATCCCACTCGCCCTGGCTGTCGCCCTCGGGCCGGCCACCGTGCCGGACGTCGCCGCCGCGGACGAGAACCCCCAGGTGGAGTCACGCGTCAAGGACGTGATCGATGTCGACGGCGCCGACTTCCGGGACCTGGACGACGACGGAGAACTCGACCCCTATGAGGACTGGCGCCTGCCGGTCGAGGAAAGGGTCGACGACCTCGTCGGGAAAATGGACCTGGAAGAGATGGCCGGGCTCATGCTCATCGACACCCTCAACGCCGAATGCGTCGACGGAGAACGCGGGACCGTGCCCCCTCTCACCGACGATTACGTCGATCACCAGCACATGCACAGATTCGTCTTCCGCAATACCGTGACCAGCCCCGATGAAGCCGAATGCGGTGAATCCGAAGCCGGATTCAACGCCTCGACCAGCGTCACCCCGGAAGAGGCCGCCGATTTCACCAATTCCGTCCAGGAGATGAGCGAGTCCACGCGCCTGGGCATCCCCGCGTTGTTCAAATCCAACGCCCGCAACCACATCGACCCCGACGCGCGTGCGGGCATCAACGAGTCCGTCGGTGCGTTCACCTCCTTCCCCAAGGAGGCCGGGATCTCGGCCGCCTCGCTCGGCGCCGAGGCCGCCACCACCGGGGAGGACCCGACCACCGGCGACATGGCCATGGTGGAGGACTTCTCCCACGTGATGGGCCAGGAGTGGCGTTCGATCGGTCTGCGTGGGATGTACGGCTACATGGCCGACCTGTCCACGGAACCGCGCTGGTACCGCACACACGAGACCTTCACCGAGGACGCCGAACACGCCTCCGCGGTCATGGGCACGCTCGTGGAATCGCTTCAGGGACCGGTCCAGGACGGTGTCTCGCTGAGCCCGGACAGTTCCGTGGCGCTCACCCTCAAACACTTCCCCGGGGCGGCCCGCAGCAATCGGGACTGGACCCGCACTATTCCTTCGGCAAGTCCCAGGTGTACCCCTCCGACGGTTTCGCCGAGCACCTTCTGCCGTTCGAGACCGCCATCGACGCGGGCGTCTCCTCGATCATGCCCTATTACGGGGTTCCGGTCGACGTCTCACACGAGGGACAGGAATTCGACGAGGTGGGGTTCGCCTTCTCGGACGACATCGTCGACGAACTCCTGCGCGAACGAATGGGCTTCTCCGGATACGTCAACTCCGACACCGGGATCATCAACGACCGCGCTTGGGGGCTGGAGGAGGCGACCGTTCCGGAAAGGGTCGCCGCCGCCATCAACTCCGGCACGGACACGCTTTCGGGGTTCAACGAGGTCCAGGTCATCCTCGACCTGGTCGACGAAGGGCTCGTCACGCAGCAACGGGTCGAACTGGCGGCCGAACGGCTGCTCACCCCCATGTTCCTGATGGGTCTGTTCGAGAACCCCTACGTCGACCCGGAGGTCGCCACGGCCACGATCGGCTCCGAGGAGAACCGCGAGATCGGCCTGGAGACGCAACGCGACTCCCTGGTCCTGCTCCAGAACGAGACCACCGATGACGGCCCCACCCTGCCGTTGGCGGACGGGTCGAGCCTGTACCTGCTGGGAGACTTCGACGAGGACGTCGTCGCCTCCTACGGACACGACGTGACCAGTGGAAACGTCGAGGAGGACGAGGAGCGGCCCAGTGCGGCCGACAGCGACTACGCGATCATCTCGCTGATCGCCCGCACCGACGCCGAGGACTACGTCAGCGACGACGAGGAACTCGGTCTCGACGAGGACCACGTCAACCCCGGCGTGATCGACGGGATCGAGGGGTTGGACGGCGAGAGCCCCTACGGCGCCGCCGACGCCTGCGTGACGTCGGGGGCCCCGGAGTGCACCGACGACGGTCTCGGGTTCGGGGGCTCCTACCCCTGGGAGTCGTCCGTACTGGACTTCACCGGCATGTCCGAAGCCGACTCCTGGGTGGTCGAACCGTCCCTGGAGTCGGTGCGCGAGGTCATGGCCGAGGTCGAGGACCCGAGCAGGGTGATCCTGCACGTGTACTTCCGCCAGCCCTACGTCCTGGACGAGGAGAGCGGACTCCGGGACGCCGGTGCCATCGTCGCCGGGTTCGGGGTGGGCGACACCGCGCTGATGGACGTGCTGTCCGGGGACCACGCGCCCCAGGGGCGGATGCCCTTCGCCCTGGCCGGCACCCCCGAGGCCATCACGCAGCAGGACAGCGACGCACCCGGTTACGCCGAGACCGACGACGGCGCCCTCTACGAGTACGGCTTCGGTCTGACCTACGAGGAGAAGGCCGGCCTGTCGTCACCCTGGTTCCTCTGGGGGACCGTGGCCCTGGTCCTGGCCGGTGGGATCCTGCTCCTGCTGCGCGGTTCGAGGGTGACCGACCATGACTGAGATCTTCGAACGCCACCGGCACGAAGCGACCAAGGACGGGAAACCGACAGTGCGCACACATGGCAGAACGTGCCTGGTCGCCGCCGCCTCCGTGGCGACGACCCTGGTGCTGGCCTCCTGCGGGGGCGGCGCCGAATCCAGTGGCCCCGGAGGTGAACGGTCCCTGCGGCTGGCCCTGAACCAGTCGGAGGAACACCCCTCGTTCACCGCGCTGGACCACTTCGGCGACCACCTGCGGGAGAACACCGACGGACTGAACCTCGACATCTACCCCAACGAGACGTTGGGCGGGCAGGCCGAGGTGCTGCAACTCGTGGCGGGCGGGGCCGTGGACATGGCCATCGTCTCCGGCGCCCAGCTGGAGAACCTGAACAAGGACTTCATCGCGTTCAACGTGCCCAGGGTCTTCGACGACATCGACCACCAGATGGACGTCGTCCACGACCCGGAGATCACCGGTGAGTTGTACTCCTCCCTGGACGAGGACCACGACCTGACGGTGGTGGGCGGCTTCACCCAGGGCGCCCGCAGCGTGTACACGGCGGACGGCCCCGTCCAGACGCCCGACGACCTGGCCGGCGCCAACATCCGGGTGCAGGAGTCCCCGCTCAACGTGGCCATCGCCGAAGCGCTCGGAGGTTCGGCCGCCCCGATGGTGTACGGCGAGCTCTACACCGGTCTCCAGGCGGGGGTCGTGGACGCGGCGGAGAACAACGAGGTCTCCTACTTCACCCAACGCCACTACGAGGTGGCTCCGTACTGGTCCTACACCGAACACCTGATCGGTCTGGACTACCTGATCATCAACTCCGACGCGCTGGCCGGGTTGAACGACGAACAGCGCGCCGCCTTCGACGAGAGGTGGACGGCCGCCTACGAAGAGCACGCCGTGCTGTGGGCCGAGGCCACGGAGGAGGCCATCACGGGTGCCGAGGCCGACGGCGCCGAGTTCCACCAGGTGGACGAGGCCTCGTTCGCCGAGGCGCTGGACGGCCTCGTCGAGGAGTTCGTCGTCACCGACACCCAGCGAGAACTCCACGACGCCGCGCGCGAGGCCGCGGAGTGAAGCGTCGCAGCAGTTCCCGCACCCCCGATCGGAGGTTTCCGTGGAGTCGTTGAAGAAGTTCCTCGACACCTGTCTCTACTGGATCGTCGTCGTGCTCTTCGCACTGCTGACGGTGATCGTCGTGTGGCAGGTGTTCAGCCGCCAGGTCCTGAGCGACCCCGCGACCTGGACCGACGAGGGCGCTCGAATGTCCTTCGTGTGGCTGGGTCTGTTCGCCTCGGCGTACGTGTTCGGCGAACGCGGTCACATCGCCGTCGAGTACCTCGCCCGTAAGACCCCGGCGGGGATCGAAAGGTCCGTCGCCGTCGGAGTACAGCTCGTCGTCTTGGCCTTCGCCCTGATCATCCTCGTCTGGGGCGGTTGGGCCGCAGCGCAGAACGCGTGGAGTCAACAGCTGAGCGCGCTGCCCTTCACCTACGGGCACATGTACCTGGCGATGCCGATCACCGGTGTGCTGGTGACGTTCTACGCCCTGCACCACGTCCGAGGCCTGTTGACGGGTGCGGAGGAACCGTACACCGACGTCGCCGAGGACGACCCCGAGATCCGGCAAGAGAAGTACGTCCCCGACAGCGTGCTGCTGACGGAGGTCGACCGGTCCCCCGGTTCGCCCGGTTCCCCCGCGGACGAGGGCGTGGACGGGTCCGAGAACAGCACCGGAAAGGACACCTGATGGATCCCGCAGCCCTGGCCGGACTCATTCTCCTGGTCGGCATCATCATCGGTATCGCCTCGTCCGTACCGATCGCCGTGGCCATCGGTCTGTCGGCGTTCCTGGCCGCCATCCCGCTCGTCGGACTCGAACAGGCGGCCCTGGTCAGCGCTCAACAGGTGTTCTCCGGCATCAACTCGTTCCCACTCCTGGCGATCCCGTTGTTCGTCCTGGCGGGCGTCATCATGAACAACGGGGGGATCGCCGGAAGGTTGGTGGACGCCGCCAAGGTCGTGACGGGGCGCATGCCGGCCTCCATGGCCCAGACCAACGTCGTGGCCAACGGCCTGTTCGGGTCGGTGTCCGGCGCGGCCGTCGCCTCAGCCGCCGCCGTGGGCACGGTGATGGGCCCGCGCATGGCCCAGGAGGGTTACGACCGCCGGTTCGGCGCCGCCGTGAACATCGCCTCGGCGCCCGCGGGGATGCTGATCCCCCCGTCCAACACCTTCATCGTCTACGCGCTGGTCTCGGGCAGTTCCATCGCCGCGCTGTTCATGGCCGGTCTGGTGCCGGGGTTGTTGTGGATTCTGGCCTGCATGGTCGTGGTGTACCTGCACGCGCGCCGCCGGCCCGGGCGACTGCGCACGGAGGAGCGGGTGAGCCCGGCCCAGGGCCTGGTCGTGATCTGGCGCGCGGTGCCATCCCTGCTGATGATCGTCATCGTGGTGGGCGGGATCCTCAGCGGGTTCTTCACCGCCACCGAGTCGGCCTCCATCGCCGTGGTGTACTGCCTGGTGCTCTCGGCGATCTACCGGTCGATCAAGTTCACGGACCTGCCGCAGATCCTCATGGACGCCGGTCGGACCACCGCCATCGTGATGCTCCTGGTCGGGGTGTCCACGGTGCTGGCGTTCGTCATGTCGTTCGCGCGCATCCCGGAGGTGATCTCCGGCTTCGTCCTCGGGTTCACCGGTAGTGACGTGGTCATCCTGCTGCTGATGATGATCGTCCTGCTCGTCATCGGCACCTTCATGGACCCGACCCCGGCGATCCTCATCTTCGTGCCGATCTTCCTGCCGATCGTGCAGGAGTTCGGGATCGACCCGGTGCACTTCGGCGTGATGGTCGTGATGAACCTGTCCCTGGGGGTGATCACGCCACCGGTGGGGAACGTGCTGTTCGTGGGTGCGAGGGTGGCACGTCTGCGGATCGAACCGGTGATCAGCCGCCTGTGGGCGTTCTTCGTGGCGCTGCTGGTCGCGTTGTTCCTGGTGGTGTTCGTCCCGCAGTTCTCCCTGTGGTTGCCGACCTTCTTGGGACTGATCAACTAGGGCCTTCGAGCGGGGAAGGGCGGAAGGCGGAAGGCGGAAGGCGGAAAGGACAGAAAAAGGACAGAAGGTCGCAAGGGCAGAAGAGCAGAAAGGTAGGAGAGTAGGAGAGCAGGACTGTAGAACTGTGGAACGGCCCCGGGCGTATGGGGAGCTCGGGGCTTTCTGCGTTCTGGCATGGCTCACACTCTGGTCGATCAAGTGCCGGAGTGTTGGAGTGCTGGTGGGGCGCCTCGGGTCGGGAGTCTTGGGGTTGTTGGGCGGGGTGGAGGTGGGTTCTCCCTCCTTCCCCGCCGCGTGATTGTTGCCGCCCGCACCGCACGCGTCAAGGCAATGTTGAGTCCTGTAGCGATCGAGCTGGTGGCCTTGACCCGTACGGCACGGGCGGCGGTTTGGCGGCTATCGGGGAAGGGGGGAGAGTGGTTGAGGTCCCCAACGGCCCCGGGCTTCGCCCGGTCCGGCCGCAGGCGGCCGGATCCCTTCCCTTCTGCCTGGTGTCTTCGTTGAGCGCGTCGCCACTACGTGACGGGTCCGGTCACGAAGGGCCCGCTACAGGTGGGCCACGGGGCGGGGCGCGTCCCCGCGGTGGCCGGCTCTGGTCTTCTCAGCGATGATCTTGCTCCTAGCGCCATGTTGGGCGCCCAACATGGCGCTACGGACAAGATCGTTTCTCTTCAGAGCCCCTCCACCGAAACCGTGAGGAGGCACTTCTATGAGAGGTGGTGCCGACCACAGGGAAAAGGGGTTGTGGATAACCCACAATAACAGCCATTTCATGATAGACATGCCAGCCCAAGAATTCGGTCAATAAACCGGCGAGTAGGCCTACCATTATTGGGGGTGTTCGCATATAATCAGAGTATGAGCTTTCCTCCCCACGCACCGCGCCCGACCGGGAACACCCCGGTCGATAAGGCGATGGCGGGTGCACGGGAGATCGCGGTGGAATTCTCCGGCCGGGACATCCCGTTCGGGTGCGAAGCCGATGTGCTCGCCCAGTTCGGCCGCCTCAACCAGGAAACAGACCGCATCCGCTACGGGATGCTGCCCGCCCTGGCCCGCATGGAAGCCACCGGCGCCCTGCTGGAAGAGGGTGGCCAGCGCAGCATCCAAGCGTGGATCACCCACCAGTGGGGCACCTCTCCGGCCGAGGCCAAGAGCCTTGCCACCCTCGCCCGGGCGTTGTACCAGCAACAGCTGCCGTTGGTGGAAGAAGCCTTCCAAACCAGCGCCCTGTCGCTGGGTGAAGCCTGCGCCATCGCCGCCTCCACCGAAAAGGCCACCACCGAGTGGGCGAAGGTCCTCGAAGCAGCGGATGAGGAATTCCGTGCCCAGCGTCCTTCGGTGGAGGGGTTTCGGGCCCGGTTGGAATACGGGCTGATCGCCTATAAGCAGGAGTGCCCGCAGGCTTCGGTGCGCCAGTTGCGGGACGCGGCGAAATGGTTCGTCGCCCGCCTGGACCCGGAAAAGGCCGACCGGGACTACGACGAAACGTTCGAGAACCGGGGCGCCCAATTCTCCCCCACGTTCGAGTCCGGGTTTTTGCTGCGGATGTGGGGGCCGGGGGCCGACAACGAGCTCATCCAGGCCGCCCTGCAGGCTTACACCGAACCGTACGGCCCGGAGAACGCCGCCGTGGCGAAGCATCAGCGCACCTATGACGCGCTGATACGCATCTTCGAGACCGCTCTGACCCACCGGGGTTGCTCCAGCCTGAGCCGCCAACCGTTGGCGACCCTCAACATCACCGTCCCCCTCAAACGCTTCCTCGGAGACGGCACCGCAGAGCCCGCCACCACCGAGGATGGTGTGGTCATCCCCGATCAGATGGTGGCCCGCCTGACCCCCGACAGTTGGCTGCGCCGGTTCGTGACCGACGCCCAGGGTCGGACTCTGCTGGATGTGGGGCGAAAGCAGCGATGCGCTCCGGACCCGGTGCGTCAGGTGGCGGGGTTCAAGAAGTCCTACTGTGAGTGGCACGAGGGTTGTGATGTGCCGCGTAGCTGGTCGCAGTACGACCACATCGTCCCCTTCTCCCACGGCGGAGCCACCAGCGCCGACAACATGCAGATCCTGTGCTCGACCCACAACAGGCTCAAGCACCGGCTCCAGGCCAAGATGAACCGGCAGATCTGGGAACACCACCACGCCCAAAACCACCAAGAAGCGGGAAAGGACAGCGGGTCAGGGGATGGTGAGGGGGAGCCAGCCCCAGCCACCGCCCTCTAACCACCACCCGCTCCCACACCCATGCGTTTCCGCCAGGTGGAACACTACCCCGGCGAGAACACCCCGCCGCGACCACCCCGAGTGGGTGTCAGACCCCAAGGGCCCTGTGCCCTGTGGGGATATCGGCATGCCCAGGGGCAGAAACACCGCGAACCCCCGCCCAGAGCCACATTCCGGGGCCGGAGTGGCTCCCATCGGGGGTGTCGGCAGCACTCCTGGCGAGATCGGCCCATACTGCGGCCACCCGCCCTACCGGTGCCACCCCCAGCACAGGTACCGGCGCCACTGCCACCCCCGGTACCGGCCCACCGGCACCATCAACCCCGTGTTGTCTCTCCACCATGATGATCTTGCTCGTAGCGCCATGTTGAGCGCCCAAATGGGCGCTAGGAGCAAGATCATCGCTGAGAAGACCAGAGCCGGCTACCGCGGGGACGCGCCCCGCCCCGTGGCCCACCTGTAGCGGGCTCTTCGTGACCTCACCGGTCACGTAGTGGGGACGCGCCCACGAGAAAGCCAGAGGGAAGGGAAGGGATCCGGCCGGCTACGGCCGGACCGGGCCCCCCGGGGGCCCGAAGGGCCCGGGGCCGTTGGGACCTCAACCACTCTCCCCCCCTTCCCCGATAGCCGCCAAACCGCCGCCCGCACCGCACGGGTCAAGGCCACCAACACCGCTGATGAGCAACTCAACATTGCCTTGACGCGTGCGGTGCGGGCGGCAACAATCACGCGGCGGGGAAGGAGGGAGAACCACCCGAGCAACGCCCAACAACCCAACGGCTATCTAGCTGGGGCGCCCCCAACACACCCCACACCCGCCCCGTGAACAGGTGGGCTCCCGACCCCAGGCGCCCCACCAACCCACCCGAGCAACGCCCAACAACCGGAAGAGCCCCTACCTAAGGCGCCCCACCCACACACCCCACACCCCTTCAGAGCACCCCAAGACCCAAAGGCCCAAGGCGCCCCTGGGCGGCCAACTTCGAGGGGAGCGAGGCCAGGCCACCGAGGACGCTCTCGTGGCCCTCCCCTCGGTGAGGGTCTGCGCTTCCTCGACCTCGGCTTCGACACCGGCTCCGGCTCCGGCATCGACGTCGACTCCGGGGACCATCCTCCACGAGCCCACCGGCATAACACCGTCTCCGCCTCCGGCGGTCTAGCGTGGGGGCATGAGCGAACCACGTGTCGAACTCGTGCGCTCCTGGCGGGGCAAATCTCCCCGGGAACGTCAGGAGACCCGCAGGCGGCAACTCCTGGAGGCCGGTCTGGAGGTGTTCGGCACCGAAGGGTTCCGCGCGGCCACGGTCGGCCGGATCTGCCGGGAGGCGGGCCTGACCAACCGCTACTTCTACGAGCACTTCACCGACCGGGAGACCGCCCTGCGCGCGGTCTACGACGGTCTGGTCCACGAGGCGCTACAGCGAATCTCGGAGCCCTTGCAAGGTGGCGAAGGCCCGCTGGAGGTGCGGGTGATGGCGGCTGTCGACGCCTATCTCTCCTTCTCCATGGAGGATCCGCGCAGGCCCCGGGTGATCTCGGTGGAGAGCGTGGGGGTGAACCCGGTCATGGAGGCGCATCGGCGAGGGGTGCGTCATCGGATCGCGGACCTGTTCACACAGGAGTACCGGCACTCGGTCCGGGTGGGCACGTCGGTGGACCGTCCCTTCGGCAAGCAGGCCCTGGCCTTGGTGGGCGCGGCCAACGAACTGGTCATCGACTGGGTGCTGAGCGACCGTTCCCGCACCCGGGAGGAGTTGTCGGAGGACGTGGCGGGGGTGTTCGTACCGGTGTTGAAGGCACGACGGATTTCTTGACACACGCATGTGTCAACTTGGATGATGCGGGTCACACCCACCCCCTCGGAGGCGTCCATGGCATCGCGTTACGGCGACTACCAGTTGGAGATCTACCTCAACGGACTGACCGGGGTCCTGCCGAGGTACCCCATGACAGCCGCGGAGCTGGAGCGGAGGGCGAAGGAAGCACTGCCGCCGTCGCTCTGGTCCTACGTCGCGGGTGGAGCGGGCGACGAGCACACCCAGGAGGCCAACGCCACCGCCTTCGAACGTTGGGGCCTGTACCCGCGCATGTTCGTGGGCGCCACCGATCGGGACACCTCGGTGAACCTGTGCGGGATCGAGTTGCCCTCCCCCGTGATGATGGCCCCGGTGGGCGTGGTGGGTCTGTGCGCGCAGGACGGGCACGGTGACCTGGCCACAGCGGAGGCTGCGGCCAGGACGGGTGTTCCGATGATCGCCTCCACCCTGTCGCAGGACCCGATGGAGGAGGTCGCCGCCCGGTTCGGGGACACTCCCGGGTTCTTCCAGCTCTACACGCCGACGGACCGAGAGTTGGCGCAGAGTCTGGTTCGACGGGCGGAGCGGGCCGGTTTCCGAGGCATCGTGGTCACCTTGGACACCTGGATCACCGGGTGGCGCCCGCGCGACCTGTCCACCTCGAACTTCCCGCAACTGCGCGGCCACTGCCTGGCCAACTACACCTCCGACCCGGTCTTCCGGGAGCGCGTGGGCGAGGACGCGGCGCCCGACGCCGTGGTCGCGCACTGGGCCGGTGTCTTCGGCAATCCGTTGACCTGGGACGATCTGGAGTGGCTGCGTTCGTTGACGGACCTGCCGCTGATCGTCAAGGGTGTCTGTCATCCCGACGACGCGCGGCGCGCGGCGGACGGGGGCGTGGACGCCATCTACGTGTCCAACCATGGGGGCAGGCAGGCCAACGGCGGCATCCCGGCGCTGGAGTGCCTGCCGGACGTGGCCGCCGCCACGGATCTGCCGATCATCTTCGACTCGGGGGTGCGCTCGGGTTCGGATGTGGTCAAGGCCCTGGCCCTGGGCGCGACGACGGTCGCGGTGGGCCGCCCGTACGTGTACGGACTGGCGTTGGGCGGGGCGGACGGGGTGGTCCACGTCCTGCGGTCGTTGCTGGCCGAGGCGGATCTGCTCATGGCGGTGGACGGCTACGGGTCGCTCGCGGACCTGAACCCCTCGGCGCTCAAGGACCTGCGCTGACTCCGCACCGGACATGACGAAGGGCCGGCGCGTGGGCGCCGGCCCCTGGCGTCATCCGGGTACCGAAGGCGGTCGATCACTCGACGTTGTGCTTCTCCAGGAACGTGTAGACGTCGTGTTCGTCCACACCGGGGAAGGTGCCCGCGGGCAGCGCGGACAGCACGTGGGAGTGGGCGCGGGCTGAGGGCCACACGTTCCCCTCCCACTTGCCGGCCAGCTCCGAGGGCGGGCGCACGCAGCACTCGCCGCTGGGGCAGTTGGACTTGGTGCGGTTGGTGGTCTCGCGCCCGCGGAACCAGCGCGACTCCTTGTAGGGCACGCCCAGGGTGATGGCGAAGTTGCGCTCACGGCTGGGGTCGACGTGCGCCACGCACCAGTGGGTGCCGTTGGGCTTGTCGGTGTACTGGTAGTAGATCGAGTACCGGTCGGGTGACTGGAAGACCTGCCGCCCCGACCACTGGCGGCACATGCGCTGACCTTCGATGGCGCCGGAGTCATCGGTGGGGAAGATGAGCCCGTCGTTCTCGTAGGCCTTGTAGATGATGCCGGTCTCGTCGTTGCGGATGAAGTGGCAGACCAGGTCCAGGTGACGGTGGGCCAGGTTGGTGAACCGGTGCGCGGCCATCTCGTAGGAGACGGAGTAGACGTCGCGCAGGTCCTCCACGGACAGGTCGCGGGCCTGCTTGGCCTCTTGGAGGTAGGGCACGGCTGTGGTCTCGGGGATGAGCACGGCCGCGGCGAAGTAGTTGGCCTCCACCCGCTGACGCAGGAAGTCGCCGAAGTCGCGGGGCTGGTCGTGCCCGAGGATCACGTGACCGAGGGTCTGCAGGAGGATCGTGCGCGGGCTGTGCATGCCCAGGCTGGTCTCGCGCTTGAGGTAGATGCGCCGATTGACGTGGTCGGTGAGGGAGCGCACCGAGCGCGGCAGGTCCTGCACGTACTTCAGGGAGAAGCCGTGGTGGGTGGCGATCGCGAGGATCTGTCCCTGAGAGATGGGTCCCGCCGTGTAGTTGACGGCGTCGAGGGTCTCGGCGGCGGCGCGCTCGATGTTCTCGAAGTAGTTGCCGCGCTCGCGCATCTGCCGACGCAGGTCGGCGTTGGCCCGACGCGCCTCCTCCGGGGTGGCGGTGGGCTTGGCGTGGCGCCGCTTGAGTTCGTCGTAGAGACCGACGATGTGTTCGAGGACGTCGTTGGGGACCCTCTTCCCGACCTTCAGGTGCGGGAGGTTGAGGCCTTGGTAGAGGGAGTCGCGCTGAGCCTCCTCCACGGAGATCTCCAGCTGTGCCCGACGGCTCGGGGGCTGCTTGGAGAGAAGTTCTTCGATGGACACCCCGAGGGCCGCGGCCAGGGACGTGAGGAGGGAGAGCTTGGGTTCACGTTTTCCGTTCTCCAGCAGCGAGAGCTGCGAGGGGGCGCGCCCCACGCGTTCACCCAGGTCGGAAAGGGTCATTCCGCGTGCGCGGCGGAGATGACGGAGCCGCTGACCAAAGGTGACGAGATCTAGGTCACCTGTCAAAGACGGTATTTCTTCAGCACCAAAGTACGCCATGACTTCATCTTACGGAAAGAATCAACGATCTTCACCCGATTTCGAGTGGAAAAGTCTTGGATCTTCCCTAAGAATCATAGTTACCGGCGGGGAACTTACCGCCCAGGGCTCAGCCCCTGGCCCTGGAAGGACCTCCCTCGACCGGTGTGAACACCTTGGGGACTACACGAAGGCGGGAACGAACATGAGCACCAGCGCTCGTCGTCAGGAAGCCAGCGCCGCGCTCCAGCGCGACTGGGAGACCAACGCCCGTTGGGCGGGCATCGAGCGGACCTACTCCGCCGACGACGTGGTCAAGCTGCGCGGTTCGGTCACCGAGGAGCACACCCTGGCCCGCCGAGGCGCCGAGCGCCTGTGGGACCTGCTCCACACCGAGGACTACGTCAACAGCCTCGGCGCCCTGACCGGCAACCAGGCCGTCCAGCAGGTCCGCGCCGGACTGAAGGCCATCTACCTCTCCGGGTGGCAGGTCGCGGCCGACGCCAACCTCGGCGGCCACACCTACCCCGACCAGAGCCTCTACCCGGCCAACTCGGTCCCCTCCGTGGTCCGTCGCATCAACAACGCGCTCCTGCGCGCCGACCAGATCACCTGGTCCGAGGGTGACGACAACGCCCCCGAGTGGCTCGCCCCGATCGTCGCCGACGCCGAGGCCGGCTTCGGTGGCACCCTCAACGCCTACGAGCTGATGAAGGGCATGATCGCCGCCGGCGCCTCCGGCGTCCACTGGGAGGACCAGCTGGCCTCCGAGAAGAAGTGCGGTCACCTGGGCGGTAAGGTCCTCATCCCGACCGGCCAGCACGTCAAGACCCTGAACGCGGCCCGTCTCGCCGCGGACGTCGCCGGCGTCCCGTCCCTGGTCATCGCGCGGACCGACGCCCAGGCCGCGACCCTGATCACCAGCGACGTCGACGAGCGCGACCAGCCCTACATCACCGGTGAGCGCACCGCCGAGGGCTTCTACCGCTTCCGCAACGGCGTCGACGCCTGCGTCGCCCGTGGTCTGGCCTACGCACCGCACTCCGACCTGCTCTGGATGGAGACCGCGACCCCGGACCTGGAGGTCGCCCGCGACTTCGCCGAGCGCATCAAGGCCGAGTACCCGGACCAGATGCTGGCCTACAACTGCTCGCCGTCCTTCAACTGGAAGCGTCACCTGGACGACTCGACCATCGCGAAGTTCCAGCGCGAGCTGGGCCACATGGGCTACAAGTTCCAGTTCATCACCCTGGCGGGCTTCCACTCGCTCAACTACTCGATGTTCAACCTGGCCAAGGGCTACGCCCAGAACGGGATGACGTCGTACGTCGAGCTGCAGGAGGCCGAGTTCGCGGCGGAGGCCCAGGGCTACACCGCGACCCGTCACCAGCGCGAGGTCGGCACCGGCTACTTCGACGCCATCAGCACGACCATCTCCCCCGAGGCCAGCACCACGGCCCTCACCGGTTCCACCGAGGAAGACCAGTTCTCAGAGGCTCACTGAGTCCGGTCTTCGTTTCCTCAGAGGTCGTCCCACCCCGCTTTCGTGGCTGGGGCGGGGCGGGACGACCTCTCCCCCTAGCCGTCGGCCATACGCGGTCCGTGTCACACGCGTATGGCCGACGGCTTCTCCGTGTGCGGGCCGCGTGCCCAGGGCCGGAGTGGGCATCGAGTTCAATGGAAGTTCATCCCGAACGGCTGGGTCCCGGCTCCGCCGTTCGGGAAGGATGCGTGAACCGGCTGTATCCGCCCCGACCGTTTGGAGTCACTGTGAAGTTCGAGGACCTTTGCGAGGATCTGCTCACCACCGGCCGCCGTGTACTGGCGGCCGGAGCGATCGCGGGTGTCGCCGTCTTCGGCGTCGCCGCGTGCGAGGACGGAGGCGACGACGACTCGGGGGTCGAACTTGAGGACGGGGGCGACGGGGACGACGGCGATGACGGTGACGGTGATGACGGTGACGATGGTGACGACGACGGAGACGACGACAACGACGACGACTGACCCCTTCCCCCCGATGTGATCTTCGGGGCGAGGAGTGGTGTCCTCGCCCCGCTCCCTGCCCGCACGTTCCCACGGGCACCATCGGCCACGCGGGTACATTCGACTCGTGACCGACAGAACCCGCCAGCACCCGAGCGAACCCACCCCTTCTCCGGCCGCCCCCGTAACGGCCGAGACCACGATCCCGAACCTGCTGCCCGATCGCTCCCTGCTTCGTTGGGAGATCCTGTGCGTGCTCGCCCTGTCCCTGGGCGCCGCCGCGGTCTCGGCGACCATCACCTTCCTCGGGGTGCTCACCGCACCCGAGTCGATGGCCGACCAGACAGCGAACCTGATCCGCTCGCGCGCGGAGAACCGACCCTGGCTGGACCTGTCGCTCCAGTTGTACGCGGTGGTCTTCGCCCTGGCCCCGGTCGCGTTGGTGGTCTACCTGTTGCACCGGACCGGGGAGTCGGCGCGCACCGTGGGCTTCGACCGGCACCGACCCTGGTTCGACACCTGGAGCGGGGTACTGCTCGCGGCGGCGATCGGCGCCGGTGGCCTGGTCGTGTACCTGGTGTCGTGGCAGCTGGGGCTGACCCGCACCATCGTGCCCAGCACCCTGGAGGGCCACTGGTGGGAGATGCCGGTGCTGATCCTGCAGGCCCTGAAGAACGGGGTCCTGGAGGAGGTGATCGTGGTCGGGTACCTGCTGCACCGGCTCGGCCAGTTGGGTTGGTCGCCGTGGAAGGCGGTGCTGGCGAGCTCGGTGCTGCGGGCGTTCTACCACCTGTACCAGGGCGTGGGCATGTTCTTCGGGAACCTGGTGATGGGGCTGGTGTTCGGGTGGTTCTACCTGCGTTACGGGCGGGTGATGCCGCTGGTGGTGGCCCACACGGTGATCGACATCGTGGCGTTCGTGGGCGCCGTGTACCTGATCGGTCGCTTCGAGTGGCTGCCGATGTGATCCGTTCCGGCTCCGGTCATCGGCGCGGGGCGCGTCGGTAGGTGAGTCGACGCAGCAGGGTCTCGGCGGGGCCGCGCGTCCCGGCGCGGTCCATCCGATACGCCGCCACCATGGTGAGCAGCCAGGTGGCGAGGGCCACCAGCGCCGCCGACCAGCTCGACAGGTGCACGCCCAGACCCAGTCCCCACGCCGCCAGGAACGGGGCGAACACCAGCGACTGGGCGAGATAACCGCTGAGCGAGCGGCGGCCCAGGGCGACCATCGCGCGGACCGGAAGCGACTCTCGGGCCCGGCGGGTGTCGAGCCGGTGGGCGATGAGCCCGAAGAGGGCGGCGTAGCCCACCCCGGCGAAGATCCCGGTGTAGAAGTGCGCACCGCCCAGGGCGCTCTCGGGGACGGCTTCGAGGAGTCCGAGGTGCCCCAGGGCCGCCGCGACACCCGTGGTCCAGCCGAGCAGGATGCCCACGAACGCGGTCCGGCGCAGCAGCGACAGGTGTCGGGCGGGCTCCTCCAGGACGCGGTGTCGGGCCGCGAGGAGCCCGATGAGGAAGGCCGTGGGCAGGGCGAGGGTGAACAGGCTGGAGAGCAGGGTGAAGAGCCAGGTGGGGAAGCGGACCGCGGCGGAGGTCGCGTAGTCGGCCTCGGCGATGCTGAGCCGCTGCAGGTCGGCGGGCATGGGACCGGCAGAGTCCACGAGCAGCCCGGAGATGGTCGAGACGATCGTGGCCAGGGCTCCCAGGGTCAGCAGGACCACCACCCACACGCGCAGGGTCCGGTCGGTGCGGCCCAGGAACAGCGGGACCATGATCAGCCCGATGAGTCCGTAGACACCGACGATGTCGCCCTGCCACAGCAGGGCGGCGTGCACCGCCCCGAAGAGGATCATCCACAGGTGTCGGCGGCGCAGGAGTCGGCGGGCCGTATCCGGGATCGTGCCGCGCGCCGTCTGTCGCGCGTACATCTGTCCGACCCCGTAGGCGAACAGGAACCCGAACATGGTGTGGGTGCGGGCGTCCACGACGATCAGGGTCAGGGCCTGGACGATCCGGTCTGCGATCCCTCCGTCGACGGGGTGCAGCATGGTCGCGCCCACGGGGGCGTCGTAGAGGAACCAGGGCACGTGGGCCAGCGCGATGAGCAGCAGCATCGCGCCCCGGGCGAGGTCCGGGGCCAGGGCGCGTTCGGTGACCGGGGTGGATCCGGCGGTGGTGGAGGTGGTCTCGGTACGGCGGAGTGTCATGGTGATGGGCTCCGGGTCGGGGGTTTCGAGGTCATGTGGCCACCGTCTCCCGTCGGGGGTGGTCCCGGGCAGTGCGTCCACGTCACCCCTCGCCCGTGACTTCCGTGAGGGCGAGCCCATGACGCCATGTCACTGGTGGGAATGTCGGAGCGGTGTGGCAGGCTCCGCGCATGGACGTGATCTTGCAGGTGACCATCGACTGCGTCGACCCGCGAAGGCTCGTGGACTTCTGGTGACGGGGCCGGTGGTCAGCGGCGTGGTTCCCAGCGAAAGAGTCGGGTGGCGGCGAAGAGGGCGACCGCGACCCAGGCCAGGGTGGGCGCCAGGAGCCACAGGGAGTCGCCGAGCGGCATGCCGCCGTTCCAGGCGTTGACGATCAGTTCGCTCGCCGAACCGCCGGGCAGCAGCCGCTTGAGCAGGGTGAGTTCCTCGGTTCCGGTGAACCCCACCCAGCCGGACACGGCGAGGGTGCCCACCAGCAGGGGCAACGTGGTGACCTGGGCGTGGTCCGGGGAGTCGGTCACCCCGGCCGTGGCCAGCCCCAGCCCCAGCATCATGACGACCGTGGACAGCACCGCCACGGTCAACAGCGGCGGGTCGGCCGGTCCTCCGGCGAACACGGTCAGCGCGATCAGGACCACGGCCACCTGGAGCACGGTGATGACGGTGACGGGCAGCAGCAGCCCGGCCAGGATCTCGCCGTCGCCGGCGGCCGTGGAGCGCAGTCGCTTGAGGAACAGGTTCTGCCTGCGGGAGGCGAGCGTGGTCACCGAGGTGCTGTACAGACCCAGTGCGATCACGAGGAACGTCACCACCGCGGCGGTCGCCCCCAGGTCCAGGGCGGGGATGAGGTCGTGCAGGTAGATGTAGAAGGCACTGAACGCCGCCGGGAGTACGAGCATGGTGACCAGGACCAACCGGTTTCGGAAGATCTGGATCAGTTCGCCTTGGGCGATGGTGAGCATGGCGTGGGTCCTTTATGGGTGTGGTGCTCGGGGCGGGGTCAGGCGTCGGCGGTGTCCAGGGCGCGGAAGACGTCGTCCAGGCGGGTCGGGCCGGCTTCCAGTCCGCGCAGTTCCACCGCGTGCTCCCGCGCCCAGCCGAGCAGGGCGTACATGTCCCCCTGGAGGTCGAGGGTCTCCACCAGGAACGTTCCGTCCCCCTGGTGGGCCGCCGACGACGGTGGGCGCGGCGCGGTGTCGGGCACGGAGAAGCGGATGACGGACGGCAACGCCCGCGTGAGTTCGGCGACCGTCCCCTCCCGCTGTAGCGAACCCCGGTGCATCAGGCCGATGCGGTCGGCGCGCTGTTGGGCCTCCTCCAGGTAGTGCGTGGTGAGCACGACCGTGGAACCGGCCTCGCGCATCCGTTCCACCGCGGCCCACAGCTCGTCCCGGGAACGGATGTCCAGGCCGGTGGTGGGTTCGTCCAGGAACACCAGTTCGGGTGTCCCGTACACGGCGGTGGCGAAGTCCAGTCGCCGTTTCTCACCACCGGAGAGCTGGGCCACCTTGGTGTCGGCCTTGCGGGTGAGGTCGACGACCGCCAGGACGCGGCCGACGTCGTCGGTGCGGCGGGTCAGCGCCCCGATGAGCCGGACCGATTCGCGTACCGTCAGGTCCGGGGTGAACCCGCTCTCCTGCAACATGACGCCCATGCGGGGGCGCACGGCGCGGCGATCACGAGGGTCGTGCCCGAAGACGAGGACCTCGCCCGAGGTGGCGGCTCGATGCCCCTCGATGGTCTCCAGGGTGGAGGTCTTGCCCGCGCCGTTGGTGCCCAGGAGCGCGTACAGCTCCCCTCGGTTCACCTGGAAGGACAGGTCCTTGACGGCGTGGAAGTCGCCGTAGCGGACGTTGAGACGTTGGACGTCGATGACCGTTGTGTTCGCCATGCTTCGATTACAGTCTTCGCGACGCTCGGCGGGCAGTGTCACCGTGTCAGGAGCCGACCGTGACTTTCCCTAGTGCGGGGGCATGACGTGGTGTCACTGGTGACGCCCGTGCGCGACCTGAATACTGGGGCCGGTCCCGCAACCTGGAAGGTCTCCCGCCATGTCCGAACAGACCGAGGCGACACCACGTGATCTGCGCAGGCTCAACGTCAGCGTCGTGACGGCGGCGCTCTCCGCCACCGGCGCGTTGTTGGTGATCACCGACACCCAGGTCTGGTGGCAGGCCCTCCTGCTGGCGGCGAGCCTGGCCACGGCGTTGTTCACCGTCAACCGGTCGGCGGCGGACGAGCGGTTGCGGGTCCTGGTGCCGGGCCTGGTGGTGACCGCCGTGGTGTGGGCGGTCGGGGTCCTGGTGGCCGAGACCCTGTCGGCGTCCTTCGGGCTGGCCATCGTCGGGACGTTGTTCGTCCAACGGCTTGCCCGGCACCGGCGTGCGGCGACCGTGCTCTTGATCGGCTTCGGTGTGGTGGTGCTCGCCGCCATGCCCTTGACCCTGGGGCTGTCCCCCTTCGAGTTGTTCACCCACACTGTGGCCACCGTGTGCGTCGCGGTCACCGGAAGCGTCCTGACGTCCCTCATCCAGGTGGTGGCCGTGCTCGTCGACGAACTGGAACGGTCCCGCCAACGCGAGGCCGACCTGGCGGTGTCCCGTGAAAGGGTGCGGTTCGCCGGCGACCTGCACGACATCCAGGGGCACACCCTGCACGTGGTGAAGCTGAAGGTGGCGCTGGCCCGCAAGCTGCTGGGGCGCGACCAGGGGCGGCAGGACCGGGAGCGGGCCGACCGGGAGCTGGGCGAGGTGTACGAGCTGGTCGGTGACACCATCGCCCGGACCAAGGAACTCGCCCACGCCCAGCGGCGACTCAACCTGTCCGCGGAACTGGAGAACGCCGGCAACCTCTTCGAGGCCGCGGGGATCCGGGTGTCCGTCGAACGCCGGAACGAGGTCGATTCACGGGTGGGCGAGATACTCGGCCAGGTGCTGCGGGAGACGACCACCAACATCCTGCGACACGCCCAGGCGGAACGGGTCCGGATCACGTTGACGGAACGCGGCATCTCCATCACCAACGACGGCGCGCGGACGGGACCCGTCACCGAACTGCGCGGGCTGGCGGCGCTCCGCGCCCGCGTGAGTGATCTGGGCGGGGAGTTGGTCGTGGAGCGCTCCGGCGAGGACTTCCTGACCGAGGCGACCTTTCCCGCCCCTAGCGCCTCTCTCACCGATGATTCGGACACCGTTTCGGACATCACCGCCCGATCTTGGAAGGATGCTCGATGACCACCGTGGTCCTGGCCGACGATGAGGCCCTACTGCGTTCGGCGTTGGCGGCGTTGCTGCCCATGGAGGACGAGATCACCGTGCTCGCGGAGGCCGAGGAGGGAGGGTCGGCGGTGGAGGCGACCCTGCGACATCGGCCCGACGTGCTCGTCATCGACCTGGAGATGCCCGGGGTCGACGGTCTGGACGCGGTGGCGCGGATCCGCCGGGAGCTACCGGAGCAGGTGATCCTCATGCTCACCCGGCACGCCCGTCCCGGAGTGCTGCGCCGTGCCCTGAAGCTCGGCGTACAGGGGTTCGTCAGCAAGTCGGCGGACCCGGCGCACATCGCCTCCGTCGTGCGGAGTCTGCACGAGGGGCGCCGGTGGATCGACCCGGACGTGTCGGCCCTGGCGGTCATCGACGACAACCCGCTCACCGCCCGGGAGGTCGACGTGCTGCGGGTGACCGGCGATGGCTATTCGGTCGCGGAGATCGCCGGACGGTTGCACCTGGCCCAGGGCACGGTGCGCAACTACCTGTCGAGCGCGATGGGCAAGACGCAGACCCGGACGCGTCACCAGGCCGCCCGCTACGCCCGCGAGCACGACTGGCTTTAGCCGGTCGGTCGGGTGCGGGCCTCTCGTTCGGCGATGACGTCCTCCAGGTAGCGGGGACGTCCCACCAGCAGGCCCACGGCGAGGTTGATGACGACGATGCCGGTGATCATGGTCATCGGGGCGTGCCAGCCGCCCGAGACCTCGTGCAGCATTCCGAAGAGGAACGGCCCGGCGCCACCCAGCAGGTAGCCGAGGCTCTGGCTGGAGGCGGACATGGCGGCGGTCCCCTCGGCGGTGCGGGTGCGCACGGCGAAGATGGTCAGGGCCAGGACGAAGCTGCCCATGCCCACGCCGATGAGGGTGGTCCACACCCAGGTGCCCGACAGCGGCGAGATCCACAGGCCGATGAACCCGGCCAGGTAGGCGACGACGAACAGCACCACGAAGGGGCGTTGGTCGCGCACGCGAACGATGAGCGTGGGCAACACCAGGGACATGGGGATGCCCAGGGCGGTCAGGTAGGCCAGCATGACCCCGGCGGACTGGGCGTCCATGCCCTGGTCGCGCAGCATCTGGGCGAACCAGCCGAACATGATGTAGGCGATGGAGGACTGGGTACCGAAGTACACCACCCCCTGCCAGCCCAGGCCGGTGGACAGGACCCGGCGCGGTCCGATCGCGCGGCCACTCCCGCCCGTGACCGGTTCGTGGCGCAGGACCAGCAGCCAGGGCAGTACGGCGACCAGCCCGAAGAGCGCGTAGACCCCGATGGCCACACGCCACTCACCGGTGGCCTCCTCCAGGGGCACGGTGACGGCGGCGGCGATGGCGGTACCGACGGCCAGGCCGGTGGTGTAGACGGTGGTCATCAGCCCGACCCGGTGGGGGAAGTGCTGCTTGACCAGGGCGGGGAGGATGACGTTGCCGATCGCGCCACCGGTCAGCGCGACGACGCTCAGGGCGAGGAACAACCAGGGTTCGGGTGCCAGGGCCCGGGCGACGAGGCCGAGGGTGAGCGCGCTCAGCGCGTACACGAGCAGGTGGTGGGAGCCGAGCCGGCGGGCGAGGGTGGGGGTGAGCCCGCCCAGGAGCGCGAAACACAGTACGGGCAGGGTCGTGAGCAGGCCGGCGCCCACCGCGCTCATGCCCAGACCACTCGTGACCTCGTCCAGGACGGGTCCGACGCTGGTGATGGCGGTGCGCAGGTTGAGTGCGGCCAGTGCGATGGCCACGGCGACCAGGACCAAGGCCTTGCGCGGGAGCGCGGAGGCGGTTTCGGTCCCGGCCGCGGAGGTGTTTTCGGGAGGTGTCATGCGCGTAGGGGTGGCGCTCATGGGACGCGGCTCACATAATCGTAGGATGACCCTATGTACTTCATGAGGATAACGCATTGCCCATGAGGGCCTATTCCCATGCCCATCTGGTCTAGGCTCCCTCCTTAACCGTTCCATACCTGTGCGCTGGCCCTGTCATCCGGCGACCCGCCCCTAGGAGGTTTACGCGTGCCCCTCGCCTCTACACGCCGGACCGGTCTGGTCGACCAGGTCATCAGCCAGCTAAGAGCCCAGATCGACTCCGGTGAATGGGGTGTGGGCGACCGTATCCCCACCGAATCGGAGCTGTCAGAACAGCTCGAAGTCGGCCGCAACACCGTCCGTGAGGCGGTTCGCGCCCTGGCCCACGCGGGCCTGTTGGAGATTCGCCAGGGCGCCGGCACCTTCGTACGCGCCTCCAGCGAGCTCGGTGGCGCCCTGCGCAGGCGCCTGGAGCGCTCCCGCGTGCGGGAGAACCTGGAGGTCCGGCGCGCCCTGGAGGTGGAGGCGGCGCGTCTCGCGGCGATGCGCCACACCGAGGAGGACATGGCCGACATCGATCGGGCCATGGCCCTGCGCGAGGAAGCGTGGCTCGGCCGCGACATGGGCGCGTTCGTGGAGGCGGACTTCACCTTCCACCGGGCGGTGGTCAACGCCACCCACAACACCCTGCTCATCGACCTGTACGACGACATCGCCCAGGTGGTCTACGCGAGCATCGCCCACACCGCCTACGAACAGAGCGACGAGGCCGCCGAGCAACCCTCCTCCGCCACCGAGGGGATAGACCACAGCAAGCTGACCGAGGCCGTTCGCGACGCGGATCCGATCCGGGCCGCCCGTGAGGCCACCTGTTACCTCGACGAGTTGTTGTCCCTCACCGAGGACTGACACCGCACCGTCTTCTCAGTGGTCCCCGCCGTAGACGTCGGTGACCGCCGAGAAGGAGCCGCGACGCGATCGCTTCCGCGGGTTGAGCGCGCGGGGGCGGCCGCGGCGGGTGGTGAGGTCGGTCGGCGGGTCGGGGGCCTCTTCCCAGCCGGTGACCCGCGAGGGATCCAGGCCGAGCAGGTCCAAGGTGCTCGCCCCCTCGCTCACGGCGTCGATGATCTCGCGTTCGCGGGAGATGCTGCTCATGGTGTCGGCGATGATGGCGCTGACCTGGCCGCGCGGCAGGCAGACCACCCCGTCGTCGTCGGCGACGATCCAGTCTCCGCGGCGGACCGACAGCGGTACGGGGCCGGTGGCCTCCATGGTGATCTGGCGGCCCACCGAACCACCGGCGTCGTGCCCGGCCTCGCGGACCGAGACCCCCGTGCCGAAGACGGGGAGTTCGCAGTGGGCGATGGCGGCGACGTCGCGCACGCATCCCTCAAGGACGATCCCGACGATGCCCTTGGTACGGGCGGCCACGGCGAGGATCTCGTCCACGTAGCCGTATTCGGGTTCACCCGAGACGTCCACGATGAGCGCGGAACCGGGTGGGGCCTGGGCGACGGCCACGTGTAGCGCGAGGTTGTCCCCGGGGGCGCAGCGGACCGGGAAGGCGGTCGCGGCGAACGCGGCTCCCGGCCAGACGGAGAAGAGGTGGGTACCGAACGGTCGGCCTCCGCTTCGGGCCAGTGCCACCGTCCCCACAGCCGTCAACGTCTTCGCAAGCGCCATGTCAGCCTCCATTACACCCGCGCCCGGTGCGGCCGGCTCGAACCGGCCTCCTCCATACTCACGGGTAACTTAAGCGTGACGCAAGCCATACGGGCGGGAAACACGTAAAAATGTTACCGGTGGTTACACGGATGGCCGGAACCATCACCGGTTCTCACACGGTCGCACCACCCCTCGCACCGACGGCTGCCACCGCGTCCAGGGCCGTCCGCGCCGCCGCCACGTCGTGCACCCGGAACACCCGGGCGCCCTCCAGTGCCGAGACCGCCAACGTGGCGAGCGTGCCCTCTCCACGATCGGTCAGACCGACCCCCAGGGTCTCCCCCACGAAGTCCTTGTTGGAGACCGCCACCAGGACCGGCCAGCCGGTCGCGGCGAGTTCGCCCAACCGTCGGGTGAGCTCCAACGACTGATAGGTGTTCTTGCCGAAGTCGTGCGTGGGGTCGATCATCACCCCGTCGGACCGCACACCCAGGGAGACCGCTCGTTCGGCCAGGGCGCACACACCGGAGACCACGTCCGCGACGACGTCGTCGTAGTGGACCCGGTGCGGGTCGGTGCGCGGGGCCAGGCCACCACTGTGGCTGCACACCAGCCCGGTGCCGTACTCCGCGGCCACCCGCGCCAGGTCGGGGTCGGCCCCGGCCCAGGTGTCGTTGATCATGTCCGCGCCGGCCTCCGCGCACGCGCGTCCCACCCGCGCGCGCCAGGTGTCCACGGAGATCACCACGTCGGGGTGGCGCTCGCGCAACTCACGTACGAACGGGACCGTGCGACGAATCTCCTCGTCCTCGTCCACGGGGGCGCCGTAACCGGCCTTGACCCCGCCCACGTCGATGACGTCCACCCCCGCCGCCACGGCGTGGTCGGCGGAGGCCAACGCGGCCTCCAGGGCGTAGGTCGCGCCCTGATCGTAGAAGGAGTCGGGGGTCCGGTTGATCACCCCCATCACCGCGTACCGGTTCCCCGCGTACGTGTGCGAACGCAGTCGCAGTGTCCCTGTTCCCTCCGGCACCGCCGGACCACCTGTCACCATGGCTCCATCCTGGGCCATGGTCGAACACGGTGGCCGGCCGGGACCGGCGCCGGAAGGGTCGGGTGTGGGCCTCTCAGCTCGGAATCCAGGCCTCCGGACGTTCACCGCCGCGACGTTCCTTGCGCACCCGCAGGTGCTCCCAGGTCTCCACGTGACCGACGCCCATGGTGGAGCGGATGGTCTCCAGTGCCTCCACCAGACGGCAACGGTCGGGGGCGGTGAGCCTGCCGACCACGTCGTAGCGCCCGAACCCGCTGGCCAGGAAGGAGACCCTGGCCATGTTGGCCAGGGCGCTGCCCAGCGCGTCGGCGTCGCCCCGACAGTGCAGACCGAATCCGAGCTGTTCGTTGGAGCCCGCCGCCGTGGGATCGACCAGGGCGGTCACGTGCACCACCCCGGATTCGAGCAGACGCACCACCCGGGAGCGGGCCGCCGCCTGGGACAGTCCCACCTGGCGCGCCAGGTCCGCGTACGAAGCCCTGCCGTCCTTGAGGAGTCTGCGGACCAGTCGCCAGTCCAGCGCGTCCAGTTCGACGTCGTGGAGCTCCCTCACACTGCTGTGGGCGTCCTTGTACACCGCGTTGGCCCGGAAGACCTCCGCGCCCTCCACGCCCGGCAGCGAGCGCAGGTGGGCCATCTCCTTGGTGAGCGCGGCGTCATCGGCCACGCGCACCTGCGCCACCGCGGGGAAGCGCCCCGCGGTCTGCGCCGCGAAGGTCACCGCCTCCCGCTCCTCCAGGGCCTCCAGGACCGGTTCGACCGGTCCACCGATCCGGAAGGACACGTGGCCCAAGACCTCCATGCCCACCACACCGGCGTGCAATACGCCGACGATCCGGATCGCCCCTGACTGGACGAGTTGCCGCACGCGAGCGCGCACCGCGGTCCGTGACAGACCGACGCCGTCGGCCAGTGCCTGGAAGGTCGCTCTGCCGTCCCCCTGCAACGCGCGCATGAGCGCCGCGTCAACCGCATCGAGCACGATGCCTGCCTTTCGTTCCCATGTCGTCGTCCATTCCCCCGAACGACGCCCCCTCCTCCGGCCAGATCATCGCAGTTGTGGAGCCTCTCGTACTACGGATCGCCAAAGAAATCGGCTCATTCACCCCTTTGACCGGCCCGAGCCGGGTTGCCAAAACCCCATCGGATACCTCTCGACCACATAACAGACTTGTATAGAACATCCCTTGAGACGGGTACGCAGTGCATACAACCTCCGCAAAGCGCCACACTGAACGGGCGGGCCCGGGTAAGGCCCCCAGAACGCACGGGACCATGGGATCCCGGCACGGTGACTTCGGCGTGAGCGGTCGGAACCGTGGGGACGTTCACGGGCGTAAAACCCGTAAGAGGCACAACCGAAGGTGGCCGCCACCCGGAATCGCGGTGTGGGCACATGAACCAGTACGGGGCGGACCCGATCGCCCCTTGGTGTGAGAGGAATGCCGGTGGCAGCGGAGGACGAGCGGCCAGATGAGGCACCCGAGCCCAGGAGCGGGCGCCCGAGCACGGGTGGGGCGCTGCTGTGGACCGCCGTGTCGGTTCCCTTCCCCGGAGCGGCTCATCTGCGCATGGGGCGACGCAAGGCGGGCGCCCTGATCCTGGGCCTCTACCTCCTGGGGATCGTCGCCCTGGGACTGTGGGCCTACCGATTGGGCGCGCACGAGTCCGGCGCCATGACGGTGCTGGCCGGGATGGCCGTACAGGACATGTGGTTGTTGGGCGCGATGGGCGCGGTGTTCGTCGTCGCCGTCGTGTGGATGAGCGTGATCGTCCACTCCTGGGTGATCACCCGCCCCGAGGGCAAGGGGCGGGGCCTGCGGATGATCGGCGCCATGACCGTGCTGCTGCTGTGCCTGACCGTGGCCGTGCCCTCCGCGTGGGCGCTGCACGCCGGGTACACCGCCTACGAGACGTTGGGGTCGGTGTTCGGCACGCCCGAACGCGAGGACCTGCCCCCACACGACGCGGCCGACCCCTGGTACGGGGCCGAGCGGCTCAACGTGCTGCTGATCGGCGCGGACTCGGGCGACAACCGCTACGGCACGCGCACCGACACGATGATGGTGGCGAGCGTGGACACCGACACAGGTGACACCGTGCTCGTGGGCATGCCGCGCAACCTGGAGGACGTCCACTTCCCCGAGGACAGCGCCTTGGCCGAGCGCTACCCCGAGCCCTACGGGTTCGACCTGCTGCTCAACGACGTCTACCAGACGATCGCCGAGGAGCCCGAGGAGCTCGCGATGAACCCCATCGCCCCGGACCCGGCCGCGGACACCCTCAAGAAGGTGATCGCGCACAACCTGGACCTGGACGTGGACTACTACGCCATGGTCGACATGATGGGCTTTCGGGACCTGATCGACGCCGTGGGCGGCATCCAGGTGCGCATCGACGAGCCCATCCCCTATGGCGTGCACGGCGGTGTGCTGGAGCCGGGTCTGCGGCGGCTGAACGGACACGACGCCCTCTGGTACGGCCGGTCCCGGGTCAACAGCGACGACTACGGGCGGATGGGCCGCCAGGGCTGTCTGATCAAGTACGTCGCCGAGCAGGTGGAGCCCTCCACGGTCCTCACCAGCTACCGGCGCCTGGCCGGGGCCACCAAGCGGACCCTGACCACCGACATCCCCCAGTCCAAGGTGCCGGCCTTCATCGAGCTGGCCGACCTGGTCACCGACGAGGGTTCCATGAGCACCTTCCAGCTCTCCCCACCCCAGGTCAACACCGCCGCTCCGGACTGGGAGGAGATCCAGGATCTGGTCCAGGAGGCCATCGACAGCAGTGCCGAGGGCGACGAGCTGCCGGACGAGTCCTCAGAGGAGCCCTCTGAAGAGGCCTCCGACGAGGAGGAATCGGGGCAGGAGTCCGCGGAGGAGCGGACCGAGTGGCAGGACTACACCGGTCTGGACGAGGAGTCTCCGGCCGACCCGGGGCGCCAGGTCGGCGCGGAGGCAAGCGACCTCGACGCGCTGTGCCCCTGATGTGAGGCCCCAAACCCGCTTCGGTGCGGTGGCCGGTCCCGGCCGGTCCCGCACCGAGCGTTGCCACCGCCTCGACCGCGTGTGACTCTGGCCCCGTGACCGCAGCGCAGCTTTGGACCCTCGTAGCCCTCGGCGCCTTCCACGGACTGCACCCCGGCATGGGTTGGTTGCTCGCGGTCGGCCGTGGCCTCCAGGAGGGCGGGCGCGCCCAAGTGCTACGCGCGTTGCCGGCGATCGCGGTGGGCCACGCCGGCAGTGTGGCGGTGGCCGCGGTGGCGATCACGGTGACCGGTTCGGTGACGGCCTCGGTGCTGTTCCCGGTGCTGGGCGGCGCGGTGATCGTGCTCGTGGGGTTGGTGATGCTGCTCTCCCGGCGGCACTTCCACTGGCGGCAGGTGCGGCTTCCGCTGTGGCAGCTGACCGCCTGGTCGTTCCTGATGGCCTCGGCGCACGGCGCGGGTCTGATGCTGATGCCGGTGTTGGCGGGCGGGCTCTCGCACACCCACGTGGACGGTGGTGGTCACGGCGATCATGGCGGGCACGGTGCGATGTCGGCGGCGGAGGGAGGCGGACCGGTGGATCCGGGATCGGCCACGGCCGAGACCGGGACGGCCGGCGCGGCGGAGGTGGTCGAGGGTTCCTGGAGCCTGTGGGACGCCACTCTGCTCGGGTTGGCGGCGACCGGGGTGCACACCCTGGCCATGTTCGCGGCCGCGGGGGTGGCGGCGCTCATCGCCTACGACTTCCTGGGGGTGCACGCCCTGCGCTGGAAGGGTGTGACCATGGACCGGATCTGGGCCCTCACCCTCGTCCTGGGTGGGGTCTTCGTCCTGTGGTCGGTGCTGTGATCGGTCGGGGCCGTGATCATGGGCGGTTTCACCCGGGCCGCCGACTTTGATTCAGGCCACAGTCGGGAATGACTCGAATGGCCACTGTGTCCAATAAACGAAGTGCCTCTTCTTCGAGGCCACCAGACACGTGCGCCAGGGACGAGAAGGCGACCGCCCGGTCGCCCGCCCTCGGCGTGGAGGGGCAGAGTCCATGACGCACAGAGCCGCCGCACCCGGACGCCGCTGGCACGGGGTGATCCTGTCGACGGCGATCCTGGCCGCGCTCGCCGTGGTCGCGGTCCTCGGCGCCCGGTGGGTGGTGCACAACCAGGAGAAGGTCTTTCCCGTCTCGACTCCGTGGGGACCGGACTGTTCGGTCTGGGTCGGCGACGACCAGGTCCGGCTCGACCGCGAGCAGGCGCAACGGGCCACCACGGCGGCGGCGGTCATCGCCCAGGGCGACGACGCCCCGGTCGAACAGCCCGACGTGGAGGACATCCCGGACGAGGTGATGCGGGTGCTCGTCGAGGGCCCGGAAGATGACGCCGGCCCCTCACTGACCTGCCGTTACGGTGGCGAGGAGGTCGAGTTCGAGGAGGAGAGGCCCTCCGGTATGACCCCGCGCACCGAGACCCTCAAGGCGGGCGTGGAGGAGCACTTCTCCGACACCAGCATCGGCGGTTACGTGGCCGGTGGTTACGACTCCGGGCACGGTGAGGGGTCGGCGCACTACGAGGGCCGCGCGCTCGACATCTTCTACCGGCCGGTCACCGAGGACAACCGCCGCCAAGGGTGGTTGATGGCGCACTGGCTCATCGCGCACGCCCCCGACTTCCAGGTCGACGTGATCATCTTCGACGACAAGATCTGGAGCACCCGCTACCCGTCGTTGGGGTGGCGCCACTACGAGGCCGACCCCGACAACGAGATCCTGCGCCACCTGGACCACGTGCACGTGGACGTGCTGCGCGGCCCGGACCCCGACGAGGCCTGACCCTCACCGGGAAGGGCTCGAACCGATCTCGGGTCGTAGCGGTGGTCGCGAGCCCTTTCCGTCGGCCCGGTCCGGGCCGGTTCAGTCCTCCAGCCGGAAACCGAGTTTGAGGCCCACCTGGAAGTGGGCGACCTGGCCGTCCTCGATGTGCCCGCGGACCTGGGTGACCTCGAACCAGTCGAGCCCGCGCAGCGTCGCCGAGGCCCGTTGGACGCCGTTGCGGATGGCCTGGTCGATCCCGTCCGGCGAAGTGCCGACGATCTCGGTGACGCGGTAGGTGTGGTCGGTCATCGGTGGACCCCCTGCGTAGTCGGTTGCGGGGGCGGCGCGGACGCGGCCCCCGTTCCCTGCGTCCCCCCGATCCCCCACGGTCACACGTGGCCGTGAGAGATGACCGATTCGTCCCGGATCCCCTTCCGAAACCGGGGATCCTCGACCTTTGCCGACCTTTTCCGGGGGCCTTGGTCCCGCGTGGGACCGGATTGACCCGAGTGCCACGGTGGACTCGGGGGAACACAGGGACACAAGTGGGGGCGAAGTGTCAGATTAGTCCTGACCTGGGACTGAAGACCCTACGTCGACGGGACTTTCCCGAGACAACGTCGTAACTGACTCTTGACGTACCCCGGGGGGCGGCGGTGTACATTGGGTTGTAGCGCTTCGGTCCCCCGTCGGAGCGCGCGGCGATGTTCCGAGCCCCCGTTGGAACATCGCATGTGACGCCGGGTGGTTTGCCCCCGTAACCACCCGGCGTCGCTTTTTGTCCACACCCGGGCGGGTGGCCACCCGCCCGTGGCCGTGGCTTGACCATCGGTTCCGCTTGATCTCCTGGGGTTCGGCATTGGGTGACACCACGAAGGACGCACACTGCTCTCGGAAGGGCTGCCGTGCCCCCGCCGACTGGGCCCTGGTGTGGAACAACCCCAAGCTGCACACCCCCGACCGTCGCAAGGTGTGGGTGGCCTGCGACGAGCACCGCGACTACCTGGCGAACTTCCTGGACATGCGCGGTTTCCTGCGCGAGACCGTCCCCATGGACGAGTTCGAGGGCTGACACGGGCCTCTGAGGGGAGGCGTCCGACCACCGTCGCGGTGATGCCCGGACGCCCCGTCCTCAGCCCATGGCCAGGTGCCAAGCGTGCAGCAGCAGGTCCTCGTGGCCGACCGCCCCGACCGCCGTGAGCAGTTCCGGCCAGGGATCCGCCCAACCCGTCTCCCCGCCACAGCGCTCGACCATCACCAACGCCAGGGCTCCCACGACCCGTCCATGTTCCCCCGGGTCGGCGGCGGCCACGGCCAGGAGACCGCGCACCACAGCGGCCGACGTCTCGTTCGGCAACCCGCCGTTTCCGTACCGTGGAACGATCCCGTCGACGTGGCGATCCATGTGTCGGGGACCGGCGACCCCTCCGAGGGCGAGCACCCCGGCGACGTCGGACAGGTGGTCGACCACGGTCGCGGCG
The DNA here is from genome assembly GCF_053619415.1 of Nocardiopsis sp. NPDC055551. Lineage (NCBI taxonomy): Bacteria > Bacillati > Actinomycetota > Actinomycetes > Streptosporangiales > Nocardiopsidaceae > Nocardiopsis > Nocardiopsis sp. NPDC055551. Next base: position 47,038 of record NZ_JBSHJJ010000001.1, on the reverse strand, counting down.
GACGGGTCGTCCTGTTCCCGTAGCCGCCGGTTCAGGTCGGTCTGAAGCAGACGGATCGTCTCGCTCCGGTACTCGACTCTGCCCCGGAGCAACTCCAGGCACCGGTCCCTTTGGTCCTCCCCGATCGTGTGTCCCGCATCGGTGCGTTCCAGCAGGGTGTTCATCAGCCCCGCCAGTTCCTGGACGCGCCGGTGGGCGCTCTCCCACCGTTCCGGGCCGGTCCGGCGCGGTGGAATCCCCCGTGCCGCCGACGGAACCTGGTCCAGGAGGCGTCCCAGGGCTTCCGCGATCCGGTCCACACCGCGCCCCGTGTCCAGGTGGCGGCGCAACGCGGCCATCGACCGCGTTAAGGGACGATCGAGGTCGCAGAGGGCGTCGACGACGTCGTCGATCGTCTGCTCACCCCATAGATCCCACCGGGCCCACCAGCCGGTCATTCGCCAATGACCTCGTTCGGGGGCCGGGAGGGTGTTCAGGATCCGAGCGGCCGGCGCGCGGACGGCGGGGGCCAGCAGGTCCGGGTCGACCCCCAGCAAAGCGACCTGGATCTCCTCCGCGGTGAAGGCGGGCACGCGTTCGGCCAGGGCACTCAGGGCACGGGGGTCGTCGGCGCACCGTAGGAGCGCGGCGGCCACGGCGGCCGTCACGTCGCGATGTTCGGCTTCGCGGCGCAGCACCCGGGTCAGGGAGGGCACGGCCTCCTCGGGCCGGTGGGCGGCCAGGAGCCGGGCCGCGCTCTTGCGGACGGTCACCTTGACCGGTCCTTCGAGCGCCCGCACCAGCGACGACCCCAGCCGGGAGGGCGGTGTCCAGCGGGCGCAGCGGGACATCACCGGCCCGGCGGCCCTGGACTGCGGACCATCGGCGTGCGATATGACCCGTTCCAGGGTGCCCGCGGGGTCGGCGGAGCGGCCCAGGGCCGACATCGTGGCCTCGCGCAGCAGGACGTCGTCGCCGGCCAGGTGGACGGCCAGGTGCGCCTCGCCGCCGGGGAGCGCGCACAGCGAACGCAGCGCGGCCTCGCGCTCCTCGACGGTCGATACGGGGTCGACGACCACCGCCCGCAGGTGGGCGGTCAGACGTGCGCGGAGGGATTCGGGCCAGTCCCATGCCAGGAACCGTTCCACGCGCGGCACCCATACCGGATCGTCCCCGGCGGTGCGCCACCGGTTCTCCCACTCGTGCGAGGAAGAACCGTCGGCGGATCGTGGTCCATCGGTGGGTTCCTCGGAATCCGGGTGGCCGAGGACGGCGTCCACGGCCCGGTCGAGCGTGTCCGGGCCGTGGTGCAGGGTCAGCGTCTCCCAGACCCGCGGGACACGAGCGGTGCGCGGATCCCCCTCGAACAACCCCAGTGCCCGGTCGGCCCGGTCAGGTCCGGACAGGTACGGGGCGGCGGCCCTCGCCGCGGTGCCGTGGGCGGGGTCGTCCAGCACGATCTCCCGCAGGTGCGGTGCCAGGGCCCGGCCCCGACGGCCGAGCTCACCGGCCAGGGCGATGAGCGCTTCGGGGTCACGACGTCGGAGCGCTCGCAGGCCCGGAGCGAGTCGCTCCAGGAGCATCGTCTCCGCGCCGGGCGGCAGGATCTGGTCCAGACGCGGTTCGGGACCATGGTGGTGGCCGGCGGGTTCGGTCCCGCGCCACCAGACGCTCCGCGGGTTCCGTGCCCACCACGGACGATTGTGGCGCGCCCGATCGGGGTCCCCCCATCCCCTCGCGCCGAACCGTTCGACGAGCCGGGCGTAGGTCTCCACTCCCCAGTCCTGGACGGCCGGATCGAGGCGGGTCCGGGGATGACGCAGCAGGCGGGCGACCAGGTCACGCAACGCCCGACGGGTGGTCGCCGAGGAGTCGCGTGAGCGGAGCGTGTCCCGGACCAATCGATGCAAGGCGTCCAGGCACGGCGACAACAGGGTCGGTTCCATCGGGACCAGGGAGCGCAGCAGGGCCCGCCACACCGGGTCACGGTCGGCGCCGTGGCGGTCGACCCGCTCACCCAGGACGGTGGCGAGCAGTTCGGGGTCACCGGTGCGTGCGGTGGCCTCCAACAGGCGGGCCAGCCCTCGCGCCCTTCGCTCCGGGTCACCGGCGGAGGCGGCCTCGGATAGGAGCGGGGCCGCTTCCGCGTAGGGCAGGTGGACGATCGCGTCCAGGTCCCGATGGGCGTCCAGGCATCGGCTGTTGGTGCGCTGGAAGACCGCGAAGCGGCGCAGGGCGTTGCGGGCGATCTCTTCGGCCCGGGCCGGTGGCAGCAGGTCCAGGAACGGGAACAGGGGTTCGGGGGATCGATCGCCCAAGCGTTCGATGGCCCGTTCGATGCGTTCCGCGGCCCGTTCCGGGGGCAGTGACCGCAGCACGCATCGGGCCGTCCCGGGGTTGCGGCGCATCGCGCGCCACAGCTCCCGGTTCAGCCGTGGGCCCAGGGGCGCGCCGTGGTGCGGGTCGAGGGTGTCGGTCCGATCCAACCGGCGGGCGCGTGGCACCCGCAGGTTCCGGTTCCGCAGCGACGAGTTCTCCAGCATGTCCAGGACCCGGCCGGGGCGGATCTCGTCCAGCGCGGCCAAGGCCCTTCGGTGGGGCCACCAGGTGAACTCGTCGGTGATCCGTTCGGCGAGATGGTCGGCCAGGGTGTCGGGGTGGCGCCGGGCCAGGCGACGCCAGGAGGAGACCGCGTGGGCGAGGTCGGGCAGTCGTCGGGTGACCGTGTCGGGGGTACACGACGGTAGGAGCGCCGCCGCGTCCCGGTCACCGAACTCCGCGCGGACCCGGTCCAGGAGGGAGTCGGCCAAGGTGGTCCGACGGGCGGTGAACAGGGTGCGGTACAGGGCTCGGCGAAGTCCGGCCGAGGCGTCGGTGAGCAGTGGTCGGACGGCCTCGTCGGGGACCGGGAGGGTGCGCACGGCACGCAGGGCGGCACGGCGCAGTTCCGGATCGGGTCCGGCGAGGTGAGGGGCGATGAGGTCGAGGTCTCGGGCGGCCGTGGCCATGTGCAGGGCGAGGCGGCCGTGCCCGTGTTCGTCGAGCTCGCGCAGGAGCGCGGTGAGGTGGGGTGTGCCCGAGTGTTCCAGGGCGTACCGGGCCAGTCGGGCCATGCGGTCGGGCCTGGAGAGAGGGCTCACGTGGTGAAGGAGTTCGATGGCCGACCCGAACGTCGGCGTGGTGGGGCTCAACGGCCCGGGCGGCATCCGCCCTTCCTGATCGTCATGGCGGACATCATGGGCCACTCCCCCGGGCCGAGGCAAGCCCCGCAGGTCACGGGGCCGGCCACGGTGCGAGGGTGTTACAGCGACGCGGCCCGCCAAGCCGCCACCCGGACGTCCTCGTGAGGTGATGAGCCCAGGTCGGCGATGAGCCGTGCCCACGGCTCGCTCCAGTCCTGCCGTCGGCCCTCCCGTTCGGCGAGCGCGACGGCGACCAGACCGACCAGACGGCCCGCCTCGCCGCCGTCCCGCTGGGCCGGGGCGACGAGGTGACGCAGCAGCACGGCGAGGTGTCGGGGACCCACCCCGTGGACGATCCCGCTCGGGAGCAGGTCCGCGACCGCCGCCTCCGGTGTGGCCGACCGGTCACCGGGGTGGCGGGCGGCCAGGTCGGCCCAGGCTCGGACCCGGGCCTCGAACACCTCCGCGGGCGGGATCCGGTTCCGGTTCCAGGTCAGGGTGGGCAGGTCGGCCAGGCGTAGCAGCAGCGCCTCGGCGCGCAGTCCCGGGTGCGCGGCCAGCCGCTCCACGGCGTGGTCCAGGCCGGCTACGGCGGTGTACGGGTCGTCCCGTCCCCGGAGCCGCTCGGCGAGTATCCGGGCGGTGGCGACCGCCCTACGCGGCAGGGAGGGGCGACGATCCGTCTCCGGTCCTCGGACGGGGACCTCCCGGCCGACGGGCGGGCACAGCTCCGCCAGTTCCGCCACGACGGCGGGCAGCCGCTCCCGGTAACGGTGTTCCCGGAGCAGCCCCTCGAAGAGGCGCAGCACACGTTGGTCGGACCGGGAGAGGTCCTTCAGGCCCTCGACGAGGGTCTCGGCGAGAGCCTCGTCCCACAGCGCCCAACCCGAGATCCGGGCGCACACGTCGACGCGCTCGTCGATGGCGGGGTCGCCGCTCTCGGGAAGGGACACCATGAACCGGGCCACCCGGGCGCGCAGATCCGGGTGTACGTCCAAGGGCGGGTGCGCCGGCAGGGTGGACCTGGCCACGGGGTCGTCGAAGGTAGCGACGCGTTCCTCCAGTGCGGGCAGGACCCCCGGGTGGTCGCTTCCGGCGATGAGCGCCTCCAGTACGGCCGCGCGCACGTCACGGTGCGGATTCTCCTGATCTAGCAGGTCCACGAGGAGTTCCAGGCCACCGGTCGGACGCACCAGGCCCAGGATCCGAGCGGCGGTCTTGCGCACGCTCACCTTGCCCGGTCGGGCCAGGACCTCGCCCAGGCTCGCCACCAGGGTGGAGGACCGGACCCGCCGAGCGCAGGAGCCGAGCACCGCCACGACCGCACGGGAGGAGGTGCCCTCGTCGACGTGCTCCAATAGCACCCCGAGCGCGCGTTCGGGGTCATCGGAACGCGCCGTTCGGATCAGCGCGGGCTCCTTCGTCCATGCGCCCGCCTCGACCCAGGGCAGCAGGTGGTCCATGGCGCCGGGCAGGGCGCTCAGTCCGTCGAGCGCCCGCGCGGGGATCAGGTCGTGGTCCACCATGTCCTCGACCACGCCCCGCAGGTACTCGGCCGCGTGGGCGTGTTCGACCGACGTCCAGGTCCGGATCAGGTCATGGTGGATCTCGACGATCCGGTGGGGCGGCCGTCCACCGCCCGTCCTCAGGCGAGCGGCCTCCCTCAGTGCCTCGACCACCAGGTCGGAACGCAGCCGGGCCAGGCGCTCCCAGACCGGCTCGATCAGGACGGTGGCGGGAGCGGCACGGAACAGCCGTTCGACGCGCTCTCCCGGACGGGTGCCGCGCAGGTGGAGCACCGCCGCCTCATACGCCCTGGCGACGGGTGGGTCCGCGACCACGACCTCGCGCAGGTCGTGGTCGAGCAACGGCGGGATCCCGTACAGGTGATGCCCCAGAGCGCGGGCCAGGACCAGGGTGCCGTCATGGTCTCCCCGGGCCCGAGCACGGGCCAGCGCGGGCGCGAGCCGGTCGTACAGGTCCCGCGCCCGGTCGGGGGTGAGCACCTCGGCGAGGGTCCACCTCCGACCCAACGTGGGCCGACGATGCCAGCGCTCGTAGGCGCCTCTTCCGTACCCGGTGACACCGTCCCCGCCGTGGCGTTCGATCAGCCGCGCGAGGACGGTGAGCGCCCATTCGGTCAGATCGGTCCGGTCCCGGGCCATGGGGTGGCGCAGGACCCGCAGCGCAAGGTGGCCCAAGGCCCAGCGGGTGGCGTGGGTGGTGTCGGGCGCGGCGAGGTCGTCGTCGAGCAGGCGGTACAGGTCGGGCAGGGTTTCGGGGGCCATCGCGGTCGGGGGCAGCACCCCCAGCGCCAGGGGCAGGGAGCGTCGTACCTGGTCGCGGTCGGCGGCGGACCGCGCCGTTCGGGTGGCGAGCACCCGGGCCAAGGCGCCGGTCCCATCGCGTCCGGCGGCCACGACCAGCCAGTACAGGGCGTGTTCGCGGCGGTCCGGGTCCGGATCTCCGGCCGCCTGGGACAGGGCGGGTTCGGCCTCGTCGAAGGGCAGGTGGGCGAGGGCTTCCACGTCTCGGTGGGTGTGGTCGGGGTGCACGGCCCGGAAGCGCTCCAGGTGATCCAGGATCCGCCTGGCCTCGGTCACCGTCCGGTCCGCGGGCAACAGGCCGAGGTAGGGGAGCAGGGTGGCGCGTTCCCCGCCGCCCTCGGCGACGAACCGGTCGATGATCGGCGCCCGGTCCGCGTAACGCATGACCCGCAGGATCGGCAGGGCCCGGGGGCCGGCGTCGTGCATGGTCTTGATCAGACCGCCCACGTCGCGACGGTCACGCGCGTACGCTGGGTAACGGGCCGGGTAGTGCAGCGCGTCACCTTCCGCGTGCAGGAGCCGGTGGGCCTGGACGTAGAACGGGTCGGTGGGGTTCGGCTCGGGGCGCCCGCGCAGGAACGGAACGAGGAGTTCGGGGCTCGCCTTGGCGAGGGCTCCGGCCACGCGGTACCAGGGGTGGCCCCAGATCTGCCCCGTGATCGGAGACGTGTCCTTCTCGCGTTCCAGTCGTCTCAGCAACGGGTCCGGGTGGCGTCGGGCGAACCGGGACCAGCCTTCGACCCGGTGGGCCAGTTCGTCCAGGTGCGCGTCCACCGTCGGGGTGGAACAGGCGGGCAGTAGCGAGGCGGCCTCGTGCTCACCGTGGCGTTCGCGGACGACGGGCAGGAGCCGGTCCGCGACCGTGGTCCGGTGGTCCCGGTACAGGACGACGTAGAGAGTGCGGCGCAGCCGGTGGGAGGCGTCGTCCAGCAGTGCCTCGAAGGTCTGATCCGGCAGAGCCATCCCCGGTGTCCGGCACAGTACGGAGCGGCGCAGGTCTTGGTCCGCACCGTTCAGGTAGCGCGTGATGAGGGCGGGGTCGCGCGCGGCCAAGGCCAGGTGCGCGCCCAGAGCCGGCTCGTCCAGAGCGTCGAGACCGGACACGGTCTCGGCCAACAGTGGGCCGTGGCGGTGTTGCCGGGCGTAGAGAGCGAGCCGACGCATGCGCTCTCTCCCGTTGAGGGGAACGACGTCGGCCAGGAGACGCCGGGCGGGGCCGTTCTCGGGGATGTCCTCGGGCATGGCGATCACCTTGGCAGTGCCACGACACCGGCCGCAAGGAGGTTTCGCGGCGCCGGGACCGGGACCGGGTTCAGCCCTCGGTGGGCTTCTCCAGGTCCGCGCGTGCTCGGCTGAGGGCCTCGGGTGTGTCCACGTCGAAGGAGTCCGGGGCTCCGCAGAGCGGCACGTGCGCGGGTTCCAGGGGACCGAGCAGTCCATAGAGCGATCGCCGTGTGTAGGCGGCCAGGGCCTCGCGCAGGACGTCGGTGCGCCACAGGCCGGTGAGCCACTGTTCGCGTCCCGAGGCGTCCACCAGCACGGCACCGTTCGTGGAGGTCGCGGCACGCGCCAGGGCGGCGAGGTGGTCGGGGCGCAGGTAGGGCAGGTCCGCGGCGAGCAGCGCGCACCAGGGGGCGCGCACGGTAGACAGACCGGCACGCAGGGCGGGCACCGGGCCGGCGCCCGGCGGGTCCTCGCGGACGTAGGCGGCCCGTGGCCGGTCCCGTTCGGGTCCGACCACGGTGACGCCGGCGTCGGGGTCGTGCGCGCGCACGGTGGCGGCGACGTGTTCCAACAGGGTGCGTCCGGCGATGGTCAGGCCGGGTTTGTCGAGCCCGCCCATGCGGGTCGCCGCTCCCCCGGCCAGGATCACCGCGTCCAGGTACTCGCTCACGTCCCCAGCATGCCCTACGGTTCAGCCCTTGACGCAGACGACCTGGCGCAGGTGGGCGGCCACCTGGACGAGGTCGGTCTGGGCCTCGATCACCGATTCGAGGTCCTTGTAGGCGGCGGGGATCTCGTCCACGACGCCCCGGTCCTTGCGGCACTCCACGCCCTTGGTCTGTTCGGCCAGGTCGGCCTCGGTGAAGGTCTTGCGCGCCTTGTTGCGGCTCATCCGACGCCCCGCCCCGTGGGAGGCGGAGTTGAACGAGGCCGGGTTGCCCAGCCCCTTCACGATGTAGGTCCCGGTCGCCATGCTGCCCGGGATGATGCCGAACTCGCCCGAACCGGCGCGGATGGCGCCCTTTCGGGTGACGAGCACGTCCACCCCGTCGTAGGTCTCCTCGGCCACGTAGTTGTGGTGGCAGGAGATCCACTGCTCGAAGGTGGTGCCGGGGACCTGGTCGGCCAGGACCCGGCAGGCCAGGCCCATCATGACGTCGCGGTTCCGACGCGCGTAGTCCTGGGCCCAGAACAGGTCGCGCCGGTAGGCGTCCATCTCCGGGGTTCCGGACAGGAACACCGCCAGGTCGCGGTCGGGCAGGTCCTGGTTGTGCGGCAGCGCCTGGGCCCGGCCGATGTGGTGGTCGGCGAGTTCCTTGCCGATGTTGCGCGACCCCGAGTGCAGGACCAGCCACACGGTCTGGTCGTCGTCCAGACACACTTCGAGGAAGTGGTTGCCGCCGCCCAGGGTGCCCATCTGGCGACGGGCGCGCTCGTTGCGGGGGCGGACGGCCTCGGCCAGGTCGTCGAATCCGGCCCAGAAGGTGTCCCAGCCGGAGCTGCGCAGGCCGGGAACGCGGGCGGGGTCGACGGGCTCGTCGTGGGCGTGGAAACCGACCGGGATGGTCGCCTCCAGCGCCGAGCGCAGGGGACGCAGGTTGTCGGGCAGGCGCCCGGCCCTCAGTCCGGTGCGCACCGCGGTCATGCCGCAGCCGATGTCGACGCCGACCGCGGCGGGGCTGACGGCGTCGCGCATCGCGATCACCGAACCCACCGTGGCGCCCTTGCCGTAGTGGACGTCGGGCATGACGGCCAGGCCGTGGGTCCAGGGCATGCGGGTGACGTTGCGCAGCTGCTCCATGGCGGCGGACTCGACCCCGTTCGGGTCGGCCCACATACGGATCGGTACTCGTTCGCCGGGAACCTCGGTGTAGGACATGGGGGCCACCTCCCTTTCGTGTCGGCCCCGGGGGCGCCGGTCGGCGCCCCCGGGACATCAAGTCAGAACGGGAGGTCGCGGGCAACCGAATATTCGCGGTCGCCGGTCGGGGCGGGCGGGTCAGCCGCCGATCGCGGACATCGGGCGGGCCGGTTGCAGGAAGCTGGGGTCGTTGATGCCGTGACCGGGCAGTTTGCTCGCCACGGCGGCCTTCCAGCGCTCGGCGATCTCGTCGTCGGTGGCGCCCTCGCGCAGGGGCGTGCGCAGGTCCGACTCCTCGCGGGCGAACAGGCAGTTGCGGATCTGGCCGTCGGCGGTCAGGCGCACCCGGTCACAGGCCCCGCAGAAGGGTCGGGTCACCGATCCGATGACGCCGACGGTGGCGGTGCGACCATCGGGGAAGTTCGCACCTCGTACGTGGAACAGCTCGGCCGGGGCGCTGCCCCGGGTGTCGGCGTCGGCGGCTTCGAGGTCGAACTCGGCCTCCAGCCGTCCGAGGATCTCGTCGGCGGTGATCATGTTGTCACGCCGCCAGCCGTGTTGGGCGTCCAGCGGCATCTGCTCGATGAAGCGCAGTTCGTAGCCGCGTTCGATGCAAAAACGCAGCAGGTCGGGCGCTTCGTGGTCGTTGATGTCGCGCATGAGCACGGTGTTGACCTTGACGGGGGTGAGGCCGGCGTCCGCGGCGGCGGCCATCCCCTCCAGGACGTCGTCCAGGCGACGACGTCGGGCGAGCTTCTCGAACACGACGGGGTCGAGGGTGTCGAGGGAGACGTTGACCCGGTCCAGCCCGGCCTCGGCGAGCGCGGGGGCCATCCGGGCGAGCCCGATGCCGTTGGTGGTCAGGGCGGTGCGCGGGCGGGGCTCGTGATCGGTGGTGCCGGCGACGATGCCGGGCAGGCCGCGCCGCAGCAGGGGCTCGCCACCGGTGAAACGGACCTCGTCGATGCCCAGACGAGTGGTCCCGATACGGACCAGTCGCAGGAGTTCCTCGTCGGTGAGCAGTTCCGGTTTGGGCAGCCACTCCAGGCCCTCAGGAGGCATGCAGTAGGTGCATCTGAGGTTGCAGCGGTCGGTGAGCGAGACCCTGAGGTCGGTCGCCACGCGCCCATAGGAGTCGGACAGCACAGGCGGTCACCCTCTCCAGTCTGAATTGCCGAGTAGGCGGTACGCCAATTTGCACCCACCCGAGGGATACCCACTCAACAGCGTAGAAGATCCACTTTCACGGTGAGTAGTATCAATCGCGCCTTTTGCCGCATTTCGTCGGTGACCACCAGGATCTCCGCCCACGTGTGGACCTTCACCCCAAGGAACAACACGAATCGTTGTCCGAACGTTTCCGAAGAATCGCTTCATGTGTCCTCTCGGCGGCCGGACCGGCACCACGGGTGATGACATCGCCGTACCCGATGCCCCATGCTCTACCGAGGACGACGGTTCGATCGTCCCAGAGCCGCACGGCGACAAGGAGGCAGGACACGGTGATCAGTACACGCGAGTGGGCCCTGGCGGGCGGGCCCGACGGTTCGGCGAAGCTGGCGGCACGGGCCTGGGCGCCCACGACGGGTGAACCCACCTGGCTGGCCGTCCTGGTGCACGGCTATGGCGAACACCTGGGCCGCTACGACCAGGTCGCCGAGGACCTTTGCGCGGCCGGCGCGGTGGTCTACGGCGCCGACCACCGCGGACACGGACGGTCCTCCGGCGAGCGCGTCCTGATCGACGACTACGCGGGTGTGGTGGAGGACGTCCACCGCGTCGTCACCCAGGCGCGCACCGCCTACCGCACGATCCCCTTGGTGCTGATCGGCCACTCCATGGGCGGCATGATCGCCGCCCGCTACGCCCAGGTGTACCCCGAGTCGTTGCAGGCATTGGTGCTGTCCGGGCCGGTCCTGGGCCGTTGGACCACGGCCGAACGGCTCGCCGCCGCCACGGAGATCCCCGACGACCCCATCGACCCCTCCGTCCTGTCCCGCGACCCCGAGGTGGGGCGGGCCTACCTGGCCGACGAACTGGTCTGGCATGGTCCGTTCAAGCGCACCACGGTCGAGGCGCTGCTCACCGAACTGGAGCGCGGCAACGCGTCCGGGACCGTGGGTTCGCTGCCCATGCTGTGGGTGCACGGCAGCGAGGACGCGCTGGTCCCCGTCTCCGACACTCGGGTGGGGATCGAAAGGCTCGCCGGTGAGGACTTCACCGCGCGGATCTTCCCCGGCGCCCGGCACGAGGTGTTCAACGAGACCGACCGCGACGAGGTCCTGGCCGAGGTGATCCGCTTCGCCCACCGCTTCACGAACTGATCCCACAACGAGGAGCCGAGGCGCATGACCATCCCACCGCCGACGTCGGAGTCCGGACGGCACGACGAATCGTACGGCCGCTCGATGCCCTCGCTCACACCACCGCCCTCGGAGGTGGCGACCTCGCGGGAGGTCGTGCGCGCTCTGCTGCGCGAGCAGCACCCGGACCTGGCCGATCGCGAGATCACCGACCCTGTCGAGGGCTTCGACATGGCCGTGTTCCGACTCGGTGAGGACCTCGCGGTCCGACTACCGCGTCACCGGGAAGCGATCGCCTCGTTGGCGGTGGAGGTCCGGTGGGTGAGGGAACTGAGCGAAGGGTGGACCTTCCCCACGCAGCGGATCGTGCGAACGGGTGTCCCGGGTGAGGAGTTCCCCTGGAATTGGGCCGTCACGTCCTGGCTTCCCGGCCGGAACGCGGCACGACACCCCCTGGAGGCGTCGGCGGCGCCGGACCTGGGTCGGGCCCTGGCCGAGATCCACCGGCCCGCGCCCGCCGACGCCCCGTTCGATGTCGAGCAGAGCATTCGGCTCGCCGAGCGGGATCCCGTGCTCCGAAGGTTTTTGCGGACCCTGCCCTCGGTGGGGGCGGGGCGGGGACCGATGGTGGACCCGGGCGCCGTGGAGGAACTGTGGGGGCGGGCGCTCGCGGTGCCCGACGACGCCCCGCGGGTCTGGATCCACGCCGACCTGCACCCGTTCAACGTGATCTCCGACGAGGGCCGGTTCGGCGGCATCATCGACTGGTCCGACATCGCGCGAGGGGACCCCGCGGTGGACCTGGGTTTCCTGTGGTTGCTGCTGCGGCGCGACGCCGTGGGCGAGGCCTACCGGGCCTACGGCGGCCTCGACGAGGCCACGGAGGCACGGGCGAGGGGGATCGGGTTGGTGAAGGCGATCACGCTCGCCGCGGTACCGAAGGCCGAGGTCGCACGGGTCGGGTGGCGGGCGCTGACGGAACTGGGTGTGGCGGTTCACGATGGGGACGGTGCCCGGCAAGGGTCCGGTCCCTGACCGATCCGACCTTTTGAAGGGCCGGCCCTCACACGTACAGGCGACCGCGCGGCTGGGCGGGGTGGGCCAGGATCTCGGCGTAGGCGGCGGCCAGGCGGTCCACCGCGTCGACCATGACCTCAGGCGGGCGGGTGTAGGCCAGGCGCAGGTACCGCTCCAGGGTCCCGTCCGCGCCGAAGACCGGCCCGGCCGCCGGGTGGACCCCGTGCCGGATCGCGGTGGTGGACAGTGCGCTCGCCACCGGCTGTGGCAGCGTCGCCCACAGCACGAGTCCTCCCCCGGGCACGCTCGGCCGCCAGTCGGGCAGCCGCTCGCGCAGGGCGCGCAGGAGGGCGTCCCGGTTGCGGCGCAACTCCCGACTGCGTTCGGCGCGGATGCGCAACACGTCCGCGAGCAGGTGGGTGGCGGTGAGCTGGTCGTGCACCGAACCGGCCAGGTCGAAGCGTTGGCGCACCTGCATCAGCCGGGTCACCATCGGTGGAGTGGCGCGCACCCAGCCCACCCGCAGCCCACCCCAGAACAGTTTGGCCACCGACCCCACGGTCAGCACCCGCCCGTCGATGTCGTGGGCGGCCACCGGGGCGGGCAGGTCACCGGAGTCGATGGCCAGTTCCGCGGCGGACTCGTCGACGATGAGGTGGGTGTTGGCGCGACGCGCCTCCCGGACCAGGACGCCTCGTTCGTCGTCGTCCATCAGCGCGCCGGTGGGGTTGTGGAAGTCGGCGACCGTGTACGCCACGGCCGGTTTCCACTGGCGGAACGCGTCCACCAGGTACTCCATGTCCCATCCCTGCGGGGTCACCCCCGTGGTGCGGATGCGCGCCCCGTTGCGGCGTGCGGCGTCCGGCCCATGCGGGTAGGTGGGCGACTCCAGCAGCACCTGGTCGCCCTCCTGGACCAGTAGGTCCATGGCCAGGGTGATGCCCTGTTGGGCGCCGTTGGTGACGAAGATCTGTTCGGGTGTGGTGGGCAGTCCGCGCTCGACGTAGCGACGGGCGATGGCGTGGCGTAGTTCGGGCAACCCATAGGGGTAGTAGCCCATGCCGGCGACGTGCGCGGCGAGCTGTTCCGAGGCGTGGAAGGAGGCCTCGCGCAGTCCCGCCACGGCGGGCGGGGCGGCCACCCCGAGGTCGATGTGCTCGGTGGCCGGCGCGAACGTGGAGGGTTCGTGGCTTCCGGAGTCGGGCAGGACCGTCCAGCTTCCGGCGCCCTGCCTGCTGTCGAGGTAGCCGTTGTCGCGCAGCCAGGCGTAGGCGGCGGTGACGGTGTTGCGGCTCAGCCCCAGGGCGGTGGCCAGGTCGCGTTCGGCCGGCAGGCGGGTGTGGGTGGGCACACGACCGTCCAGGACCAGGCCACTGATGGCGTGGGCGATGGCAAGGTAGTAGGGGCGTTCGACGGGCGCCTCGCCGATGAGACGGGCGAGCAGACGCCCGTTGATCCGTCGGGTTCCGCCTCCGGTTCCGGGACGGTCGCTGCGCGGTTTTACCAAAGGGGTCCACCTCGGTGGGTCTGAATCAGACCACTTGTCCTGATTGGCTCTTCATTTCCGGGATTTCTTGGTCCACGATACCGATGTGGCTCCCCCTGGTTGATTGTCATCCAATGACAGGATGACTTGCTTGAGATGACTTTGAAAGGAAGGCCGTGTCCAGTACGGTCCGCACCCTGGCGTCCAGGATCCTGATCACCCCCGCGCTGCCGCGTCCGCGTCTGCGCCGCCTGGTCCAGCTCTACCTGGGCCTGTACCTGTTCGGGCTCAGCGGAGCCATGCTGATCCGCTCCGACCTGGGCGCCACGCCCTGGGACGTGCTGCACCAGGGCCTGTCCCTGCAGACGGGGCTGACGATCGGCACCTGGAGCGTGATCATCGGCGCGCTGTTGATGCTGCTGTGGATCCCGCTGCGCCAGAAGGCCGGGGTCGGCACGCTGAGCAACGTGGTCGTGATCGGGCTTTCCACGGACCTGTCCCTGTGGCTGCTGCCCACCACCGACCTCATGTTCTGGCGGGTGACGCTCCTGGTGGGGGGCGTACTGGTGTGCGCGGTGGGGACCGGCTGCTACATCGGGGTGGGACTGGGGCCCGGGCCCCGGGACGGACTCATGACCGGGTTGGCCGCGCGCGGGCTCTCCGTTCGCCTGGCCCGCACACTCATCGAACTGACCGTGGCGCTGGCCGGTTTCCTGCTGGGCGGCACCGTGGGGATCGGCACAGTGGTGTTCATGGTGGCCATCGGCCCACTGGCACAGGTGTTCCTGCCGATGATGCGAATGCCGGAGCCGACCTCCCACGGCGAGGGGAATCCGGAGCAGACACCTCGATGATCACCACGACATAACTTCTCCACGGAAAAACTCCCCATTCCACCTCATACTTCCGCGCACCGGCATATGCACGTGCACCCAAGGGTGGCGACGACCCCGTGGAGCGTGGAAGATGGGGATCGCGGTAAACGGCGAGGGTCGGGATCGACACTTTCTCCCACCGTTCTTTTCGGCTGCCCTCACTTGGGCACATAACCGGGTGAGGCGGCGACGGACGACCGGGGGAACTGTGGCCCGAACAGCGCCCCGACCCATGGAGAGGTCGGGCGACGAAACCCCGAGGGGGCGTGCGCACGGACGTGCGCACCGCGATTCGCGACGGCGCGATGCCCCTCGTTCGGTCGGGGACATCAGCGCCTACCGCATACTCGTGACGACGTGATGGGGGTGTGCCGCGTGCCCGGCCGGATTGAAGACTACGCAGTGATCGGCGACATGCAGACAGCCGTGCTGGTCGGTCGCGACGGTTCCATCGACTGGGCCTGTCTGCCCGACTTCGACTCCTCCGCCTGCTTCGCCGCCCTGTTGGGCGACGAACAGAACGGCCTGTGGAGCCTGCGCCCCACCGGTGGCACCACCCACGCCGACCGGCGCCGCTACCGGGGCGGCACCCTCATCCTCGAACAGGAATGGGACACCGAGACCGGCACGGTACGGGTCATCGACTTCATGCCACCGCGCGGCGGCGCCCCGCACATCGTGCGAATCGTGGAGGGTGTGCGCGGCACGGTGGAGATGAGCACGGCGATGCGCATCCGCTTCGACTACGGGCACGTCGTCCCCTGGGTGCACCGGACCGGCTCCGAACTGGTCGCCATCGCCGGCCCCGACGCCGTCTGGCTCAGCAGCCCCGTCCACCTCAAGGGGCACAACTTCACCCACGACGCCACCTTCACCGTCAACGAGGGCCAGCGGATCCCCTTCGTGATGACCTGGCACCCCTCCCAGGTCGAGGAGTCCGACCACCTGGACGCCGAGAAGGCGCTCTCGCGCACCGAGCGCTTCTGGGAACAGTGGGTCAGCCAGTGCAGGTACGAGGGCCCCTACCGGGAGGCGGTGGTGCGTTCCCTCATCGTGCTCAAGGCCCTCACCTACCAGCCCACTGGCGGTATCGTCGCCGCGCCCACCACCTCCCTGCCCGAGGACATCGGCGGGGTCCGCAACTGGGACTACCGGTACTGCTGGCTGCGCGACGCCACCATCACGTTGGAAGCCCTCATCCGTTCCGGGTACAAGGACGAGGCGCAGGCCTGGCGCGAGTGGCTGGTCCGCGCGGTCGCGGGCGAACCCCAGCTGATGCAGATCATGTACGGCATCCGGGGCGAACGACGGCTCACCGAGTGGGAGGCCGACTGGCTGCCGGGCTATGAGGATTCCAGCCCGGTACGGATCGGCAACGCCGCCGTGGGCCAGTACCAGCTCGACGTGTACGGCGAGGTCATGGACGTGCTGCACCTGGCCAGACGATCCGGGATCCGTGGCGGCGACCACCTGTGGGGGTTGCAGAGGTCCCTGGTCAACTACCTGGAGTGGTGCTGGGACGAACCCGACGAGGGCCTGTGGGAGGTACGTGGACCACGGCAGCACTTCGTGCACTCCAAGGTGATGGCGTGGGTGGCGGCCGACCGCGCCGTGCGCAGCATCGAGGAGTTCGGCAAGGAAGGGCCCATCGAACGATGGACGGCGCTGCGCGACACCATCCACGCCGAGGTGTGCGAATACGGCTACGACCCGCAGCGCAACACCTTCACCCAGTACTACGGCAGCAAGGAGCTGGACGCCGCCCTGCTGCTCATCCCCGAGGTCGGGTTCCTGCCCTACGACGACCCCCGGGTCATCGGCACCATCGACGCGGTCCGAAAGGACCTGATGGTGGACGGGTTCGTGCTGCGTTACCGCACCGACCTGGAGGACTCCGCCGACCAACTGCCCGGTGACGAGGGCGCCTTCCTGGCGTGCAGCTTCTGGATGGCCAACGCGCTGCTGTCCATCGGCCGCCAGGACGAGGCCAGGCAGTTGTTCGAGCGGTTGCTGTCCTTGCGCAACGACGTGGGTCTGCTGGCCGAGGAGTGGGACCCGCGCTCGGGGCGGCAGGTCGGCAACTTCCCACAGGCCTTCAGCCACGTGCCGTTGGTGACCACGGCGCTGAACCTAGAGGACCGCCAGGGCGGCTGGCGCGCGGAGTAGCGATCTCGGCGGAACGGAACGCCCTCGTACGCTCGGCGCGCGGGGGCGTTCGTCGTCGGTCCGACGTGCGAGTCGGGCCTCAGGTGCCCGCGGACACCTCGAACACCGTATCGGGAGCGGTTGTACGCTTACGCCCCGTAGGCCATCGTGACCGCCATCGGTCAGGGGCGAGGGTTTTTCAGTCCGATCGCAGGGGGTCACGCGTGCCTGAGGAGAGGGTCCTGGGCGGCCGATACCGCCTTCTGTCCAAGCTGGGCGCGGGCGGGATGGGCCAGGTCTGGCAGGCCGTGGACGAGTTGTTGGATCGACCGGTCGCGGTGAAGCTGATCCAGCCCGGACGCGCGGACTCCGACGAGGTCGCGGCCCGATTCCGCCGCGAGGCACGGCTGACCGCACGCCTGGCGGGGCATCCCAACGTGGTGATCCTGCACGACTTCGGTCACGACGCCGGGGGCGTGGTGTTCACGGTGATGGAACTGGTGCCGGGACGTCCGTTGTCGGAGATGATCAAGGACAACGGCCCGATACCGATCGACCTGACGGCGTCGCTGGTGTCGCAGGCCGCGGCGGGGTTGAGCGCGGCGCACGCCGCCGGGATCGTCCACCGGGACGTCAAACCGGGCAACCTCATGGTGATCGAGGACGGCCCCGACGGGCCCGGGCTGAAGGTACTGGACTTCGGTATCGCGGCGGTGGTCGCGGCGACCCAGAACGACCGCATCACCCGGACGGGACAGGTGATCGGTACCCCGCTGTACATGCCCCCCGAGCAGGTGCGCGGGGACCGTGTGGACCGGGCCGGGGACCTGTATTCGCTGGGCGCCATCCTGTACCAGATGCTGACCGGTGAGCCCCCGTTCCACAGTGACCGCCCGCTCACGGTGCTGCGCATGCACCTGAACCAGAAGCCCCGGCGACCCTGCGCGCTGCGCCCGGAGATCCCGCCGGCGCTGTCCGAACTGGTGACGCAGATGCTCGCCAAGAAGCCCGAGCAACGCCCGGCCGGGGCCGAGGAGGTGCGTGACCGTCTGGCCCCGCACCTGCCGTACCGGTCCGCTCCGATCCCGGTCACCAAGCCGACGCCCACCCCGCCCCGCGCACAGCAGGGGCAACAGCCGGAGATCAGCGGCGACGCGTACCCGATCCGGCTCACGGAGTTGGTGGACGCCGCCAGGGACCGTGTCGACGAGGGCGACTTCGACACCGCCGCCGAGGAGCTGCGCACCCTGATCCCGCTGCTGCGAGCGGTGTACGGGGCCGACCACCCGGACACGCTGCGCGCCCGCCGTCGGGAGGCGTACGCCACCGGCAAGGGCGGCGACCACGGCGAGGCGGTCACCGGGTTCGAGACGCTCCTGCCCGACCTGATCCGGGTCTACGGGACGCGCCACCCCGAGACCCTGGCGGCCCGCTACTACCTGGCCACCAACGCGGGCCGGGCGGGCGACCACGTCCTGGCCGCCCGCACCCTGGAAGCGCTCCTACCCGACCTGGTCGCGGTCGGTGGACCCGACTCGACCAAGGTGCTCACCGCACGCCTGTACCTGGGGTTCGAGGTGGGCGAGGCCGGCGAGTCGGGCCGCGCGGTGGACCTGCTCGGCACGCTGATCCCGGACCTTGCCCGACTGCGCGGCGCGGACGCCCCGGTGACCCTGCGCGCCCGCCACTACCGCGCCGCCTACCTGGGCTACGACGGCCGCCCGGCGGAGGCGGTGCGCGAGTACGAGGCGCTGCTCGCCGACCACGTCCGCGTCCACGGGGAAGAGGCCGAGAGCACTCGTGGCATTCGCACCCACCTCACCCTCTGGCGCGCCCACACCCCCTGATCCTTCGAGGCCCCAAGGGTTCCGTGGCGATCGTGCGAAAACCACCATCGATCGGCGGAATCGGACGCGGGTGTCGGTGGTGGGCACTAGTGTTCTGGCCATGTCATCCAGGGACCTGAACGAGATCATGGACAGCGGCTGGGCGAAGGCGCTGGAGCCGGTCGCCCCACAGATCGCCGCGATGGGCGACTTCCTCCGTCAGGAAGTGGCCGCCGGGCGCACCTATCTGCCCGCGGGCGACCACGTCCTACGCGCCTTCCAGCAGCCCTTCGACCAGGTGCGCGTCCTCCTGGTGGGTCAGGACCCCTACCCCACCCCGGGCAACGCCGTGGGGCTCAGCTTCTCCGTGGCCCCCGACGTGCGTCTGCCCGCGAGCCTGCGCAACATCTACAAGGAGATGGGTGAGGACCTCGGCGTGCCGATGCCCTCCAACGGCGACCTCACTCCCTGGACCGAGCAAGGTGTCCTGCTGCTCAACCGTGTGCTCAGCGTGGCTCCGGGCAACCCCGGTTCGCACCGAGGCAAGGGCTGGGAGGCCGTCACCGAACAGGCCATCCGCGCCCTGGCCGACCGCGGCCGGCCGCTCGTGTCCATCCTGTGGGGACGCGACGCCCGAAACCTGCGGCCACTGATGCCCGGGGTCCCCTGCGTGGAGTCCGCCCACCCCAGCCCGATGTCGGCGCGCAACGGTTTCTTCGGTTCCAGGCCGTTCAGCAGGACCAACGCGTTGTTGGCCGAACAAGGCGCCGAACCGGTGAACTGGCGGCTGCCCTAGGCACTCCCATCCCCTGGGAGCCCTCACGCAAATTCCACCCTCGAACACGAACCAGCCCACGGACTCGGTGCCTCCCCCGGCGCCGGGTCCGCCGCGTTCCACCCCCTCGAACCCGGAAAGGCCACCCCCGGCTATGGCGAGAAGACTCGGCTACGAAGACGCGCTTCGGACCCTCGGCGAGAACGACTCCGAGGTCCTGGACCTGGCGGAGAAACTCGCCGACGGCGGGTTGGGGCTGATAGGCGTCCCGGACCTGTTCGGGGTGCGCGGCGCGCTGGTGGGCAAGGGACGCAAGGCCCTGGAGGGCATCCGAGACAAGCTCAAGGGCCAGAGCCGGATGTCGCGAACGGAGAAGATCTCGGCCGCCTACCAGGTCCTGGTGATCACCTCGTTCTTCGAAGGGGCCGAGGAGGCCTTCGAGGAGGTCGGCCTACCGTTCGGGATCGACGAACTGGAGATCACCGCCGAGGAGCAGTACACGCTGTTGGGGCGGCACCTGAGCCAGGGCACCCGCGTCCTGTTCCCCTTCACCCACTCGGGGTCGGGCCGCGCGGGGATCGACTGGCCTCTGGAGCGGACCGGCGCCACGGGCGACTTCACGTCCTTCGTGTTCGGACTCGCCGTGGCCGAACGGAACGGGTTCACCCCGGATCACCCACTGAAGGAGAGGTTCCAACGGTCCCTGGCCCGCCATGCCTCGGCCCGGTTCAAGGAGGGGATCCTGCGGTTGGGGGCCGACATCCCCGAGTTCGCCATGTGGCTGCACACGTCCGAACGCGAACGCGACCGGAGGGAGATCGGCACCGGCCTGGCCGACCTGCACGAACAGCTGACCCGGATCGGTTCGGACCGCCCCGTCTCGCGGCGTCGACGGGAGCTCTCCGCCTCCTACCAGGCGGTGCTCAACCGTCCCGTGCTCCGGTCGGACGAAGTCCCCTCCGGGCTTTCCCTGCCCTCGCTACGCGAGGCCTACATCCCCCCGCGCGGGCGCATCACCCTGATCAACAGCGGCAGCTCCCCCGCCCTCGACCGCTGGTGGCGGGAGTTCCCCGTCCAGGACGACCTCCAGACCCTGGTGGCCTCGTTGATCACGCATCCGCGCGCCACCGAGTACCCGGTGGTGGTCCTGGGGCATCCGGGCGCGGGCAAGTCCAAGTTCACCGAGATGCTCGCCGCCCAGCTACCCCCCGAGGACTTCCTGCCCATCCGGGTGGAGCTGCGCTCGGTCAGCCCGAACGCGCCCCTGCACACCCAGATCGAGGAAGGGCTCAACGCCGACCTGCACACCTCGATCTCCTGGCGGGACCTGGCCGACGACGCCGACGGCGCCCTGCCGGTGATCATCCTGGACGGGTTCGACGAACTCCTCCAGGCCACCGGCGTGGACCGCTCCGACTACCTGGAACGCGTCCAGGAGTTCCAGCAACAACAGGAGGCACTGGGGCAACCGGTGGTCGTGATGGTCACCAGCCGCACCCTGGTGACCGAACGGACCCGGTTTCCGTCACTGACCACGGTCATCAGGTTGGAGCCCTTCGACGACGGCCAGATCGAACAGCTCTTGCGGGTGTGGAACCAGGCCAACGCCGAGGCGTTCGAGCGCAAGGGCCTGCTGCCGTTGGAGGCCCGGTCCCTTCTCCACTACCGAGAGCTGGCGGAACAGCCGCTGTTGATGTTGATGCTGCTCATCTACGACGCGCACGGCAACGCGCTGCGCCGGGACTCAGAGACGCTCTCCCACGGCGAGCTGTACGAACGCCTGTTGACGATGTTCGCCAAACGCGAGGTGGAAAAGCACCGCGCCCGCCTGGGCGGACGGGCCCGCGAGGAGGCGGTGGAGGACGAGCTACGCCGCCTGGAGGTCGTCGCGATGGCGATGTTCGCCCGCGGCCTGCAGAGCGTGCGCGCCGAGGAGTTGGAATACGACCTGTCCGTTCTGATGCCCGAGGCGGCCGAACGCCCCGAGGACACGGGCCTGCACGGCACCATCGCCCCCGCCCACCAGGTGCTGGGCCGGTTCTTCTTCGTCCACGAGGACCGCGCCCAAACCGCGGAGGGCACCAGCAGCGCCTTCGAGTTCCTGCACGCGACCTTCGGCGAGTACCTGGTGGCCCGCCTGGTGGTGGCGGTACTGGAGGAACTCGCCGAGGATCGGAGCCGGGCCACGCGCCGACGGAACCGGGCGTCCCGGTTGGACGACGGCGAGCTCTACGCCCTGTCCTCCTTCGCCGCCTTCGCCGGACGGGACAAGGTGGTGTCCTTCCTGGACGAGATGCTCCAAGCCCGTGTGCGGGAGGATCCCGGGCTCGGAGACGACCTGCGGGAGCTGTTGATCGACCTGTTCCGCGAGGCACCCTTCCCCGCCCCCAACCGTTCCTTCGCCGAGTACGAACCCAAGCGGCTGCCGATCGCCACCCGGGAGGCGTGCTACACGGCGAACCTGATCACCCTGTTGGTTCTGCTCACCGAGGAGCCGGTTCCGCTGACGGAGCTCTACCACGACGTGCCGGACCCACGCCAGACCTGGCGCCGCATGGTGGGTCTGTGGCGTCTACTGCCCGCCTCACAGTGGTTCGGGATCCTGGAGACGGTGCGGGTCCGACACCTGGGGTTCTGGGAGAGCCAGGACCCCGTCTCGGTCCTGGAACGCGAGAGGGGCGGCCCGGTCAACCTCGGCGAGTGCACGGGTTTCGAACTGCGCCACGAAGCCCACGCGGCCCCGTCCTACATCAATCCGTACGAGATCGAGATCCCGGCGGGAACGGTCGCGCACCGATTCCTGCGTTCCCTGACGCTGCGGGTCAACGGAACCGGTTCCCGGTTGGCGCTGACCCTCTCCCCCTACTTGAAGCACGTCTCCCACGAACTGGGGAGATTCGTGGCCAAGGACCCCGGGGAGGAGGGGGTCTGGGAGGTGGCCCACGACGTGTTGCGGCTGCGCCTGGAGCCGCTCGACGGTCTTTCCGCGGAGCAGGTCGACGAACGGCTCACCCGCTATCGGCGGTTGCTCGCCTTCGACGCCGGCGGGGTCACCCTGACCGTCCTGCGACAGGCCTTGGAGGACCTGCGTTCCTGGCCCGAGCCCCGGCACGGTGAACAGCGCCAGACCCTGGCCCGGATGGCCCAGGACGCCCTCCGGGAGGCGGGGAACCGCTCCGCCGAGACACCGGAGGTCATGGAGTCGCTCCGTCGACTGCGCGGTGAGATCTTCAGGTTCATGGAAAGGGACGCGGAGCGGGACGGATTCGACGCGCCGAGCCCCGCCCCACCCTCCGCGGGGACCTTCCGGTACCCGCCACTGCCCCCGGTGTCGTACCCGTCTTCCCCGGTATCGCAGGAACCCGCGGAGGACGCCGACGTTTCCGGTGCGTGGTGGGGTTCCTCCGGATGGTGAGGAGTTCGTTCGACGGACCGGCGCTCCGTGGTCAGTGCACCTGGTCCGCCAGGACCCTTTTGACCAGGGCGGGGACGACCCGGCCGATGGGGTCGTGCAGGACCGCGCCGGCGTAGTCGTCGTAGGGGGTCGGTTCGGCGTTGATGACGCACAGGGCGGAGCGGGACATCATGGCGACGTCGCACAGCCCCGCGACCGGGTGCACGGTCAGGGACGTACCGATGGCCAAGAACACGTCGGAGTCGCGGGCGGCCTCGGCGGCGCTCTCGATGACCTCGGGGTTCAATCGCTGGCCGAAGGAGATGGTGTCGGACTTTTGGATCCCTCCGCACTCCACACATCGGGGATCGGACTCCTCGTCCAGGCGGGCGAGCACGGCGGGGCTGGGGGTGCGCAGCCCGCATTCCATGCACATCACCCGGAGCATCGTGCCGTGCACCTCGATGACCTGCTCGTCGGGGACCCCCGCGCGCTGGTGCAGGCCGTCGATGTTCTGGGTGATGAGGGCGCGCAACCTGCCCGACGCGGACAGGTCGGCCAGGGCGCGGTGCGCGTCGTTGGGTTCTGCCTTCCACACGCTGTGGGCGCGGCGCGACGACCAGACCTCGCGGCGCACGTCGATGTCGCCCATGTAGCAGTCGATGTCCGACAACGCCTGGGCGTCGGGATCGTTGGTCCACAACCCCTGGGGACCGCGGTAGTCGGGGATTCCGGAGTCGGTGGACACCCCCGCGCCGGTCAGGACGGTGATGCGTCGCGCGGACGTGAGGAGTTCGGCGGCGTGCTCGAACCCCTCGGGGTCGGCGAAGCTCGCGGTGTCGTCGGTCATCGAGGCCATACTCCATTCTTACAACGCCCGTGATCCCCCTTCCGCACGGCCCGCCACGAGCCGCGGGCCCGGGCGGAAGCCGACGTCGTACTCTCGGGTACGTGTGGGGCGGGTGGTCGCATTGCCCCACCGATGCGCACGAGGGGGGCAAAGGGTGCCAAAATGCACACAATCATGAAGCAGTCCTACATTCTCGTGGTCAACGGGACCAAGGTCCAACGCCCGGTGTTCGTGCTGGGCGCCCCTCACTCCGGGGTTCCGCTGATCGCCCGTGCCCTGTCCCGCGCGCCCGGCTTCCATGTGGGAGCCGGTTCCTCCGGGGTGCTCAACACCGTGTACGCGGTGGCCAGACGCCCCTCCCTCGCCTCGGAGAAGGCCTCGGCGACCGCGAGCCTGTTCCGGGAGGCCTACGCGGAGGCCTGGCAGCTCACCCCCCTGACCTGCCCGAAGTGTCCGGGCCCGTATGCCCGGGTGCCCGCGAACACGGCCTCCGAGCCGTGTGAGCACAGCTCCAGGGTGCGCCGTTACGGCGACGCCAGCCCCGACCTGCTCTACAGCGCCGGCGCCCTGCACGCGGCCTTCTCCGACGCCCTGTTCGTGCAGATCATCCGCGATGGCCGTGACGTCGTCGCGGACATGTTGGAGGACGAGCTGTCGTTGGCCTGGCTCAAGCCCAGTTTCATGAAGTTGGAGCACGAGTTCCCCAACCACTTCTTCGGGTTGGACGAGGAGTCGGACCTGGAGCGGTTCACCGAGGGATCGACGGCGACCAAGTGCGCGATGCGGTGGCGGGGCGCGTTGCGCATGTCCGCCGGGTTGCGCCGGGAGATCGGCCCAGACCAACTGTTGACTTTGCGGTACGAGGACGTGCGCGGCGGCGAGGTGCAGACCGCCGAGAAGCTGAGGGAGTTCACCGGGGCGCGGGTGTCGGCCGGCGAGCTGCTGAGCGACGACTCGGGGGTGGGCTCGTGGAAGGAGCGGTTGTCCCGCCGGGACCACGGTGACGTGCACGAGGTGGCCCGCAACGAGCTGTCCCGTCTGGGTTACCTCTGATCGGGGCCGTCCGCCCCATGTGCGCGGAGCAGGATCCGGGCGGCCTCCTTCGCGGTGGGCGCGGCGTCGGCGATCCCGGTGACGTTGCGGGCGACCACCGCTCCTTCGTGGAGCATGACGAGGGTGTCGGCCAAGGCGTCGGGCTCTCCGGCTCCGGTCCGCGCGACCAGGGTCCGGTACAGGTCCCGCAGCCAGTGCTTCTGCTCTTGGGCCACGGCGCGACCGGGGTGTTCGGGGTCGGAGAGTTCGGCGTAGGCGTTGACCATGGCGCAGCCGCGCTCGTTCTCCCGGTCCATCCACTCGTCCAAGGCGGCGAAGGTGGCGACGATCCGGTCGATGGGCGGATCGTGCGCCTCCACCCGTGAGGTGAGGAAGTCGCGCCACCGTAGGTCGCGGGCGCGCAGGTAGGCGACGACCAGGCGCTGCTTGGACCCGAAGCGGTCGTAGATGGTCTTCTTGGTGACTCCGGCCTCCTCGGCGATCAGTTCCATGCCCACGACGTTGACGCCCCGGCTGTAGAAGAGCTCGGAGGCGACCTCCAGGACCCGACGGGCGGCGGGTGTGAGCGGGCGCTGTTCGATGGTGTGCATGACGTCTCCCTGATCGGGTCCGGCGACTACATGGTGAGTATACCGACCGGTGTGTTTACCTCCATGGCATGAGTCTCTCCACCACCGCGCCCCGCGCCCCGTCCCGCCGCACCGACCTGGTCACACCGCTGCTCGCGGTGGGGTTGGTGGTGATGTGGAGCTCGGGTTTCGTCGGAGCCGAGCTCGGCACCCGGTACGCGTCCTCCACGACCCTGCTGGCCTGGCGGTTCCTCCTGGTGGCCGCGGCGTTGGTCGCCTGGTGCCTATGGCGGGGCTCGCGCGTGCGCCGTCGCGACCTGGCCCTGCACGCCCTCATCGGGCTACTCGCGCAGGCCGGTTTCCTGTACGGCGTGGTGGCCGCCGCCGAACACGGGGTGTCGGCCGGTACGAGCGCGTTGGTCGCCGCGCTGCAACCGATGGTGGCCACGGCCCTGGCCATCCCCCTGTTGGGCGAATCGGTGCGCGGCCGGCAGGTCCTGGGACTGGCCGTGGGACTGGGCGGCGTGGGGTTGGCGGTGGGCTCCGACCTGTTGGGCGCGCAAGCCGCCCCTTGGTGGGCCTACCTGTTGCCGTTGGGGGCGATGCTGTCGTTGGTGACGGCCACCCTGGTGGAGCGTCGGACCCGGCCCGGCGGGAACCTGATCGAGGCGTTGGCCGTGCAGTGCACGGTCAGCGCGGTGCTGTTCATGGGTCTGGCCTCGGTCACCGGAACCCTCGCCCCACCCATGGAACCGGGGTTCTGGGCGGCGGTGCTCTGGGTGGTGGTGCTGTCCACCCTGGGCGGGTACGGGTTGTACTGGGTCAACCTGGCGCGCACCGGCGTGGCCCGGGTCTCGGCGCTGCTCTACCTCACCCCGCCCACCACGATGTTGTGGACCTGGTGGATGTTCGGCGACCCCGTGGGCCCCGGCGCCCTGGCCGGCCTGGGCGTGTGCCTGATGGCGGTATGGCTGGTGCGATCGGGTACGGCTACGATGAGTGCATGATCTCTACTGTGCTGTCCGTCCTGGCCCTGATCGTCGTGGTCGGGATCTTCCTCTCGATCTTCGTCGGTGGCGCCGTATACGTCGCGCGGACTCGTCGCAACGGAACCGAGGCCATGCTGGCCGGCGCCCGCAGGGTGCGCGAGCTGCGCTGACCTCGGCCCCCTCAACTCTCCAGGGTCTCGGGGTCGGGACCGAAGCGACGCCCCTCGTCGAGTCCCTCGATGCGTTCCATCGCCTCCCGCGACAACTCGAAGTCGAACACCTCGAAGTTGGAGCGGATGCGCTCGGGCGTGACCGACTTGGGAATGACCACGTTGCCCAGTTGGATGTGCCACCGCAGCAGGATCTGCGCGGTGGTCCGTCCCAGTTCCCGGGCGATCTCCACGATGAGCGGATGGTCCAGCAACCGTCCCGAGCCCAAGGGACTCCACGCCTCGGTGACGATGTTGTGCTCGTCGTCGAAGGCGCGCAGTTCGGCCTGGGCCAGTAGCGGGTGCAACTCGATCTGGTTGACCATGGGGGCGATTCCGCCCTCCCTCAGGACACGTTCCAGGTGTGGGCGGTTGAAATTGCACACCCCGATCGAACGTGCCCGGCCCTCGGAGTAGAGGCGTTCCAGCGCCTTCCACGTGGACACGTACCGGTCGTGCCCGGGTTGTGGCCAGTGCACGAGGTAGAGATCGACCACGTCCGTCCCCAGACGTTCGGCGCTGGCGTCGAAGGCGCGCAGGGTGGGGTCGTAGCCGTGGTCGGGATTGGCGACCTTGGTGGTGACGAACACGTCGTCCCGCGCCAGCCCGGAACGGCGCAGTGCCTCCCCCACACCGGCCTCGTTGCCGTAGGAGGCCGCGGTGTCGATACTGCGGTACCCGACGGCCAAGGCTTCCATGACCGCCGCGGTCACGGCGTCATCGGGTACCTGCCACACGCCGAAGCCCATTTGTGGCATGCGAAGCCCGTTGTTCAGTGTGATGGTGGGAACCGTCATCGTCCTCATCCCCCGTCGGTCCGACCGGCCGATCGCCGTGTACGTCGTCCTTCTTGCTCCCGTATTCGTGGTCTGTTCGACCACTGTGCGCATACTGCCACGTCGGCGCTGGTGCGGACCTGAGGCTGCGCCGCTGTCGGCCGGGCTTTTCACCCGGATGGCCGGACCCGGCCACTCCCGCGCGGGGGGGCGATAGTCTGCCCGCCCGAACCCGGGAGGGGACGAATGGGACAAGAGGACCGGCTTCGGGTCAGCGCGGAACTCGGGCGGGACCGTGGCGCGCTGGTCGAGCGGATCGTCACCGAGGTGTACGCGCAGGTGCCCGCCTACCGGGCGCTGCACACCTCGCAGCTGGCGGAGGTCCGGGCGATCACGTCGTGGTTGGTCACCCGTTCGATGGAGCTATGGGTGCGCGGCGCGGACCGGCTTGCGGAGGAGGACGTGGAGCGGCTGCGTGGCATCGGGCGGACACGCGCCGCCGACGGCCGGTCCATCGGCGCGGTGGTGCGCGCGCACCGGGTGGGTTCGGCCGCCGCGGTGCGGATCATCCGGGAGCGGGCGGGCGATCGGCTCGACACCGACGACGTGTTCGCTCTGGGCGAACTCTGGTTGACCTCCCTCGACCAGATCTCCGAGAGCCTATCCCAGGGCCACGTCGAGGCCGCCGACCGTCTCGACGCCGACCGGGAACGGGCCCGCCGCGCCCTGCTCGACGACCTGCTCATCGGCCGCCAGTCCTCCCCCGGCGCGATCCGCGACCGGGCGCGCACGTTGGGCATCGCGCCACCCGACCCGGCGACGTTGGTGGTGGTCGAACCCGACGGGGAGTCGGGCGCGACCGTGGCGACCGGCCTGGACCTGTTGCGGGAGGTGACCGGCGCGGACCCGCTGGTGACCACGCGTTCGGGCCGGGTGGTGGTACTGGTCGCGGCCCAGGACGCCGCGCGCGTGATCGCCGCGATGGTGGAACGGGGCCTACGGGGATGCGCGTTGGCGCCACGCGCGCTCGGCGACATGTCGGCGGCCTACCGGCTGGCGGACGGCGCCCTGGAGACCGCGCCACCCCACGCCCTGGGCGACGACGGTCTGCTCCGTGAGGCCGACGCCTGTGTGCTCGCCCTGCTCAACGGTGGCGGCGTCGCCCCGGCCACGGTGCGCCGCACGGTCCTGGGCCCACTGCTCAACCTCGAACACCGGCACCTGTTGGAGACGTTGGGCGCCTATTTCCGGTCCGGGGCGGCCACCACCGCCGCCGACGAGCTGCACGTGCACGCCCAGACCCTGCGCTACCGACTGCGTCGGGTCCGTGAACTGACCGGTCATGATCCGCACCGTCCCTGGTCGCGATTCGTGTTGGAGACGGCCTGCGCCATCGCGCCCTGAGCCCGCCGTGCCCTGGCCGGAACCCGGGTGCGGAAGGCGGGACGGATGGGTAGGAACCGTGCGGCAATACCGCCCCCCGTCCGAGGAAGGCCCACGATGACCACCACCCCTCCGCCCCTGCACGGCCCCGAGTTCGAGGCCGACCCGCACCCCGCCTACCGGTGGTTGCGCGAGAACCGGCCGGTACACCGGGTGGACCTGCCCGGCGGCGCGTGGGCGTGGGTGGTGACCCGCTACGGTGACGCCCGCGACGTGCTCGCCGACCCCGAGATGCTCAAGGACCCGTTGGCGGGTGAGCGGACCTGGTTCGAGGCCGGGTTGGGTCTGCCCTACGACCACCGGGACAGCCTGCGGCGCAGCATGGTGAACGTGGACGCCCCCGATCACACCCGGCTGCGTCGGGCGGCGAGCGCCGCCTTCACACCCAGGCGCGTGCGGGCACTGGAGGAGAGCGCCGAACGGGTCACCGCCCGGCTGTTGGACGCGTTGGTCGCCTCCCCCGACCCCGACCTGGTGCGCGACCTGGCCTACCCGCTACCGATCGCGATCATCTGCGACATCCTCGGGGTGCCCGAGGCGGACCGGCCCGAGTTCCACCGTCAGGCCGCGGTGATCGATTCCTCGTCCTACGAAGAGGTCGAGGCGATCGCCGCGACGACCGACTGGTTCGACTCCTACCTGGGGTCGTTGGTGGACGCCCGACTGGCCGAGCCCACCGACGACCTGCTCAACGACCTCGTACAGGCGCACCGCGCCGGGGACCTCACTCGCGACGAGGTGACCTCCACCGCGTTCCTGTTGCTGGTGGCCGGACACGAGACGACCGTGGCGCTGATCGGCAACATGCTGCTGACCCTGTTGCGCCATCCCGACCGGTTGGAACGCGTCCGCGAGGACCGTTCCCTGCTGGACCCGGCGATCGAGGAATCGTTGCGGCTGGAGAGCCCGTTGCAGAACGCGACCTGGCGCTTCCCCGCCCGGCCCACCACCGTGGGCGGGGTGCGCCTGGAGGCGGGCGAACCCGTTCTGGTGTCGCTGTTGGCCGCCGGGCGCGACCCGCAACAGTACGAGGACCCCGACACCTTCGACCTCGAACGTGGCTCCTCCCACCTCGCCTTCGGGCACGGGGCGCACTTTTGCATCGGGGCTCGCCTGGCGCGGATGGAGGCGCGGGTCGCGGTGGGCGCGGTCCTGGACCGTCTGCCCGGGCTACGGCTCTCCGTCCCCGAATCCGAGCTGCGCTGGTGGCCGAGCATGATCATGCACGGGCTGTTCGCGCTGCCGGTGACCTTCGACCCGGGCCGGTAGACCGTGTTCCGGCCGGCCGGGTGAAGTCTTGCCCTGCCATGGGGTGCTGTTTCTCCCGTGACAACGGTCGGTGGCCGAGACTGGCAGGCGGGACGCGTCCAACCGCGTTCCGCCACCTACTCGCAAGGGGGAATCGGTCGTGACGACCTCCGATCAGCGCACGAACACGCCCAAGCCGCGCAGCAGCCAGCCGTGGCTCCATCAGCGGGGCGAGGAGATCCAGCAGTTCGGGACGGTCCGCCAACTTCCGGTCGGGTTGTCCTACGACACCCGGATGTACTCGTGCCAGCGACTCAACCAGGTCCTGTGCGACACCCGCATCCTGCACGACCTCTACAAGAAGCACCACTGGTTGATGCGCGGTCAGACCTTCTACCAGCTGCACCTGCTCATGGACAAGCACGCCGACGAGCAGTTGGAGCTGATCGACACCGTCGCCGAGCGCGTCCAGACCCTGGGCGGTGTGGCGGTGGGCGACCCCCGACACGTCGCGGAGATCACGAGGATCCCACGTCCACCGAACGGGGCCGAGGAGGTCCCGGCGATGCTCTCCCGTCTGTTGGAGGCCCACGAGACCATCCTGGAGGAGGCCCACGACGCGGCCGCGCGCGTGCAGGAGTTGGGTGACGACGGCACCAACGACGTGCTGGTCTCGGACGTGATCCGCACCAACGAGCTGGAGGCGTGGTTCGTGGCCGAACACCTGGTGGACACCCCGCTGGTGAGCGGCTGATCCACACGGACCACCGGGGCCGGGCGCCATAGCGGTGCCCGGCCCCGGGTCGAGGCGAGGTCGCGGTCCGGAAACGGACCGCGTCCGGGAGGAATCGAACGGGTCGAGAGGGTAGGTACCGGGACGTTGATCCGTGCCTCGTCGGAGCTTTCGGTCGGGGTACCAAGCCCGTACTCCCGATCCCCCGGAGGTACTCGACGTGTCCGCTTCCCTGGCCCTGCCCCGTGTTCTACGCGTGGGTGCGGGGGCCTCGTCCGAGTTGGCCGAGGTCCTGGACTCATTCGGCCTGTCCCGTCCCCTGTTGGTGACCGACCCCTTCGTCGCCTCCCGACCCTTCTTCCACGAGATCCTGAGCCGGCTGGAACGGGCCGGGATCTCGCCGGGGGTGTTCACCGAGACCGTGCCCGACCCCACCACCGAGGTGGTGGACGCGGGGGTGCGGGCGTTGCGGGAGGGCGATTTCGACTCGTTGGTGGGGGTGGGCGGCGGTAGCCCCATCGACACCGCCAAGGCCGTCGCCCTGCTCGGCTCGCACGGTGGCCGTATGCGCGACTACAAGGCCCCGGTGGTCACCGACGCGCCCGCCCTTCCGGTGATCGCGGTCCCGACCACCGCGGGCACGGGTTCGGAGTCGACCCGCTACAGCATCATCACCGACGCGGAGACCGACGAGAAGATGCTGTGCGCGGGGCTGGCGATGCTGCCGCGGGCGGCACTCGTGGACTTCGAACTGACCTTGGAGATGCCGGCCCGGCTGACCGCCGACACCGGGGTGGACGCCTTGACCCACGCCATCGAGGCGTACGTGAGCACCAAGGCCAACCCGATCTCGGACGGTCTGGCCCGGGACGCGATGCGCACGCTCTTCGCCCACCTGCGCTCGGCGTACGCCGACCCCGCGGACCGGGCCGCCCGGGAGGCGGTCATGGCGGGCGCGACGCAGGCCGGTATGGCCTTCTCCAACTCCAGCGTGGCCCTGGTGCACGGGATGAGTCGACCGATCGGCGCGCACTTCAAGGTGGCGCACGGATTGTCCAACGCGATGCTGTTGCCGACGGTCACGGAGTTCTCGGTGGGCGCGGCGCCTGAGCGCTACGCCGACTGCGCACGGGCGATGGGAATGGCCGCGCCGGGCAGCACGGACGGTGAGGCCACCGGGGCGCTGGTGTGGGAGCTGCGACTGCTCAACGAGGAGTTGGGGGTGCCCTCCCCGCGCGCCCACGGGATCGACGCCGAGCGTTGGTGGGAGCTGGCGCCGTTGATGGCACGGCAGGCGTTGGCGTCGGGTTCGCCGGGGAACAATCCGCGGGTGCCCACCGCCGAGGAGGTCGTGGAGCTGTACCACGCCGTCTACGGCTGATCGGGAGAGGGGGCCGCGCACGCGTGGTGCGGCCCCCTTATCCTTCGGCCCCGCTACCGGGTGATGCCCCACCTGCGGCGCAGAGAACGGTCGGCCCAGTTGAAGAACACGTCGATGAGGATCCCGATCGCCAGCACGATGATGATGTAGCTGAGCAGTCGTTCGGCGTCGTTGAGCTGGCGCGCCTGACTCAGCGCCCACCCGATCGAGTTCTGCTGGTTGATGATCACCAGCAGCTCTCCCGCCATCAGGGAGCGCCAGGCGAACGCCCATCCCTGTTTGAGCCCGGTGACGAACATCGGCAGCGCGGCGGGGATGATCAGCAGCCGGTACCGCTGTGCCCCGCGCAACCCCATGACCTTGCCGGCGCGCAGCAGCGACGGCTGCACGTAGTCGATACCCGAGGTGAGACCACCCGCGATCGAGGGCGCCGCGCCCAGGACGATCACGAACATGATCGCGGACTCGCTGATGCCGTACAGCAGCATCGCGAAGGGGAACCACACGATCGACGGCATCGTTTGCAGGCCGGTGATGAGCGAGCCGATCGCCACCCGCAACGGCTTGAACTGCGACACGGCCAGGCCGACGACCACACCCACGGCCAGGGCCAGAGCGAAGCCGATGAAGGCCCGCCGCATGGTGACCCGTACGGCCTCCCAGAACTCGGGGGTGGTGATCTCCCCGAAGAGGGTGGGCAGGACGCGGTCGGGCCCGGGGAAGACCCATTCGGTACGCCAGCCGCTCCACACCACGGCCTGCCAGGCCAACAGCACCAAGGCGACGGCGGCGAGCTTGGGCCAGGTGGCCGCCCAGATCCTGCCCGCGGTCTCGGCCACGCTCCGTTCGTCGCTGCCACGCTTGGGCTGTAGTTCGAGGGCGTCCAGGCCTTGGACGGCGGTGTCCCTGTCCTGGGTCTCAGGCATGGCGTGAGACCTCCTCACGGAGTCGGTCGGTGATGGCGGCGGCCTGTTCGGCGATCAGGGCGGAGTCGATGCGGCGGGGGCGTTCACCCTTCACCTCGAAATCGGAGATGACGCGCCCGGGACGGCTGGACAACAGCACGACCCGGTCGCCCAGGCGCACCGCCTCACGCACGTTGTGGGTGACGAACATGATGGTCAGGGACTTCTCCCGCCAGATCCGTTCCAGTTCGTCGTGGAGGATGTCGCGGGTCATGGCGTCCAGCGCGCCGAAGGGTTCGTCCATGAGCAGGACGTCGGCGT
Organism: Nocardiopsis sp. NPDC055551; assembly: GCF_053619415.1. NCBI lineage: Bacteria > Bacillati > Actinomycetota > Actinomycetes > Streptosporangiales > Nocardiopsidaceae > Nocardiopsis > Nocardiopsis sp. NPDC055551. The sequence continues at coordinate 14,167 of NZ_JBSHJJ010000001.1, read as the reverse complement.
CCTGGGCCAGGGCTCGGGCCAGGGCCACGCGCTGGCGCATGCCGCCGGAGAGTTCGTGCGGGCGCTTGCGCTCCAGTCCGGTCAGACGCACCAGGTCCAGGAGTTCGGCCACACGCTTGCGACGTTCGGCCTTGGGAACCTTGTTGACCTTCATGGGGATCTCGATGTTGGCGCCGACGGTGAGCCAGGGGAAGAGCGCGGCCTCCTGGAACATCATGGCCACACGGTGTTCACCCACGTCCACGCTGCCGGTGGTGGGGTCCTCCAGTCCGGCGACGAGGGAGAGCAGGGTGCTCTTGCCGCATCCGGAGGCGCCCAGGATGGCCAGGAACTCGCCCTCCTCTACCTGGACGGACATCCCGTCGATGGCGGTGACGGCGCCACCGCCGCGCCCGAACACCTTGGAGATGTCGTCGATCCGCACGGCGTTGGTGTCGGTGCGGGTCTCGGTGATGGTGCTCATTGTTTCCCTTCGCCTTCCAGGCCCACCGGGGCGGCCGAGGCGGCTCTCGGTGGGTTCGGGCGGACCCGCGTGTCGGGGGTTCGAGGTCTGAAGCGGCACGGAAAAACTCTACTTAATAAGTAGGTTTTGTGGAAGCGCTAGAAGCCCTCGACCTCGTCGTGTCCTTCCTCGGCGAGGATCTCGTTGAGCGCTTCGAGCGAGTAGATCCCCTCCAGCTCCACCGGGTCGAGCAGACCGACGGCCTCGGCGTGCTCGGCTCCGCCTCGCAGCGAGGCAGAGATGGGGTCGGCGGTGAACGAGACGTTGTCGAAGGCGGAGGCGACGACCTCCGGGGAGAGGTCTCCGCCGGTGAGGGCCTCCAGGTGGGCCAGGGTCACCTCCTGGGCCTCCTCGGAGTTGTCGTTCATCCAGTCGATCGTCTCGACGTGGCCCCGCAGCAGGTCCCGGACGGTATCGGGGTTCTCCTCCAGGAATTCGGCGTTGACGATCAGGTTGGTGGTGACGAACTCACCGCCGGTGTCCGGCCACAGGTCCTTCTCGTCGACGAGCAACTCGGCGTCGTGCTCCAGGATCAGCCGACTCAGATGCGGCTCGGGCACCCACGCGCCGTCGATCTCACCGAGCTCGAAGGCGTTGATGATCTCGGCGTTCTCCTGCGGCAGGATGGACAACTCGCCACCGCCCTCGGTGTCGATGTCCCACCCCTGCTCCTCGGCGAACCAGCGCAACGCCACGTCCTGGGTGTTGCCCAGCTGGGGCGTGGAGATGGTGTGGCCGGGCAGGTCCTCGACGTCGTCGATGCCCTCGCGCACCACCAGACCGGCACCCTGGGAGGTGGAGCCGGCTATGACGTGCAGCGCGGTGCCGCCGGACTGGGACCAGCCGTTGATCGTCGGGTTGGGACCGATGAAGGTCGCGTCGATCTCGCCGGAGAAGAGCGCGTTGATCGCGTCCGGGCCGGCGTTGAAGGTCTGGGTGGACAGATCGACGTCGCCGAGCGCCTCGTCGAAGGTCCCGTTCTCCACACCCACCAGGGCGGGCGCGTGGGTGACGTTCGGAAAGTAGCCGAGGGTGAGGGTGTCGGCGTCTCCGCCCGCGTCGGCGTCGGAGCCCCCGCAGCCGGTCGCGACCAGCCCGATCGCCAGTGCCGCGGCGGCGGTCGAAAGCGCGGAGGTTCGCATGCTCATGGGGCCCTCTTCTGTCGTGGGGTCGACCGGACAAGGAAATCCTACTTAATGAGTAGGATTAATGGGAAGGAAGGGCGCCATTCCCCCATGTGACCTGCGCCACTTCGGATCCGGCCCCTGGCACGCGAAAGGGCGGTGGAGTCGAAGGACTCCACCGCCCCGAACGGCGTACGGCGCGCGGTTACTCGACCGGCCGACCCTCGGCGTCGACGGCCAGGACGACGCCCTGCCAGGCCTGCTGGATGTACTCCAGGACCTGCTCGTCGTGGAGCAGCTCGGCCAGCAGCTGGACCCGCTCGTCGTCGACGTTCTCGTCCAAGGCCACCAGGCCGTTGGCGTACTTCTCGACGTAGTCGTCACCCTCGGGCTCCCAGGCCAGGAGGTTGGACTCCTCGGCGAGGTCGGCCTCGATGGCGTAGTTGCCGTTGACGACCGCGGCGTCGACGTCGGTGATCGAGCGCGGAAGCTGGGCGGCCTCCAGCGGCGTGATCGTCAGGTCGTTCGGGTTGTCGGTGATGTCCTTCTCCGTGGCGGTCTCACCGGCCTCCGGGTCGACGGTGATCAGACCCTCGGTCTCAAGAATGCCCAGGGCTCGGTTGAGGTTGGCCGGGTCGTTGGGAACCGCGACCTCGGCGCCCTCGGGCAGGTCGTCGATGCTCTCCACGCTCTCGGAGTACAGCCCCAGGCGCTCGATGTGCACGTCGGTGATGTAGGTGAGGTCGGCCTCGGGGCCGTTCTCCAGCCACTCGTTCAGGAACGAGCGGTGCTGGAAGTAGTTCGCGTCCAGGTCGCCGTCGACCAACTGGGCGTTGGGCGTGTTGTAGTCGGCGATCTCCACGATGTCGAGGTCCAGCCCGGCCTCCTCGGCGAGGTTCTCGTCGATGAAGGCGAGGACGTCACCGTGCGGAACGGGGTTGACACCGATCCGGAGCGGTGCCTGGCCGTCCTCGGTGGACTCGGCGGCCTGCTCACTGGGGGCACCGCAGGCCGCGACCGCGAGAGTCAGGGCGGCCGCGCCGATGAGGATCGAGGTCGTGCGCATGAGTGCGCTCCTTCGTGATCGTGGGATGGAGGATCGCGGGGGGTGGCCGAGGCCGGGACGGGCCTGGACGCGGTGTACTCGGACGCCCCTTTGGTGCGCCTACGAGCCGATCAGACCCTATCCAACCTACATGGTAGGAATAATCCGATTAACGCCGACCGAAACGTGGCCTTGGCCACAGCCCAGAGATTACCTATTAATCAGGTAGATATTAAGGGAAATACGGCGCATCATGGAATCATGCTCAGCGCACGCACCGCCACACCCGGAACCAACGGTCGCTCCACCCTCACGCGGCCACCCCTGACCGCCGTCCGCTCCCCCGAGGGCCACCCCCCGAAGGTCACGGCCCCCGAAGGGGAACACTCCCTGCTCGGCGTCCTACCCCTGCCCGAGAGCGGCCGGTACATGCTGGTCTATGGGGTCGTCGTGGACGAACCCCATCCCCGGGCGCATCCCACCGCCGAGGCGACCGACGGTGTCCTGTTGCTGGACCGCAACGCCCGTCGGGTCTGGGTCCAAGGCCAAGAGATCGACCTGACCTACCAGGAGTACGAGCTGCTGGACTGCCTGACCGCCGCCCCCGGCCGCGCGGTCACCCGCTCCGAACTCCTCGAACGGGTCTGGGGTGTGAGTCGGGACCTGCACTCGCGCACCATCGACGTGCACATCCACCGACTGCGCCGGAAGCTGGGACCGGCCGGAGAACGCATCGCCACGGTCCGCAAGGTCGGGTACATCTATCGCGGCCCCCGGGCGTCGGCGCCGGAGCGGGGGGACTGACCGGGTGGTGGCGGCCAACCCTAGAACGACGACCAGGCCCAGGCCGAGCAGGACGAGGCCGGTGATGGTGGCGGCCCAGTCCTCGCCGAGTCGGAACCCCGACCGCGCGGGGGCGCTTTCGGGTGTGGGGGTGGAGGGTGTCTCGCTCATGTCCTTCTCGATCTCCGGGCGTCGATGCGCCCTGGGGTGACGGGGGTGGCGGGGAGGCGTCGACCCAACTCGATTAAACCTACTTATTTAGTAGAGTTAAAGGGTATGGGTCGAGCCGGACCCCGCGACGACGCGGGTCACGCCGTCGCGGGCCTTCGGGAAACGGTGCGGGTCAGCCGCGTGGATCGGTCACCGGCAGGCCGGCGGCACGCCAGGCGCGAAAACCACCGTCCAGGTCGGTGGCGTGGGCCAGCCCCAGCTCCTGGAGCTGGACCGCGGCCAGACTGGAGGCGTAGCCCTCGTTGCAGAACAGCACGATGCGGCGGTCGGCGGAGTCGGCTTCGGGCACTCGGTCGGGGCTGGTGGGGTCCAAACGCCATTCCAAGACGTTGCGGTCGATCACCAGGGCGCCGGGGATCTCCCCCTCGGTCTCCCGATCGATGACGGGGCGCGTGTCCACCAGCAGGGCGCCCTCACACTGGGCGACATGGGCCCGGTACGGGTCGAGCCGCTTCAGGCGGGCGCGCTTTTCGTTGAGGAGCCGTTCGATGGCGCTGACCGAAGGCCCGCTCATCGCCGCCCCTCCCCCGTCGCGGCCTCCTCGGAGGGGACGGTCTCCAGGGTGGGGACGCCCGATTCGGGCGCGGTGGTGAGGATGCTGTCGGTACGCCGCAGCGAGCCCTGGTCGGTGATCTCGTAGTAGTGCATGGCGGTCAGCGGCGGCGAGTAGGCGTGGACGCTCACGGCCGGACCGTCGGAGGCGTTGACGACGTCGTGCACGTGACCGAGGGGGAAGCGACCGCCCCCGGGTTCGGCCAGGGTGCGCTCGCGCGGTCCGGCGTCCCAGTAGTACTCCACCAGCTCGCCGGTGACGATGGTGAGCGCGCCCAGCGAACCGGCGTGGTCGTGCAGTCGGGTGGACTGGTCGGGGGTCCAGGAGATGAGCCAGACGTCGGTGTAGTCGTCGGCGTGCAGCCGGACCGACCACCGATTCTCGGCGTCGAAGTGGATCTCGTGGAGCCCCTGGCGGACCTCCTCCGCGACCTTCGCGGTCAACCCGGACAGGCGGTCCAGGGTGAGCGGCGTGGGCGCGGCGATGTCGTTGATGGTCATGGTCCTTGTCGCCTTCTCGTGCTGTCGGTGGTGATCCGGGGACTCCTGTCACCGACAGCGCTCATCGAAGGTGAACGGCCGCCACCAGGGCCGAAGGTGTGATGGTGCGCCAGCTTCCATGCACGCCAGTAAACCACATTCCCTACAGGTTTAGTTGGCAATTGCACTCGACGGGCCTCACGTCCGCCCCACCTCGGGAAGGAGGGTGCCCCCGCTCGATCGGGGGCACCCTCGTCATACCCGGAGAAATCCCCGAAGACGGTCGTACAGGCGGGTCAGGGCGGCGCGCAGACGTCCGACGGGCGGGCGCACTCCAGGGGCCACGGAGACCGGGGCCGGGCCGGCCAAGGGTGCGGTGAGGAGCAGCCCACCCGGGAGGTCGCGTCGAACAGGGCGACCCACGGCGGTCTCCAGGGGGATCCGGTACAACACCGCGCGATCGGAGGCGTTCACCAGCGTCAGAGCACGATCCTCTCGCAGCACGAGGACCCCACCGGGATCCACACCCGGGGCAAGCTCGACCTCGACCACGAGGTCGGCGCCGCGACGCCCACTGTCGACCCGGACGACCGGATCCACGGCGAGCTGCGCCCACAGGGTGTGCTCGGCCCCTTCGAAGACGTCGGTGACGCGCATCGGACCACTCCCATCGCGTTGAGTTGTCTGGACTCAATTTTATTGACGCCCACCTGCTCGGGCAAGTGATTCATCGAGGCGCACCCCGGACTGTGAGAGGGGTCACCAGAGTGCGAGAATGAGCCCGCCGAGCCCCGGCCAGGACCCCCTCACCCACACGGAGCGAACATGGCACTCGTCGCCGGAATCGACAGTTCGACACAGTCCTGCAAGGTCGTGGTCTGTGACAGCACCACCGGCAAGGTGGTGCGCGAGGGACGCGCCCCACACCCCGACGGCACCGAGACCCACCCCCGCCACTGGTGGAGCGCCCTGAGCGAGGCCTCCTCCGGGCTGCTCGACGACGTCGCCGCGGTCTCCGTGGCCGGTCAACAACACGGCATGGTCGTGGTCGACGAGGACGGGGAGGTCATCCGCCCCGCCCTGCTGTGGAACGACGCCCGCTCCGCCGGGGCGACCCACGACCTGGTCCAGGAACTGGGCGGCCCCAAGGCCTGGGCCGACGCCGTGGGAAACGTGCCGGTGGCCAGCTTCACCGTCGGCAAGCTGCGTTGGTTCGCCGAACACGAACCCGAGCTCGCCGCCCGCGCGCACGGTGTCATGCTCCCCCACGACTGGCTGACCTGGCGGCTCGGCGGCGCCCGCCGGGCACCCACCACCGACCGCGGCGACGCCTCCGGCACCGGCTACTGGTCCCCCGCCGAGAACACCTACCGCACCGACCTGCTGGTGCGCGGGTTCGGCCGGGAACTGGAGGTCCCCCGCGTGGCCGCCCCCGCCGAGACCGTGGGCCACACCCCCGAGGGCGCGCTCATCGCGCCCGGCACCGGAGACAACATGGGGGCCGCCCTCGGCCTGGGCGTGCGCCCCGGCGACGTGGTGGTGTCCCTGGGCACCAGCGGCACCGTGTTCGCCGCCCACGACCGCCCCACCCACGACCCCACCGGAACGGTGTGCGGTTTCGCCGACGCCACCGGCGGCCACCTGCCATTGGTGTGCACCCTCAACGCCGCCCGGGTACTGAGCTCGGCCGCCGCGATGCTCGGCACCGACCTGGCCGGGCTCGACCACCTCGCGTTGGGAGCGCGCCCGGGGTCGGATGGCGTGGTGTTGCTGCCCTACCTGGACGGTGAGCGCACCCCGGAACTCCCCGAGGCCACCGGATCCCTGCACGGCCTGCGCAGGGACAACATGACCCCCGCCAACATCGCCCGCGCCGCCGTGGAGGGGATGTTGTGCGGACTCGCCGACGGGTTGGCCGCCCTCTCCGGGCAGGGTGTGCCCACCGAACGGGTGCTGCTGGTGGGCGGAGGCGCCCGGTCGGCCGCGGTCCGCGCCATCGCCCCCATCGTCCTGGGCGCGCCCGTGGTGGTTCCACCGGCCGCCGAGTACGTGGCGTTGGGCGCCGCCCGCCAGGCCGCCTGGGCGCTGTCCGGCGAGGAATCACCGCCGGTGTGGACCCTGGGCGCACCGGAGGAGTCGTCCACGTACAACTCCGAGGCCGGAACGGAACTGCGTGAACGCTACGCGCACTTCCGGCACACCGTTCACGGGGTATAGGCCCGCGAAGGCCCCGGAACACGGGTTCGGTACGCTGTTCCATCGTGTTCCGGGGCACTCCGGACTTTCGAGCTGCGGGAGCATGCATGTCGGTCGAGGAACGGTTGCGGGTACCGATCGGATCGGCGCCGAACTGGTCCACCTATCCCGACGCCCGCCGAATCCTCGTCGTGGCCCACACCGTCACCACCCTGACGAGGCTTCTCGACGTCCTTCCGCTGTTCGATTCCGACCCGAGGATCCAGCTCGTCTTCACCCGGGCCAGAACCTCCAACTTCCGCGAGGGCGTCACCGAATTCCTCGATGACATCGGTGCTCTCGTCGCACCCTGGGAACAGGCACTGGAGGAGGAATTCGACCTGGCGATCGCGGCCAGTTACGGCGATGACCTACACCTGATAAACGCGCCTTTGATTGTTTTCTCTCATGGCGCGGGGTACAATAAGATAGGGAAAGCGGAAAGCGGAAAGCGGAAAGCGGCCTTCGGGCTCGGTCCGGCCACCCTCCTGCGGGACGGGACCCTCGTTCCCGGAACGCTCGTGTTGTCCCACCCCGAACAGCTCGACCGTCTCCGCCGGAGCTGCCCCGAGGCCGTGAACGCCGCGCTCATCGCCGGAGACCCCTCCCACGACCGCATCCTGGCCGGACTCCCCTGGCGTGACCGCTACCGCGACCACCTCGAAACCGGGCACCGGAAACTGGTCGTGGTCAGCTCCACCTGGGGGCCTGGTTCCCTCCTCGGCTCCCGGCCCGAACTCCTGAACCGGTTGCTCGCCGAACTGCCCGTCGACGAGTACCGCGTCGCCCTCGCCCTGCACCCCAACACCTGGCACGGCCACGGTCACCACCAGGTACGTTCCTGGCTCGCCGAGGCCGAACGCGCCGGTCTGCGCGTACTTCCGCCCCGCCAGGGCTGGCAGGCCGCGCTCGTGGCCGCCGACCACGTCATCGGCGACCACGGATCCGTCACCGCCTATGGGGCGTCCCTGGGTACCCACACCATGCTCGGGGCCTTTCCCGACACCGAGATGGATCCGTTCTCCCCCATCGCCCGATTCGGCCGCTCCGCCACCCGGTTACGCGCCGACCTCCCCCTGCTCCCGCAGATCCTCGCCGACGCCGCCGACCACAAACCCGACCGGTTCGCGGCCTTCACCGACCGGCTCAACTCCCAACCCGGCGGCTCCGGACGGATCCTGCGCGAGACCTTCTACCGGCTCCTGGATCTACCCGAACCCGAGCGCCCGGTACGGACCCTCCCCGCCGACGTCCCCATCCCCTATCGACGGGGTTGGCCCGACGCCACCGACCACGCACCACTGTGGAGCACAGTCCAAGAGGAGGGTTCCGGGCTCCGGGTGCGCCGCCACCCCGTCGAATCCATCACCAGGGAACGGCTCTTCCTGGACCGCCCCCACTTGGTCACCCATACGGACGAGACCCAGGCCCGGTGGAGCGAAGCCGCCTGCCTGCTCCTCTGCGGCCCCGACTCGGGGAGCCCCGGTGGGGGTACCTCCTGGGCAGTGCTGCGGGCAAGGTTGTCCGATCACCCTCGGGCCCACCTCGCGGTCGCCGCGGACGGCCCCGACTGCCTGCTCGTCGACCGTGACGGCACACGGATCAGGCTGGTGGCGGACGACCCCGGACACCGACACGATCCCACCACCGCCGCCTCGGCGTACTGGCATCAATGGGTCGAGGGTGAAGCCCCCGAGGGATCACTCCTCGTCCTGCTGGGCGAGCACGAGGCGAGCTTCACCATCCGAGCATCGAGCGAAGGATGATCAACCCAAGGACCATACGGCGAGTCGCTCGCGGACATCGGCCGCGTCGCGCTCGGCGTTCGCCGCCTCGTACGCCTCCAACGCACGCTCCAGGTCCGATCGGGAGGCCACGGTGTCCCGCACCCGGTTCACGTCGGCTCGCAGCACGTACACGTCTCCGACCCGGCGCAGGTCACCAAGGAGACGGTGGCGATCGATCGCGCCATCGTACGATTCCAGGGCCTCCTCGACCCGGCCCTGGTCCCGACGCAGGTCGCCCAGGGCCGTGCCGGTTCGGGCGTGGTTCTGGTGGTCGCCCTCGGCGAGCAGCCCTCTCGCGTGCAGGAGCAGGGACTCCGCCTCTGCCGGACGTCCCGCCCGCCGGTGGGCGACGCCCTCCTTGCGTTCCATGATGTGCAGTGCCCTGAGATCGACGGGGTCCAGACCTTCGGCGATGCGGCGGGCCTCGGCGAAGTGCCCGATCGCGGCGTCGTACTCTTCAGCGTCGGTCTCGACGTCCCCGAGCGCGTCGTGGGCGGTGAGGACCACCAGCGGGTGCTCGCCCTGGGCGAGTTTCAGGGCCCGCTCCGCTTGAAGGCGCGCGTCCGTGGGGTTCCGGTCCCGGCGATAGGCGATGGCCGTCTGCACGCACAGGCGGGAGAGCCGAGCGGGTTCGAGGTGGTGGGTGTCCAGGGTCGCCCGCAATACGGGCGCCTGCGCATCGACCATGTCGGTGAACCAGCCGGAGTGGAACCAGAAGGGCCACAGGACCTCGCACAGTTCCGCGGCCATCGCGAAGTGGCCCGCGGCCACGGCGTCGATCACGACCTTGACCAGGGTCTGACGTTCGGGGGTCAGCGCCTGTCGGGCCTCGTCGATGCTCCCGAAGGAGCGAGCGGCCCGCGCGCCGTCGGGGAAGGCCGAACGGCCGTCGAGTTCGACCTGGAGCCAGCGACCCGGCATCAGCTTTCGGTGCGCGGCGTAACCGATCTCGTAGTAGTGGGTGAGGGTGCGCCGGGGGGTGTCCAAGGGTTTCTCCGTGTCAGGGGTGAAGGTCGACCGCATACTGCGCGTGATGAAGCGGTACCTGGGTTCGGAGCCGGTCACGACGGTGTCGAGGACGCCCCTCTCCGTCAGGATTCCCAGCCCCGCACGCACGTCCTCCGGTCTCGCGGAGTCGGCCATGAGGGCCTCGGCCAGATCGAAACCGAAATCGACGTCGGGGAGGCCGGCCAGTCGGACCGCCAAGGCACGTTGCCCATCATCGAGTCCCGCGAAGTCCACACGATCACGCGGACGCCGCCCCGGGACGGCGTCCGAACCGAAGTGGTTCCGGTGCGCGGTGGCGAGTGGGTCCGGTGCCCCGCACTGGCGTTCGACGTGGACATCGAAGGCGTAGTCCGCGATGAGCCCGGGATTGCCTCCGGCCGCGGCCACGAAGTCGGCGACCATCGCCCATTCCCGTGGCCGGGAGGGTGCCAGGTCCGACCGCAGGCGGAACATCGTCGTGGCGTCCTCGTCCGACAAGGCGTCCAGCTGGATGGAGCGCCATTGAACGTGGCGCAGGAGCCTCCTGTCGTCACGGCCCAGCGTCCTCAGGTCGAAGTTCTGGGGTCCGGTGACCACGGTGAGACTTCCCGGTGAGGTCGCCAGGAAGAGGCGGACGTCGGTGAAGTTGCCCGGAGAATCCACCATCACGGCGATCCCGCTCCGCCATCGCGGGCTCTGGTGCAGCTTCTGGACACGCCACTCCAGGGTGGCCGGAATGTCCTCCTCCGCAATGTCCATGAGACGCAACAGGCGGCCCACGGCCATCCACGGATCCTCCCGGACCAGGTCCACCAGGACGTGGCCGCCGGGAAAACGGGCACGATCCCGCTCGAAACCGTCGTGCAGGAGTTTCAGGCCGAAGGCGGTCGTGCCCCCGCCCTGGATCCTGCTGGACACCGTGAGCATGGTCGAGGCACTCGGGTCCTCGTCGATGATCCGTTGCGCGTCGGCCCGAGGTTCATCCCGGTCCACATAGGAGGGAGGCACCAGGAGATCGAAGGCGCGTTCGGAGTCGTCGGAGACATCAGTGACGTCAGAGATGGCACCGTTGATGTAGTGGACCGTGATGTCACGCGCCTGGAACAACGTTCCGAAGACATCCCGGGCGTTGTTGGACGTGCTGTCCCTGGGGGTTTCGACGCTCAACGGGTCCACCTCACGGTGCGCGACTGCTGGGGTACCGGAAGACTATCCAGCCATGCCCCATCCGACCGTTCGGGTGGCCCCGCCGGCCGCAGTCGGCCACTCGCACCTGGGAGGGATCAGGCTCCAGGGCCCTCCCACTTGTCGCGAAGGAACTCGTCGACGTCATAGGGCATCAGGTTGAGCGGCGGCCCCGGGGGCGCGTTCGTGTTCATCGCCCGGATCTTCTTGTTCAAGCCTTCCAGGAGTTCCCTGACCCGCTTCTCCGTCCGGGCCTTGCGCGCCTCGATCAGGGTGTCCTCGGCTTCCTTGCGCAGTCGCAGAGTGGGCGGCAGCAGCGAGACGTTCTCCTGCTTGAGCTTGCGCTTGATCCACCAGTTCTCGTCATAGGGGCGGTCGATGTCGGGAATGGGCTTGCCGGCACCGGGAAGATCGTCGAACTCTCCCTTTTCCTGAGCCTCACGGATCTGGACATCGATCCAGGACTCGAATTCCATACCGGTGGGCTTGCGTTTCGTCATTGAACCGCCTCCTCCAGGGTGAGCATGCGAGTACACGTCCGTATGGGCCGTCCCACAAGACCATCCTGCCTTGTGGAAGTGGACGATCGACATGGCCCCCGGAAAAATCCCCGGCACGCGCCGGACCCGAGCCGATCCGCACCGATCCGTACCGGTGGGGGTGTCGGTGGGGTTTGTCCGGATGGGAATGGGTGGGGCGCCTCGGGTCGAGAACCTTGAGGTTGTTGGGCGTTGTTCGGGTGGCTGGTGGGGCGCCTCGGGTCGGGGTCCTGGGGGTTGTTGGGCGTTGTTCGGGTGGCTGGTGGGGCGCCTCGGGTCGGGGTCCTGGGGGTTGTTGGGCGTTGTTCGGGTGGTTCTCCCTCCTTCCCCGCCGCGTGATTGTTGCCGCCCGCACCGCACGCGTCAAGGCGATGTCGGGTTCTGTGACGATGGGGTTAGTGGCCTTGACCCGTGCGGTGCGGGCGGCGGTTTGGCGGCTATCGGGGAAGGGGGAGAGAGTGGTTGAGGTCCCAACGGCCCCGGGCCCTTCGGGCCCCCGGGGCCCGGTCCGGCCGTGGCCGGCCGGATCCCTTCCCTTCCCTCTGGTGTCCTCGTTGAGCGCGTCGCCACTACGTGACGGGTCCGGTCACGAAGGACCCGCTACAGGTGAGGCACGGGGCGGGCCGCGTCCCCGCGGTAGCCACCTCTGGTGAAGCTCTCTCCCTGATGATCTTGCTCGTAGCGCCATGTTGGGCGCCCAACATGGCGCTACGGACAAGATCATCATGATGAAGAGACAACATGGGGTTGGTGGTGCGGGTGGGCCGGTACCTGGGGCGGGAGCCAGTACCGGGGGTGGGAGTCGTGCCGACACCCCCGATGGGAGCCACTCCAGCCCCGGAATGTGGCTCCGGGTGGGGGTCGCGGTGTTTCTGCCCCTGGGCATGCTGATATCCCCACAGGGCATAGGGCCCTTGGGGTCTGACACCCAACCGGGGGTGGTCTCGTCGGGGTGGTGTTCCACCTGGCGGAAGTACGCGGTGGTTAGGGGGCGGTGGCTGGGGCTGGCTCTCCTTCCCCATCCCCGGACCCGGCTTCCTTTCCTGCTTCTTGGCGGTTCTGGGCGTGGTGGTGTTCCCAGATCTGCCGGTTCACCTTGGCCTGTAACCGGTGCTTGAGCCTGTTGTGGGTCGAGCACAGGATCTGCATGTTGTCGGCGCTGGTGGCCCCGCCGTGGGAGAAGGGGACGATGTGGTCGTACTGCGACCAGCTACGCGGCACATCACAGCCCTCGTGCCACTCGCAGTAGGACTTCTTGAACCCGGCCGCTTGGCGGACCGGGTCCGGAGCGCACCGCTGCTTACGCCCCACATCCAACAGAGTCCGGCCCTGGGCGTCGGTCACGAACCGGCGCAGCCAGCTGTGGGGGGTCAGGCGGGCCACCATCTGATCGGGCAACACCACACCATCCTCGGTGACGGCCGGCTCTGCGGTGCCGTCTCCGAGGAAGCGCTTCAGCGGGACGGTGATGTTGAGGGTCGCCAACGGCTGGCGGCTCAGGCTGGAGCAACCCCGGTGGGTCAGAGCGGTCTCGAAGATCCGCATCATCGCGTCATAAGTGCGCTGATGCTTCGGCATCGCCGCGTTCTCCGGCCCATACGGCTGCGTGTAAGCCTCCAGGGCGGCCTGGATCAGTTCGTTATCGGCCCCCGGCCCCCACATCCGCAGCAAAAACCCGGACTCGAACGTGGGCGAGAACTGGGCGCCCCGGTTCTCGAACGTTTCATCGTAGTCCCGGTCGGCCTTTTCCGGGTCCAGGCGGGCGACGAACCATTTCGCCGCGTCCCGCAACTGGCGCACCGAAGCCTGCGGGCACTCCTGCTTATAGGCGATCAGCCCGTATTCCAACCGGGCCCGAAACCCCTCCACCGAAGGACGCTGGGCACGGAATTCCTCATCCGCCGTTTCCAGGACCTTCGCCCATTCGGTGGTGGCCTTTTCGGTGGAGGTCGCGATCGCGCACGCCTCACCCAAAGACAGAGTCTGCTTCCCAAACGCTTCTTCCACCAGGGGCAGCTGCTGCTGGTACAACGCTCGGGCGAGGGTGGCAAGGCTCTTGGCCTCGGCCGGAGAGGTCCCCCACTGGTGGGTGATCCACGCCTGGATACTGCGCTGGCCACCCTCTTCCAACAAGGCGCCGGTGGCCTCCATCCGGGCCAGGGCGGGCAACATCCCGTAGCGGATCCGGTCGACTTCCCCATTGAGCCGGCGAAACTGGGCGAGCGTCTCGGTTTCACACCCGAACGGGATATCCCGGCCGGAGAATTCCACCGCCATCTCCCGCGCACCCACCATCGCCTGATCGACCGGGGTGTTCCCGGCCGGGCGCGGCGCGTGGGGAGGAAAGCTCATACTCTGATTATATGCGAACACCCCAGAAAATGGCAGGCTTACCGGCGGGTATATTCAACCTATTTCCAGGGCGGCGAATGCGCCTACCATAGATGGGGTGGCCATTCTTGGTTATCCACAGCCCGGAATCGAAGCGGATCCGGGTTTTGATCTTGTCCGTAGCGCCATGTTGGGCGCCCAACATGGCGCTACGAGCAAGATCATCGCTGAAAAGACCAGAGCCGGCTACCGCGGGGACGCGCCCCACCACTCACCCGACCTGTAGCGGGTCCTTCGTGACCGGACCCGTCACGTAATGGCGACGCGGCCCACGAGAAAGCCAGACGGGCGGGAAGGGATCCGGCCGGCTACGGCCGGACCGGGCG